>NZ_LZRN01000007.1 GCF_001678675.1 Gelidibacter algens
TAACTGTTGTTTTTTTGTTTCTTATTGTGATCTTCTAGGTTTTCTTTTAGACAGTTTGAATAAACTAAATTCCTGCTTCTAAAAACGCGAGCGGTCCCAATTGTTATCGATTCATATGCTTGATCTCGTCAATAAAAGTATCCAAATCAACGCCATCGCCAACCAATGTTAGTGCTTTGTCTACCACATATTTGACATTGTCTGTTCTAAAGCCTAAGCCTATCCCAATTTTTTTCAATAATACTTCTTCGTTTTGACCTCCTATATGATCTACATGAACCATGCGCGCCAAATCAAATAAACGTTCCAAACGCCTGTCGTAGGAAGTAGGTGGGTTGATAGGATGAGATTGGTAGTCAATTAATATTTGCTTATAATCTTCCTCTCCAATATCTAGATTGCGCGCTAAACGATCTAAGAATGCTTTTTCATCATCAGAAATAATTCCATCGTCCATTGCTACTCTAACAATTGAAGCAAAATGATCTTCATTACGCCTTTTAAATCCGCTATCAAATAAATCTGAAAATGACATATCTTTTTTGTTTTAATTCCGACAATTCGGGAGTGTAAAACTACATATTTTTTTCATTATAGGTAAAAAAATAAGATGAAAAAAATGCTTGCCAAGCTGTCGCTATTGCCTTATGTTTCTGTTATGCTCTTGGTTTAATTACTACTTGAGAGATTTTTTAAGATGAAATTTACAATTGCAGTAGGACCATTTAAAATCTAAACTTTATCTTTGCTCAAAATAATTTTTCTTGAGTAAATCACATCTCTCGCAAACCTATGCACAGACTTTGCAAACGCAAAATCTGCAGGCTGCTATTGCCGTACATCAAAGTAAGACGCATTTAAAGGGACTTGTTGGGTCTTCATTGAGCTTTGTAATTACAGAAACTTTTAAGATTTCAGAACATCCTTTCTTGTTGGTTTTCAACGATAAAGAAGAAGCTGCTTTTTATCTCAACGACCTTGAATTGATGCTCAATGATAAGGACGTGCTATTTTATCCTGGAAGTTACAGACGGCCGTATCAAATTGAAGAAACGGATAACGCTAATGTGTTGTTGCGCGCTGAGGTTTTAAACCGCATCAATTCCCGTAAAAAACCAGCCATTATTGTTACTTATCCTGACGCGCTTTTCGAGAAAGTTGTAACCCGAAAGGAGCTGGAGCGCAACACCCTAAAAATCTCGGTAGGTGATAACTTATCCATTGATTTTGTCAACGAAGTTTTATTTGAATACCAATTTAGACGTGTTGATTTTGTGACGGAACCTGGGGAGTTTTCAGTCCGTGGAGGAATTGTGGATGTGTTTTCATTTTCACACGACCGACCTTACCGGATTGAGTTTTTTGGGGATGAGGTAGATAGTATCAGAACCTTTGATGTAGAAACGCAATTATCAACCGAGCAAATTAAAAAAATCAACATCATACCCAATGTTGAGAATAAATTTTTAGATGAAAACCGGGAGAGTTTCTTAAAATATATTGCTTCAAAAACAGTTGTATTTACCAAAAATGCCGATTTGCTATTTTCAAGAATTGATGATTTTTTCAATAAAGCGCATGAGGCCTTCAAGTCCTTGTCCGAAGACATCAAGCATGCTTCTCCAGAAGAACTGTTTTGTGATTCAACCTTGCTAAAACGACAAATGCTCGATTTTACAATGGTTGAATTTGGGAGTTCAGCGGTCATGTCCAAAGAAGTCAATACTATTCTTTTTGATACTTCCCCACAACCCTCTTTCAATAAGCAATTTGATTTACTGATTGAGAATTTAAATGCCTATCATGATAAGGGCTACACCAATTACATTGCCTGTGTTAGCGAACAGCAAGCCAAGCGGTTTCATGATATTTTTGAAGATGCCAGTACGGAGCGGCATAGAGCCTTAGAACATGGTGTGCATTATCAAACTATTGTACTGTCTTTATTTCAAGGGTTTATTGACCATGATAATCAGATCACTTGTTATACAGACCATCAAATTTTTGAGCGTTATCACAAATTCCATCTTAAAAACGGGTATGCCAAAAAACAAGCCATCACTCTTAAAGAACTTACCAATCTTGATATTGGCGACTATGTAACGCATATTGACCATGGCATTGGACGCTTTGGTGGCCTTCAAAAAATTGATGTTGAAGGTAAGAAACAAGAAGCCATCAAATTGATTTATGGCGAACGTGATGTGCTGTATTTGAGTATCCACTCGTTACATAAGATTACCAAGTTTAATGGAAAGGATGGGAAACCACCAAAAATTTACAAGCTTGGTAGCAATGCTTGGAAAGTATTAAAGCAAAAAACCAAAACCAGAGTTAAGGAGATTGCCTTTAATTTGATTCAGGTTTATGCGAAGCGCAAACTTGAAAAAGGTTATCAATACCACCCGGACAGCTCCATGCAATTAGAGTTGGAAGCCTCCTTTATATATGAAGACACACCAGACCAAAGTACCGCCACTGCTGATATTAAACAAGATATGGAAAGCGAACGCCCCATGGACCGGTTGGTGTGTGGTGACGTTGGATTTGGCAAAACCGAGGTCGCAGTCAGAGCTGCTTTTAAAGCTGTTGATAATGGAAAACAAGTAGCAATTTTGGTGCCTACTACCATTTTGGCCTACCAACATTTTAGAACCTTTACGGAGCGTTTGAAAGATTTTCCTGTTACCGTTGACTATTTAAACCGATTTAGAACCGCAAAAGAAAGACGTGACACGCTTGAGCGTCTTGAAAGTGGTACTGTTGATATTATTATCGGTACACATCAATTGGTGAACAAGAATGTCATCTTCAAAGATTTAGGACTTTTGATTGTTGATGAGGAACAGAAATTTGGGGTGGCCGTCAAAGAAAAATTAAAAACTCTCAAAGATAATGTAGATGTCTTGACTTTAACGGCAACGCCAATTCCAAGGACCTTGCAATTTAGTTTGATGGCAGCACGAGATTTATCAGTGATTACAACGCCTCCGCCAAATCGATATCCTATAGAAAGTCACGTGATCAGGTTTAGTGAGGAGGCCATCAGGGATGCCGTTACTTATGAAATACAACGTGGCGGTCAGGTGTTTTTTATCCATAACCGGATTGAAAACATCAAGGAAGTGGCAGGAATGATCCAGCGTTTGGTGCCCGATGCCAAAATTGGTATTGGCCATGGACAATTGGATGGTAAAAAATTAGAGCAGTTGATGCTTAGTTTTATGAATAGCGAATTTGACGTTTTGGTCAGTACTACTATTGTAGAAAGCGGATTGGATGTATCTAATGCCAATACCATTTTTATCAATAATGCCAATAATTTCGGATTGAGTGATTTGCACCAAATGCGAGGTCGTGTAGGACGAAGCAACAAAAAAGCATTTTGTTATTTTATTACACCGGAATATTCAGCCATGACTGATGATGCCCGAAAACGTATCACAGCTCTGGAACAATTTACAGAACTGGGTAGTGGGTTCAACATTGCCATGAAAGATTTGGAAATTAGAGGTGCTGGTGATTTACTGGGTGGTGAGCAAAGTGGTTTTATCAATGATATAGGTTTTGATACCTATCAAAAAATCTTAAATGAAGCGATTGAAGAATTGAAGGAGACTGAGTTTAAAGATTTGTATCAAGATGACCATGTTGAGAAAGATTATGTTAAGGACATCACTATTGATACAGATTTTGAGCTGCTATTTCCTGATGATTACGTGAATAATATCGCAGAACGACTGAATTTATACACCAAGTTGAACGAGATCAAAACAGAGGAAGAACTTCAAAAATTTGAGTTGGACCTCATTGACCGTTTTGGTGAAATGCCAAAGCAAGTGGTTGATTTATTGAACAGCGTTCGTATCAAATGGGTCGCCACAAAAATTGGTTTGGAAAAGGTGGTGATGAAGCAAGGTAAGATGATTGGGTATTTTATCAATGATCAGCAGAGCGCATTTTATCAAAGTGCAGGATTTACCAAAGTGCTGCAATATATCCAAAGTCGTCCAAACGCCGCCAAAATGAAAGAAAAGCAAACCCGTACAGGCTTGCGTTTATTGCTTACTTTTGAACAGATCAAAACCGTCAAACAAGCATTGTCGGTATTGCAGCCTATAGTGGCTTGATTATGGAAATAAGTTTTCAACCTTTTCAATGTCGGCATATTGGGGCTTGTAAGTTTATAAAAAGATAGAATTCGTATGAAAAAATTGATTTTGATTTTAGCTTTTTTGCCATCATTCTTAATGGCACAACACAGTATTGAAGGCACTTTTTCGCCAGCTAATGATTTCACTTACGCTTTTGTATACAAATCGAACCCCACAGGTTCTGTGTATGTGGACAGAGCTAAAGTAGAAGAAAATGGGCAGTTTAAAATTGTACTGGACAGCACAAACACCGCAGGGATTTATAAAATAGTCTATGGCGTGCCGCAAGAAGACCATAATTTCGATCTGATTTTCAGTGGCGATGAGGATGTTGTTTTAGAGTTCAGTCTGAACAAAGGGTTGGACTTCAAGGAGTCAAATGAAAATAAATTATGGGCATCGTACACCAACAGTATTGAGATGATCAACAGAACCATCAGCAATTTTTACACGCAAGAAAGTGATGATGAAGAGGCCTTTAAAGATATTTTTAAAACCTTGAATGAAACGCAAAACGCTTTTGAATTGGCCTCAAAAGGCACATTGGCTTCTGTTTTCATTCAAGCCAACAAACCTTACATTCCTAAAAGCTTTGAAGATGTTTCCACATACTCCAAAAATTTAAAAAGCACGTATTTGCAGAATGTCGATTTTAGTAATCCGTTATTGCAAAGCTCAGAATTTTTATCAGATAGGGTGATGGCTTATGTTTTCGGAATGTCTCCTGATCCAACGGAAGCTTTTTACAAACAACAAATTGACAATTTAGTCAACTATATTGGGCCGGAGAATGGAGAGATAAAAATGGTGTTATTACAGGCTGTTTGGAACAATATGGTACAGATAGAAGAAACGCCTGTAGCCAATTATATTACCGATACCTATTTGATGGAACTCGCGAAACATGCGAAAAATGACGTGCTCGTTGATCAATTGACCGTCTATAAAAATACGGCGTTAAAGACGATTGCAAGAGATTTTCCTATTGAAATGACGGTGGATGGCAACACAGTAAAATCTTCTCTTCATGGTTTAAAAGGCGCGGATCATTATCTGCTTATTTTTTGGAGCAGTGAATGTTCACACTGTTTGCAGGAATTGCCTCTAATTAGGAAAATGGTTGATGAAATCTCTGAAAGCAAACTAAAGGTTGTTGCTTATGGTTTGGAAGATGATGCAACCCACTGGAAAAAAGAAATTACTAATTACCCTAATTTTATTCAAGTTTTAGGATTGGGCAAATGGAATAATCCTATTACAGAGGTGTATGGTATCGAGTTGACACCAACCTATTTTGTATTGGACAAGAATAAAAGAATCATGGCCAGACCACAGTCTTTAGAAGAGTTAACATCCATTTTAAATACCCTATAAAAAAAGAGGCTGATTTTAAAAACAGCCTCTTATTTTTTATGCCAAACTCGGAATCCTAATTACTTGACCTGGATAAATCTTATCCGGATTGGTCAACATAGGTTTGTTGGCATCAAATATTAAAGGATATTTCATAGCATTGCCATAATATTGTTTTGCTATTTTTCCTAGAGTATCACCTTTTATAACGGTATGATATTGAGATTCCGGCTCCACATGTTCCACAGTCATTTGATCATCAACTGATGCAATTCCGTGAGTGTTACCAATCACTAAAACAACTTTTTCTTTGGTCGCCTGATCGTGCGCTTTACCTGTAACAGTGGCCATATCATCTTCAATTTCTACTTTTAAATTTTCAACGTCCAGTTTCAAATCCCTTACTGTTTCTTCCAGTTTTTTAGCAGCAATTTTTTCTGATTTAAGTTCGTCAGCAGCGGCTTTTGCGTTTGCAACAGCTTGTTTTTCTGCTTTTTCTTCGATATCTGTTTTTCCTGTGCCAAACACTTTGCTTCCAGCGTTTTTAATAAATGAAAATAGTCCCATATGAATTTACGTTTTTAAGAATTAAAATTGATTGCTAGGTAATTTACAATAAGTATCTGTAACCTTATGGTGTGAGCTGTCAATATATTGTTAAAAAAAGAACGCTCATCTGAAATTCATCAGATGAGCGTTTCTAGAAGCTAAATAACCAACCAAAATTTAGCTCCTTTTATTTACCTTAGGGTTATCCTTTTTTGCAGTTTTCTGCTTGCGTTTTTTCTGTACGTCAGAGGTATTTCCTTGGCTGAATTTTTTATCAGATGTTCCTTCAGCATTTCTCAAATATTGAATGTAGCCTCGTCCAGTAAATTCATACGTAGTGCCAGAATTAGCATGGTACAGTTGTATGTTCTGATCATTAATAACGCTGAGCTCGAAGAATTCATTGTCAAAATAATCATAATCTAATGTTAATGTTTTGAGGGTCCTATTTCCTGAAATATCACCTACACCATACACACCTGTATAATCCCAATAAATGTTATTAGGGTTGGCGATATTGACATCCTGAGAGCTTTTGAATTCCGAATCATTTCCACCTGCCAAAAACTGTAAATAGTTTTCATTATCAAACTCATTTAGAGCGCCCATTTGACTGGTAAAGGTTTTTTCCCAAGCCCCATATTCCTGTAAAAAATAATGGATATTGTCATAAAACACAACATCATAATCAAACTGAGATTTTTGGTAGCCGTGTAAAAAATAAGAGGTGTCATTAGAAGGATTGTAAAGCTCAATCGTATCAGCGTCTACTTGGTAAATGTCAAAGCTTTGATAGCCATCAAGGTCATGGTACACATCTAAGATCATGTCATAGGCTTCATAGTCGCCAACCGCAATCCCGTAGCCGTTACCCTGTCCGTTAGGTCCAAATCCCACCAAATTATTATTGGCATAGAGTACGCCATTTTTAAATGATAGCGTAAAAGCAATCTGTAAAAAAGGAGTTTCTCCATAACCTGTAGTTTGGTTGATATCAACATACCACAAATCATAAGAACGCAATAATTGATCCAATGAAATTGGTGGTTCTTCATACACCGTTTCTTTAGTACAAGACGAGAATAGGATTGCTGCTAATGCAAATCCGAAAAGTAGTTTTAAAGTTTTCATCTGTTCAATTTTATTTTAAATTATTGGTTTGAGGTGCATGTTTGCAACATTGTGAAAACAGCAAAACAGTTGAAAATCACTACCTAAAGTTTAGGATTTGAAGAGGTTCTGTTTTTTTAAAATCCAACAAAATAAAGATTATAAAATCACAGTTTCCAAAACGCGTGCCAAAAATTTGAACCTCCGCTTTGTGAAATGGTTTTACCATTTTATTTTATGTACTTTTGAATTACGTAATTTAGAAAACCTATGGATACACCTACAAAATATGCTGTTTTTGGTTCAGGAAGTTGGGCAACGGCCATTGTAAAAATGCTATGTGAAAATCTGGACGAAGTTGGTTGGTACATGCGTAGCATTTACATAAAAGAGCATTTGTTGAAGGAGCAGCACAATCCGAGTTATTTGAGCTCTGTAGAATTTAAAACGTCACAACTCAAACTTAGCAATGACATGAACGAGATGGCCGCCTATGCCGACGTGTTGATTTTTGTGATTCCTTCGGCTTTTATTCATGACGAATTGGAAAAAATGACTGTAAGTGTCAAGGATAAAATCATCGTTTCAGCAGTAAAAGGCATTATGCCCGAAACCGGAAAATTGGTAGGCGAACATTTTCATGACATCTATGAAGTTCCTTTTGAAAACATAGCAGTCATCTCTGGGCCCTGTCATGCAGAAGAAGTGGCTTTAGAACGCTTATCGTATTTAACAATTGCTTGTGCAGATGAAAGTAAAGCCAAGGAAATAGCTAAAAACTTAGCAAGCGACTACATAAAGACCTCTACAAGTGATGACGTGATAGGCATCGAATACGCCGTAATGCTCAAAAACATTTACGCCATTGCTGCAGGTATTGCGCATGGTTTGGGTTATGGTGATAATTTTCAGAGTGTGTTGATGAGTAATGCCATACGTGAGATGAAGCGGTTTATTAAGAAACGGCACAAGATGAAGCGGAACATCAATGATTCTGCTTATTTAGGGGATTTATTGGTTACAGGATATTCACTCTTTTCCCGTAACCGCATGTTTGGAAACATGATCGGAAAGGGCTACACGGTTAAATCAGCTCAAATGGAAATGAATATGGTGGCAGAAGGCTACTATGCGACAAAAAGTGCCTATAGACTTATTGAAAAAGGCGAAGGAAAAGGCAAGTTACCTATCATAGAAGCTATTTATGGCATATTATACGAAGGCAAGGACCCAAAACGGACGTTTCAGAAATTGATTGATAAGCTGGATTAAAAAGAGTTGGAAGTTTGGAGATTGAAGCTGGAAGTGTGTCTCGAAACGGCGTGGAGGTTATAGGTTAATTTTGAAATTCCTGTTTGAATAAATCAGTGGGAATCAGAAAAATAAGTGTCATCAACGTTCTATTTAAGAAGAACTCCCTTCGCTTTCATCAAAGGAATAGTCTGCAGGGCTTTTTCGTTAACCGTATTTTCTTTGAAAAGGAAGGTTTTTTCAAACATGGTATTTCCTTCAAAAAAGGTGACTTTAAATTCGTTATTTAAAGCGAACAATTCTTCCTGCATCAACTCAATCTTCGCATAGCTTTTTTTGGGAAGCACATCCAGTTTTTTTCGGAAAATAGAGGTCATTTTTTTATCAGAATAGCCACTGGTCACAATCAACACGACCTCTAAATCGACGTTTTTATCATTGATGATGTAAGCATTCCAATCTTGGGTTTTATAAATGTCATTATATTCAGTGACGACCGCTACAAAAACGTCTTCAACTTTTGGAATTTGGATGTCTTTTTTCATATGTATGCCCGATGAAAATGGGGATCTTTTTAATTGAACGGCAAAGTTAATGTTTTATCATGAATACTGATTTTTCAGTTTATATTCTGAACAACCTTAATTTCAAATTAATTTATTAGCTTTATTAAAAATTGATGGAATATGGAAACTCTTAAAATTGAGATACTTAATCCCAAGGCTAGAAATCTTTTAAAAGAACTGGCAGATCTGAATGTGATAAAAATAACTAAAGAAAAAAATACAACTGACTTTTCAGCGCTTCTAAAAAAAATGAGGACTAATAAAGTCGAGATTTCGCTAGATGATATTACAAGTGAAGTAGAGCAAGTAAGAAAAGCCCGATATGAAAAATAAAAGGGTAATCCTTGATACTAATCTTTGGAACAGCTTTCTTATTTCTAAAAAACTTTCTCAAATTGATGGACACCTTGATAACCACAATATTATTTTGATTTTCTTCCAATGAGCTAATAGAAGAGTTCGTTAATATGGTTAATCGTCCTAAGTTCAAATCTTATTTCACTCCAAAAGATATAGAAAAAGTACTAGAGTGTTTTGATTAATTTGGAGAATTGGTTGAAGTAAAATCCGATATTAAAATCTGTCGAGATGCAAAGGACAATTTCTTGCTTAACCTTTCAGTAGATTCAAATGCAGAATATCTGATTACAGGAGATGCTAATTTACTTGTTTTAAAGAAGATTGGTAAAACAAAAATTATAGAATATTCTGATTTCGTAGATCAGATTTTAGGTCAATAAATAGCCTGACTTCTTAATGTACGATGTGTTCTTCGCCATTGTTGGTGTTTTCCACCAACAATTTACTTCAGTTTAAAAAGAGACCTCATATTTTTGTGCGAAAATTTAAACTGTTAGATGTTCATGACCTAAGATTTAAAATAAAATTTTGTGAAGAATGTTGGTAGAAAATACCAATATTGGCGTAAACAACCTAAATTTGAAACTCTGATCCTACAATACTGATTAATCTAGAACCTCACGCAATCTCCCCAAAAAACACATTAGAATACCCCTCAACCACAATCCCCTTCAAATTAACCACAATTAAGTGCTGAAGTAAGACCTCGTTGGAATATAGATCAAACAAATTGTCATTTTTGAAAGCGATGTTGTCAATCCGTAAAAAGTAAAGGTCGCAAATGAGTTTAATTTGGACCTTGTCTTTAAGATAGCCTTTTTCTTTGGCTTCTGTTAATAATGATAAAATGGTGCCATGAACCATTTGTGCTGAAAAATTAGTAAAGACTTTATCGGCTTTTGGGTAGTATTTTTTGATACCGAATAAGAAGGACGGTTTAAAATGTTTTAAGTATTCAAATCCTTTTTTATAGATCAAAATGATTTTAACAATAGGGTCTTCTGAAGTGTCTTTGATGATGCCGTTAATATCTGCAAGGTACTTGTCCAATAAATACGACAGGCTCTGGCTGACCAGGTCTTCCTTAGTATCAAAATATTTATAAATCGTCTTTTTTGAAATGCCCAAGGAACTTGCCAATTCGTCTAAGGTAAAACGTTTACTTCCAAATTGGGTAAAGTTTAAAATTGAGCATTCCAAAAGATCAGATTTTGTAGTCATTTCAATCTCAATTTATTTCCAACCACCACCGAGTGCCTGATACAAATCGACGATAGACAACAATTGCTGCAATTTGCTATCAATCACATTCAACTCAGCGCTCAATGCACTTTGTCTTGCCGTTAACAAATCCAAGTAATTGGCAAACCCATTTTTCAATAGTTCTGAGGAGTTGCTTTCAGCATTTCGCAAGGCTTCTACCTCCAAAGTTCGGTATTCAAACTTTTGAGTTTCGGCAGTGTAGGTATACAACGCATTGGAGACTTCATTGCCGGCAATCAATAGTGACCGCTTGAATTGTAATAACGCTTGCTCTTGTTGTGCGTCAGCAACTTCCTTTTGGGTTGTGATCTTACGTTGATTGAAGATAGGTTGCGTCAATCCGCTAACAATATTTGCAAATAATGAATTGGTGTTTAGAATTTGATCCAATTCCAAACTTTGGAAACCTCCAGTGGCTGAAATGGTGAACGACGGATAAAAATTACTTCGTGCTACATTGGTCAATTCAAAAGCTCGTATCAAGTTGTATTCTGCTGCAATAACGTCGGGCCTGTTACTTAGCAAGGTTGTTGGAACGCCCAATTTCAATTCTGATTGTAACTGTTGTTTATCCAACTCACTTCGGACGTACTCTTGCGGCTGTTGCCCCAATAAAATACTCAAGGTGTTTTCTGTCCGAAAAATAGCAGCCTCCAAATCTACTTGCAAAGCTCTGGCATTATTGTACTGTGCGATATTTTGATCTACCGCTACTTGAGTGACATTTCCAGCATCTTTTAGGGCTTGGATAGTGGTGACACTGCTATCCCTTACCATCACGCTTGTTTTGGTGATTTCCAACTGCGAATCTAAAGCCAGCAATTGGTAGTAGGTGGCTGCAATATCAGATACCAATCTGGATTTTACCGCTTGATGTGCGGCGACGGTTCTTAAATAATCCGCTTCAGATGCGCGTTTGTTACTTCTTATTTTCCCCCAAATATCAGCCTCCCAAGATAAACTTGCAGTCAATTCGAACTGATCTGTAGACGTGTCAGATAAGAACGAACCAAATTGGCTGTTCTTTGAGAGCTCTTGATGTGTTAAAGAAGCATTCCCACTAATGGATGGAAAATAGGCAGCTTTCCCTTGTTTTACATAAGCCTCCGCAGCCAATACTTGCTGAATCGCAACACGGATGTCTATATTATTTTGAAGTCCTTCCTCAATATATTGCACCAAATAAGGGTCATTGAACAGCTCTTTCCACGATAGATCAGCCATTGAAAGGCTGTCTGTTGGTAAAGCATCTGTTCTATACAGGTTTTGGGTTTCTTCAACTTGTGGGCGTTCATAGTCTTTTGCTACAAAACAACTTTGGAGGGTAAATGCTGAAACGGTCAGCATTACCATATATTTAAAAGTACTGTGTTTTAAAATTGCTATCATGAGTTTGAATCTTCTTTAAGTTCTACTGTTTGGTGTGGTGCTCCAGAGATTTTTTCCTGTAACCATTGGAAAAAGATGAACAAAATTGGAATGACAAACACTCCAAGGATAGTTCCTATTAGTAGGCCACCAACGGCTCCTGTACCAATGGAACGGTTTCCGGCTGCACCCACGCCACTTGCAAATACCAATGGCGTCAACCCGAGGATAAAGGCGAAGGAGGTCATCAAAATAGGACGTAATCGTGCTTCGGCACCATTGATGGCCGCATCCAATAACGGTTCTCCATTACGGCGTCTCTGCAAGGCGAACTCCACAATTAAAATCGCATTTTTTGCCAAGAGTCCCAGCAACATGATCAGCGCGATTTGAAAATATATGTTGTTCTGCAAACCGGTAAGCTGTGTCACAAAATAGGCTCCAAATACGCCTAAGGGCAAGGATAGAATGACAGAGAAAGGAATTAAAAAACTTTCATACTGTGCTGCCAATAAGAAATAAACAAATACTAGAGACAATATAAAAATAGTCGTGGTTTGGTTTCCTGCGCTCACTTCTTCACGGGTCAGACCAGAATAGGCGGTGGTATAATTGGCCGGCAATGTTTTGGCCACTTCATTGACCGCATTAATGGCATCACCAGAACTAAAGCCCGGCATAATGGCCGCATTTAAAGTAACGGAATTAAATAGGTTGAAACGTGTGACGGATTGTGGTCCATACACTCTTTTCAAGTTGACAAACGTTGTAATTGGGGTCATCTCTCCATTTGATGTGCGCACGTAAAGCTTGCCCAAATCGCTCTCATCCGCACGATCTTCAGGTAAGGCCTGCACATACACGCGGTATTGTTTACCAAATCTGGAGAAATCGGCAGCAAAAATACTTCCGATATAACCCTGAAGTGTTGAGAATATATCACTGATAGGCACGCCCAACTCTTTGGCCAATTCTGCATTTAGTTCTATCTCATACTGCGGATATTTGGTGTTGAATGACGATTGTGCGTATTGAATTTCAGGACGTTGGGAAAGTTTTTCTGCAAAGTCTTGGGTAACTTTGTCAAGTTCCGTAAAACTCCCTCCAGAACGGTCCAATAAATTGACCTCAACTCCGGTAGAGTTACCAAAGCCTGGAATACTGGGTGGGGAGAAGAAAATAATATTGGCTTCAGGAATTTGTGCAGCAGCGCCAAACATTTTTCCGGTAATGCTTTGTACTGAAAGTGAGTCTTCTTTACGGTCTTCCCAATTGTCCAACCTGATAAAGCCCAATCCGTAGTTGCTACCCGCGCCTCCCAAAAAGCTTCTTCCTTCAATAAGAGATCCGCCTTTTATACCAGGAATTTGCGTTAATTTATCATATAAATCTTTATTCACCTGATGGGTTCTGTCAATGGAAGATCCCGCAGGGAGTTCCACGTTTACAAATACAATACCCCTATCTTCATCTGGTACAAATCCAGTTTTTAATTCTGAGGATGACCACCAAATAGCACCTACTGATAAGACCAGGATAACAACCGTGATCCATTTGTAGCGGTATAAAAAGTGGACAGACTTACCATATTTTGTAATGGTGGCGTCAAAGCCTCTATTGAAGCCATCAAAAAAGCGCCCGAGATAACCTTTCTTCTTTTTATCCTGCTTCTCATCATGACCTTTTAAGAACAAGGCACATAATGCAGGGCTTAACGTTAATGCATTAACTGCAGAAATGATGATAGCTACAATAAGCGTTACTCCAAATTGTTCATAAAAAACCCCTGTAGGCCCTTGAATAAAGGTCACCGGAATGAATACTGCGGACATCACCAAAGTAATGGAAATAATAGCGCCTGAAATGTCATGCATGGCTTCTACAGTAGCTTTCTTAGGGTCATGTTCTCCTTCATCAATTTTGGCATGCACCGCTTCAACCACCACGATGGCATCATCTACAACAATCCCAATGGCCAAGACCAAGGCGAAAAGCGTTAGGAGGTTAATAGAATATCCAAAGAGATTTAAGAAGAAAAAGGTACCAATGATGGACACCGGAACTGCAATGGCAGGAATTAATGTGGATCTAAAATCCTGTAAGAATATGAATACTACCAAGAATACCAATAAAAAGGCTTCTGCTAAAGTAGTCACCACTTTTTCAATGGAAGCATTTAAGAAATTGTTGGTGTTATAGGGTATAAAAAGTTCAATGCCTTTTGGCAAATCGGCTTTGATCTCTTCGAGTTTTTTTTCAATTTCGATAATAATATCCCGTGCGTTCGAACCTTTGGTTTGAAAAATCCCCAGATTTACCGCAGGTTTCCCATTTGTAATGGAACCACCAGAATAAGACTGTGCACCTAATTCTATATCTGCAACATCTGATAATTTTAAAAATTGGCCGTTGCCCAATGCTTTTATAATAATGTCACTATACTGTGCTTCAGTTTTAAAGCGTCCGCCATATTTAATCACATAACTAAAAGCTTCGCCATCATTCTCACCTAAAGATCCTGCGGCAGCCTCTAAACTCTGTTCGCGTAAAGCCGCGGTCACATCTGTTGGAATTAAACCATAAGCGGCCATTTTTTCTGGTTGTAGCCAAATGCGCATGGCGTAATCTTTAGACCCGAATACATTGACATCACCAACACCATTCACCCTTTGTAACTCTGGGATGACATTGATTTTAAGGTAATTCTGGATGTAGGTGTCATTATAGTCAGGATTTTCACTATAAAATGACATGAACATTAAGGCACTTGTTTGCTGTTTTGAAGTGGTTACACCTGTTTGCAAAACGGCTTGTGGTAATTGCGAATTGGCACGCGCCACACGGTTTTGAACGTTTACCGCAGCAATATCAGGATCTACATCCTGATCAAAAAATACAGTGATAGTGGCGGTTCCGGTATTGGACGCACTAGAGGTGATATAGGTCATTCCTTCCACCCCATTGATTTGCTCTTCTATGGGGATGACCACACTTTCCAAGATGGTTTCGGCATTTGCGCCTGGATAGGTCGCATTTACTGAGATGGTTGGAGGTGCAATATCAGGATACTGCGTAATAGGTAATGCGGTAAGACCAAGGACACCCAAAATGACGATGATGATGGAGATCACTGTTGAAAGTACTGGTCTTTCTATAAATGTTTTTAACATGAGTTCTTATCTTGGTTGATTATCTGAATACTGTTTCAATAGGTTTTGCGACGCTATCAAAAGGCACTTCCATAGGTTTGATTTTACTATCGCCCCTTAATTTTGCAACGCCTTTTGCAACAATCCTATCACCTTCTTTAAGACCATCTGCAATGACATACATATTATTCACATCTGCTAAAACACTGATGCGTGTTGAAACAGCCATATTATCGTCAGCTATCTTATAAACATAGAAACTGCCTTGTTGCTCATAAGTAGATTCTCTTGGAACCACTACAGCGTCTTTATAAGTTTTAGGAACTCTTATTTTGCCACTATTTCCATTGGTCAACAATCGGGAATCATTATCAAAAATAGCACGAAATGAAATGGAACCTGTATTTGGGTTGACCTGTGAGTTGATGGTTTCAACCGTACCTTCTTTTTCATATTCGCTACCGTTGGCCAAAATCAAGGTGACTTTTGGAAGATTCTTGATTTTTGCTTCAATATCTTTTCCTTCAGCATTTTGGATAAAATCAAGATATTCTCTTTCATTCATTGAAAAATAAGCATACACTTCACTAATATCAGAAACTGTGGTTAGGGGCTCCTGAGTTGAAGGACTCACTAAAGTTCCTTTACGAAGTCGGATAGCACCAACAAAACCATCTACAGGACTCTTAATAGTTGCATAGTCAATATTTGCAGCAATACTATTGTAAGAACTTTGTGCTTGTTGCAATTTGGCTTTGGCAGTTTCTAACTGTACTTGACTAATAATGTTTTTTTCAACCAAAGGTTTTAGCTTATCTACTTCAACTTGTGCAGCATTGACGTTTGCTTTTGCTCCAGCTGCATCTTGGTTAAGTGATTGGGTTTCCAATTTAAAAAGCGTTTGTCCTTTTCTTACTTTCTGACCTTCATCTACTAACACGTCTGTAATGTAACCTGAAATTTTTGCACGCACTTCACTGTTGTTGACCCCTTCAATGCTTGTTGGGTATACGGTATAACCTGTCACTGTTTTTTGAGGAATTGTAGTGACTTGGAACGGCAATGGCCCTTGTGACCCTTGTGGTGCTTGTTCTTTTTCTCCACAGCTCAAAAAGAGTGCGATAACACTTAGGGAGATGACTAAAGGAAGTTTGATTGTTTTCATTGATTACAGTTTAGTATTTTTTTCTATTATTTTTGATCTTAATGTGGCTACAGATTGAGTGACTTCTTCTAAAAATTGGATATAGTTATCATGGAAATCAAGTTCAAATCGTGATGCATGATCGGTGTTTAGGTTGTTGGCATTTTCTTTATATTTTCTAATTTCTAAATGCAATTCCTTTTGTACGATCCAAGAGTCCATCATAGTGTCAATACTTTGAACTATACTGTCTTCATTGATGGTGTAATATTTTTTCCGATCACCGGGTTTCGTGAAGTAAACAATCCTCTTTAAATCGGCTAAATGATTCAGATGTGTTGAGATGGTACTTTTACTGGCACATAGATCTCTCACTAAATCTTCAAAAGTGGTCCCAAGTTTACCTGTCAATACAATATATGACAGAATACGGGCAGCTACTGGAGCCAATTGCTCTTTTTGCTCCATAAAAACACCCAGTCTTTCAACTAAATCTTGTTTTTCCTTACAAATTTCGCTATTCATGACTATTAATTTTATGCAAAGATAAATCAGGTTCGGAACAGTCCGAACCAATCGAAGTTAAAAGAATGTTAAATAAAAAAAACCGATAGGGAGCCATCGGTTTAGAATTGTGTGGGATTTTATTTTATAAGGCCGATTTAAACTGTTCTAGAAATCGGACGTCATTTTCACTCAATAAGCGAATGTCGCCAATTTGATGCAACAACATGGCAATACGATCAATGCCCATTCCGAATGCAAACCCTGAATATATTTTTGAATCAATACCACAGTTTTCAAGCACATTAGGGTCTACCATACCACAGCCCATAATCTCTAACCAACCGGTGCCTTTTGTGATGCGGTGGTCAATTTCGGTTTCCAATCCCCAATACACATCTACTTCTGCACTTGGTTCTGTAAATGGGAAGTAGGAAGGACGTAAACGGATTTTGCTTTTGCCAAACATTTCAGTTGTAAAGTACTGAAGCGTCTGTTTTAAATCGGCAAAACTGACATCTTTATCAATATACAAGCCTTCTACTTGGTGAAAGAAACAATGTGAACGTGATGAAATGGCTTCGTTTCTATACACACGACCAGGTGAAATGGTACGGATGGGCGGTGCATTGTTTTCCATATAGCGCACCTGCACAGAACTGGTGTGGGTACGTAATAAAATATCTGGATCTGTTTGAATAAAAAAAGTATCCTGCATATCTCGTGCAGGATGGTATTCTGGCAAGTTTAAGGCTGTAAAGTTGTGCCAATCGTCCTCAATTTCAGGACCCTCACTCACATTGAAACCAATGCGCGAAAAAATATCAATGATTTGATTCTTGACAATTGAAATAGGATGGCGTGCACCAATAGCAATAGGTTCTCCTGGGCGGGATAAATCGCCATAAATGCCCTTAACCTCTTCTTTACTTTCCAGCTCTTCCTTTAAGGCATTGACTTTATCTTCGGCGGTGTTCTTAAGTTTATTGATGATCTGCCCGAACTCTTTCTTTTGCTCGTTGGATACGTTTTTGAATTCTGCAAAATAGTCATTCAACAACCCTTTCTTACCTAAATACTTGATACGGAACGCTTCAATCTCCTCTTTAGATTGGGCTTTAAATGCTTCGGCTTCAGCAATAAGTTCTTTAATCTTGTCTATCATAAATCAAAAAATGAATGGCAAATTTACTGTTTTTTTAGATTTTGCGTTAGCGATTGAAGTAGAAATCTCATTTTGAAACTTCTTCTTGTATTGGTAAACGCTTGATATATTTAAGATCACAGAAGCCCAAAGTTAATTGATGTAATCTACTTCAACAAAGTAATTGACAATGGCTTCTTTCATTAAGACACTCTGTTCCCCAGCCTTTAAGGGAGGTAATTGCTCTTTTACTTTGTAATGTGGCCATTTATCATCATCATAAAAATCAAATTCATAATAGCCATAAGGTTCCAATAAACGGCAGATGGCAATATGCATTAAATCTAATTTATGGTCTTTTTTGAATTTTTTATGGAGTTGCCCAAGCTCTTGAACACCAATTAAATAAATAATGGCATCCAAATCTAAAGGGTCTCCATCGGCAAACTGAGCTGATAATTTATGAACGATAAGTTCCCAACGCTGTTTTAATTGTTCGTCTCTTGACATTTCTTTAATTTCGGATTCAAGGTTGAAAGTTTCAATTTCAACTCAAATATAATTCTCGCAAAGTTAACTTATATTTGATGAAATTCTATAGAATATGAGTGTTTTGGATATCGTTTTGGCCGTCCTAATCCTTTTCGGGTTGGTACGTGGACTCATGAATGGTTTTTTTGTGGAGATTGCTTCTCTTATTGCTTTAGTTGCCGGTGTTTATGGCGCCATCCATTTTAGTAATTATGCCGCGACATTGATAGATGAAAATTCTCAGTGGGACGAAAAGACAGTCAATATTGTAGCGTTTGCCGTGACTTTCCTCATTATTGTTCTGGTTATTGCCCTTGCCGGAAAAGCACTGACGAAGCTTGCTGATTTTGCCGCTTTAGGTATTGTCAACAAACTTCTTGGTGCGCTCTTTGGAGCTTTAAAGGTTGCAGTCATTTTAAGTGTGTTCCTTAATGTTTTTGACAGTATGAACCGTGCCATTCCACTCACAGACGACGATAGCGTTAAGGATTCAGTGCTCTATGCTCCGGTAAAATCTTTGATCCCTATGATTTTCCCGATTATTTTAGAGAAGAAAAAGGAATTGGAAAAATCTTCAGAAGATGAACCTCTCACCCCTGATCAATCAGTTTGATCACAATCTGTTTTAGTATGTTTTTTGATTATGACTCAAATGAAGTAAGATAACCAAATCAATGATTTATAGAAATAATGAAAAGCCGTCGCCGGGCGTCATGAGCATTGTTTCCAATCGGTTTAATCTAAATGATATATCTCCATAATATCATTGAGATACTTTTCAAAATCGATTTTTAAGTCGATAAGTTTGCCAGTGTGGACATCAAACACCCATCCATGCACTATCAAGCCTCGATCTCTATTGGCTTTTTGAACAGCAGCGGTTTTGATCAGATTGACACATTGTTCCTGAACATTGAGTTCAACCAATCTGTCGTATCTTTTTTCCTCATCTGCAATGGCATTAAGTTCATTGCGGTGTATGCGATACACATCTCTAATATTACGGAGCCACGGATTCAAAATCCCCAAATCTGCCGATTGCATCGCGGCTTTTACTCCGCCACAGGCATAATGGCCACATACCACCACATGTTTTACTTTTAAATTATTGACAGCATAGTTGACTACAGACATGACATTGAGGTCAATACTGATGACCATATTGGCAATGTTGCGGTGAACAAACACTTCACCTGGTCCCAAGCCCATCAGTTCTTCTGCTGTAACACGACTATCCGAACATCCAATGAACAATAATTCTGGATTCTGGCCTTTTCCTAAATCTTTAAAATATCCAGGATTGGTAGATAGTTTTTCCTTGATCCATACCTTATTGTTTTCAAATACTCTGTCTAAATTCATGGCTTCAATTTTACACGGTGTCTTTCACATTTGCTCTGATCCAATGAAGACAGTCCATAAAATTAGTGAAAATATGCTCTGTCGGAATCAAATTTGGAATAATTTCAATGCGTTCCATCAAGTATCTAGGTTGTTGTAATACACCAACAAAAAGTACTTTGATATTTTGCTTACTCAAATCGATTAAGACATCTTCCATAGCATATAATCCGGATTGATCCATATACTGCATTCTACCAAGTCTAATAACCACAGTTTTCGCAGTGCTTGGAATCTGTTTTGCCAACTGCTGAAATTCGCTTGTAGATCCAAAAAATAAAGGTCCCTTTACGTGTTTGATAAAGACTTCTTCTTTTAATTTTTCAGGAAAATCTCCTTCATCATCCCATGCGATTTCTTCTTTTAGTGGTTTCACGTCAGATCGTTCCGCAGTCAAATCTCCCATTTTTTTCATAAACATCAAAGAGGCAATCACCAAACCTATGCCGACGGCATAAACCAAATTCCATATACTTGAAAGTACCAAAACGACCATCATAATCAATACTTCGGAACTTACCTTAAGCGGTCCAATTTTCATGTCTCGAGGCAAACTTGGAATGGCTTTCAATCCTTTATAATCCATGACTCCTATACCAACTGTTATTAAAATTCCGGCCAAAACAGCTGCAGGAATTTGCGAAGCAACTGGACCTAATGCCAACAAAATCAACAAAAGCATTACGCCTGCAATCATGCCAGATAATTTTGTTTTTCCACCAGAATTGATATTGACAACCGTTCTGATAGTCGCTCCAGCACCTGGTAAACCACCAAAAAGGGCACCAATACTGTTGCCAATCCCTTGGCCAATTAATTCTTTATTAGGTTTATGTTTGGTTTTCGTCATATTATCGGCTACAACGCTGGTCAATAAAGAATCAATAGCACCTAAAAGGGCCAAAGTAAGTGCCGTAAATATGTACGGTGAAATAGCAGCCAAACTAAATCCTGTAATGATTTCCAGGTTAGGGATTGGTAAGCCAGAAGGAATTTCTTCAATAGGTCTATAATCCAATCCAAAACCAACGGCAACACCAGAAACGACTAATAATGCCACCAAAGTACTTGGAATTGCGGTTGTTATACGTTTAAAGCCATAAATGATTAAAATGGTGGAAAGCGCCAGAATAAATTCTAACCAACTGATGTTTTTTACCGCTTGAGGCATGACTTTGAAAGCACCTAAAACTCCCGAAGCTTCATTGGCTGCATGTGTTTTTGATTCTTTCAAAATATCATCTGGAGTTATGGTTTCTGCTCTTAAAACGGTTTCCTTAAAATCTTCGAGCACAAGAATTCCTTCGCCTGCCTCCTCCTTTAATATGTTCTCTAAAAGTAATTCTTCTGCCTGCGGTTTAAATTTTTCTACAAAAGCGATATCCTCTTTTGGATAATATCCAATGGCTGGAAGAATTTGAGTTACTAAAATAATGACGCCAATAGCCGTCATAAAACCTGAAACCACAGGGTAGGGGATGTATTTTATGTACTTACCAAACCCTAAAAATCCCAAAGCGACCTGAATAATTCCTGCTAACAAGAAAACAGTCAAAATTGCAGGTAATGCTTTGCTCACATCGCCATCGTTTGCAGCAATGATGCCAGCAATTACCACCATACTCACAGCTGTCATAGGTGCTGTGGGGCCAGAAATTTGTGTATTTGTTCCTCCAAACAAAGCAGCAAAAAAGGCTAAAAATATGGCTCCATACAATCCCGCGCTTGGACCTAAACCTGATGATACGCCAAAAGCAAGTGCCAACGGCAAGGCCACGATGCCTGCGGTTATCCCACCAAATGCATCTCCTTTAATGTTTGAAAATAGATTTTTCATAGATATTACTTTGCCATTATTTTGATTGCTAAAAAAAAAGAACGTCCTAAGAGTTAGTTACTCTCGACTGCTGGTTTCAAAAATTGATTCATATAGCCTAACTCGATTTTAATGTTTTTGTTGATGTGATCATCTAAACCACCATATAGCCTGTTTCTATCGAATACAGAACATTCGGTATTTATGAATATTTCATTGTAGGCTGAAAGATAATATTTATTCACTTTGTTTTTATTCAAGTGAATATTTATTCTAAGAAATAACGAAATCTTAATTAGATTTCCTCTTTTGAGAAACGCTGTTCGTTTCTATAACGATGCTGAAGGAAAATACCCTTAAATGTTAGTTTACCTATTGATTGTTAATAATTTCTATTGATTGGCTCCAAAACAGATATTCCAATTACCGAAAATTAATGTCTTGAGTGATGGTATAAAAAGGCAACATCAGCAAAATTGCCAATGTTACCATTTTAAAGTTTAGAATCTCTTTGCAACCACTCATTAAAAATTAAGTTGATATACATCGTCAAGCTCTGAATTGTTGCTAATGTTGACGAACAAATCCTTGACAATTCCTTTACTCAATTCATACACCCAACCATGTAAATGCAGTTCTTGATTGTTCTGCCATGCCGATTGCACGATTGAAGTCTTTGCCAAATCAAAAACTTGCTCTGAAACATTAAACTCTACAAATCTGTTAAAGCGCTCTGTTTCATTTTCAATGGCATCTAATTCGTCTTTATGAAAACGGTATACATCTTTAATATGACGCACCCAATTATCAATTAACCCGATAGAATCATTTCCCATTGCGGCTTTGACACCTCCACAACCATAATGTCCGCAAACAATAACATGTTTTACTTTTAGTGCGTTAACAGCATAATCCAAAACGCTTAACATATTCATGTCACTATGCACAACCATGTTTGCAATGTTACGATGTACAAAGACCTCTCCTGGATTTGCGCCTATAATTTCATTTGCAGGCACTCGACTATCCGCACACCCAATCCACAATAATGGTGGAGTTTGGCCTTTTGACAGATTTATGAAATAGTCTTTGTCAGATTCCAATTTAGAATCGACCCATTTTTTGTTGTTATCTAATAATTGTTTATAAAAATTACTCATGATTTCTTTTTTTTAAATTTAAGATTATTTGCGTTGATTAAACAGGATTATTGTAGCCTATTTTTCCATTACTTACCAAAAGAGAGATATTGAGATTGTCCATAACAGTTTGAATTTCTGATTCTATCAAATTTGAATTTGGATGGTTCGTGTTTTCTTTTCTATCTACAAACAATAAATTTATATTGCTTATCGAAAGATATTTTGATAAATTATTGATAGCGTTGTCACCTTGTTCAAAAACATATTCTACCATATCTTTATTGCTCACAGATGTCACCTCTTCTGATGAATTTGATTTTTTAATGATTTTAAAAGACTTTAAGGGTTTTTGAGTATGGCTCATCAAAACATCCGAAAAGTCCATATTAAAGTTTTCCTCTACGGCATTTAGCACGCCAAATGATAACTCCATATTTGGTTCTAACGCATTCTCATCTGCTGCGATCATAACGGGGCCGTCATAATTTTTTAACACAAAATGCGTAATACCATCGCCTAAAAATTTTATCATTTTAGGTTTTCTTTTCCCAAGAACGATAATATCTGGTTGACTTTCTTGGATGTATTTGCTGAGTTCTGTTTTCACGTTACCAAAAGAGAACTTAGAGTTGATGTCAATGCCGTATTCTTTACAAATTGGCGTGATCAACTTTTTTATTTCACTTTCAGTTGCCAAATGCTCTGCGTTAATGTTACGTATGGCTGACAATTGATTGTCTATCTCAACAACATCTGTTGGCTTTTTGACATGAAAAAGCTCGATGTCTCCGTCAATCATTTTTGCGAGACTTACAGTACTTTTTAGAGTCATCCCTGAAGTATCTTTCAAATCTGTAAGCACTACTATTTTATATTTTTTGTTTTTCATGTGTTTTTATTTATTGTTTTTTACTGGTCACATGCTGTTTGCAATGAATCATTTTCCTGGACGATTACTTTTTAACATGCTCACTTCACAATTTCTTAACTTAGACTTATTTTTGACTGGGGTCTTAATTTAAAGAACTCGATAAAGCTGTCTGGATTTTCCACAATTCCTCTTTTTGAAATCAGCTTTATGTCAATGTTTCTTTCCTTTGCCTTGAATGCAAAATCGTCTAATATTTCAATGATGTCATAATCTAAATACCGTGTTTTGGTCACATCAAATTCTAAATAGGTATCTCTCGGTAAACTATCCAACTCCTTAAGAATTGCACCTTTGTTAAAAAATGTAACCTCTTCTGCAAGCGACATTTTAATTTTATGTTTGCCATTACTTTGATCTTCAATATGAAGAAAATGTGAGTTTTGGTAACTTTTGATTAAAATGACCACAATTCCAACGCCGAGCCCTAAACCAATTCCTACGAGTAAATCTGTGAATACAATCCCGACAACCGTCACCACAAATGGTACGGACTGTTTCCAACCTAATTTGTACATTTTCATGAACAGGGAAGGTTTTGCTAACTTGAAACCAACAACCAATAAAATTGCGGCCAACACAGACAATGGAATCATATTAAGCAGACGCGGAATAAGAATTACAGATATTAACAGTAGAAAACCGTGAAACATAGCGGATAGTTTCGTTTTTCCGCCTGATTGGATATTCGCTGAACTTCTAACAATAACTTGCGTTATAGGCAGTCCACCAATCAATCCCGAAATCATATTTCCTGCGCCTTGTGCCAACAATTCTCTATTGGTAGGTGTCACGTTCTTTTCTGGGTCTAATTTATCGGAGGCTTCCACACATAACAGTGTTTCTAAACTTGCTACCAATGCAATGGTAAAAGCCACAATCCACACTTCCATGTTTGTTATGACTCCAAAATTTGGAAAGCTGAATTGGCCTACAAAGGATGAAATATCATCAGGAATAGGGACATTAACCATGTGTTTATCAACTAGAGAAAGAGCTGCGTTTCCTTTGGTGAATGTGTAAAATAAAATACCCAAAACAACAACTACAAATGGTCCTTGAATGATTTCAAATACTTTAGATTTTTTACTTAAAACCTTATCCCAAAGTATCAAGAGTAGTAAACTGATAATTCCGATTAGAGCAGCGCCAGGAGTGATGTTATTGACCATTGCAAATAATTCTGAAAAGGTGTTTCCGCCATCAATTTCAAAAAATCCTAAATCCCAAGCTGATCCTTCGTCGTATCCAAAGAAGTTTGGAATTTGTTTTAGAATGATGATTATTCCAATACCAGTAAGCATTCCCTTGATGACTGATGAGGGGAAATAATAGGCTATAATACCACCTTTTAAAATTCCGAAAAGGATTTGTATGGCACCTCCCAATATGACTGCGACAAGAAAATTTTCATAGCCTCCTAAAGTGCCAATCGCAGTTAAGACAATTGCGGCCAACCCAGCCGCAGGACCGCTGACGCCAACCTTAGAGCCACTTAAGCCTCCAACTACAATTCCTCCAATTATTCCTGCAATCAATCCTGAAAAAAGTGGGGCGCCACTTGCGAGTGCAATCCCCAAACATAAAGGTAAAGCAACGAAAAACACGACTATACTCGCTGGTAAGTCATTTTTAATATTTTTAAACATATAAAATTGTTAATTATAAAATTTGATAAAAAAAGTTAGAACAGTATGAAGCTGTAAGCCTATACCATTCGCTGAATCAATATATAATTAACTTAATTTGGGAGGAGGGGAGACGCACTCAATAGTATAAGGAATGTAGTTTTTTACGTAAGATGCGTATGATTTTTCTTTTTCAAGCTCAACAATAGAAATGCAGAACTTTTCAGTCTCAGAAAGTTTAATTTCAAAGTTTTTAATAGTCTCATGGCCTCTTTCTTCTTCTTCAGAAATTGAATAAAAAGAGGAGATGTCAATAGTATCGTCAACAGTATGTATTATTGTCGGCGCCGCAATAAACGCCAAAAATAAAATCAAAAAGAAGGCAGATACTAGGTGTTTAAACATTTTGTGTTTTGAGTGGGGGTGCAAATATAGATAATTGAATAGGTTCTTTTGTTAAGAAATTATTAAAAAACATTCAACAATCTAATATCCTCACTTGAAATCCATCCAGTTTTACCATCGGCAAGTTGGATTTTTTTCCAGTTATTTACGGAATCTAAAATCTGGACCTTAGTACCTTCATGGAGTTTGAAAGATTCAGAGCTTCTGAGGTTTGGTTCGCTTTTAACTTGACTTTGTTTAGCGAAAACAATGGCCGGTTGATCATTTGCAACCCTATTGTAATTGCTGAATGCCAAGGCGACAGAACTACAGGCAAGAATTAAAAAGGTCATGGCACTTATAAACGCCAAGCGTTTTTTTGTAGAGCCATAGGTAAAATAATAGATCAAATAGAACACCACAAAAAGCACCATCAACAGTACTGATAATTTGGCCCAATTATCAAACGTGAATAAATTGGTTACGTTTTTTGAAAGCTTAGCAAATCCAAACTCGGGTGTTTGATCAATGGCATCAATGGTCATATTACGCGCAAAAGCAATGTTATTTTGAATTTCCTTATCATTTGGAGACAGTTTTAAAGCCTTTTCATAATAATAAATGCTAGGAGCGATATGATTGAGTTTATAATGCGCATTCGCCAAATTAAAATACAGTGCTGACGAATGTTCTCCTGCTTCAATAATAGATTCATAATTTGAAATGGCCTGTTCAAAATCGCCTTTATTATACAAATCGTTTGCTTGCTCAAAACGGGATTCGTTTTGAGCAAAGCTCATGAAACTAATTAAAAATGTCAGTATGTAAACAAAATTCTTCATCTTATTTAATCTGTTTGTCAATTACTGAAATAGTGTTTGCAGCTTTGTCATAATCATGCTGCATGGTCACCTCAGAAAAAGGTGTGTATCTTGCCAGTTCACAACTGTCCAAAATCGTAATAAAATCATTAACTATGGTCTTGTCCACCTCTCGTTTTATGAGTAGTGACTTTATATGATCCTTACTGAAATCACTGGTTTCAATTTGCAATTTCGCTTTTAGGTAGTTATGAAGTGCTTTTTCCAGAGCAATATAAAAGGCCTCTTTTTGGCCTAGCGCTTTTTTGGCCTCTCCTAAATATTTTTTAGCAAGCTTATCTGCTTTGCGTATTTTATTGCCCTTCACATCCGCAGCGCGTTCCGCTTTTTTCTTACGGAATACCAAGGCCAGAGGAATCGCCATGAGCGGTAAAAGCAGTGAGCTCCAATACCAAGATGATTTGAAGAACGGTTCAGATTGTATTGGCTCAAGATTGGCTTCACTTTTAATAAAAGCAAATTGGTCATTATTCATAACGACGCGCTGTTTGCCTTCGCCTACAGCCGCAAAATTACTGTCTGAATTTGTGCTATTTGTAGGGCCTTCAAGAACGTTGATAATCAGTTGTCCTGAAGAAATTGTCTTATAGGTTTCTGTCTTTAAATCGAAATATGAAAACTCCACATTGGGAATAGGATATTTTCCTTTAAACTGAGGCACGATGGTGTAGTTATCCGCAATGCCGCCTTGCATGCCCTCTAATGTAGTCCTTATATTTTCAATATGCTCGGGCTCATATACCTCCAATGAGCTAGGTAAGCTCAACTTAGGTAATTGGAACAGTTTTAAGTTTCCATTTCCTGTGACTTCCAACCGGGCCTGTAAAGACTCCGTAGCGTTTAAATCAGTTTTCGAAGTGGTCAATTTAAAATCAAAATCACCTACAGCGCCAGTAAAATTAGCAGGTTTGCCGTTCTCAGGAAGCGGTTTGACTTGTAATGTTTTACTTCCTGCGGATACGGTTTTATGAACTTGCGTCATCATCCTTCCACCAAAAAAGTCACGCTTGTTGGTTGGCACCTCCACTGTAATGTCCAAACTTAAGGGCTCAATTTCCAATTTGCCCGATTTTTGAGGATATAGAACTGTTTTTCTGATCGCTAAATACCGGTAATTCCGACCTTTAAATTGGACATTTTGAGGTTGATTATTTTTTATTTCGATGTTCTGGCTCCAAAAATCATTGTACCGCGGATTGTCAATTTCTCTAAAATTACTCACCCCAATATCTTCAGACACATACAATTTATAAACCACGGTAATGGCTTCGTTCAGGTAAGGATTGGAATTTGAGATTTCAGCAACCAGATGCAGGTTATCATCCGCAACATTTTCAACATTATCAGGATCATTGGGTCTGTTTACTGCTGAGGTAATTTGAACGGTTACTGGGGATGTTTTATAGGTAGAGCCTTCAATTTCTATAGTAGCTTGATTGATGATAATGGATCCTGTTTTTTTTGGTGCTAAAAAATAACTATAGGTTTTGGAGAATGATCGCACCCCATTTACCCATGAATGGCTAACCGATTGGTTTGGGCCACCAACGACGGTAAAATCACTAAACGACGGCGGATTGAAATTATCGCCATCTGTATTCATTTCAAAATCTACGCGCAAACGCTCATTAATCCCCAGTTTGGTCTTGCTTACTTTAGCCTCAAATTTTACTTGGGCAGCTACAAAACTTGTACTGATTAGGAATAAAAATAGTGATATGTATGTTTTTAATTTCATCTATTAAATTAAAATTAACGAGCAACGATTAACGATTAACGATTTTTGAATTGTTGTTTTTAGAGGTTTTGATACTTGCGACAAAAATTGAAATTAACGGGTTATTCTCATCCAATACCTTTAAGATTTTTTCTTTGTCGCCAATAAAAAGATTTGCGCGAAAGATAATTTTTAAGCAGTTATGACTTTCTCGTAACTCCTTTAAACAAATTCCCATTTTATGAACAAAATCCTTATGAGATTCAGCACTTCTAGCTTCTCCGGAATTTAGGGCTGGGGAGCCAGAAGATCTGATCAATTGGTTTCCATAGTAATTACCAGAATAATTGTTTTTGATTTCCTCAACGATATTAACTATTGAGACTGCGAAATCTATAACTCGATCTTCTAAATCATTTGTATTCATAGATCATAAATCGTTATTCTTAAATCAAAAAGACTCCTACCAGTCTTTTTCTGTTTTTACCTTAACGCCTTTTTGCTTGTCGGCATTGATTTTTTCCTGAACTTTCTGTTCTTGATTGTTCATGGCTTCCAACAAGTTTTTTATTTGTTGAGGAGACAGTTTTCCAGGTTGGGGCTTTTGTTGTTGATTTTCATCTTTCCCTTTTTCATCTTTTGGTTTTTCCTGATCTTTTTGATCATCACCATCTTTTTTGTCCTGATCTTTCTGGTCGTCCTTTTTATCTTTATTATCCTGATCCTGTTGGTCTTTATTGTCTTTATCCTTGTCTTTGTTTTCGTCCTGCTTCTCTTTGTCCTTATCTTGGTTTTCGTCAGGTTGATCATCTTTTTGCTGCTCTGCACATTCCTTTGCTAAGCCAAGATTGTAACGGGTTTCATCATCTGTAGGATCATTTCTTAAAGCGCTTTTGTAAGCTTCTACAGCTTCTTTGCACTGTTTGTTTTTCATTAAAATATTACCAATATTATGAAATGCCTTATGCTTGCTCGATTTATCAGAGGCATTTTTTGCAGCTTGTTGCTGTCTGTATAAGGCCTCTTCATAGTTGCCTTTTTTGTAATAGGAATTACCCAAATTATAGGTGCCAGCAACTGAAGTTGGTTGTTTGGAAATGGCTTTGCGATATTCTTTTTCAGCAGAGATGAAATTATCATCACCCATAAGTGCGTTGGCTTCATAAACAAAATCATTGGATTTCTTAGTGGCCAATAGCTGTTCCTTCTCTTTCCCATCGTCTTGGGAAAAAGCGAAACATGTAAAAAAAAGAATTAGAAGTGTTAAGTATTTCATTTCTCTATAGCGTTAGGGGCTTGTGTTTTAATCTTATCATGAAATTGGTGGTGGCTTATCAGAAGCTCATTCAATTCAAACTGACCATTTATCTTCTTCATTCTCAAACAGCGCATAAAACTAAAAAAACTAATGGAATCAGGGTTATAATGTTTTCATAAAATACGTATTTACACCATGACATTAACTTTTTCTTAACCGCTATGAGATCAAGCTGTTGCAAATTTTAAGAACTGGAGAGGATTCAATATCTAAAATTGCGAATCAACAGTCACGATTTTGAAACGCTCCCATCTGTCAAAGGCAAGTTCGTATGGTTTTAAGAGCCTTATACGTTTTCATTAAACAAATTCAGGCGTTTTAGCCATGACGTGCGTCTTTCAAGAAGCAAGACATCTATAAGCAGAAAGAAAAGTGCTGCGCCCAAAAACCATTGAAACTGAGATTCGAAATCGGCGAATTGTTTAGCTTCAAACTCAGTTTTGTCGATTTTATTCAAAATATCTCGGATCTCCTCAACCACTTGATTGGTGTTTTTTCCGTTAATGTAAGTGCCATTAGTTTCTTCTGCAATACTTTTCAAAGTGTTTTCATCCAAACGGGTAATCACTGTTTGACCGTTATTATCCTTTTTATAATTGACGATAACACCATTTCGTCTTTCTGGAATTGGACCTCCTTTGACGTCACCTACACCTATGGTGAAAATGCGGATGCCTTCTTCTTTTGCTTCTTGCGCTGCTTGTGTTGCTAATTCACCGTGATCTTCTCCGTCAGAAATAATAATAAGGATCCTGTTGGTCTCTTGGTCATCGTCATAATAAGTTTTGGCCAATTCAATGGCTTCATTGATTGCGGTGCCCTGAGATGAAAGCATGTCTGTGTCCATACTTTGGAGAAACATTTTTGCCGCAGCATAGTCGGTGGTAATTGGAAGTTGTGGAAAAGCCTTGCCCGCATACGCTATGATGCCTACACGATCACTGGCCAAATTATTTATGATTTGTGTGACCAATTGTTTTGATTTTTCCAAACGATTGGGAGCAATGTCTTCAGCCAGCATACTTTTTGAAACATCAACCGCAAACACAATATCTACGCCTTCACGTTTTATAGTTTCAAACTTGGTGCCCAGTTTAGGATTGACCAAAGCCAAAACCAAACATGCAAACGCAAACGAGAGCACCACCACTTTTAAAATGGATTTGAAAAGTGAGGTGTTAGGACTTAAGCGCTTTAATAAAGTTTGGCTGGCAAATGTGCGCTGCGCCCGGCGCTTCCATAATTGCAGCAGCAAAAATACAAGCATGATCAACGGAATGACCATTAATCCCCAAAACCATATTTTTTCTTCTAATTGATACATTTTTTAGTCTTCAGTCCGCAGTCCTCAGTTGGCAGATACACCATGAATACACGGATATTTTTTCTATAACTCTTAATCTATTTTTAATTAAAACTTCTAAACAACGTTGAGCGTAATAAAAATTCAATAAGCAACAGTCCAAAAGCCAATAATATTAATGGACGGTACATTTCTTGGTAATTGTAATATTTGAATTCTTCAACATCAGTTTTTTCCAACTTGTTGATTTCCTTGTAAATTTCTGCCAACTTTCTATTATCAGTCGCTCTAAAATAGACACCTCCTGTAACGTCTGAAATGTCTTTCAGTAAGGCTTCATCAATTTCTACTTGTTGACGGCCGTATTGAAAATTTCCGTTAGGTAGAATACCGATAGGTGACAAGGCCATTCCGTTGGTTCCAATACCTATAGTATACACTTTAATACCATATTCTACGGCCAGTTCACTAGCAATTTTTGGATCTATAAAACCAGAATTGTTAACCCCATCAGTCAATAGAATAATGACTTTACTTTTGGCCTTGCTGTCTTTAATCCTGTTTACAGAGGTGGCCAAACCAGAGCCAATGGCAGTACCGCCCTCAATTATGGTGTTGTACTTAATGTCATTAAGCGCGCGCAACACAATGGCCTTATCACTTGTAATAGGGGTTTTTGTATAACTTTCTCCTGCATATTCCACAATACCAATGCGATCATTTGGTCGGCCTTTTATAAAATCTGAAGCCACTTGTTTCAGTGCCTCCAAACGGTTTGGCAGTAAATCTTTGGCAAGCATACTTGCAGAAACATCAATGGCGATCACAATATCAATACCTCGTGTGGTTTTTGTTTTAGTAGATACATCTACAGTTCTTGGGCGCGCCAAAGCGGTAATCACTAAAGCGAGTGCCAGCAACCTCAAAACAAATAACAAATGCCTTGCTTTTGGCAACCAAGATTGGGTAATTTTAAACCCTTTTATGGTAGAGATCTTAAGCTCGGCCGTTTGCTTGTTGTGTTTAAGGACATACCATAAGATGAGCACTGGCAGGATTAATAACAACCAAAAAAACGTTTTGTTTAAAAATTCAATTCCTTCCAGCATCATTCTACCTTTTTAAGTTCTACAGAATTTAAAACGCGATCCATAATAGCATCGGCATACTGATCTTCAGCATCCCAAACCAGAATTATTTGCTGCAAAATATTTTGTGTCGTAAACGCCAATAACACATAGTTCCCCTTTCTGTATGTGTCTGACAAAGGGCTAGGAAACGAAGCAGAACCAAATACCTTCAAGCCTTCAGCAGCGTTAGGCGTGATGAATTGCTCTCGTTTGACAAGAATATCCTTGACATTATTTTTTTCAAGCATTTGTAAGCCGCCGTCAATGGCCAAATTCAAATCAATTTTTGTGGAATCAGGCACATTAAATTTTGTGGTGCTTACCAGAATGTTTAAAGAACTCAGCAACGTGCCATAACTAAACATGGTGGTTTTGGCGTTAGAAATGGTATCAACGGCTTTAGATTCTACACGCTCCAAAACAGTAGGTGTGGTGATGTATATAGGCGGAACTCCATAATCACTAGTCACCCAATCGCCTTCCAAAAGTTCTTTGCTGTCATTGCCAATAATAGTGTCTTTTACATAATCAAAACCATATTTCACAGAAAAACCGACAAAGGTAGCGATGATTAAAAACACTGAAATGGCAACGGTAATAATGATTTTACGACGTCTATTTTTACGTTCCCGCTCTTCTTTATATTGCTGATTGAGTAATTTTTCTTCTTCAGTAGGTTCTGGTAAGGCTTGCTTGACATGGTCAATTTCAAGATCAATAGTATTTCTGTCAATTTTAGCCAATTCTACATCTGGAGCTGATTTGGCGAATTTCACCAAATCGGCGCGCTTTAAAATGGTTTCAATGTTTCTGATATCTTCTTTGCTCAGTTCAATTTGATTGCCATCTTTCAGTAAATTCAATCGGTACACCAATTCGTCAGTGGTGCTTTCCAAAGCCCGATCATAAACCTTTTCATCCAAATAACGTCTTATAATAAAAGTTAATTCAGAATAATAGCCTTTAAGTTCAGACTGTTGCAGATAATCAGTTTCATCCAATTTCTTAAGTGCGAGTTTAGCACGCTCATAGGGCGGTAAAAGGGCAATCTCCTCTGCTTCAGTCAACGGTTTTTTACGCCAAATAAACCAGTACAATAAAAAGGCAATTAAAGCTAAAATTGCTAAAACAATCAGCGCTGTTTTCCACCAATCACTACTACTTTTTTCAACCTCTATATATGGCTTAATATCATAAAGTCCTTGTTTGGTTGAGTCTACAAGAATAGTATTGACTTCAACCCTTAAAGAATCTGTAAAATATTCTTTAGTGCCTATAATGATTTTTTGTCTGGGAATGGTGTAGCTGCCTGAATCAAATTGGGTCAAGCCATATTTTTTGATGAGGTTGTATTTGGCATTGTTTTTTGTGGTATCCGCTTTGTAGGATTCAATCATTTCCAAAGGCGAAAAGGTCTGGCCTTCCGGAAAAACCACCAAATCTGTAGTGTCTGCCTCTACTTCAATTTTATAGGTAATCTGTTCTCCAATCTTGATTTTTGTAGAATCGATTGAGGATTTGACTTGGGCGAAAGAGACGAAAGAAAAGAGGAAAAAGAAAAGAGATAGGTAGACCGATGACGGATGACCGATGACCGATAAATTAGAGGTTTTATTATAACTTAAATCAAAATTCTTCATTACTAATTTTAAATTCTTCATTGATTATGCTCTGTGTTTAAAATAGCCCAATAATTTTGTCACATAGCTTTCATCTACACGGCAGTCAATAACGCCAGCACCTGATTTTGTAAAGGTCTCCTTGAAATAGTTGACGCGTTCATTATGATATTTGCCATAATTTGTTCTGATTTTTTTTGAAGACGTATTGACCAACATATATTCTCCAGTTTCTTCATCCTGCATTTGTACCATTCCTAAATTCGGAATGCTTTCTTCACGCTTGTCATAAACGCGTATTCCGGTAACATCATGTTTATTGGCGGCAATCTTGAGGGTTTGCTTATAGTCATCCGCAATAAAATCAGAAAGTAGAAACACAATGGCTTTCTTTTTCATGATACTGGATAGAAATTTTAAGGCTTCCGTAATATTTGTCTTTTTGCTTTTTGGTTTGAATTCTATCAATTCTCGAATAATGCGCAAGACATGGAACCTTCCTTTTTTAGGTGGAATGTACAATTCAATAGCATCGGTAAAAAGGATCAAGCCAATTTTATCATTATTTTGGGTCGCTGAAAACGCCAAGGTAGCGGCAATTTCTGTAATAATTTCATTTTTAAATTGTTCATCAGTACCAAACCATTCTGAACCAGAAATATCAACCATAAGCATCATGGTCAGCTCGCGCTCTTCCTCAAATATTTTGATGTGGGGTTCATTGTAACGCGCCGTGACATTCCAATCAATATTACGGACATCATCTCCATATTGGTATTGGCGCACTTCACTAAAAGTCATCCCACGACCTTTGAAAGTAGAATGGTATTCGCCTCCAAAGATGTGATTAGACAGGCGCCGTGTCTTAATCTCAATTTTACGTACTTTTTTTAAGAGCTCTTTTGTATCCATATGCCCCCTAGCCCCCAAAGGGGGTATTGATTGCGGTTAAAAAAATATTCGAAATTATATTAGACATGTTATTTTTATTAGCCTTCCTTTATTCTGAGTAAGAATTCCCCCTTCGGGGGTTAGGGGGCTTTTATGGTACTTCAATTTCATTAACTATTTTGTTAATAATATCAACAGAAGTAATGTTTTCCGCCTCAGCTTCGTAAGTAATCCCAATCCTGTGGCGCAGTACATCGTGCACAACCGCACGGACATCTTCAGGAATAACATAGCCACGGCGTTTGATAAAGGCGTAGCATTTTGCTGCCACGGCTAAGTTAATACTACCACGTGGTGATGCACCAAAGGAAATTAATGGTTTTAAATCGGCAAGTTTATATTTTTCAGGATAACGCGTTGCAAAGATGATATCGAGAATATATTTTTCAATTTTCTCATCCATATATACTTCACGAACGGTTTTCTGTGCTCTTAAAATTTGTTCTACAGAAACCACAGCATTTACTTTTTCAAAAGCGCCTTTCATGTTGGCACGCATGATCAGTTGTTCTTCGTCCATTTTAGGATAATCGATAACGGTTTTCAGCATAAAACGATCCACTTGCGCTTCAGGCAGTGGGTACGTTCCTTCCTGCTCAATCGGATTTTGAGTAGCCATGACCAAAAATGGTTTGTCAAGTATAAAGGTTTCATCACCAATGGTGACTTGCTTTTCCTGCATCGCTTCCAACAACGCCGACTGTACTTTGGCGGGCGCCCTGTTGATCTCATCTGCTAAGACAAAATTTGCGAAAATCGGTCCTTTTTTGATGGTAAAATCATTCACCTTCATGTTATAGATTAAGGTACCAACAACATCTGCAGGTAATAAATCTGGTGTAAATTGTATCCTACTGAACGTAGACTCAATAGCTTGAGATAAGGTGTTAATGGCCAATGTTTTTGCTAAACCTGGCACACCTTCCAACAAAATATGGCCTTGTCCCAATAATCCAATCAGCAAGCGTTCAACCATGTATTTTTGGCCAACTATGACCTTGTTCATTTCAAAAGTAAGCAGATCAACAAAAGCACTTTCTCTTTCAATTTTCTCGTTAATGCTTTTGATATCAATTGTACCTGTATCTTCCATCATGTTTAGAATTTATTTTAGACTCAAATAGGGGTGTATTTTTTGAGTAGTGCAAATTGTTAAAATTTTTATTGGATTGCTGTTAATAATTGGTTAAAAGTTGCGGTCTAGTCATATAACAGCTACGCTTTTAATGTTATTTTAAGGAATCGAAATGGTTTTTGTAGCTTCTAGATTGGCAAGTTACATTTTTTTAGAAGCCTTCAAAATTGCTAACATTATTTCCTAACCAAAAATTATTTTAGGATTAATGCAGAATCCGACTGCAATTTGTCAGTTTTAAGTATTTTTAGGGATGAATTTAATTTCAAAACCAATAATGAGCACAAACTACTCCCGAATAATTGCGGGCACCATGACGTGGGGACGTTGGGGAAAGCAACTGTCAACAAATGAGATGGTGGGTTTGATGCAGTTTTGTACAGAACAGGGCATCACCACTTTTGATCATGCGGATATTTATGGTGCTTATACCACGGAAGCTGAGTTTGGGAAAGCCTTTACTAAAAGTCGCATTAAACGCGAGAACATCCAGCTGATCAGTAAATGTGGCATTCAGTATCTTTCTGAAAACCGAAACAACACGGTAAAACACTATGATTACAGTAAGGACTACATTATCTGGTCTGTTGAAACGTCATTGAAACATTTACAAACAGAGTATTTGGACCTTTTGTTGCTGCATAGACCGAGCCCCTTAATGCAACCCGATGAAATTTCTGAAGCCATTGAGACTTTGAAGCATCAGGGAAAAATCAGAAGTTTTGGGGTTTCTAATTTTACACCATCACAAATAGATTTGATTTCAAAAAACAGTGCTGTTGAAGTCAACCAAATCGAATTTTCTTTAACGCAACATACCGCCATGCATGATGGTAGTCTGGACCATATGTTATTGAACGGAACAACGCCAATGGCATGGTCGCCTTTGGGAACGGTATTTAAAAATGATGATGAACAACACAGGCGCATCCATAAGCAGTTGGATGAGTTAAAGGAAAAATATAATGCTACTGAAGATCAATTAGTACTCGCTTGGATTTTAAAACACCCAGCAAAAATACATCCTGTAGTAGGGACTACTACCAAAAAACGTTTGGAAAACGCCGTGAAAGCAGTAGCGATTGATTTAGAATTAGAAGATTGGTTCTTGATTTTGGTGGCTTGTCAAGGGCATAAAGTGCCATAAGCCATCCTAAATCCTTCCCAGAGAGAGGGACTTATTATAAACTAAAAATTAAGATATGAATACAAAGAATTCTCCCCTCGTGGAAAACAAAGAGGGGCGAAAAACAGCATTAATTACAGGAGCTACCAGTGGTATTGGGCGCGCCACAGCACATGAATTCGCAAAACAAGGCATCAATTTAATTTTGTGTGGCCGGCGTCAGGAACGTTTGGATGCCATTCAACATGACTTAGAAAAACAAGTGGATGTCCACACTTTAAATTTTGATGTCCGCGATAAGAAAGCCACTTTTGAAGCTATTGAGTCGCTTCCAGAAAATTTTAAAACCATTGACATTTTAATCAATAACGCTGGCAATGCGCACGGATTGGACCCTATTCAAACGGGAGATACTGACGATTGGGATGCCATGATGGACATTAACGTGAAGGGATTGTTGTATGTCAGTAGAGCCATCATTCCGCAAATGACCGAGCGTCAAACTGGGCAGATCATTAATATTGGTTCCTCCGCAGGAAAGGAAGTGTATCCAAAAGGGAATGTGTATTGCGCCAGTAAACATGCAGTTTTGGCCATTACAGAAGGGATGCGAATTGATTTGAATCCGTTTGGAATAAAAGTTGGTGCCATCAACCCAGGATTGGTAGAAACTGAATTTTCGCAAGTTCGATTTAAAGGTGATACCCTTGCAGATAATGTCTATAAAGGTTTCAAAGCATTGCAACCGGAAGATATTGCAGACATCATTTATTTTGCTATTTCAAGACCTGCCCACGTGAATATTGCGGATATGTTGGTGTTACCAACTGCGCAGGCATCGTCAACGATCATCAAAAAAACGAATTGAATTGTGGATATTATCTAGTGTGAATTTTTATTAATAATTGGACCATTATGGCACACTTTAGTTCATTTGAAGATTTGGTGGTTTATAAGGAAGCAACACTGTTTTGTGATGCCATTTGGCTTATAATGTGCACTACACCCCTACAGAAGGATTATAAGTTAAGAGAACAGATTAATGGTTCTTCAGGGTCCATAATGGATAACATTGCAGAAGGTTTTGGAAGAGGTGGAAATAAAGAGTTCATTATGTTTTTAGGATTTTCAAGAGGGTCCTGTACCGAGTCAAAGGCTCAACTTTTACGTGCTTACAGGAGAGCGCATATTTCTGAAGAAACATATCATTCCCTCAATATCAAAGCTCAAAATCTTATTGATCAACTTTCAAAATTTATCAATTACCTCAAAAAATCGGAGCGCAGAGGTTCGAAATTTGATTAAATTTAAAATTGCGCCAGATCGTAGGATCAAAAATAAATACCACTAATAAATAATAGTAAAAGGAGAGAATAATAATAAACAATATCAATAATTAATAGTCAATAGTCACAAGATTAAGAATAAACAATATCGTTAAATAATAGTCAATACCCACGAGAGTAAGAATAATCAATATCAATAAATAATAGTCATTGCCCACAAGAGTAAGAATAAAAAATAGCAATAAATAATAAATAATTACATCCAATTGATCAACAAACGCCTCCTCATAAAAAACCTTTTAGCTCACAATGATGAGAACAGCTTTTATGACAAAAAGCGTCAGATTGATATTGGGGAAAAAGAGGGGAAAGCCAAATTTTTAAAGCATGTTTGTGCGTTGGCAAATAGTAACCCGAAGAACAATTCTTATATTGTTATTGGGGTAGAAGACGATGACAATAGCATTAAAGGTGTCGATTTTTTTGATGATAGTAAAATTCAAAATCTCATCAACGCCTATTTGACCAATCCGCCAATTGTGCAGTATGAAAATATTCCGTTTCCGCATTTACCTGATGACAAAGTGGTGGGTTTGGTGACCATTAGGCCTATTGATGGTTTGACATCTCTAAGAAAAAATATTTGGAAGTATTATGGTGGCTCCGTGTTTTTTAGGGATGGCAGTATGAGCATGCCCAAGGTTTTTGAGGTAAAAATAAGAGATGTCAATTCAAAAATTGTGGAGGCCATTGAGAACCATTCTCAAAATAATATAAAACATACACTCGACGGCGTTTTTGATTTTTTAAGTAAGCGAAAAGATTACCATCCCCAATATAAAGTATTCAAAGAATATTTTGTGCTCTGTTGGGCAGGACAGAAAAAAGTCCAGCAAGAGGAAACATTATATAGTCGTGTAGATATTGAATTGATCAATGAACAGGTAAGACTCTTTTTTTCTACTTTAGATGAGGTGACAATTCGCTATGACGAGGACTCTTTTAATATGGTAGAATATGTGAGTTTAGGATTGAATAACGCTTATAAATATTACCCGTTGGAAGAAACCCGGATACGGTTTGGCAATAATGCCACCTATCAAATTGAAACGGAGTTGCTTTTTGAAGCGCCCCAATTTGATAAAAAAGTACTGCACCACATCTATAATACCAACAATGCTATTATAGACAAACTGAAAAAAGGTTTGACACTCGATACTAGTGAAATACAAGATCTGAAAAACTTGCCGGCCACCTATCTCATCTGTTATTTTAATTTATTCCATGATGCCGTTGATAAACTCAATGAGGCCAAACCTTACTTAAAAGAGTATGGTGAAGTCGTTTATAAAAATTACAAGGAGACCATTCGGATTTTAAGAAAAATGAAATACAGTTAATTGAGTACCGTTTTTAGATTTGGCAAGGGTGATTTTTTAGTGCAAACTACCATTCATACAGGTTTATTGACCAATTATAGTTTTTTGTAAGGAGTTCCAAAAAAATATAGCATTTTTACTGTGCTATTAATCATTTAAATACCATCCTGCTTCTCCCGATACTAATTCGGCATTGAGGCAGGATTTTTTTATGTAGACACAAATTTCACCAAGAAGCACTAACGGCGCAATCGAAAAGTATTAAAATTTGGAGCTTTTCAATTGGAATTTTATCAGACACTCCTGAAGTTTTCGGAACTTAGATTTGTACAATGATATTCTAAATTGATTTGGAATTTGGAGCTTCATATTTGAAATTTTACGCTAGGCATTTCTAATAAACTCCTCGCATTTTTCAACCATATTTTTGCTTCCGCAAACAAAAGGCACACGTTCATGCAATTCAGTAGGTTGGAGGTCCAAAATACGGTGCACGCCATCACTTGCTTTTCCGTTGGCTTGTTCCGCCAAAAATGCCATGGGATTACACTCATACAGCAAACGTAATTTCCCCTTAGAGTCTAGAGAACATTTGGGATATAAATAGATGCCACCCTTAATCATATTTCTATGAAAATCAGATACCAAAGAGCCGATATAACGGGACGTATAAGGTCTATCCCCTTCTTCCATTTGGCAATATTTGATATAATTTTTAATGCCCTGCGGAAAGTGGATGTAATTTCCTTCATTAACCGAGTAAATACGGCCATCTTCAGGAAACTGCATATTGGGATGTGAGAGATAAAACGTTCCAATGGCCGGGTTGAGCGTAAAGCCGTTGACCCCGGCGCCAGTGGTGTACACAAGCATTGTTGAGGTACCATAAACCACATAGCCAGCAGCTACTTGCTGGTGACCTGGTTGTAAAAAATCGGCAATGGTTACAGGAGTTCCTAAAGGGGTAACACGTCTGTAAATCGAGAATATGGTCCCCACAGAAACATTGACATCAATATTTGAGGAGCCGTCCAAAGGATCAATAAGCACTACATACTTGTTCTGATTGTTTTCATCCTGACTGTTTATGGATATAAAATCATCTTCTTCTTCACTCGCAATACCACACACAATATTTCTGTTGGTCATGGTCTGGATAAACTTTTCATTGGCGTAAACATCTAATTTCTGCTGACTTTCACCCTGAATGTTGATTTCTCCTGCCGAGCCAATAATGTCCACTAATCCGGCTTTATTGACTTCGTAATTTACTACTTTTGCTGCCAATCTTATAGAGTTGATCAAGCTTGAAAGTTCACCTGATGAATATTTGAAAGCAGCTTGGTTTTCAATGATAAATTCACCTAGAGTTTGATGTTTGCGAAACATGAAGTGTTTTAAATTTGTTTTTGCAAATATCGTTTTTTTTACCAAACTACATCGATTTCGCTAAACTTTAATGGCTTTATTTTTGACAGTTTGCGTTATATTTGAAGAGAATTTTTTAAAAAATGGATGTCAACATAAGAAAGGCTGTTGTACAAGATATGCCTCAAGTACTTGATTTAATTAGAGAATTGGCGGTTTTTGAAAGAGAACCTGATGCCGTTGAAATCACAATTTCAGATTTGCAAAATGATGGCTTTGGAAAGCATCCTGCTTTTGAGTGCTTTGTAGCAGAAGTGGATGGAAAAGTAGAAGGCATTGCCTTGGTTTATAACCGTTATTCCACATGGAAGGGTAGGGTGTTGCATTTGGAAGATTTAATTGTGAGCCAAAAAATGCGTGGTAGTGGTTTAGGATCTGCATTGTTGGATGAAGTTGTACGTTATGGCAGCCAATTGGGTGTGAAACGAATTTGTTGGGAAGTCTTGGACTGGAATGAACCAGCTATCGGCTTCTATCAAAAGAAAGGTGCTGATGTTAAACGCGATTGGGATGTGGTGCATCTAAATGAAATCGGAATTAAAAATTATTTAGATACATTAGACGATGCACGTATTTAAATTTGGAGGTGCGTCTGTTAGGGATGCTGTAGGTGTCAAAAACTTAGAAGCAGTCCTTAATAAAGTGGGTTATGACAATACCCTAATCGTTATTTCTGCCATGGGAAAAACTACCAACGCCCTAGAAACGGTGGTTGGTAATTATTTCAATACCAAAAGTGAATTACAAAGTTCAATCCAAGACGTCAAAAAATTCCATAATGCTATTTTATTGGATCTTTTTGATACCGGACCAGAAGAATCACATCCAGTTTTTAAAAAAGTATCCCTTCTATTTGATGAGTTGCGAAGCTTTTTTGACCGAAATAAATCGCCAGACTACAATTTTGTGTACGACCAGGTTATTGGGTATGGGGAGTTGGTCTCTACGCTTATTGTGAGTGAATATCTCAATATGGTGGGAATCAGGAATAGGTGGTTGGATGTGCGTGAGTATATCAAAACTGATAATTATTACAGACGTGCCAATGTGAATTGGGAAGCCACCCAAGCAGCCATAAGTTCTAAATTAAATACCTCTGTTTTAAATATTACGCAAGGTTTTTTGGGAAGCGATGCCAATAATTTCACGACCACTTTAGGGCGTGAAGGTAGTGATTACACCGCTGCCATTTTAGCGTATTGCCTCAATGCAGAACAGGTAACCATCTGGAAGGATGTTCCAGGCGTTCTAAATGCTGATCCACGTTATTTTGAAAATGCGCAGTTGCTCAATAGAATCTCGTATCGTGAAGCTATTGAGTTGGCATTTTATGGCGCCTCTGTCATTCACCCTAAAACGTTGCAACCTTTACAACAAAAGGAAATCCCGTTATTCGTAAAATCATTTCAGCATCCTGAAAAGGCAGGTACTATGGTAGGAAAAGGATCAGGGATTGAGCCCTTGGTACCGTGTTTTATAGTCAAGAAAAATCAGGTGCTGATTTCTTTGTCGTCCTTAGATTTTTCATACATCGTAGAGGAGAATATCAGTGAGATTTTTAAATTATTGCATTTATACAAAATGAAGGTGGATGTCATCCAAAATTCTGCTATCAGTTTCTCTGTATGTGTAGATAATGTGTATAACAATTTACCTAATTTACTACAACACTTAAAGGCAAAATTCAAGGTCACCTGCCATGAAGATGTATCCTTATACACCATTAGGCACTATAATTTGGAGGCTATAGCACAATTGGAAGTTGATAAAACCATACTGTTAAAGCAGTTGACGCAAGAAACAGTTCAAATGGTTACGCAATAGTTTTTCAGTGAGCATCATTGTTTGAAAAGTTCGGTCTGGGCATTAGCACAGATGAGATTTGATAAAAAAATTGATTAGGTTTGTAGCCATGACGAAGCAGGAGGAAATAGGGTTAGTAAGTGCCAAAGAAGTCGCCAAGGCCGTTAATATGGACAAGTATGGCGTTTTAGGTACTTTCAGCGGTTGGGTGCTCATGAAAGTCCTTAAGATATCTACACTAAATAAAGTCTACAATCGGAATAAGCACTTGAAAAACGTTGAATTTCTGGATGCTCTTTTAGGAGATTTCCAGATCCGATTTGAGATTCCCGAAGACGATTTGAAACGTTTGCCAAAAGATGGCGCCTACATTACTGTATCCAACCATCCGCTTGGAGGTATTGACGGAATTTTATTGCTCAAACTAATGCTGGAGCAACGGGAAGATTTTAAGATCATTGGCAATTTTCTGTTGCACCGGATTGAGCCGATGAAACCATTTATTATGCCTGTCAATCCTTTTGAAGACCGGAAAGATGTCAAATCGAGTGTTGTGGGATTTAAGAATGCCATTTTGCATTTGCGCAACGGCCATCCGTTGGGCATATTTCCAGCAGGCGAAGTCTCCACTTACAGAGATGGGAAATTAGTCATTGACCGTCCCTGGGAAGAATCTGCCATGAAGCTGGTTCAGAAAGCCGAAGTGCCAGTGGTACCTATATATTTTCATGCCAAAAACAGCAAGCTTTTTTATAAACTCTCCAAAATCAGTGATACGTTTAGGACTGCTAAATTGCCTTCTGAAGTGCTGACCCAAAAGCGCCGCGTCATTAAAGTACGAATTGGAAGACCAATTGCAGTAGCAGATCAGAAAGAATACACCACCTTAAAAGAATTTTCTGAGTTTTTAAGAAGGAAAACCTATATGCTGGCCAATAGCTTTGACGAAAAAGGGAAGTTTCTCAGCACCATATCCTCTACTTTAAAAGTGCCAAAACCGATTAAAAATATTGTCACGCCAGTTAGTGTGGATAGTATGAAAAAGGAGGTGGATTATTTACGCAACAATGATGGCCGACTTTTGGAAAGTAAAAATTACGAAGTCTTTTTAACCGATTCAAAAAACATTCCCAATATTCTGCGAGAGATTGGACGCTTGCGCGAAATTACCTTTAGAGAAGTTGGCGAAGGGACCAATCAATCCATTGATTTAGATCCGTTTGATAACTATTACCATCACATGTTTTTGTGGGATAAAGACGCCAATAAATTAGCGGGTGCATACCGCATGGGCTTGGGGTCAAAAATATTTGCGAAGTACGGTATTGACGGGTTTTATCTTCAAGATCTGTTTCGTTTTGAACCCGAACTTTATAAAATGATGAGCGAATCTATTGAAATGGGGCGCGCCTTCATCATTAAAGACTACCAACTTAAACCAATGCCATTATTCCTCTTATGGAAGGGCATTGTGCACACCACCTTGCGCTATCCGGAGCACAAGTATTTAATTGGTGGTGTGACCATTAGCGATAAGTTTACCAATTTTTCAAAATCGCTCATGATAGAGTTCATGAAATCAAACTATTATGATCCTTATATTGCCCAATACGTGCATCCTAAAAAGGAATTTAAGGTGAAATTAAAAGATGCCGATAAGGATTTTGTCTTTGATGAAACCGCAGCCGATTTGGTAAAATTTGACAAAATAATTGATGAGCTTGAACCAGGAACTTTACGTTTGCCAGTGCTTATCAAAAAATACATCAAACAAAATGCAAAAGTGGTGGCGTTTAACGTGGATCCGTTATTCAACAACGCTGTAGATGGATTAATGTACATCAGAATAGCCGACTTACCAGAAAGCACCGTCAAACCTGTGATGGAAGAATTTCAAGCCGAAATGGAGCGTAAGTTTGCAGAGAATGGGGATACTTCTGAAAACTGAGATGAATTTTTGAGTGTGTAGGCTTAATACTTAATCTTAATTTACATTAGGGAAAAAGAATCGTTTTTTGATTTTCAATTCAATAATTTTTCATGGATTGACTCATTACCTTTATTTCTAAATAAAATATTTTTATATTACTACTGACGAAAATTACACATTACATCAGCATTTATAGAAAAAAGCCAAACCTATACCGGTTTGGCTCTTTAATTAACAATGTTTAAAGTGATTTAAACCAGTCCTGAAAATAGGTCCCCAAAACAGGGGTCAATTTTTTTTCACCTCCAACGGCACCAATCAAGCTCATGATCCAAAGCACAAAAATACCCAAGTTGAGAATCCAGCCCACAAAAGGAATAAAGCTCAATAAAATACCGCAGAGCATTAGCCCTAGCATTTGTCTAATGTAAAAGGAACCAAATTCACTTTTTGCGTTGTTGTTCATCACCAGGGCAACAATCCAGCCAATTAAGGTAATATGGGCAATTAGGGCAATATTTTTGCCGTCTTTAGAAGCATCGTTTACATCGTTTTCAAAATCATTGGCACTGTGTCTAGTGTCCTCAGAGAACTCATTTGCTCGCTGTCTTGTATCATCCGTGAATTCTCTTTTATTGTCGTTTTTATCGTCCAACATATCGTTGAGGTCGTTTCCTAAATTTTGATCGTTAGCCATTTGTAAAGTTTTAAGAGTTAGAACTTTAAAGGTAGCAAAAAAACACATCGGTTTACAAAAAAGCTTTATCGACTGGTTCCCATAGTTCAATTTTATGACCGTCATTGTCCAAGATCCAACCAAATTTGCCATATTCATATGTTTGCATTTCTCCAATTATGGTGACGCCCTCTTCCTTTAAAATGACAAGTAATGCTTCTAGGTTTTCTACACGATAATTAAACATGAACTCATTTTTTGAAGGCTCAAAATAGGTAGTCTCCTGAGGGAAGGGACTCCATTGCGTAGAACAATCGTTGCCTTCCTTATCTTTCCACCAAAAAGTACAGCCATAATCATCAGTATTGAATCCTAGGTGTTTCTTGTACCACGCTTTTGAAGCGTTTGTGTCTTTGCTCTTAAAGAACAAGCCTCCAATACCAGTTACTCTTTTTTTCATGAGCTCTTCTATTTTTTATATTCCCGAGATTCAATAGCTATCGTTAGGAAATCTTATTGAACTAGTGTGTTTTTGCCACGAATACACCACTGTATTTCATTGACATTTCCAGACCATCATTCGTGAATATGTGGCGATAATTTTACCTACTCTTCACATTTTTTTCATACACAGCAATCCACTCTTCAACTGACATTTTCGATGCGAGTTTTCCAATCAGTTCAAAAGGAATATCCTCCAGGTTCTTAAATCGAATACAGCTTTTGCCCATATCTAATTTGCGTTTGGAATATTTGGGATATTCTGTAACAAACCAATCGTGTATTTCTGGTGCGGCATATATACCGCTATGATATAAATTGATTGAATTTTTTTGTGAGGCAAAGCTCATAAATGGCAAGGGTTCAGATGTGTTGCAATGATAGCCGCCTGGATAAATGCTAAGCGGTACATAATAACTAATCATGCCATATTGAATGCCTTCTTCAAAACCTTTGGGTAAGTTGTCCTTAATGATTTTGCTCAATTTTTTTAAAGTGCTTCTGCGTTCTTCTGGCACTTGGTCAATATAATCTTTTGGTGAAATTGCTTTGTAAGGCATGCTATTTAGTTTTTACGTTGTAAAATTAACCCTGAAATCAAGGACATTATAAATCCAATTACTGTAACAAGCACAAGCATAAACAACGCGGCCGTGGTACTTGTCATTTTTATAATCTCGTCCGCTCTCCCTTGGTCTCTAAGCATTTGTTCATAATTATCAAAAAAGGAAGGGTTAATAAATTTTGTGTAGACAAAATCGGCAACGGCCACACCAACACCAACCAATATAGAAATGAGGACACCAATGGCGAGTGCTTTTCCAATGGAAATTATCCCATTATTGACACGATCTCTGTAATGCTTAATGCCAAAATAGACAAACGACAAGGATAAGAATATGGAAACATAGCCCAAAATTTCATTGGTGGAAGACTCTAATTTGTCAACTCCCAAAATGAGGTGTAATGTAAAAATAACAACTCCCGTCAGTAATCCGTAAATTCCATATTTTAAAACTGTGCTTTTCATGGTAGAAAACTTGTTACGTTAAATGAGTTGTCAAAACTAAAGCATATAGAAGAAAATGGACTCATACTAAAGTACCAATCCCTTCCTGCTATAGTCTAAAAATAGTCATTGTTATAGTATTTGAAAGTCTTTTGCTCTTTGAACGGCTTGGGTGCGACGTTTGGCATTGAGTTTTATAAGCAAATTAGAAACATGGGTTTTGATGGTGCTTTCTGAAACAAATAATTTTTCGGCAATTTCTTTATTAGATAAACCTATGGCAATTTGTTGCAACACTTCATATTCGCGATTACTGATTTCTAAATCTGTGATTTTTTTAGAATCGATTTCTGATGATGGTCGCTCTTGTTTAAGAAGACTTTTTTTATGCAGCATTATGCCGATAAAGAAAAACACTATGGCAATAATGGCAATTGTAATTTCAATCTCTAAATTTCCAGAAATGATAGCATAGGTGCTCAATTGAAATAGGAGCACTAAAGCTAAAATCAATGCAGCGAAAATCAGAATGGTTTTCTTCATGAATGAAAGTTAGCAAAATTTTGCTTGTATTTTATCTACAATAGTTTGCGCCAATTTCACTTTGCTTTCAACCGTCCAGCCCGCAACATGAGGACTCAGGAGCACATTTTCAGCTTTGATGAGATATTGAAAGGCTTCTGGCATTTCTGAAGTAAACAGATCTTCAAAAGACGATTTTTCATATTCCAAAACATCCAAACCCGCTCCAAGAATTTTGCCTGATTTTAAGGCTGCAACCAAATCTTTGGTGACCACACTTTTCCCACGGGCGGTGTTAATGAGCCAAAATGGTTTTTTGAAAGCCTTAATAAAATTGGCGTTAATCATTCCTAAAGTCTTGGGAGTTTGAGGCGTATGCAAACTCACGACCTCTACTTTTTCCTGAAATTCTTCAAGGGTTACTTGTTTAGCGTTGCCATCGCCAACATTGGCTTTGATGTCATAACATACTACCTCTACTTCAAATCCGCGAAGCTTTTTGGCGAAGGCTTTCCCCATATGTCCATAGCCAATAATACCAACGGTTTTCCCGTCCAATTCCAAACCTCTATTGGCTTCCCGAACCCATTTGCCAGTGCGCACTTCTTGATCGGCTTTATTGAGGTTGTTGAATAAGGAGAGGAGCATCCCCAACGCATGTTCTCCAACGGCGTTGCTATTGCCTTCTGGCGCTGCAATGAGATGAATACCTTTTTGCTGTGCATAATCGCCATCAATATTTTCCAATCCTGCACCCACACGTCCTATGAATTTAAGATTTTTGGCAGCATCCAAAAAAGTGTGGTCAATGCTAAAACGGCTTCTGATAATTAGGCCATCATAGTCCTGAATTTTAGCTTCAATAGCTGCTTTTGAAGAGGTATAATCTTCATCATTTTCAAACCCCAAGGCTTTGAGCTGATTGATGAGTAAAGGATGATTGGTATCGAGGTGGAGGATTTTCATGGCAATTTCCTGCGGAAACAGGAATCTGGTTGTATTAGTTATAGCTTCAAATTTAGGAAAATCAACGCGATTTCTTGTAATTGGAAAGAAGAAAAGGGGATGCACTATTTATATTTTTGGATACTCAGTTTGCGTTTTTTCATGCTGAACATTGCCTGTATGTGCGGTACTTAGTTTTTCAAAAAGAAGCACGTGCACTTCTTCATCGTTTTTGGTCATTGGATTGTGTTCTACACCTTTTGGAACGACAATGAGTTCACCTTCCTTAATCACTTCAGTTCTGTCTCTGAACTGCATATACAAGGTGCCTTTGATGACTTGGAACAATTCGTCTTCATTCTCATGGCTGTGCCATACAAATTCACCTTTTAGTTTGGCTAAAAGAACTTGCATGTTGTCTACAATGGCAATTTGATGTGGATGCCAATTTTTTTCAAATTTTGAAAATTTCTCGTTGATGTTGATGGGTTTCATGGTCACTTCCTGATATGTTAATTATCATACGATTTTTCAGACCTCTCAGATTTTCAAAACCTGAGAGGTTGAGGTGTTTTGTTTTTTGGTTGGATTTGTGATTTACAACCCTACCGTCTTAAGCTCTTTTCTGAGCTTAAATCCACCTTCCCTTAAACAAGGGGAAGGAATCTTTCGATTTGGATGTGTGTATGCTTTAGTTTTTTTGAGATATATTTCAACCTTTTTGGGTGGATTCAACGACTTGTCTTTTAAAAGTGGATTTTGCGTTAGCGTTAACTATTGCGTTAGCGATTGAAATGAAAATCCTTTTGCTTTTCGCAAAAGATTGCAATGGAAAGCGCGACCTGAAAGGGAACGCCCAAAACATTGAAAAACTAAAACCCTAAAATCAATTTGGCAATCAGAAAATAGGTGAGAATCCCAAAAATATCATTACTCGTGGTAATAAAGGGTCCTGTGGCAACAGCGGCATCAATGCCCCGTTTATCCAAGAAAATAGGAATGAACGTGCCAATTAATGCAGACATAATAATGACGGCTACTAAAGCCACGCAAATGGTCAACGATTCATAATACGTGGTGTGAAATCCGAAATGGCTAATAAATAAGACCACAACTGCTATAGCGAGTCCGTTAACCAAACCTAAGATCATTTCTTTAAACAGGCGTCCTAAAATATTGCCATCAATAGTGCCATTTGCTAAACCTTGCACCACAATGGCTGAAGATTGCACCCCAACGTTTCCTGCCGTTGCCTGCACTAGCGGGATAAATAATAATAGGGCAGGAAATTTTAACATGGCATCGCTAAAACCACTGATAATACTTGCGGCGCCAATACCGCCAAACATCCCAATAAGTAGCCATGGTAAGCGTGCCTTGGTAAGTTGCCAGATGCTATCATCGGCTTCCACATCTCCGGTAATACCAGCTGCCAACTGATAATCTTTATCGGCTTCTTCCCTTAAAACATCAATAATGTCATCAATAGTAATACGTCCCAACAATACCATATCATCATCAACTACAGGTATGGCTTCCAGGTCATATTTTGCCATGACCTTTGCTACTTCCTCTGGGTCTTCGTCAACTTTTACATAATCAACACTTTTGATGTAGATATCAGCAATTTTCTCATCGCTTTTTGCAACGATCAAATCCTTAAGAGACAAACGACCAATAAGTTTGTTTTGTCTATTGACCACATAAATGGAGTGTACTCTGGTTACCTCTTTAGCCTGGCCTCTAATGCGTCGCAAACAACCTGCAACGGTCCAATTTTCATAAACCTTAACCAACTCTTTGGCCATTAGTCCGCCGGCAGTATCCTCATCATACGCCAATAATTCAGTAATCTCAGCCTTGTGATCTTCATCTTCAATGTGCTGGATGACCTCGCGCTGGCGTTCTTCTGAAAGTTCGGCAATAATATCTGCAGCATCATCTGTGTCTAAGGCTTCAACTTCTTCTGCAATTTCCTTGGATGACAGGTTGCGCAATACTTTTTCACGATTGTCCTCATCCAACTCCATCAAGACCTCTGAGGTGGTTTCAGAATCTAAGAGCTTGATCACATACATAGCCTCTTCCAGATCAACTTCATCCAGAATTTCAGCAATATCAGCATAATGGATTTCACTAAAAAACTTGTGCAGTTCCTCGTCATCTCTAAGTTTGATGAGGTGCTGGACTTGTTCAATGAGTTCGTCAGTAAGCTCAAATTGTATGTTCTCTCTTTCTTCAGCCAAATGATTTGATATTAAGAATTAATGTCGTTTTCTATGAGTTGCGTAAGCGTGATAAACTGCTCTACGCTCAATTGTTCAGGACGTTGGTCAAAGATAAGATTAGATTTTAAATTATCAGATAAATCAAATGTTTTTAAACTGTTGCGAAGGGTTTTACGGCGTTGTTGAAATCCTGTTTTAACGACTCTAAAAAAAAGCTTTTCATCACATGGGAGGATGTAGTTTTCTTTTCGGGTCAAAAATAACACCCCAGAATCTACCTTTGGTGGTGGATTGAACACCGATGGCGGCACGGTAAACAAATAGGTGGCGTTGTAAAAAGCCTGGGTCAATACCGAAAGTATGCCATAGACCTTGCTGCCTTCCTTGGAACAGATACGCAAGGCCACTTCTTTTTGGAACATGCCTGAAAACTCCGGAATTTGATCGCGCATCTCCAACGTTTTGAACAGAATTTGCGACGAAATATTGTAAGGGAAATTCCCGATGACTGCAAAAGGTTGCTCTTCAAAAACCTCTTTTAGATTGTACTTTAAAAAGTCTTTTTCAATGATCCGGTCGGCAAGGTTAAGATAGTTGTTTTTAAGATAAGATACAGATTCTGTGTCAATCTCAATCACATGTATCGTAACATCTTTTTCAAGTAGATATTTTGTCAAAACACCCATGCCAGGGCCAATTTCCAAGACGTGGTCATAACCTTTGTAGGAAAGGGAATCGGCAATTTTTTCAGCAATGCTTTCATCAGTCAGGAAATGCTGACCAAGATTTTTTTTTGCTCTGACGTGATGATCTTTGGACATAGTTGGAGGCTAGAAGCACGAAGCTTGAAGTTAGAAGTACGAAGTTAGTGAGAATTTTATTGGAGAACTTAAGTTTGTTTCTTTTTCTCGCAGTGTGAATAGGTCAAAGCTGAGTTAAAGAATGAAGAAGCTAACGTATCTTTTTCCTTAATTAATCAATTCTTACGCTATACTCATCAATAACTTCCAATTCAGTGCGGAATGCCAATACTTTATCACCAAATAGTTTTATGGCTTCATCACGCAATTTATCGGCATCGTCTCTATAGTAGCTTTCAAGTGCTTCACGGGATTTGGCTCTGTACTGGACAGAATAGGTCACAGCTCCGCCTTGTTCTTCAACCAATACTTTGGACAATTTTGCTTCCGTAAAATGGCCTGTTGCCAAGACATGCGGAATATGTTCTTTGATCCAGGCAAGCCACTTGTCGTGAATGCTGTCATCTATATTTGAGGTAACATTGTATATGATCATAGTATTGAGTTTTCAAATTCAAAGTGCCAAATTCCAATTCTCAATATGATGTATTGGAATTTGGGATTTGTACATTGAATAATGGATTAAATATGTTTTGCAAATAACAGAAGTTCTTGACTGTAATCAAAGAATTCGAGGAATTTTTAGTAGATCAACTTAAGTTCTGTAACAAAAATAATGGAATTTGAAATTTCATCATTGGAATTTAATTAATCGCATCCCCTCGCAACATCCTAAACTGCTTCCGGGCTTCTACAAAATAAATACTGTCTTGATGGTTGAAGATGATTTTCTCGTATAAAGCTTTCGCTTTTTCGGGCTCATTGAGGACAGTATTATACAATTCTGCCAAATAGTAATAAGCATCATCTGCTAAAATGCCATCGCTGTAATAAGTGATAATATTTTGATAGTTTGCAATGGCTTTTTCATAGTATTTTTTTTGCTCAAATAGTTGCGCCTGTCTAAAGAGCGTTTTGTCTTCAATGCTTTCGCCTTTGTGCTCAATCAGTATTTGACCTAGTAATGAAATGGCTTCATCAGTTTTGTTTTGAAACGCCATCAAATCGGCTTTAGCATATAGTTTTAAGGCCACATGAAGCGAATCTTCATATTTATTGTCAGAAATAAGAAGTTTTAAATCCAATGCATCATTGGCGATAAGTTGTGAGGTGGAAGATTTTAATACCTTAAGTTGTGATTCCGCCCAGTCAAAATCCCCTCTGTAATAACTTGCTTTGGCAACTTTAAAACGGGCTTCTTGGGCAATGGTACTATTTTTTGAATTGGCCTGGATTTGTGTGTAATAGATCAAGCCTTCATTAAATTTTTCTTGAAACACCAAAATATCACCCAATTTCATTTTAACAGTAGCTTCTTGGATTGAGGAGATGTTGAGTTTTAAGCTTTCCTTTAAAAAATTACTGGCTTCTTCAGGTCTGTTTAATTTGAATGCCATAAAATTGCCATACGCTGTTTGGAGTTCTAAAGTTTGTTCAGAAACGCCATACGTTACAAAAAGAGCCTTGTATTTTTCTTCAATTGCCAGCAAGTCTTTTGGGGTGGCATTGACAGTAGCAATATCCAAAAGATACTGGTTTGCACTGAGAATGGTACTAATGTCTTGGGTGTTCTCCAAGACATAATTAAGAATTTCTGTAGCTACGGCATCTTCCTTCTCGCTCAGAGCGGTCAAAGCGAGCTCGATAACGCGGTCCAAACTTTCACGTTGGCGCATGTATAAAGCTTTTTCTTGAGTGAACGCTTTGTCATAGGCTTTCTCCTGAATATACAACCAACTGAGCAGCTCGTACCAATAGGTGTCTGGTTGGGTTTGGATTCTTTTGAGCAGAAGCTTTCTTAAAAGTAAATTGTTTTCGTTATCCTTATTTTCGGAAACAAAATCACTGAACTCTAACTTGATATTATTCAAGTAGTCCGGTCTTACTTCCACATAGGCCATGTAGTTGGTAAAGAGCAATTCAATATTGCCTTGTTCGCCATAAACGTTTGCCAATTCGCGATTATAATTAAGATCAGGATCGAGTGCCATTCCTTTTTCATAAGATTTAATGGCGTAATCCAATAAGGAATGCTGTTCAAATTGCCGGGCAATTAATGCGGCATATTTTGGTCGTTCTTCCAACTTTGAAAGCGCTTCTTCATAATATTCAGTTGCCTTGTCCATGGCATTGCGCAATTGATAATTATAGCCCAATTCAATGATGAAAGACGGATTTCTATAAACGGTCATTTTAGATTTTAGAAGAGTTTCAGCGGCGTCAAACTGTTCCAATTCTTGATGGGTTTTGATCAAATAGAATATGTAATTGTAGTTATCAGGTTGCTCCTCATACAATTTTTGATAGGAGATGAGTGCTTTTGTGAACTCGCCACGTTTGTAATAGTCTGCAGCCAATTGTTCTTCATCATTTTGGGAAAACGAAAAAAGGCCAATAAAGCATAAAATGAGGCATAAAAACTGTTTCATGAAACTAATTTATGTAAATATAACCACTTAAAACCGTTGGTATTGTGAATGTTTTAATAAAAAATGCCCAAACGTTAGTTTGGGCATTACCATCAAAATAAATGTGCTATTAACCATTAATTAAATAAAATGATTCAAATATCCTGTTTGGTGTTTTTTTATTTTTTGAGCGATGTGTTTTATCTAAAACAAAACTTTAGTCGCTAATACTACTAATGATACGAGTATTAAAATGCGTGCAAAATTTTTCATAGTTGCTAGAATTTCTGGTTGAGGATACTAACTTGGAAAAAAAATCTCACAAAACAAAAAGAAATGACCAAAAAATCGTTAGAATTAACGTTCTTTTTTGGCATTTTATCGAAAAATGATATATAATTCCTACTTAATTGATTTTATCAAATCCCGTATAAGGTATTAGAATTTCAGGAATGTTGATGCCTTCTTCCGTTTGGTAATTCTCTAAAATTCCGGCTAAAACTCGTGGTAGGGCTAATGAACTTCCATTGAGTGTATGTGCCAATTCATTTTTGCCGTCGGCATTTTTAAAGCGCAATTTCAAGCGGTTTGCTTGAAAGGTTTCAAAATTTGAAACGGAGGAGATTTCCAACCACCGATCCTGTGCTGTCGAAAATACTTCAAAGTCATAAGTCAAGGCTGAGGTAAACCCAATGTCGCCACCGCACAAGCGCAAGACTCGGTATGGCAATTTAAGTTCGTTTAAAATTCCTTTAACATGCTCAACCATAGCATCCAAAGCTTTATAAGAATTATCAGGATGTTCTACACGTAAGATTTCTACTTTATCAAATTGATGCAAGCGGTTCAAGCCTCTTACATGGGCGCCATAACTTCCGGCCTCACGCCTAAAACATGGAGTGTAGCCCGTAATGCCAATAGGTAGATCAGATTCATTAAGCAATTCATCTCTAAAAATGTTGGTCCCTGGCACTTCAGCTGTGGGTATCAAATACAGGTTGTCTTCCGTTACATGGTACATTTGTCCTTCTTTGTCGGGCAATTGCCCTGTACCAAAACCTGAAGCCTCATTTACTAAAAGTGGCAATTGGTATTCTGTGTAGCCTGCAGCGGTATTTTTGTCTAAAAAATAAGCAATCAGCGCACGCTGCAATCTGGCACCTTTACCTTTGTAGACAGGAAAACCTGCTCCGGTAATTTTGTTGCCGAGTTCAAAATCAATGATATCGTATTGTTTTGCCAATTCCCAATGTGGCTGTGCGTTGGCGTGCAATGTGGGAATATCTCCTTTTCTGTAAATTTCCTCATTGTCATCTTCAGTATTACCAGAAGGCACGCTCTCATGAGGCACGTTGGGTAGTTTGTAGAGCAATTGGTTTAAGGCCTCAACGGTAGTATTAAAGTCTTCTCCAAGTGTTTTTGAAGTCTCTTTCAACTCTCCTGTTCTTTGCTTTAATGCATTTGCTTTTTCTGCTTGCCCTGATTTGTACAAGTTGCCAATTTCTTTAGATAAACTGTTGGACTCTGCCAAAATGTTGTCCAATTCCGTTTGTAAACGTCTTCTTGCTTCATCAAGTGCGATGACTTCATCAATCATTTGAGTGGCGTCAAGATTTCTTTTTTTCAAGCCTTCGATTACTTTCTCTCGATTGTGTCTAATGTATGGTACTTGTAACATGAGTATTTAATTTGATGGCAAAAATAAGTAAATTTTAAGCATCCGCACGCTTTAAACAGCCTTTGAAATTAATTAAAATTGTGTTTTTTTTAATCGTTTCGATCAAGCTCAGAGCTATTTTTTTGGAACAGATTCCTGTTGGGAAGGTCTTAGCCAATCGCTGTGCTTTAAGGGATGCCATTTTACGCTGGCTAAATCTATTTCAGGATCAATAAGCTGTTTTAATTCGCCACCATTGACTCTCACGGAAGCATTCACAAAAACTTTAACTTCTCTGCCCTGATCGGCAAAAATTTGTTTCAAACGTTGTGCAAATTGCCAGATTACATCAGGTTTGGTGCTTACTGATCGTAATTGTTTTTTAGACAGATAATCTTCAATCTGTAAAGGTATCTGCAAATTGGTCTTTGCATCAACCACTTTAAAGGTGGTATACCCGCTTTTTGCGCGCAACATCATGCGCCAAGATAAGCGATGGCCTTCTTCTGTCCATAACACATCATCCTTAATAAACCAATGGCGCAAGGGTAATCCTATCTGAACACCAAAATAAATGACAAATACGGCAATAAAAGGTTTATGGTACTTGGGCACGATCACTTCCTGTTGATCATAAAATGATTTTCTTCTTAAAAAGATGCGATGAATGGTAGCGGTTGGGAAAAAGAAAAGTGCAAAAGCCAAGGATAAATAAGGGAAAATGCCAATCTGAAACACAAAAGAATTAAACAAATGAAAGAAAATAGAGGCGAAAAACGCGAACTTTCTGGTAGGTTTCCACAACAGTAATGGGATGATCAATGCATCAAATAAAATACCAACATAAGCAATAGAATAATGTACCCATTTTTGCTGAAGTAGCTCGCCCACCAAAAAATAATCCTTTTTGCTCTTCATTAAAATCTCGGCCACTGAGGCATCTAACCAATCGGGGTAAATTTTGGCAATGGCGCCATATGTGTAAACGATGAACATTTGGAAGATAAAAACAAAAGCACACCAATTGGGCATTGAAATCATCTTAATTTTTGGGTTGAGTTTCGCATCGACCGACAAATATTTATGAGCAGGCTGAAACAGCATAATAGCACTCAACAAAATTAAAAGGTAATAATGGTTGTTATAGGACGATTTTTGCATTAAATAGGTGCCGGTCCAAAGCAAAGTAAACACTAACATACTCCATCGGTACTTATAACCTACCATGATGAAAAGCCCACATATTCCCATCACAGCATAATAAAAATACATGCCATTGCCAGGTAATGGCTGCAGCCATTCAAACCCAATAAACGAAAAGGTGACTTGAGGTTCCATAAGGGTGCGACGGATCCATCCTGTTAGGATAGCACCCACACTTTCCATAAAAATGAGAAAGCCAAAAATAATTCGGAACACAATAAGTGCGCTATTATCTATATGTTTAAAGAGGAGTTTATGCATTGAGCGCTGCAATAACCTGTTGGGCTTTTGTTCGGTCGTGTATTAATTGTGCCATAAGCGCTTCTGCCGATTCAAATTTCTGTTCGTCCCTAAGGCGGTCCAAAAAAATAATATTTAAATCCTGACCATAAAGGTCTTGATTGAAATCGAAAAAATGGGCTTCAATGGTTTTTTTATCGGCTTCAAATGTTGGATTCATACCAATATTCATCATGCCGTAAATAACTTTGCCTTTATACATTGAAGACACCACATAAACACCGTTTTTAGGAATCAGCTTATAAACTTCATCAACCTGGATATTGGCGGTAGGGAATTCCATTTTTTTACCAAAACCTTTTCCTTTCACCACAGTGCCATTAATGTAGTAATTGTACCCTAAAAATGCCGTAGCTGTTTGGATGTCGCCAGACTTGAGGGCATTTCTTATTTTGGTGGAACTGACGGCAACATCCTCTACATCTTGGGCAGAAATTTCTTCAACCTCAAAATCAAACTCAATTCCAAAAGCTCTCAAATCATCAATATTGGCAGCTCTGTTTTTGCCAAAATGATGGTCGTATCCTATGATCACGTATTTGGCTTTGAGTTGGTCCACTAAAATGGTTTTTACAAACTCACGTGCCGTGAGGTTCGCAAAATCGGTTGTAAATTCTTGTACATATATAAAATTCAATCCCAATGCGGCCAAGATTTCCTTGCGTTCAGCAATGGTATTCAACAATTTAATATTTGAGTTTTGCTGTAACACCATCCGCGGATGTGGGAAAAAGGTAAGCACAACAGAGATCAGATTTTTGTCAGCAGCCTTTTTGGTGAGTTTCTTGATAATTTTTTGATGGCCAATATGCACCCCATCAAAAGTACCAATGGTAACAACTGATGGTGTTTTTGGAATGGAATGATCTGTTGCTGTTATTACCTTCAAGTGATTTTTTTGTAAAAATAACTATTTAAGGGTTTAAAAAAAATAACTGTTGCCTATTTGGATCTTGATATGAGATAATTTGTACTTGCCATAAAATTACGGCTGTTTTGAACTGAATGTTTCCCGATTTGCGTCATTAATCTGAGGCAATCCATAAGTTTTGAATTTAAACAGCACATGAAATCGAATGTCTTCTAATGGTTTTAAAAAAGTGTAATTAATTCCGTTGCTTGAATGCACAATAAGCAAAGCAAGCATTTGTGTTTTTAATTTAAAGAACATTATTTTTTGCAATTCTTTTATTTTGAGCGTAACTTTCACAACGCTAGATAATGATAAAAATAGATTATATGAAAAATAGATACCTAAAAACGCCCTTGTTTTTAATCGTGATTCTGGCTTTTTCTATAGGCTATGGTCAGAAAAGCGCATCTCCGTGGACAAAAACCACCAAAAACAACGTTGCTCAGAGAACATTACTTCCCCAAAAAACTGTGCCACAAAATGCATCCTATTATCAGCTAGATATGGGAGTTTTAAAATCAAATTTGCAAAATGCCCCCCAAAGAGATTCAGGAAGGCAATCCAAAACACTTCTCGATTTCCCAAACGCTGATGGATCCATGGAAACCTTTACGATTATGGAATACTCAGTAATGCATCCTGAACTTCAGGCAAAATTTCCTGATATTCGTTCCTATGTGGGTTATGGTTTGAAAAATGCAGCCACAGTTGTCTATTTTAGTGTGTCCCCAAGCGGTTTGCATTCCATGACCATGTCTATTGAGAACGGAGTTCAATTTATCAATCCGTATACCAGTGATGGCGTTTATGAAGCCTTTTCAAGAAGTGCGATCCCGGTAACAGCAAATTTGTTTGAATGTGGCGTTATGGAAGATGGCCTTTCAAGATCAGTAGATTTAGATTTGGATGTTGCGGCCGCAAGAAATGCCAATGATGGTAAACGACGTACGTTCAGGTTGGCGGTAGGCACAAGTATTGAATACACTAATTTTCACGGCGGCACCGTAGCCTCTGCTTTAGATGCAATTAATGCAACCATGACAAGGGTTAATGCTATTTATGAGAGTGAATTATCCATTAGAATGACTTTGGTAGCCAATAATAACCTTCTGATTTCTACTACAGGTAATAGTCTTTTTTCAAATGAAGGAAACATAAACGCCACTACCGGTATTATAAATAGTATTATAGGGGAGGGAGCTTATGATATGGGCCATACCTTCACAACAGCTTCAGGAGGAAGTGCATATTTGGCAAGGGTATGTACAAATACTAAAGGTGCAGCCACCACTGGGCTTCCACAACCAATAGGAGATCCTTTTAATGTTGATTTTGTAGCCCACGAAATGGGCCATCAGTTTGGAGCAACCCATACCTTTAATGGCACTACTGGTTTCTGTACACCAGGTAATAGAACTGGCATTACAGCTTATGAACCTGGTAGTGGGTCAACTATTATGGCCTATGCAGGTACCTGCTCTCCTCAAAATGTTCAACCTAATAGTGGGGACTATTTCCATCAAGCCAGTTTGCAACAAATATGGAAAAATATAACTGAAGGTAGTAGTACCTGCGCGAGTATAACAGTTACAGGAAATATTGGTCCTAGTGTTGATGCAGGAGTGTCATACACCATTCCAATTTCAACGCCTTACAAATTGTCAGGTTCTTCAACAGATCCTGATGGCACCGGAACGCATACCTATACTTGGGAACAATTTGATTTAGGGCCTGCAGGGGTGCCAACCGTAACTACGGAATTTGGGCCTATGGTGCGCTCTTTTCAGGACACACCCAATCCTGTGAGATATATACCAAGATTACAGGATGCTTTGGCCAATGGAGGTACTTCTACAACATATGAAAAATTGGCTTCTATTGAAAGAGTCCTTAATTTCGCTTTAACTGTTAGAGACAACGATTCTCGTGGCGGTCAAACGGCTGTTGACTATATGTCTGTTACAACAATCGATAGCCCAGGTCCTTTTAGGGTGACTTCACAAACATCTGAAGTGACATGGGAAATTGGATCAAACAAAACAGTCACTTGGGATGTTGCAGATACTAATATAGGACTTGTAAATACATTATTTGTCAACATCAAGCTTTCTATAGACGGTGGTGTTACCTTCCCTTACTTCCTCGCCACTAATGTACCTAATGATGGATCACATGTTATTTCGGTTCCTGCGGGTACTATTACCAATAAAGCGAGAATTATGGTGGAAGGCGCAGGGAATATTTTCTATAACCTCAACATTGCAAATTTTAAGATTATAGATGTTGATTACCTTGTAAATTTCTCTCCTATGACAGTTACGGTATGCCGATCTAATAACGCGGTTTATAATTTTACCTATAATACCTACCGTGGTTATAATCAAAACACAGTGTTTTCTGCCATAAATTTACCAACAGGCGCATCGGCTACCTTTAGTCCAACCTCAGCAAGTGCTGATGGCACTCCAGGGACGATGACCATCACTGGGCTTGGTTCAATTGGACCAGGGACATATGAGTTTTCAGCGGTAGGAACTTCGGGTTCTATCACAAACAGCTCTGTTCTGGAGCTTAATTTATTTAGCAATAGTATTGCGACAATAGCATTGATAGCACCTATTAATGATGCCGCTGGTCTATACAGCAATGTCGAGTTGTCCTGGGAAGATGATGTTAATGTGGAAGATTATTTATTGGAGATTTCAACCACCAGTAATTTTAATAACATCGTGGATTCTCAAATGCTTACTACCAATTTATATGAAGCTGCCTTAGAATTAGAAACGGTTTACTATTGGAGAGTGACGGGTACGAATAGATGTTCAGGTAATACGACGTCTTCTATCAATACGTTTTCTACCGGAGTTTCTACCTGTAACATGTCCATTACTGCTACTGACACGCCAATCGCAATATCACCTACAGGATCAAACACCTACAGTTCTGCTCTTATGGTGACTGAGAATTTGCCTATTACTGATGTTAATGTAAAGGTAAATATTCAGCATGAATGGGCTAAAGATTTAAGACTGGTATTGATTAGTCCCAAGGGTGTATCCATTCTATTGAGCAACAATAATAGTTTAACTGAGGGCGAAAATTACACGAATACTATTTTCGATCAGCAAGCAACAGAGTCCATTACACAGGGTAGTGCACCTTTTACAGGTTCTTATATTCCTGAAGGCGATTTATCAGTCCTAAATGGGGAATTGTCTGCAGGTACTTGGAGACTTCAGGTTACTGATCTTTTTGATACGGACGGAGGAAGTCTTCTTGAATATACCTTACAGCTTTGTCTGGCACGGCCATTATCTCTAGAAGACAATAGCTTTGAAGCTTTCGCCATTTTTCCGAACCCAAATCAAGGGGCGTTTACTATAAAGCTGAAATCTACTTCGGGAGAAGCTATCAAAATAGAGGTCTATGACATCAGAGGTAGAAAGGTTCAAGAAAATCGTTATGAAAACACGACCAACTTTAGGGAGGTCATTCGTTTAGATAATATACAATCAGGCATGTATCTCATAAATATTTCTGATGGTTTGAGAACGGTTACCAAGAAGATTTTGGTAAACTAGTAACCAACCATATATAACAACAAAAGGAGCTAATATTTAGCTCCTTTTTTATGATTAAAAGTTAGGTTGACTATTGTACAGTCCAACCAGAACTCCAGCTTGCGTATGCAGTACCTGTACCATTGCCATCTCCAGATTTAATGAAATCACCATCGATGTTAAATGTTACACCGGTATCATTTTTTACTTTTGTAGTAACGTCGGTAAAAGTAACATCTGTCACATTTAAATCACCACTCACTACACCAACACCAGTTGGATTATCACCAGCATCACCATCTAAATCAAAACCTTCTTCAAAACCTTGAATGAGTAAGTTTTTGAAAATCCCTTGGGTTCCAGCTCTTAAACGAATAGCTTCTGTACCAGTTGTATTTCCCATACCAACAATTGTAAGATTGGTAACGTTTGGTTTTGAGTAATAACCTCCAGCATTACTGAAATCTGTATTGTAACCATCAGCTTCTACTGCTTTGTCATGTTCAGCACCATGCTTTACATAAGCGTTTGTGATCGTACCAGTGTAGCCTTCAGTCCAGTCAATAGAATCATCTTGTGCGTTGATAACTGACAGATAATTTACATTTACTGTCCCGCCAAAAAATTCAACCCCATCGTCTTTACCTTCAAAGACTTGGATGTATTCAACAGTAGTTCCGTTTCCGACACCGTAGAATGAAATCCCATTGTTTTCAGATTGGCCATCAGCTGCACCACCAGAATACTCAACTCTAACGTAACGGAGGATTCCCGAATCATCTGAAACTTCAGTACCACCATATGGCAAACTTGCAATTTCTGACGTTGAAGTTGCAGATCCTGTTACAGAGTTAATAGGTGCTTTTCCTAAGACAATTAATCCTCCCCAATCACCAGCAGCAGGACTTGATGCGGCAGAAGTCATAACAATAGGATTAGAAGCGGTACCATTGGCAATAATATTTGCGCCTTGTGAAATGGCAATATAAACATCAGCCCCTGAAGCTGCAGCCCTAATGGTGACACCTTCATTAATTATTAGAGAGCTTCCGGCTGCCATGATTACAGGACCGCTTATTGTATAACATTTGTTTGCTTGTAACACTAAATTTGAAGTAAATAAAGCTGCTGGAATGGCTTCACAAGTTTCGGTAGGTGGTGTATCGCCATTTCCATTGTTGTTGGTGATACTATTGTCATTGATAATAATATCAGCTGTATCGTCGGTCGTACATGAGAAAAACAGTGTAACGAATGCTAATCCAAATAATAAAGTATTTTTCATTTTTTCTAGTTTTAATTTAATTTCTAATGTTCAGTTATATTAATTTTAAAATTTGTATTTGAGTTGGAGATTTACATTAATACCTCTCTTATAATCGGAAACCCCATTACCATTTGCGGAGTTAACCACCACATCTCCAAGAGTGGTTTCACGAATGTATTTTATGGTTGGATCAAGGAGGTTTTTTGCACTAAAGTTGACTTCAAAGGCATCATTAAAATTGTTCTTCCAGATAAAGTCTAAGGTTGAAACACTCTTTTCAATAACATTTCCCAATTGTCCAGAACCCAGAGCGTCAATTCTGTCAGAGAAATATGAGTACACAATATTAGCCGTTGGTTTGTAGGTTCCAAAAACTGGTGAATAGCTGATGTCAGCATTTATAAGTAGTGGTGAGGCACCTTGCAGTTCTTCTGATTTTTTATTGAAACTCACATCATAAGTCTCCCCGTCAATTTGCGCATACAAGTCTTGTTCAGTATGCATATAGGTAGCATTCGTACCAAAGGATAAAGTGGCATTGTCGTCTTTATCAGTAATTAGGTTTTTTCTTAGTTCAAGTTCAAAGCCATATACTGTAGCTTTATCACCGGTTCTGAAATAACGCTGGGTACCAGTAGCATCTGCACCCACTACCAAGTTGACTGGGTTTTTGATTTGTTTCCCAAATGCCGCTACAGAAAGAAGCTCACTTTTACTGAAAAACCATTCGTATTTTAAATCGAGGTTGATAATTTCAGAAAACCCTTTCTCTAATAAATCTGGATTACCACCAATTCGTGTTGTGACATCTTCATAAATAAATGGCGCAATCTCCTTGAATTCAGGAATAGAAACCGTTTGGCTAGCTGTAAACCTTAAGTTCTGGTCTTCATTAAGACTGTACTTAATATTTAAACTTGGCAAGTAAAAGTTTTTATAAAAGTTTTTTTCGTCCTCTCCATTGATGCCAAGATTGATGACGTCATAGGCAATGTTTTGGTTGAGCGATTCCACTCTTATACCAGGTACAAATAGCCATTTTTCACCAGCTTTAATTTCAGCGTCAAAATAACCTGCGTAAACAGTCAAGTTTCCGTTGTATGTGTTTTCAGGAAGACCAGGTCTGTTAGTGTTTGATAATGTTGGAACGGTATTGATGACCTTAATTTCATAGATGCCATTGCTTGCCGGATTGATGTTAAGGTTTTCTAGCGAAAATATATTGTTGAAATCGTTAACATTCGTTACAGGAAAATTAGAGTTTACAATGTCATAGCCATATCGAATATTGTCGAAGGTTCTTTCCTTTTTTCTGCCATCATATCCAAAATTTAATTTGATATCTTCTGAAATGTTATAGGCTAAGTTTAAACGACTATTCAATTCTTCATCTTCAATGTTCTGAAAGTAGCGTTGGTTGTCAAATACCACATTGCTATAGAATGTTGGATTAGTGTTTGGATCGTTATCCAAAGCAAACTGGTAATTTTCAAGAGTGACACGCTTTCTGTCAGGTTGTTTGGAGTATACAACATTATAGCCTAAGCCCCAATCCAAATCAAATTTTCCAGAAGTATGTTGACCTTCCAATTGGTTCACAAACATTTGGGTTTGATCAAATTGAACGTTCATTTGATAGAACCCCTGTTCAGTATTTAAAATAGCGTCTCTACTTCGTCCGCTTCCGTCTGTCCCAAAATATCCAACCACATCAGATGAGTTGTTTATAAACAAGGAGTTGTATTTTACACTATTATCACTATTGATTTTGTAATTTACATTGGCCATTGCTGTTGTGGTGGTTGCATACTCATATTCTTCAGCACTGTCAACAAAGGCTTTTTTCTCGGTCAAGGTATAATCAATGGCTGATCCTTTTCTGTATTCATAATTGTTTTCAAAAGAAGCCGTTCCGAAAAAACTCAGGCGAGAACCATTATTAAAGTCAAAAGACTCACCACCAGAGGCACCATAAACAATATTTATGGGCGTTCCTGCATCTACAGGATCAATTCCATGAGATAATATAATTGCAAACGGATTGTGCTCGTACCTGCCGTAGTAACCAAAATAGCCTGTGCCTTCACTTCTGACAAAATTTTTATCAGCAGCATTACTATTAAACCCAGAACCTGTAAAGACTTCGAAAAAGCCATTCCCTTTATAGTCCTTTGAAGCGATATCAATATTTCCAGCGGAGAAATCACCATAGAATTTTGATGAGTATGCCTTGCTTACAGAAACATTCTCTATGACATCTGAAGAGAACAAATTGAGATTGATATTTTTCTTGTTGACGTCATTTGATGGTAAGGACAACCCATTCAAGGTCGTATTCTGGTATCTATCTCCCAATCCTCTAACATAAACATTGCTTGACCCTTCTTGTTTAGAAACTCCTGAGATTTTGGCAACTGCCGCAGCAGCGTTACTGACGCCTTTTCTAGAAAGTTCTTCTGCCCCAATACTTTGTTTAATGGCAACGGCTTTTTTCTGATCCAATAGTAAGGCTGTCTCACTTTCTTTTCGTGTGGTTGTAGTAATGACAACTTCGTCCAAAGATGCTGCACTTGCTCCCATTGGGACATTAACAGTAGTGACTTTTCCTGAGACAACCTCAACGTCCAACTCTTGTGTTTCATAACCTATAAAGCTAAATACTAAGGTGTAACTTCCAGGAGATAGATTTTCAAAACCATACAAACCATCAATATCAGATGTGGTTCCTGTTGTAGTTCCTTTAAGGAGTACGTTTCCAAAGGCCAATGGCTCATTGTTATATTCTTTATCAATCAATTTTCCGGCTATAGAACCTGTGGTTTGTGCTGAAATCATTGAAGTGAAAAGAAATGCTAATCCTATTAAAATGTGTCTCATTAGTTGCTCATAAATATTTGATGCAAAGAAACTCAACAAGTGTGAAGACGAGGTTATGTAAGGATTAAACCTAAGTCATATAAAAGTTAATTCAATGTTAGTTTAAGGCCAATTATTGTAAATAGGACATCTTAACTTAACATTGAAAAATGTATCTTGCGTGCGCTTAAAGCGTTACTATGAACTGGGAACAATTATTATCATTAAAGAGATTTGGAGATACACATAAACGTATCCGTAAAGAACAGGATGAAACACGTTTGGGCTTTGAAGTAGATTATGATCGGGTCATTTTTTCTTCAGAATTTAGAAGCCTTCAAGATAAAACCCAAGTCATTCCACTATCACAAACAGATTTTGTCCACACCCGTTTAACGCACAGTCTTGAAGTAAGCGTGGTAGGTAGAAGCTTAGGCAGACGCGTTGGTCAAAGAGTATTGGCCAAATACCCACATCTTCAAAATATTCATGGGTATCAGCCCAACGACTTTGGCGCTATTGTGGCCGCAGCCGCTTTGGCACATGATATTGGAAATCCACCTTTTGGACATTCTGGTGAGAAAGCGATTGGTGAATTTTTTAAAAACGGAAAAGGGAAGCAGTTTAAAGCGCATTTGACAGATAAGGAATATCAAGATTTGTGCGACTTTGAAGGCAATGCCAACGGATTTAAAATATTGACCGAAAGTCGCGTGGGCAGATTGGGTGGTTTGCGTTTAAGCTACGCCACACTTGGTGCCTTTATAAAATACCCCAAAGAATCCTTGCCAAAAAAACCAACGTCGCATATTGCAGATAAGAAATATGGATTTTTCCAGAGTGAAAAAGACGCTTTTGTGGATGTTGCGCAAGAACTTGGACTGATTTGTAGGGGTAAGGATCAACATTTGAGTTATTCCAGACATCCTTTGGCTTTTTTGGTGGAAGCTGCGGATGATATATGTTATACCATCATCGATTTTGAAGATGGCATTAACTTAGGTTTGATCAATGAAGAATATGCGTTGGAATATCTGATAAACTTAGTAAGAGATACCATCAACACTAAAAATTACCACGCCTTGTCAAATACTGAAGATCGCATCAGTTATTTGCGGGCTTTGGCAATCAGTACATTGATCAATGAAGCTGTGGAGTTATTTATGGCTCATGAAGATGAGATCCTTAACGGAACGTTTGACAAAGCTTTGATGGACGTCTCTAAATATCAAGCGCAGATTACGGATATTATTAAAGTGAGTATTGAAAAGGTATATCAATCTGCCGAAGTTGTGGATAAAGAAATAGCCGGGTTTAAAATTATTGATGGTATTTTGGATGTTTTTACCAATACGATCATGAATCACCATCAAGGAAATTTAGGCAACTACAACAAATCGATTCTTAAGATTTTTCCAAAAACATTGGATCTGAATGAAGAAAATCTATACCATAGTGTATTGGGCATCTGTAATTATGTGGCTAAATTTTCAGACAGTAAGGCCATTATGACGCATAAAAAATTGCAGGGCACGCATTTTTAGGGATTAATATCCGAGAAAAGAACAAATACCGCTTCGCTTCTAGAACCAAGAACAACGACTAGATTTATAAAGAGATAAAATTAACTTTTGAAGTTCGAAATTCTCTAACACTCTCAGCTGAGGGTTTAAAAACCTATCTGTGATAGGAGTACTTATCCATAAAAAGTATCTCTGGTAATTGTCTCAAAGACAGTAGGTACGATTCTATTTTTAATAAATTTTGGACTTTAATCGAAAAAATTTGCATTTTATCGGTGTTTTTGTATATTTGATGTATCCCAAATTCTAATAACATGAAAAGAAATATAATTGGTGCTTTGGTTATCCTTTTGGTGACCATCGCTTTTTTATTGGTTATTGATGATATTTCAAGAGCCCAAGATTTACCAGATCACGTTAACGTGCATGAAACCAATTAAAATTCGGTTTAGTGATTCTCAATCTCCAACAACGCTGCTTCTAAAGTTTTAGTAATATACTCGGCGTCCAATTTGCACAACTTTTGCAATTGTGCCACCGTTCCTTGTTCGATGAACAGATCAGGAACGCCTAATACTTTTATGGGCAGATGATACCTTTGTTCTGCTGCAAATTCGAGAATGGAAGTTCCAAATCCGCCCTTGACCGTGCCATCTTCAATCGTCACAATATATTTGAAGGTCTTGAAGATGTCGTGTAGAAGCGCTTCGTCCATAGGTTTTATAAAACGCAGATCATAATGTGCAATACGCTGTGGATCGCTCATTTCAGAAATAGCTTTTTTTGCGTTTTCGGCGATAAATCCAACGGTTAAAACCGCAATGTCTTTTCCTGGTTTTAATACTTCGCCTTTACCAATGTCCAGTTTCTTAAAAGGTTGTTTCCAATCAGCAATGGCACCATAACCGCGAGGATATCTTATGGCAATGGGGTGTTCAAGTCCTAGTTGAGCAGTATACATCATGTTGCGCAATTCAATTTCATCCCGAGGTGCCACAATAATGAGGTTGGGAATACATCGCAAATAAGCCAAATCAAAAACCCCGTGATGTGTTGCACCATCTTCACCCACCAAACCTGCACGATCCAAACAAAAAATAACAGGCAAATTTTGTAAAGCCACATCATGAATGACCTGGTCATAGGCGCGCTGTAAAAATGTAGAGTATATATTGCAAAAAACCACCATGCCTTGTGTGGCCATTCCTGCAGAGAGCGTTACCGCATGCTGCTCAGCAATTCCCACATCAAAAGCGCGATCCGGCATTTGGTCCATCATATATTTTAAAGAACTTCCTGTTGGCATTGCGGGTGTAATACCGACAATTTTGGGGTTTTGTTTTGCAAGTTCTACCAAAGTCAATCCGAAAACATCTTGAAATTTAGTGAGCGATGAAGCCGATTTTACAATCAGTTCGCCAGTAAGAGAATCAAATTTTCCGGGAGCGTGATAGGTGACCTGGTTTTCTTCGGCTTGTTTTAAACCTTTACCCTTTGTGGTGATGACATGCAAAAACTTTGGGCCTTTAACGGTTTTTAATCGCTCCAATTCTGATATGAGGGCATTTAAATCATGGCCATCAATAGGTCCGGAGTAATCAAAATTCAATGCTTCAAAAATAGTATCCTGTTTCTCTGTGCCTTTTTTAACATTGGTCAAATATTGCTTTAAGGCACCCACACTCGGGTCAATGCCTATAGCGTTGTCATTAAGGATGACGAGTAAATTAGCATCCGTAACGCCCGCGTGATTCAAACCTTCAAAAGCCATTCCGCTGGCAATGGAGGCATCACCAATAATAGCTACATGGTGTCTGTGTTCTCCCTTTAATTGTGAAGCAATGGCCATTCCTAAGGCTGCCGAAATGGAGGTGGACGAGTGGCCAACACCAAAAGTATCATAGTCACTTTCGTCGCGTTTTGGAAAACCACTGATGCCGTGAAGCTGTCTGTTGGTGTGAAAGAGAGATTTCCTACCGGTCAGTATTTTATGACCATAAGCTTGATGGCCAACATCCCAAACCAACAAATCCTCTGGCGTGTTAAAAACATAATGCAATGCAATGGTGAGCTCTACCACACCAAGACTGGCGCCTAAATGACCTTCTTTGGTTGCCACAATATCAATAATAAACGCCCGTAGTGCTTTAGCCAGTTGTGGTAAATCCTTTTGATTTAGAGCTCTTAAATCTGAAGGCGAATGGATATGGTCCAATAAATTTTTCATCTGACTACAAATGTAGCATTTGAAATTGTATTTTTGATTTTTAACCTTTGAAGATTGCCTTGTGGAAAACCCTTTTGACGCTAATTATTTTATGAAAAAAGCTTTACAGGAAGCTGAAGTTGCTTTTGATAAAGGCGAAGTTCCTGTAGGTGCAGTAATTGTTATTGACGACAGAATCATCGCAAGGGCGCACAACTTGACGGAACTTCTTACTGATGTGACAGCTCATGCTGAGATGCAAGCCATTACTGCAGCAGCCAATTTTTTAGGAGGAAAATATCTTATCAACTGTACACTATATGTCACCTTAGAGCCTTGCCAAATGTGTGCAGGAGCTTTGTACTGGAGCCAGATAAGTAAAATTGTTTACGGTGCAAGAGATCCTGAAAGAGGATGTATTGCACTGAATACGAAGCTGCATCCCAAAACAGTGATGGTGGGAGGCGTTATGGCAGATGAATCTGCAGAATTATTGAAACGTTTCTTTATTGAAAAACGCAATTTGAATTAGCGCTTGTACTTCTCCTTATCCCGCATCTTGTCAAGATTTTCCTTGTTGAGCATATAATCCTTTAAATTTTTGTCCTTCCAGCGGTGATAAGTAAACAATGGGAAGAGAATAAAGAATATGCCCATAATTCCGAAGCCAATCAGTTTTTCCGAATATGCTGTTTCCAACAGAAAACCTGCTGCAATACTACCTAAAGTGGCTATAAAAAGAAAGATGAGAATGTATTTCATTATTGGGTAATGTTAATTAATTTGCGACGGTACATGGTGAGCAGTTTCGATTTTGATATAAAACCGACATAAATGCCATCATCCACCACGGGTAAATTCCAAGCATCGCTGTCTTGAAACTTTTTCATTATTTCAGTCATTTTATCCTTTTTGATGTCGATGGTATCGGGTGGTGCTTGCATCACATCACGGGCATAAACTTCAGTGTAAAGAGATTGGTCAAACATGATAGGACGTATGTCATCAAGCAGAATAATCCCTTTTAGCTTATTGGATTTATCGTCTACTACCGGAAAGATATTTCGGTTTGATTTGATGACTGCTTCATGCACAATTTCGCCTAAAGTCATCGAGGTTGTAATTTTTATAAAATTGGTCTCCACAACTTTATTGATATCCATTAAGGTCAATACCGCATGATCTTTATTATGGGTTATCAGTTCACCTTTTCTACCCAGCTCCATAGTATAAACGGAATGAGGATGGAAATATTTGGTAATCCCGAAAGATATGGCCGCCGTAAGCATTAACGGAATAAAAAGCTCATAGCCTCCAGTAACTTCTGCAATCAAGAAAATTGCCGTTAAGGGCGCATGGAGCACACCCGCCATCAAGCCTGCCATTCCTACCAAAGTAAAATTACTTTCGGAAACCGGATAATCTGTAAACCCGCTATGATTGATGAGTTTTGCAAAACAGTTACCCATAATGCTTCCCATGAACAGTGTTGGTGCAAAAATACCTCCAACACCACCAGCACCAAAGGTAAGCGCACTCGCAATAATTTTAAAAAATACCAATCCCGCCAAAAGTAAAATAACAATCCAGGTATTGTCTAAATTGAGATCCAAAAAATTATTTTGTAATGCTTTTTCATGATTTCCTGCAATCAAATTATTGATCACCTCAAAACCTTCGCCATATAAGGGCGGAATAAAATAAATTAAAACGCCAAGCAGGGAGCCACCAATCACTAATTTTTTTATTGGCGAATCAATACGATCGAACAAGCGTTGGATGCGATCATAAACTTCAGTAAAATATATGGATGTAAATGCTGCAACGACTCCTAAAAGCAGATAAAACGGAGCGTCAGACAGTTTAAAACCTTCCTCAAGGCTAAACGGCAGCAGCACATCATTCCCTAGAAAAAAATAAGAGGTCAAAATTGCAGACAATGAAGCCAATAACAACGGCAGCATGGAGGCAATGGTCAGATCTAAACTGAATACTTCAATAGCAAAAATAATAGCTGCAATAGGCGCTTTAAAAATTGAGGACATGGCCCCGGCGGCGGCGCAACCAATCAATAAATTACGCGTGGTTTGGTTGACGTGAAATAAGCGTGCAATATTGGAGCTTATGGCAGCACCAGTAGCCACGGTAGGCCCTTCCAGTCCTACAGAACCACCAAAACCGACGGTGAGTGGTGCGGTTAAAATGGACCCAAACATTTGATAGCGTTTCATGATGCCTTTACGCTTGGATATAGAAAATAATGTTGATGGGATGCCGTGACTTACTTTATGCCTGATCACATACTTCATGACGAGGTACACCAAGGTCAGACCAATAATGGGAAACAAAAAATAGAACGCTTCATGGTAATAACGTACCAATTGGCCTTCCATAATATGTTGGATAAAATGCGTTAGGTTTTTTAGAACAACCGCACCAACACCTGAAGTAAAGCCTACCAAAATACTTAAAATGGCCACAAACTGGTTGTGGGAGATGTATTTTGCTCTCCAGATTAAGAGTTGCTTAAAAAGCGGTTGTTTCGGCATATTTAAATCTACTAAAAAATTTGTCCCGATGGCTATCGGGACATGGTTTAAATATTATTGAGATTTGAGATTAAGTTTCAAACTCAGTTCTTCAAGTTGTTTATCATCAATTGGTGCAGGTGCGTCAATCATCACATCGCGACCGGCATTGTTTTTTGGGAATGCTATAAAATCACGAATGGTTTCCTGCCCGCCCAAAATAGCCACCAATCTGTCCAATCCAAATGCCAATCCACCATGCGGCGGTGCGCCATATTGAAAGGCATTCATTAAAAACCCGAATTGTGCTTCGGCTTGTTCAGGTGTGAATCCTAAATAGTCAAACATCAGGGCTTGGGTCTTTTTATCATGAATTCTGATAGATCCACCACCTATTTCGTTTCCGTTCAATACCAAATCGTAAGCGTTTGCTTTAACGGCGCCAGGATCAGTTTTTAAAAGTTCCAATTGTCCTGGTTTTGGTGAGGTAAACGGATGGTGCATGGCGTGGTAGCGCTTTGTGTCTTCATCCCATTCCAAAAGTGGAAAATCGACAACCCATAAGGGTGCAAATTCTTTAGGATTGCGCAAACCTAAACGGGTTGCCAATTCCATACGCAAGGCACTCAATTGCGTTCTTACTTTATGCGCATCTCCTGAAAGTACACAAATTAGATCACCAGGTTTTGCGCCTGTGGCTTCGGCCCATGTTGCCAAATCGTCTTGATCATAAAATTTGTCGACAGAAGATTTAAAGCTGCCATCGTCATTATAACGTGCGTAAACCATGCCTAAAGCACCAATTTGCGGACGCTTTACCCAATCAATCAATTGGTCAATTTCTTTACGTGTATAAGTGTTTCCACCAGGAACAGCAATACCCACTACTAATTCAGCGGTGTTGAAAACACCAAAATCTTTGTGTTGTGCTACTTGGTTCAATTCTCCAAACGCCATCCCAAATCGAATGTCTGGTTTGTCGTTGCCATACTTTTGCATCGCCTCGTCATAGGTCATGCGTGGGAATTTTTCAATTTCAACCCCATTGACTTCTTTTAGGAGGTGACGTGTCAAGCCTTCAAAAGCATTCAAGATATCTTCTTGCTCAACAAATGCCATTTCACAGTCAATTTGAGTGAATTCTGGTTGTCTGTCGGCACGTAAATCTTCATCGCGAAAACACTTTACAATCTGGAAATATTTATCCATACCACCAACCATCAACAATTGTTTGAAGGTTTGCGGACTCTGCGGAAGCGCATAAAACTGACCTGAATTCATACGGCTTGGTACCACAAAATCGCGGGCCCCTTCTGGTGTTGACTTGATCAAATATGGCGTTTCAACTTCTATAAAACCTTCGTTTGATAAATAGTTTCTTACTTCTTGTGCTACTTTGGCTCTAAAGATCAAACTGTTTTTTACAGGATTTCTTCGGATGTCCAAATAGCGGTATTTCATACGGAGTTCTTCACCGCCATCGGTTTCATCTTCAATTGTAAATGGCGGGAGTAGAGCCGAGTTTAGAATTGTCAATTCAGAAACCAAAATTTCAATATCACCAGTGGCCATGTTGGGATTTTTAGATGTACGTTCAATGACAGTTCCTTTAACCTGAATCACGAATTCACGTCCCAAATTTTGAGCTTGCGCCATCAACGCTTTTGGGGTACGCTCCTCATCAAAAACAAGTTGCGTAATCCCGTATCGGTCGCGTAAATCCACCCAAAGTACAAATCCTTTATCGCGGCTCTTTTGTACCCAACCTGAAAGTGTGACCTCATTATTGATATGTGATGCTCTTAACTCACCACAATTGTGACTTCTGTACATAGTATGAAAAATTGAAGTGCAAATTTAATGAAGTTAAATGAGTATCATATGAAAAGGTTTAACAATTATGGGGGCTTTAAACTTAATACAGGTGATGTGTGAAATACGAAAAACACCGCTTTCAATTTGCTGAAAGCGGTGTTTTTTTATAACAGTTCTTCCTATAATTAGGAGCCACACATGAGGCAATCATCGCCCTCTGCTTCTTTGGCTTGGGCAATTAATGCTTTCATTTCTTCGGTACTCATAGGTTCTGCTTCAACGGTTTCCTGAGAAAATTTAACTGCTGTTTTTGCAGCTTGTTGTTTTTGTTGCGCAATTAAACTCTCATCCACATCAGCAACTTCAGCAAGTGCTTCTATTGGTTCGCCTTTTTTTGTATTATCCAATGTGAATTTAATGGCGTCTACAGCACTCTTCGTTCTTAAATAGTACATGCCAGTTTTTAGGCCGCTTTTCCATGCGTAGAAATGCATTGAGGTCAATTTTGCCATCGTCGCACCTTCCATAAATAAATTCAGTGATTGTGATTGGTCAATAAAATAGCCTCTTTGACGCGACATGTCAATAATATCTTTCATGCTCATCTCCCAAACCGTTTTGTAAAGCTCTTTAATGTCTTCTGGAATGTTGTCAATATGTTGGATGGAACCGTTGGCTCTCATAATATCTTGTTTCAAACCTTCATTCCAAAGCCCTAATTCTACTAAGTCTTCCAATAAATGCTTGTTGACGATAATAAACTCGCCAGAAAGTACACGACGGGTGTAAATGTTGGAGGTGTAAGGCTCAAAACATTCGTTGTTTCCTAGAATTTGAGACGTACTTGCTGTAGGCATTGGCGCCACCAAAAGTGAGTTGCGCACCCCATGTTTCTTAACCTCATTGCGGAGCTTTTCCCAATCCCAAGTCCCGCTCAGATCATTGTCATTAATACCCCAGAGGTTGTGTTGAAATTCGCCGTTGCTTATTGGTGAGCCTTCGTAAGTGGAATAGGGTCCTTCAACTTGTGCCATTTCCATACTTGCCGTCACTGCAGCGTAATAGAGCGTTTCAAAAATTTCTTGATTTAATTTTTTGGCCGCATCACTTGTAAAAGGCATTCTCAACAAGATAAACGTATCTGCCAAACCTTGTACGCCCAAGCCAATAGGCCGGTGGCGCAAATTGGAATTTTCAGCCTCTTTGACAGGATAGAAGTTACGGTCAATAACCTTGTTCAAGTTTTTGGTTACACGTTTGGTGATCTTGAACAATTCTTTATGATCAAAAGCACCATTTTTCACAAACATTGGTAAGGCGATGGACGCCAAATTACACACTGCAATTTCATCAGGAGAGGTGTACTCCATGATTTCAGTACATAAATTTGAAGAACGGATGGTGCCTAGGTTTTTCTGGTTTGATTTTCTGTTGGCCGCATCTTTGTAGAGCATATAAGGAGTGCCCGTTTCAATTTGCGATTCTAAGATCTTCTCCCAAAGCTCACGTGCCTTGATGGTTTTTCTGCCTTTTCCTTCAGATTCATATTTGATGTAAAGCGCTTCAAATTCTTCACTGTGAACATCACATAAACCTGCACATTCATTAGGACACATTAAGGTCCATTTCCCATCTTCCTGCACGCGTTCCATAAACAAATCAGAAATCCACATCGCGTAAAACAAGTCTCTTGCACGCATTTCTTCTTTTCCGTGGTTCTTTTTCAAATCCAAAAACTCAAAAATATCGGCATGCCAAGTTTCCATATAAATAGCGAAACTGCCTTTCCGCTTTCCACCACCCTGATCTACGTAACGTGCCGTATCATTGAACACTTGTAGCATGGGTACAATGCCGTTACTCGTGCCGTTGGTACCAGCGATGTAACTGCCCGTAGCCCTAACGTTATGGATAGACAAGCCAATACCACCTGCCGACTGTGAGATTTTTGCCGTCTGTTTTAAAGTGTCATAAATACCATCAATACTATCATCTTTCATGGTTAAAAGAAAGCATGACGACATTTGTGGTTTTGGGGTGCCGGCGTTGAAAAGTGTAGGTGTAGCGTGTGTAAAATATTTTTTAGACATGAGCTCATACGTCTCAATGGCAGAGTCAATATCATTAAGGTGGATGCCAATGGCAACGCGCATTAACATATGTTGAGGACGTTCAGCAATCTTGCCATTTAATTTGAGAAGGTAAGAACGTTCTAAGGTTTTGAAGCCGAAATAATCATAGCCAAAATCGCGATTGTAGATGATTGTAGAATCCAATTTCTCTTTGTTTGCCATAATGACGTCGTACACATCATCTGCCAATAAAGGGGACGGCTTTTCGTTTCTTGGGTTGACATACACATATAGATCATGCATGACCTCACTAAAGCTCTTTTTTGTGTTTTTATGTAGGTTGGATACAGAAATACGTGCCGCCAAACGCGCGTAATCAGGGTGTGCGGTGGTCATGGTTGCGGCTACTTCAGCTGCAAGATTGTCCAATTCACTTGTAGTCACGCCATCATAAAGTCCTTCAATAACTCTCATGGCAACTTTTACTGGGTCTACCAATTCATTGAGGCCGTAGCACAATTTTCTCACTCTTGCGGTGATTTTGTCGAACATCATTGGTTCTTTCCTGCCATCTCTTTTTACTACAAACATAGAATTACACATTTTAGTTTTCAGTAGCGCCTACTCTGAAAAGTTATTAATAGTTGGTTGATATACTAAAAGACCCATGTCAATTGAAATGGTCTTGATTTTAAAGGTGAAAAATCCTGTCCTGAAAAGTTTCAGGCCCTTAAATTTGAATCTTTAAAGAGGTTTTGATGCTGTTAAAATTCGGCGTCAAAGTTGAATTTGTCTTTCTCTTCCTCTTTGTTCATGACCCCAGCTTTTTGATATTCAGAGACTCTTTTTTCAAAGAAATTTGTTTTTCCTTGAAGTGAAATCATATCCATAAAATCAAAAGGATTTGCGGTGTTAAATTCTTTATCACAATCTAATTCAGATAAAAGTCTATCGGTGACAAACTCTAAATATTGAGTCATCAAATTAGAATTCATCCCAATCAAACTCGCTGGCAAAGATTCTGTAATAAATTCACGTTCAATATCTAAAGCATCCACAAGAATTTCTCTGATACGTTCTTTTGGGACTTTATTGATGAGGTGGTGATTGTGCAAATGCACCGCAAAGTCGCAGTGTACGCCTTCATCACGGGAAATTAATTCATTACTAAACGTCAAACCTGGCATCAAGCCACGTTTTTTTAGCCAAAAGATAGAACAGAAAGCACCTGAGAAGAAAATGCCTTCAACTGCTGCAAAAGCAATCAAACGTTCAGCAAAACTTGGTGAGTCGATCCATTTCAATGCCCAATCTGCCTTTTTCTTAATCGCAGGGAAGTTGTCTAACGCGTTGAATAATAATCCTTTTTCTTTTTCGTCTTTAACATAAGTGTCAATCAATAGCGAGTAGGTTTCACTATGGATGTTCTCCATCATGATTTGGAAACCGTAAAAGAATTTGGCTTCACTGTACTGCACTTCATTGACAAAGTTTTCAGCCAAATTTTCATTGACAATACCATCGCTAGCTGCAAAGAAGGCTAAGATATGTTTGATAAAATAACGCTCGTCGTCATTTAACTTATTGTTCCAATCTGTAAGGTCTTGGTGCAGATCAATTTCTTCAGCTGTCCAAAAACTAGCTTCAGATTTTTTATACCACTCCCAAATATCGTGATGTTGGATAGGAAAGATGACAAAACGACTTTTGTTTTCTTGCAAAATTGGTTCAGTAGCTTGAGACATTATTGTGTTTGTTTTTTGTGAAATATGAGACGAAATTTTTACTGTAATCTGGAACTAACAAAGATTGAAAAATGAGACTGGAAATGAAAGGTATATTTATAAACATTGTCAACAAGTTTTTAACAAACCCGATAAATTTTCACTTTAGAAAGAGGTTTTATTGTAAATATTTCTTATTGAAAATCAGATTGTTATAAAACAAAAATGCTTGTATGCCTTATAAACACAAGGAAGGTTATTTGGGGGTTTTATGGATTGATGCGTAGGATTTGCTTAGGGTTTTAAAACATAAAAAAGGAACGTTGAATGACGTTCCTTTTTCCCCAATAATTAAATTAACTAACTAAAATTATTCTCCACACAATGTGATGATCTGGAATTCTTTTTTTTGAAAAAGTCAGGGTTGCCCCTGACTTTTTATTGATTAATAGCATTTAATCTAAAAGTGAATCCCCACGATCACCTTTTGTTATGGGTAAAATAAATCCCTGATCAAATATCCCAAATAATATGTCTGTAATGGTAGACTGTTGTATGGTTGGTATCAAAAAATGTATAGTTGGTAATTCTTACACAAATGCGCGTTACGATAATAAGTGTCATGTTTTCAGAGTATTATAAAAGAGAATTATAAAATGGGCGCGTTATACAGGAAATTCTGCTAATCATACATATTTGTTTAAATTTCATGCGTAATAGTATTATATTTAAATTATGGTAAAAGCTGTAATTGTTGATGATGAACCTAAGGCTATCCAGAGTCTCACATGGGAGCTTTCAAACTTTAGTAATGACATTGATGTTATCAAAACCTTTACTAGTCCGGAAGATGCCATTGATTATTTGGATAATAATGCCCTTGACTGTTTGTTTTTGGACATTCAAATGCCAACAATGGACGGGTTTCAGTTTTTGGGGAAACTCACTAATAAAGATTTTGCGGTGGTCATTACCACGGCTTACAATGAATTTGCAATAAAGGCCATGAAACATGAGGCCATTGATTATTTGTTGAAGCCCATAGATTCTGATGACCTACAGGAAACCATTAAAAAGATCAAAAAGTATAATTCTAAAATGAGCAGTTCAACTAAAATTGAAGAGGTACTTCTTAATTTTAACTCAAAGTTTGATCCAAAGAAAATTACCATTAACACTGATGGTAAACTTATTTTCTTGGATGCTGAAGAAATCTTGTTTGTTGAATCTGACGGAAATTACTGTACCATCATCATGGAGAATTCCCAAAAAATTGTAATTACAAAGAAATTGAAAGAAATGAATACGATTCTGCCAGAAAATCAGTTTTTCAGAATTCATAATTCTTACATCATCAATTTGAAAAAAATAAAAGAATTCATAAAGAGTGAAGGTTACGTGATCATGGAATCAAACCATAGGATTCCTGTAGCAAGACAACGAAAATCTGACTTTTTAGTAAAAGTTATAACCCATGCACCCTATTCGACTAAAACAGAGAGCACTTTTAAAAGAGCCTCTCAGCCTTTGTATACTCTTGTTGATGTTTTTTTGTGCCTACAATACATTTCAGGCGCAAAATGAAAAACCTAGTGATTTTGACAATACCTTGAAAAATTTACAAGGTTTTTGGCCCAAAAAACACCAAACCATAGATTCAATATTTTCTAGGTTTGACAGTGACAGTTTGGCCTTGAAGGATCTAATTATAAAGTCAGGAAAAGCTGATGCTTTGGAGGTAGAGAGTTATGCGCTGAACAAATTGGGAGAAATTTATAGAAATATTCCTTCTTATGATGCTGCTCTCGAAGCACATTTTAAAGCCGAAAAATTAGCACAACAAGCTAAAAATATTCCCTTGGAAGTCATCAGTCTCAATATGATTGGTGTGGTTTACAGGCGCATGGATTTGATAAAACCTGCTCTAGATTACCATAAGAAAGCTCTGGATATTGCAAACTCGGTCAAAGATCCGTCTCAAGAATTAAAGTCAAGTATCGCTGTATCTCAAAATAGTATGGGGAATATATACTTGACCTTAAAGCAGTATGATCTTGCTGTTGAACAATTTGAGAAGTCGTTGATTATTGAAAAACAATATGGGAACAAGTTAGGTTTAGCTATTAATTATCATAATTTAGGATATGCTGATGAGGCCAAAGGACTTCTGGATCTGGCTTTAGAAAACTACAAACGGTCTTTGGATTATAATGAGCAAATCAATTCTGAAGTTGGCCGCGTGATTTGTTTTATTAGTATAGGGCAGGTTTATATAAAACAAGAAAAATACAATGATGCTAAAGTTATAATTGAAGAGGCGCTAAAGAAGGCGCTTCTATTGGGAGATCAATTTTATATTTCTTATGCTTACATTAATTTGGGGTGGGCACAAAAGGAACTGAACATGGATGAGGAGGCAGAGTTCAATCTTAAGAAAGGTCTGGAAGTTTCTGAAACCTACGGATTAAAAACCTCCATAGTTGATGCGCACAAGCATCTTTCTGATTTTTATAAAAAACAGAATGATTTCAAAACGTCTTTATTTCATTATAAGGAAGCGATTGAGCTAGAAAAGACCATTTTCACCGAGCGTAATATGCAGTATGTGAGTGATATTATTGTTCAATATGAAAATGAAGCCAAGAACAATCAAATTATACAACTTGCCAATGAAAATGAATTGGTAAAATCAAAGATGCAGCGCAACCAAACTATTTTTTGGTTTGCAATCTTAGCCTTAGTCATAACAGCGGGAATCATGATTGCTATTAACAGAAACAGACAACTTAGGCATGAAAAGCAAATTTTGACTTTGGAGCAGGACATGTTAAGAAGCCAGATGAACCCTCATTTTATCTTCAATTCATTAAACTCCATTAAGCTCTATATCATCAATAATGAGAAAGAAAATGCGGTGTATTATCTTAATAAGTTTTCAAAGTTTATCAGAAAAATCCTGATAGCCTCTACTGAAAAGGAAATTTCTTTAGAAGATGAATTGGACACCATGCAGCTTTACATGAACATTGAGAATATTCGTTTTTCAAACGATATTAATTTTACGGTAGACGTAGCCCCTGGAATCAATACCTCAAACATTCGCGTGCCCTCACTCATTTTGCAGCCGTTTCTTGAAAATGCGCTCTGGCATGGACTTTCATCTAAAAAGGAAGATAAACAAATTGAACTGAAAGTTTATAAAGACACAGATGCGTTTATTACAATTTCCATCACTGATAATGGTATTGGCAGAAAAGCTTCAGAAAGTATAAACCGTGACAGAATCATAAAGAGAAAATCAGTTGGTCTGACCATTACCAAAGCGCGATTGACCAATTTCTCAAAAAGGTTTACCGCAGACTACAAAATGGAGATTGAGGATTTATATGACGACCAAAATGTACCCGTAGGGACTAAGGTTGTGGTTGCCATACCAATTCACAGTAACAGTTTAAAGACTGCTTAATTGTTTTGAGTAGCATAAAATAGATGACTCCAAAGAAGTACTAGTTGGAGAAGTCTTTATAAGTGTACTAAAAATAAGATTACTGATGTTTTTCAGCAACTTTTTCCAATTCCATATACCAATCTTCTCCAAATTTTCGGATAAGGGCCTGCTTGACAAATTTATAAACAGGAACTTGAAGTTCCTTGCCTAGCGTACAGGCATCATCGCAAATTTCCCATTTGTGATAATTAACGGCAGAAAATTCAGAATAATCCTTTACACGGACGGGATATAAATGACATGAAACGGGTTTCTTCCAATCTATTTCTCCTTGATTATGGGCTTCTTCAATGGCACAAAGCGCGGTGCCTTTGTTGTCAAACATCACATAGGCACAATCTGCACCGTTTATTAGCGGCGTTTCAAATTCCCCATCTTCAGTGGTGATGAAAGCGCCTTGGGCTTCAACGGCAGCTATTCCTGCTTTGCGCATAAATGGTTTTACTTTTGGATAGATATTCTGCATGATTTTTGTTTCCTCCAGCTCTAAAGGAGCGCCAGCCTCTCCATCAATGCAACAAGCCCCTTTGCAGGCGGATAAATTGCATACAAAATCCTTCTCAATGATGTCTTCTGAAACAATGGTTTTCCCTAACTGAAACATAACGTGTTGGCTTAAAAAATGAGCTGATTTCTCGTAAAAAGTAGGGTACAAAAGTAACTTAAATTTACTGTTATTTAATATTATAAATCGATATTAAAAATCTACTTTTGCAAAAAATTAAAAGCCTAGTCTTATGGAACTTGATTTTAAGGAAATTTTTACAGCATTCATGATTCTTTTTGCGGTTATTGATATTATTGGAAATATTCCAATCATTATTGATTTGCGCAAAAAAGTGGGCCATATTCAGAGTGAGAAAGCCTCTATTATTGCTGGCGTAATTCTGATTCTATTTCTATTTATTGGTCAAAATATTTTGTCATTGATTGGTATTGGTGTCAACTCATTTGCCGTAGCGGGTGCCTTTATTTTGTTTTTTATAGCTTTAGAGATGATTCTGGGGATTACACTCTATAAGCACGAAGAAAATGATTTGTCAACCGCCTCAGTATTTCCACTGGCATTCCCTTTAATTGCGGGACCAGGAAGTTTGACGACCTTACTCTCATTGAGAGCGGAATTTAGAATAGAAAATATCATCGTTGCTATTATTGTTAATGTTATCATTATCTTTATCGTCCTAAAAACATCGTCTAAAATTGAACGTTTTTTAGGTCCTAATGGGATCAGTATTATCAGAAAAGTTTTTGGGGTGATTTTATTGGCGATTGCCGTAAAATTATTTGCTGCCAACATCAAGGCCCTATTTGAATTATCTTAATTAAATTACTATGAAAGTAGCTACTATCATTTTATCTGTCATCGCTTTGGGACTTATTGTTTTCAACGTTACAAAACTCGATTTTAATGCCCTTCTTGAGGGAGAGAATGTTGTAGCACTTATAACAATCTTTACCTCTCTTTGTGCCATTGTTTTACTTCAAATTCTCAGAATTTCTAAACGTATTGAGAAACTTTCAAAAGAAAAGCGTAGTGCATAAGGTTTTGAGTGTTGGAGAACAGAAGTATTGTACTAATTGTTCAATATGAGCTTCACAACTTCAAAACGGCCTTAGTTGACATTTTTTGGGACTCACGCAAGGTGCCATTAGTGGTAAGTGTGTTGATTTAGTGGTAAGTGTGTTGATTCAGGATGAAGTTCAAAACCCTATAACCTGTCCTTATTTGGAACACAAGGAGAATGATAAGAAGACTCCATTATAAGTTTGTATGATGGGTTGATACAGTAACTATTACTAAAACGGCTTACAGTTTCTAAAGCTATTGTTTTTGAGAATATTTATCTTGGAGATTGATATTATCTGGTTTTTAATAGAAATTAAGAACTAATGACAACCAATAGCGCTATTGTGTTTTGATCAACTTCAAGACTTCCTCAATCATATCATCTGTTGCGTTTATAATTTCTTCAGAAGCGTTAGAACCATATAATTGATCAGCCAAAGCGGCTTTTATAAGTAGTTTCATTTCTTGATGGTAAGCCACAAAAGTAACTTTAGCTGCTTCCCTGATATTGAGATATTCCTGAAAGCGAATCACGACGTCATCACTCACTTCAAAATTGGCGACAAAATCCTGCTTAGAAATGCCCAAGTAGCTTTTACGGTCTTTATCCAATTCTTCAAAAACAAAATAGTTGATGAGGCCACTTTGTTTGATGTAGTTTAAAGTTTCGTTTTGAGTGCTTTGGTCTATGGGCACAAAAATATCAGGAATAATCCCACCACCGCCATATACAACTTTGCCCTTTGGCGTTGTGAATTTCAAAGAATCGGCTACCTTAATATTGATTTCATCATTAAATTCGCCACTGCTTCTTCGTTTGTAGTAGTCGTTATAATATTCTTGATTGTGGCCATTGTCATAAGGACGCTGAATGGAACGTCCGGTAGGCGTATAATATCGGGAGACAGTTAAACGTACGGCGCTGCCATCTCCCAAAGCCATTTCACGCTGTACCAAACCTTTGCCATAACTGCGACGTCCAATAATAGTGCCTTTGTCGTTATCCTGTAATGCGCCTGCAACAATTTCACTGGCAGAGGCTGAATTTTCATTGATTAGAATAAATACTTCGCCTTCTTCAAAATCACCTCTACGGGTGGCAAAACTTTTTTCAATACGACCAGATTTGTTTTTTGTGAAAAGAATCAATTTATCATCTTCTAAAAATTCATCAGCAATCTGTTCTGCAATGGCCAAGAAACCTCCAGGATTATCGCGTAAGTCCAACACCAATTTGGTGGCGCCTTCATCTTGTAATTTATCTAAGGCTCTTTTAAATTCTTTATAAGTAGATTCGGCAAATCTGTTGATTTTGATATAAGCCAGGACAGGGGTGAGCATATAGGCAGCATCGACGCTATTTATGGGAATGCTAGAGCGTTTGACATTGAAATCGAGAAATTTGTTTTCACTTTTCCGATAAATTTTCAAACTGATTTTTGTGTTTTTTTCACCTTTTAACTTCTGAATAATCTGCTCATTGTCCCATTGACGTCCAAAAATGGAGTCCCCATCAGCCATAATAATCCGATCACCACTTTTAATTCCGGCTTTTTCACTGGGACCGCCAGCGATTGGTCTGATCACGGTAATTGTATCCTTGTAGGTATAGAAGCTTACGCCAATTCCTACAAAATCGCCCTTCATATTTTCAGTAACACGTTGTAGTTCGTTTTTGGGAATGTAAATGGAATGCGGATCGAGTTTTTCTAAAATACCATTAACGGTAACATCCACAATGCTATCTGTATTGACATCGTCTACATATTCATAATCAATATAATCGATCAGACGGTTGAGTTTGTCTTTTTTGCTGTTTGAAGTAAATAGGCGGTCAGAAGTATCGGTAAAATTGAGCTTTCCACCAATAAGAACGCCTGCTGCAACAGCAACGCCAATAATCAATGGAATATATTTTTTATTAAAAGCCATTATGCGCTTAAATCTTCAATATGTTGTAACTCGATGCCCGCTTTGGCCAAAAATTGGAGGCCAGAATCATCTTTATAGCCTTCATGATATACAACACGAATGATGCCAGCTTGGTGGATCAATTTGCTGCATTCTTTACAAGGGGATAGCGTAATGTATAAGGTTGCGTCTTTGCAGGATTGTGTGGAAGCCGCTACTTTTAAAATGGCGTTTGCCTCTGCATGAAGCACATACCATTTGGTGTATCCTGCATCATCTTCACAATAATTTTCAAAGCCAGTTGGGGTACCATTGTAACCATCAGAAATGATCATCCGGTCTTTAACGATCACGGCACCAACCTGTTTTCGTTGGCAGTGTGATAACTTGCCCCATTCTTTTGCTATTCTTAAATACGCTTTATCATAGCGCATCTGTTTCCTATTTGGCATTTATTTAATTTACAATTGTGGGAGTGCTATTTCCGATTTTCAATACCTGGGTAAATTGCATCAGACAAAACCTGCAACGAATATAAAAGGTTCGTATTTTAATTTATATAATTTAGAGTTAAAACTTTAGCACACTTTAAAGTTTTATGAAAGGAACTTACTGTTGATCAACATAGGGATGACTAATCCTACAACAATTGCAGAAAGTACCATCATCCAATCGCGTCTTGAAAACCTGAAAATAGTTTGGCATAAAAAGCCTAAAAACAGGACTACAAATACAATGATAAGTTGTGCCAATTCAATCCCTAATGCAAACTCTATTAAAGGAAGTAATTTGTTGTCTGATCTGCCAACAAACATTTTAAACTCGCCAGCAAAACCAAGCCCATGTATCAACCCGAAAAATAAAGTTAAAAAAAAGAGGATGCCAATTTTTTCATTAGGTGCTTTTTTGCCTGCCGTAAAAATGTTGTATATAGCGACAACCATGATAGTTATGGGAATCAGAAATTCAACCAAATTGGTATTAATGCTGATAACGCCGTAAACTGCCAGCACCAAACTTATAGTGTGGCCCAAAGTAAACATGGTTACGAGCAGCAATACACGTTTCCAATCTTTAAACATATAAGGTACCGTAAGTACCAATAAAAAAAGAACATGGTCATAAGCGTTGATGTCCAGTACATGGTTCATGCCGTATTGCATGTTAAACCAAAAATTATCGAGCATAAATTGAGTGTTTGGGTAGCTCCAAAGGTACAAGGAATGGTAAGAGTTGCAAAATTATATTTTTGAAAATAGAAAATAGAAAATAGAAAATAGAAAATAGAAAATAGAAAATAGAAAATAGAAAATAGTAAACGGAAAACAGAAATTTGTAGGTTCGACTTTTCGACTGAAGACTGAAGACTGAAGACTGAAGACTGAAGACTGAGGACTGGAGACTGGAGACTGAAAACTAAGCTTTCCGATGCGGCAACAGCGGTGGCGGTTCACCATTAAATGGATTCCATCTGCCAATGGTTCGGGCTTCCATTCCTGCAGCGCTAATAACCGACCTATCGCCATAGCGTTCGCGCATCTTATCAATAGCTTCGCTCAAATGAAGAAACTTCGTATCGTCATCAAACAAATTGACCTGATGGCCGCCTTCTACCAAATGGCTGAATTTAACGCCAATCAGGCGTACTAAAAGACGTCGGTTGTAAAGTTTTTCAAACAAGTCCAAAACTATGGGAATGATATTGTGATCCATAGCGCTATACGGAATACGCTGCTGTTGGGTATAGGTCTGAAAATCAGAATAGCGAATTTTAAAGGTGATGCACGCCGTTAATTTATTGCCACGACGTAATTGGTACGCCAAATTTTCAGCCATGGCGATGATGATGCCTTTTAATTTTGCGACATCTGTAGTGTCTTTATTAAAAGTGCGTTCTGTAGAAATCGATTTGCGCTCTTGGTATTGAATAACTGGCGAATTATCAATGCCATTCGCTTTGTTCCAAATGCCCAAACCATTTTTGCCTAATACTTTATACATCAATTCCATCGGCATTTCCTGTACGGTCCTGATTTGTTTGATACCCAAATCACATAAGGATTTGTAGGTCACATCGCCTACCATTGGGATTTTTTTAATTGATAAAGGTGCCAAAAATGGTTTTTCATTGCCTGAGAGGATCTGGATTTCGTTATTGGGTTTTGCTTCCCCAGTGGCGATTTTGGATACCGTTTTGTTGAGCGATAAACCAAAGGAAATTGGTAATCCAGTTTCTCTGATGATGCGCTGGCGCAACTCAGAGGCTAATTTATGGCACCCGAAAAACTTGTCCATCCCCGTCAAATCAATATAGAATTCATCAATAGACGACTTTTCATACAACGGAACCGTGTCTTTAATAACATCGGTTACGTTTTGCGAGAATTTAGTGTAGGTACCTGCATCCCCTCGGAGAATGATGGCCTCAGGGCACAATTGTTTGGCCATGCGCATAGGCATTGCAGAGTGGATTCCAAATTTCCGTGCTTCATAGCTACAGGAGGCTACAACACCTCTGTCACTCGTGCCGCCTATAAGAACGGGTTTCCCGTTTAGGCGACTGTCGAGCAGGCGTTCACAGGACACAAAAAAGGTATCTAAATCCATGTGCACTATGGAGCGTTGGTAGGTCATGATAAAAGATGAATTAAGAGTAAAGATTAGAGAATAAGCACTTGTTCAACTCCTTAATAAATGACGTGATTTTTATAATAATTAAATTTTGGGAACAAATTTCAGTTATACATTTTTTTAAAAACGTAAACTTCTCTGTTTTAAAGTAACAACCTCTTTTTATTAACTGTTAGGTTTTCCTTTTAAATAGCTTTCAGGGGTCATTATGGCTAATGTGCTTTTTTTGAAATCCTTTAAGTTTCTTGTTAAAATGACATTAATATTTTCTTTTCCGAGAGCGGAAAAATTCTGTAGAGCATCTTCAAAATCTTTGAATTGAGAGTTGAGTGCGTTTAAAACAATAGTCTTATCCATTTCTGCAATGTCAATAATGGTTAAAAGTTGTTTTAATTTTTCAATGATGAGCTCGTGTTTTCCGATTTTCCTCAATAAATGATACACATTCGATATTGCTACTGGTGTTACAAATCCTTTTATTTTCTGTTCTTCACATAAGTTTAAAACTTGTGCGGCATATTCAGAATAGGGCTCGCGGTCAAAGAAAAAATCCAATATCACGTCGGTGTCTATAAGTACATGGTCCATTTCAAAAATATTTTTCTTCCAATCGTTTCTCCAATTCCTTTTTGTAGTCGAGTTTTTTAGAGGTCTTAAAAGAGCCTTTTAAGGATTTTACAATAGGATTGAGAGGTTGATCGCTTTGTTTCCTTTCTTCTATAGTTAATATTTTGAGGTAATTTTCAATAATATCAGACAGACTACGGTTTTTCTGTTTCGCATATCGTTTTGCCTTCTCTATGACTTCCTTTTCGATTGTCAATGTTAGTTTTGTGTTCATAATCTGTTGTTTTTTACAAAGATAATAAAAAATTAAAGCACGTGTTTTAATTCTAAAATTAATACGTATCGTTTTTTGATTGCTGATATTGATGATCAGTATTGATCGCTTCTTTTTATATAGTTGTTTGAATAGATTGTGTTTTTGATTTCGATGTAATTTTTGGGATTATACCGCCGCCAAACCTCTCTTCGTTAGCTACTGCAGTATGGGGATTAGAGTATGGGCTTGCGCTATACCGCGGATCTTCAATAACTGACAACCGTTCCATACGTTCTACTTCAATGGTGACACAATCAAATTCAATCATCACTTTACCTGTAATACTATAGATGCCTTTACCTCTAAACGGAAATCTAGCTGCCACAGGAGGGAAATGGACCGTATCAACAAAATCGCCATCACGATCCAAAAAATTTACCAAAATGCATGATTTTGTCCATTGGACGTTCTGGTGTTTTTTGTGGTGATGAGGTAGCCTTCAATTGTAATCATTTTTCCTTCCAAAGATTCCAAATGTTTGGCACGTAACTGATTTACTGAATGGTTTTCCAGCAGATGAAACGGATTGCACAGCGGGAAGCCCAACAATTCAATTTCATCAAAGGCATTTTCCAAAGCTGTACTTGGCAATTCTGGTGTTTTATAATGCACGCGTTCGGTTTTAAAGAGCGTGATGACATGTTCTTGCACCGCGTGTTTGCTGATTTTAAGATGGGCTTCCCAGAGCAATTCACGTTTGTTGCTGCCTGTAAATCGAAATGCATTGATTTTTATCAAAATCGAAATCTGTTCTATGGAAATGGGAACCCGTTCAATAAAATTATCCATGCTCAAAAAGGAACCATTTTCATTCCGTTCTTTTACGATGCGTTTAATGGTTTTTGATTCGAAGGATTGCAAAAACATGAATCCGAGATAAATTGTTTTGCCATGAATGACCGTTTGTGTAAAACTACGGTTGATGCAAGGCGCTTCAATGATGCCGCCATGCATTCTGGCTTCATGGACATACAATTCAGTACTATAAAATCCGCCAAAATTATTAATAGTGGCCACCATGTATTCCAGTGGGAAATACGCTTTCAAAAATAGACTCTGATAACTTTCCACTGCATAGGACGCGGAATGTCCTTTGGCAAATGCATAACCAGCAAAACTTTCAATCTGTCGCCAAATATCTTCCACTAGCGCATCTGGTTTTCCAGAATTTTTACAATTGTCAAAAAACTGTTGCTTCACTTTCATAAATTCATCACGCGATCGGAATTTTCCTGACATCCCACGCCGCAACATATCGGCTTCTCCAAGTGTGAGTCCGCCAAAATAATGTGCCACCTTAATTACATCTTCCTGATATACCATAACGCCAAAGGTTTCTGGCATAATGTCGAGTAACACTTTGGGCGCATTCTTAACACGTTCCGGATCGCGATACCTCAAAATATATTCACGCATCATTCCGCTTTTGGCAACTCCAGGGCGAATGACGGAACTTGCCGCCACCAAGCCCAAATAATTATCTACCTGTAATTTTTTCATAAGCATTCGCATTGCGGGCGATTCCACATAAAAACACCCGATGGCTTTGGCGTTTCTCAATAAATTTTTGATGCGCCCATCTTCCTTGAAACGCTTGATGTCGTGGATGTCGATGGGAGACTTTTCAGGATGGTTATAAGCAACAATTTCTGTGGCCTCTTTAATTTTCCCGAGTCCGCGTTGGCTTAAAATATCAAATTTATACAATCCGATATCTTCTGCGACAACCATATCAAACTGCGTGGTAGCATAGCCTTTTGGCGGCATAAAGGTGGCGCCATAATAATGGATGGGCTTTTCTGAAATCAGAATTCCGCCAGCATGAATGCCTAAATAATTAGGAAATCCTTGAATATAGGTACTGTATTTAATGACGAGTTGGGATAATTGATCCAATTGATTAACGTTGTATTTGCCCCTGGTAAGCATGTCCATTTCCGATTTTGGCAAACCAAACACTTTCCCCAATTCACGAACAGAGGCTTTAAATTTAAACGTATTATAAACCGCAATCAAAGCCGTGTTTTTGAACCTCGTAAAGATAAAATTGGTAATATCATCACGATCTCTCCATGAGAAATCGAGGTCAAAATCGGGTGGGTTTTGTCTAAAAACATTGATAAAACGCTCAAAGTATAAATCGAGTTCTATAGGATCCACATCCGTAATTCGAAGCAAATAGGCCACAATGCTATTGGCACCACTGCCACGACCTACATAGAAATAGTTTTTACTGCGTGCGTATTTCAAAATCTTCCAATTGATTAAAAAGTAGGACACAAAATCCTTTTGTTCAATGATAGATAGTTCTTTTTCGATACGTGAAAAAACGCGCTCGTCAGGATTTTTGTAGCGGTAATGCAATCCGTCATAGGTGAGTTTTTTTAACAATCTAAAATCCAAAGCCTCATTGTGGGTGTAGCAACGTTGGTTGTTTGGGTTTTCTTGAGAAAAATCAAAATCTACATGGCATTTGTCGAGGATGTGAGCTGTGTTATTTAGGAGTTCAGGAAATTCGTCATAGGTAGTGCACAATTCCTGATAAGGCAACATTTTGTCGGTTTCCTGGCCTTGTTCACTTTTAGGCAGTTTGCTCAACAGGGTATTGTTGTCGATGGCGCGTAATAGGCGGTGGGTGTTAAAATCTTTTTTGTTCTGAAATGATACGGTTTGCAAAACGACCAATTTGTTCCGCAGTAAATTCCATTTAGAGAATTTGAGATGGTTCAAATCCTGTGGCTTAATACCCAAAAATTCGTTTTCTTTTAGAGCATATATTTTTTTATGAATGTAGGGATAAATCACAAATACATCTTCGAGTTGGGGGGCGGTTTCAGGGATTTTCAATTCAGAGTCATGTAAAAATCCAGAGAGGTAATCGTTGATGTTCTGAAACCCCTTATTGTTTTTGGCAATGAGGATGAATTGCTGTTGCGCACCATTTCTGAAATCGATACCCAAAACAGGTTTGATTTTATATTTTGAGGATAATCGTGCAAAATCCAAACACGCTGAAGTGCTGTTGATATCAGTCAATGCCAAAGTCTGTAAGCCATTTTCTGAAGCAATGGCAAGCAGTTGCTCAGGCTTTATAGTGCCGTAGCGAAGACTGTAGTAGGTGTGGCAGTTGAGGTACATATTTTTGTTTACTAATGATTTTTCAAAATTAACTATTATATGTAGTTAACCTTGCTTATATTTGTAGTAAATTAAGAAAAGGAATTGAGATCGCTTCGCTTTTAGAATCGAGAACTAAGATTTTTTGTTGCTACATTCATGGTTTGGGCATTGATTAATAACACTTTTAAAAACTTACTCGCACATTCATTGCAAAAAAAATAACATGAAAAATATCCAAATAAACATAAAACATCTCCGCTCAATAAAGCAGCTCTCCCAAGAGCGTTTTGCAGATGAATTGGGCTGGTCGCGTTCCATCGTTGGGTCTTATGAAGAGGGGCGTTCAGAGCCACCCATCGACCGACTGATCGATTTGTCGGACTACTTTAAAATACCGATTGATATTTTGGTAAAGAATGATTTGCGCAAAGCCAAAGACACCTCTTTTATTGATATTGGCAGCAAACGTGTGCTGTTCCCGATAACCGTAAGTGAAGATAATGAAGATCTGATTGAAATTATCCCTGCGAAAGCCTCGGCCGGGTATCTGGCAGGCTATGATGATCCTGAGTATATTGAGCAGCTGCAAAAAATCAAGCTGCCCTTTCTTCCCACAGGAACCCATCGTGCTTTTCCTATCAAAGGCGATTCCATGTTGCCTGTAAAAGATGGCGCATTTGTGGTGGCTAAGTATGTTGAGGAGGTTCAAGATGTAAAAAATGGACGCACCTATATTGTGCTGACCAAAGATGATGGTCTGGTTTATAAAAGAGTCTCTAATTTGATAGAAGACAAACAGACGTTACTGTTGAGTAGCGATAATAAGGCATATCAACCTTATGAGATTCCGATTGAAAATGTGTTGGAGCTTTGGGAATTTACCTGCTGCATCAACACTCAGGAATATGATGAAAAAGAACTGAAGATGAGCAGTATCATGGCGATGTTCCAAGAACTAAAGGTGGAATTGGAAGCAGTTCAAAAAATGGCATAATGGCGAAAACCAAAGTAACTTATACGATTATTGATGTGGAGACCACAGGACGTGGCAACAAGATTACAGAAATTTCCATTTTTAAATACGATGGAGAAAAGGTTGTTGATGAATTTACATCACTTGTTAATCCGGAGGCGTTAATCCCAGATTACATTACCGCATTGACAGGTATCGACAATGCTATGGTTGCTGATGCTCCAACTTTTGCAGAAATTTCAGAAGCTATTCTTTCTATTACTGAGGACAGTATTTTTGTGGCCCATAATGTCAATTTTGATTACAATGTCATCAGAAATGAATTCAAAGCAATTGATGCCGATTTCAGACGCCGAAAACTGTGCACAGTCCGCTTGTCTCGAACCTTGTTTCCGGGATTTCGATCTTATAGTTTAGGGAAGTTGTGCAATTCAATGGACATTAATTTAGTTGACAGGCACAGGGCGCGAGGAGATGCCGAAGCAACCGTCACACTGTTTGAAAAATTACTGGCACATGAACACTCAGAAACCGTTTTTTCTGATTTCTTGAAAAAAGGCTCTAAAGAAGCGACGCTGCCTTCAAATTTGCCAAGTGCTATTTTTGATGCCATTCCAAATGGTGCTGGTATTTATTATTTCAAAAATAAAAAAGGAAAGATCATTTATGTAGGGAAAGCAATCAATCTGAAAAAGCGTGTTTTGGGGCATTTCTATGATAAAAAAGAGAAGGAACTGAACCTTTGCAGAGAAACTGCGCACATTGATTATGAACTTTCGGGGAGTGATCTTGTGGCGCGACTGATGGAAGATGCGGCCATTAAACATCATTTTCCCATCTACAATCAAGCGGCCAAACGTGTACCAAAACCATATGCCGTTTTTAGTTATGAAGACCGGCGCGGGATTCAGCATTTGGCATTTAATACGCTCAAAGCAACCCCCAATCCGTTACAAATATTTCATAGTATTCGTGATTGTAGGCTGTATTTGGAACAAGTGTGCGAGCAATTTGAGCTCTGCCCAAAATACTGTCATTTACAAGAAAATGTATGGACCTGTTCACATTACAAACTGAACACTTGTAAAGGCATATGTAGGGATGAAGAAGCAATGGTTGCTTATAACGAGCGTGCAAATTTAGCTATTGATTATATGGCAAATTCCAATCAGAATATGGTGTTGAAAGAGAAAGGGCGCCATGTGGAAGAAGAAGCTTTTGTGCTTATCAAAAACGGACTGTATCTTGGCTATGGTTTTGTAGAGAAATCAGAACAGATTTTGAATCCTGATGATTTGGAAACATTTCTAATTCCGCAAAAGGAAACTACGGAAGTTCAGGGCATTTTGAGAAAACTCTTGCTACAGTCTTCAGCTGCCAAAACCTTGGAGCTTCAATAAATTCAAGTTTTTACATATAAAAAAAAGACACTAATTTTTTTTAAGTGCTTTTTGTTTTTTACGTTATACTGAATGATCAATCTGTCACACGATACCATTGTTGAGTCCTGTAAAAAAATGCAATATAGCCGCGTACGTTTAAGATATTGGGTGTCTCATTGTCAATCCACATCTTACATTTGTACTCCTTTCCTTTTTCCGGATCAAAAATAGTACCTCCTTCGTATTCATTATCGTCTTTAGTTTTACTATAAAATAAAAAAAGCTACTTTAATTTTTTTAAGTGTCTTTTTGTTTTTTACGTTATACTGAATGATCAATCTGTCACACGATACCATTGTTGAGTCCTAGTAAAAAAATGCAATATAGCCGCGTACGTTTAAGATATTGGGTGTCTCATTGTCAATCCACATCTTACATTTGTACTCCTTTCCTTTTTCCGGATCAAAAATAGTACCTCCTTCGTATTCATTATCGTCTTTATCTTTGGTCAAACCTTTAGCGATAACTAAACCTTCAATAGGTTGATTGTAATCTTTGCCTGTACATTTTATGCATGGTTTACCTTTATCTTCGGGCAACAACAATTTAACAATCTTTCCGTAGATTTCTCCATCCTTTTTATATAGTTCAACGATGGATTTGGCCTTGCCGCTTTCGTCATCAACTGTTTTCCATTGCCCAACAATACTCTGTGCTTGAACCAAGGGAATGCTTAAGAGCAATCCTAAAAATAAAAGATACGTTTTTATCGATTTCATAACTTCGGATTAAAGTGTAAATCTGATACCAACATTGACGCCTATCCCACTCGCATTAACAAATTGTGTTGGAATTTGTCGCGGTGCATCTTGATTAGGTTGCGTTGTGGTGCTTTGACTGTAATCATCACTAAACTCAAACTGCTTTTCATAAACAGGTAAATCTGCCAATTGTTGTCCTGGTACCAATTGCGACTGGCCGTCGGTTATAGCAGTGGTAGAGTATTCGGTAATTTCAGCCGATTTACTTTTGATGCTCAAATTCTTGATTTCAACTTCTCCAAAAATACTCAAATTGTCACTGACGGGATAGTTGAGGCCAAGAGCTCCAAAATAGCCAACACTAAATTTACTTTTAACTTCACTCTTGGCTTCCACCATAATGTCAGTACCTTGTCCGCCACCATTTGTTTGTCTCGCCATGGTCTCAATAGTCAGATCGCCAGCAATAGGAACGATCAGCCCCATGCGTGCATAAGGATTAACCTTTTTAAAATTTGGCGTTAAAATAATGCCTGGCGCAACGTCAAATCCTCTTAGGTATGTGTTTTCTTCTGAGGTAACCTGCGGACTTCTCAAACGGCCAATCATGGTTTTGTCGCCATGAAAATAACTGATGCCCATTTCGGCACCAATATATGGATTGAACATATAGCCTCCGGTAACATTTACTTTTATACCAGCGCCTACAGTGCCATTGAGTGATTTTACATTAACATTAGAGCCATCTGCGCTTACTGTAATATCGGTAGATTGCATGATGCCGGTGAGTCCGTTAGGATCTGCATTATTGAATTCGGTTTTTCCTGATTCGAAGCTGTAACCGGTACTGACGCGGATATAAAAGTTTGAATCGTCACTAACAATATCATTTTGAGCTTGTGTTAGGTAAGTTGTCGACGCAAGAACACAAACAATTAAAGCTTTGGGTATCATTCTCATAATTCTGGGTTTTAAGATGCAATTGATTTATTTAAAATGTATTGATTTAGATATGGCACTGACTATCTTTCACGGCCATAGTTTAAAATTACGTATAAATATATACTGTAACGAATCAAATCATGACGCATTTGAGTTGTTGAGAAGGCTATTCACCTTAATAGATTTACAAGCAGTTGGCAATAATAGATCACTAGATAGTTCAATTTCATGTTGGATAAATTATTGGGACAAACATTTTGATCATTAAGGGTCTAATTGAACTTTTCATTTTTTACTATGATATTTTATTGAACTACACTATATTGGCTTTCCAATTGAATCCCCAATCCCCATGAAACATCTTTATCTAGTGCTATCTGCTTGTTATTGTATAACTTTCTACGGACAAGAAAAGCTTCTCTTTATTGACCATGAAACTATTTTTGCTTCCGTTGCAGAAAGTGCAGAAAAGGAAGATTATGACGAGGCTCTTGAGCAACTGCAACGTATCAACAAAGATGATTCTACTTATTGTTCGGTATTGACTTCTAAATCTTACTATTACATTCTTCAAAAAAAGTATAATGAAGCACTCGCTATTACAAATGAAGGTTTGGCACTTGATTGCGGGAGTAGTTCTAAGCTATATCTTTTAATGAATAAAGGTGTTAGTTACTCCAGTAATGAAAATTACAAAGAAGCATTAAAAGTTTATGAAACCGCATTAGAACTGTATCCTAGAAATCCAAAATTATGGTTTAACAAGGGTATTGCACTCGAAAAATTAGAGAATGTTCCAGGAGCTATTGAAGCTTTTCAAAAAGCAATAGTGTATGATCCGCTATATAGAAATGCCCATTTACAGTTAGGAAATATATGCTATCGTCAACAACTTATGGCACAAGCATTAATGTGTTACAATATGGCTTTAATAATAGAGCCAGATACGGAAAGAGCTTTTGCATTGTTAAAATATGTCAATGATGTTGTGGCTGATAAAAACGAAAGTGAGTCGGTGTCTAATTTGGTGGTCTCTACAGATGATGACGCTTTTGAAGATATCGATCTTATCTTGAATAATAGAATAGCCCTAAATACCAATTATCCTATTGATACCAAAATCCCAATCCCTTTGGTAAAACAAAATCATGCGCTGTTGCAGCAACTGCAATCTGTTGAGGGAAATGGCGGATTTTGGGATAAGTATTATGTGCCATTTTACAAATGGATCAGCGCCAATGACTATTTTGAAGACTTTACCTATACGGTCAATTATTCAATTAAAAATGACGATTATAAAAATATAATAGAGAAAAATAAAAATGAAGTTACTGCTTTCATCAAAGCATACGTTGAGGAATGGCTTAAAATTTTAAGCAAAAATGAGAAAGAAGTAATGGCTTATCATTATTCTGATTCAAAATTTTCGGCTGAGGGTTCAATAAAAAATGACATTTATGTAGGAGATTGGACGTTTTATGACACCAATGGCAGGCCATCCACTAGAGGATATTTTAACGAGAAAGGTGAACGTCACAACACATGGACTTGGTTTCATGAAAATGGTAAAACAAAGGAAATTGCTATTTACAAAGACGGGAAATTGAATGGTGAAAACAAACAGTTTTATGAAGATGGAAGCCCTTATGTAGTAACTACGCTAAAGGATGGAGAATACGAGGGTGAGTATAAATATTATGTTGAAACCGGTGGATTGAAACAAAAAAAACAATTTTCCAATGGCAAACTTAATGGAAGGTATATGGCGTATTTTGATGTTGGTGAAGCGTTGAAAGAATACAATACAGATTACAAGGATGGCGCTATTTTTGGAGATTTGATAGAATATTATGCTGATGGAAAGGTCTATTCTGTAGTCAATTTTGAAAATGACAAACGTCATGGTAAAGAAATTCAGTATTATTGGAACGAAAAGAAATTGCTTGATGCTGGTTATAAAGATGGCAATTTACAGGGTCCATACATAGCCTACCATGCTAATGGCAACCAAAAAGACGTTGGGCAATCTGATGAAGGTTATTTTAATGGTGATTGGAAATCTTATTTCTATGATGGTATTATTAATGCCGAATATGCTTATAATAAAGGCGCGTTGGATGGTCTTTATAAAACCTATGACGTCGATGGTGTTTTGGCTTCAGAGTTTCAATACCGTAAAGGTGAAATCATCAGCTACAAATTCTACGACAAGTCTGGCACTATACTTTCTGACGCGCGTAAAAAAGGAGGTGAGTTTTTCTATGAAGGCTATCATCCTAATGGAAATAAAGCTGCTGAAGGGATGTATGACATCAGTGGTGGTAAAATTGGCGATTGGAAATTCTATAGTAATAATGGTGTGCCCAGTGAAGAGGGCAGATATCAGGACAATGAACCTCTCGGTATCCACAACTCCTATTATAAATCTGGAGGAATCATGTCTATTTCTGATTATGATAAAGAAAACGGAAATACATATTACAAATATTTATATCCTAACGGACAAATCCAAACCCAGGGTTGGTACAAAGGAGGCGTAAAACATGGTGAATGGCGCTATTATTATATAGACGGCACTTTGGAAGCCACACGTTTCTATCACAAAGATCAATTACATGGCACCCAGGAAAACTTTAGGGTGGATGGAAACATAGAAAGCTACACCACATATAAGTATGGAGAAGCCATAGAAGAGGCATATTACAACACCAATAAAGAGATTTATGAAACAGTTGATTTTAAAGCTGCTGAAAAAACCTATAAACTAGTTACACATTACCAAAATGGTAACATTCAAACTGAGATTAACTATGTCAATGGCCTTCACCATGGTCCTTATAAACTTTACAATTTTTATGGAACGGTAGTCGCTTCAGGAAACTACAATAATGGGAGTCAACATGGTGAGTGGAATTGGTATTATGATGATGGTAAAATAAGGATTTCAGAAGGCTATTTAAATGGCAATAGAGATGGAACATCCAAACATTATTACAAATCTGGTCAATTGGAAGACGACTATTTTTACAACTATGGTTCCAAAACAGGAACTTGGTTGTCCTATCATGAAAACGGAAAACTCTTTACATCTACAGGTTATGCCAATGATTTACAAGAGGGCAGAAAAGAGTTTTATAGCGCTTCTGGCAATTTACAAATAGTTCGAATCTATAAAAATGATGTGCTCGTTGGATATACTTACCTTGATGCCAATGGAAAGGAAAAGGAGATGATTCCTATTAAAAACGAAACGGCCAAAATGGAAGCATTTTATGATAATGGAAAACCTTCAAGAACCATGACCTATGTCAATGGCGATTTACAAGACGATTATAAAGCCTATTGTTATAATGGACAATTGGAAAATCATACCATTTATGAGAAAGGAGAATACCACGGTCTGGATATTGATTACTATGAGAACGGACAAATAAAATTGAGTGAAAATATGTTGTATGGCATGCGTAACGGTAAATCTGAAAAATTTTACGCAAACGGAAAATTAAAAGAATCGCTCAATTATCTTAATGATGAAAGACATGGTGAAGCAAAATATTACGATGAAACAGGTAAACTCATCAAAACTGAATACTATTCAAATGGAGATATCTATGAATCAAAAAGCTAAATTCAGTCTATTTTTTAGTGCTTTTATTTTGCTTTTGCTTATTCCAATAAATTTAAAGGCACAATATTCGCCTGAATTTGAGCTAAATAAAAGTAGATATCCTGAATCTAACAAGGTCAGATTATTGGATGAGGTTTCAATTTCAGTTAAGTTGAAGAACAACGCTATAGAAATACAACAGTCTTTTGTAGAAGAAGATCTGTTCTTGGATGAATCTGCAACCTATGGTTCTAAAAAAGCGTTAAGTTTTTCTTCCTTTTTTGAATTGCAATCTGTTGAGGCCACGTCTTATGAATTTAAAAACGGAAAGTACAACAGCTATAAAGTAGAGAATTTTGTAGAAAAGGATGAATTGGATGATGCCTTTCATGATGACAGCAAATCTTTGAATTTTATTTACCCAAATCTATCCATTGGCGGTAAAACAAAATTATCTTATACTGAGATTGTAAAAAATCCACGTTTTTTAAGTCCGATCTATTTTGGCGATTTTTTCCCTATTCAACATAAAAAAGTCACTTTAACTGCTGATAAAAATATTAAGTTTAGATTTCAAGAATTCAATACCGAAAATTATGATCTCATATTTTCCCAAGAGGAAAAAAGAGGAGACATCATCTATACTTGGGAGCTTAAGAATATCAACAAATTGAAGTACGAGTCCAATATACCAAGCTACGCCCGTTTATTGCCTCACATTGTCCCTATCATCACCTCCTATACCTCTGCAGGAAAAACGGTAAACCTTTTAAATGACGTATCAGATCTTTATGGATGGTATTATTCCATGGTTAAGGACATCAATAAAGAAGCTTCAGATACTGATTTGGTAGCATTAGTAAACACCCTTACCAAAGATCAAAAAACAGATATTGATAAAGTAAAAGCCATTTATTACTGGACACAAAAGAACATCAAATACATTGCTTTTGAATATGCATTGGGAGGCTTTATCCCAAGAGAAGCCAATGATGTCTTTAAAAAGAAGTATGGCGACTGTAAGGACAACTCCAGCCTTCTATATGAAATGCTAAAAATTGCTGGACTGGAGGGTAAATTGACCTGGATTGGTACCAGGACCATTCCGTATAGTTATAACGACGTGCCAACGCCAATTGTTGATAATCACATGATCTTATCGATAAATATTGATGGGCAAACCTATTTTTTGGATGCTACAGGACGTTACTTGCCTTTAGAAATGCCATCTTCGTTCATACAAGGGAAGGAAGCTTTAATATCAAAAAGTGAAACGGATTTTGAAATCAAGACCGTTCCGGTAATGGCGCCAAAAACTAATATGTTTAAGGAACGCACAACACTTCAGTTAAAAGGTAACGAAATTGTAGGTAAAACTCAAACCGAAATCTCAGGCTACTTCAAAATTGACTTTTTTAATCAATTGGAGAGTGAAAACACAGCAGTAAAAATTAAAGAGTATTACACTTCGAAATTAAGAAAGGGTAATAATAAATTCCTGATTGATGAGGTCACGGAGACCAATAAATATGATTATGATAAAAACCTAAATATAGATTATACCTTCAAAATCAGCGATTATGCCAAAAAACTGAATGATGAAATCTATTTTAATCTCAATCTTAATCAGGATATTTCGCTTTTTAAGTCCGAAGATGATAGACAAAATGATACTGAGGCCAAATATAAAAGTTACTATGATTATGAAACCGTTTTAGAAATTCCGGAAAACTATGTAGTAGATTATATACCTGAAAACTTCTCGGTACATAATGACTATTTTGATTGCGCAATTAGTTACATCACATCTAATAATACCATCATCTACAAGCATCAATTGGAGATGAAATTCTTAAATCTCAAACCAGAACAACAAAAAGAAGTTAATAAAGCTATTAAAGCGGTAGAAAAGAACTTTAAAGAAATTGTTGTCCTAAAAAAAAGATAGTACATGAAATCATTCTTATGTTTTTGCCTGCTTTATGTTGCTGGGATGTTCACCACAATAGCGCAACCGTTTTACGAATCTTATGATTGGGATGCTGATCCAAAATATTCCAAAAACGGACTTGCCGAAGAATACATGGCATCATTAAAAGAAAAAATAGTATCAGAATTTTATTTTGATGGCGATGGTGGTTTGGTAGAATATTTTCTGGAGCATAAGGTCTATTATCTCAATTCTGACGACAGTATTGAAGAATTCAACAAAGTGTATTTGCCTTATGCGTCAGATTCAGAATTGCAATTAAACAAAGCAAGAGTCATAACAGCTTCAGGTCAAGTGATCAATTTGGACGACTCTAAGATCCTAACTGCCACCAACGAAGAAACCAACAACACGTATAAGTATTTTGCTTTTGAAGGTATTGAAAAGGGAAGTTTTATTGAGTATTTATATGTAGTTGAGCGCTATCCGGTTTATAAAGGAAAGCGCATTGACTTTCAGTCTAATTTCTTAAAAAGCAATTTGGAGTTTGATGTTTATGCGCCTTCCAATTTGGAGTTTAAGTTCAAAAGTTACAATGGATTGAATGATGTAGAAAACGATACGGTTATTGAGAACAAAAACCATTGGTCATTGAAAATTCCAAAGGCTAAGTTGTTGGAACGGGAAGATCTTGCAGCTTATGATGCGGACAGACAGTTTCTGGTATATGCCTTAGATGAAAACACAGCAAGTAGGGTTAAGGATATCAGTTCTTATGCCAATGTGGCCCAAAACATTTATGATTTTTATAGTCAAGAGGTTTCAAAAAAAGAACAGTCAGAATTAAACAGTTTCTTGAAACAAATCGATTTTAAAGAAGAAGATGCTATCGACGTCAAATTAAGAGCTATTGAATCATTCATAAAAACCAATATTTTCATTGCAGAAGGCAGCAATGAACAATTAGCATCACTATTGGATGTACTCAAAGATAAGGTAGCCAATGAAAGAGGTATCATCAAATTGTATGCAGCTATTTTTAATCAATTGCATATAAAATTCGAGTTTATCTATACCTGCGAACGTGATTATATGCGTTTTGATAAGGACTTTGAAGCCAATAACTTTTTGTTGGAAGCTCTTTTTTATTTTCCGAAGACAAAAAAATACATGTCACCAACGGAGACGGGTTCTCGTTACGGATTTCCGCCGCCTTATTTAACGGACACTTATGGTTTGTTTATCAAAGAAGTTGCCATTGGAGATTTTAAATCGGCAGTTGGTAAAGTGGAATATATCAAGCCAGTAGAAGCTGAAAATACAACCGACAAAATGCTTATTGAGGTGTCCTTTGATGCTGATGATTTGACCATCGTCAATATAAAATTGGATAAATCTTTAGCAGGCTATTATGGGATGTACATTCATCCGTTTATGGATTTGATCAAGCCTGAAGACAAAGATGAGCTTATCAAGGGGTTTGCAAAAAACATTGATGCAGGTGCTGATATCAAAAACAAAATGGTCAATAATGGAAGCCCAAAATTATTTGGCATAGAGCCTTTGCAATTTATACTTGATTTTAATTCCAGCGCATTTGTGGAAAAAGCAGGGCGGAAATATTTATTTAAAGTTGGTGATTTGATAGGTCAACAAATGGAAATGTACCAAGAAAAGAAACGCATTTTACCATTAGAAAACGAATTTCAGCGCAGTTATTTCAGAACCATGACTATAGCAGTTCCTGAAGGTTATAGGTTTGCAAATTTGGAGGACATCAATATTGAAAATTTTTATACTATGAATGGCAAAGAATTATTAAGTTTCAAATCGTCATATCAGTTGGAGGGCAATACGCTCACTATTACGGCAAATGAGCACTATAAGGTCAACCATATCAGTGCTGATATGTATGAAGATTATAGAAAAGTGATCAATAGTGCTGCTGATTTTAATAAAGTTACTCTGGTGTTAGAACCGAAGTAATGGTTATGTTATAGAATGTCTATTGTGACATTTAAGGTAAAAAATGCTACATTTTCTTAACGCGCCAAATTTGCATAAGGTGTTCATCTGAAAAGCCCCACTAAAAAATTTTTAGCGGGGCTTTCATTTATCTGAATCCTAGAACAAATGCTAGGAATGCCATTTAATAGTAATAAACGATATTAATCAACAAAAAATATTGATCGATTTGGAACAATGATATCGTTGACGATATGTATGATTCCATTTGAAGCCTCTATATCAGACCTGATTATTTTAGCGCCGCCTATAAAGACATTGTCATAGGTGTCTCTAGAAACCGATATTTCATCGGGAGACGAGCCCGTCATAACCTGAGAATCTTTGAAATCGAATTTCATATGCTTTTTAGGCGTGATATGATATTGCACGAATTCAACCAATTTTGTTCGATTCTTAGGATCTGTCAACTCTGAAAATCGTTCTATAGATATATCACGAAAGGCATCGTTAGTGGGTATAAATACCGTGTGATCGTCGGTCATTATCATAGAAGGCGCAAGACCTGATAATGTCACCAAATTCACAAAGGTTGAGAGGTTTGGATCCATAGAGGCCAAATCTAGTGTTGTGTAATTTTTAGTATTGTCGACCTTTTCAAAAACTTTATTGCCGGCCCATTGCGCATTGGCGGTAAAGTTAAAGACAAATAGGATCAAACCTAACGCGAAAAAATTTCTTAATTTTGTTTTCATAATTTAATGTTTTAATAATTAATAATGTCCTTCCAATGAAGGCTGAAATGATATTGAAATAGAGGTGTAATCTGTTTCAACATAGTCAAAGTAAAACATAACCTACTCAGGGGTTGACTTTTATGCCATTATTATTGACGCATTTAGCTTTCTATAGGCGAATACAGAGTTTTATCCAATTTTGAAGTGTGAGGAATCCTTAACCTTGCTAAAATGTACGCGAGCTCTGAAGGCAGTTATGACCTATAAATGTTCGTTAGGCTAAAGTGCTATACCTTATCAATATCTGGCTTAATCAAGATTAGTACATTCTATCTGCATTTTAAAATAAGCTTCCTGAAATAATCTAAGACTCTACAGGTTTTTATAATGCGCACAATTCAACCCATTCAAAATTTCCATTAAGTTAGCTCGTTTGCTGAGCACCTAAAAGATTTTTTTGGTATAATTGTCCATTACTTATGCGCGTTTGTAGGCAAAGCATCTTTCTCGTAACAGTTGTGAATTGTTATAATTATAAAACCAAAAAGAACAGCAGCAACAATTAGAATAGTGCTAACCGGGCCGCTTACGGCAAAAGACATTCGGATTAAAATAGTTGAAATAATGAATCCAGAGTTTCTGATAATTTTATGAAACTGGTCTGTATAAAAGAAGGAAATTAAAAGTAGTACGACATCTACTAAAATCAATACTGTAAAAAATTGGTCAAAGAATAGATTGTTGATGCTTTCAAATGATGGGATCTCATGTGATGAAAATGAAATTTCAATAGACCAATTTATAAGAGTATATAGGGCCATTGTGAAAAATACAGGGATCAAAATAATAGCAATAAGCTTTTTTGTGTTTACGAATTTTACAATTGTAGATTTGATTTCCCCTTGCAATTGCAGTTTTCGTCTACCTTGCTTTTGAAATTGGAATATTAAATAGAATAGTATCAGTGATGCCAGAATATCATAAGTAAATTGAAGATCCTCTTTTATTTCAAACCAATTGGATGAAAGTTCTATGGCCGCTAAATCTTTGAATAATTTCCGAATTATAATCAGCGTAATAATTTCATATTGCTTAGTGATATAGGTTGTAAACGATTTAGGCAAGTAGTAAATTAGAAGATAAACCTCATAAATAAGAATAAATGAAAATGGAGTATATATGGCAGATATAGGGTTTTTAAGTAACTCTGAGGTTGACGTAATGTCTATAAGCTCAAATTTAATAAGGGAGATTATCAGCAAATGGACAAAAAAACTAAATATCGCCACTCTGAGTATAATTTTTCAATCTTTTCTCGAGTATTTTCCGACAAAAGTTTATCGAACAGGAATGGAACTATGTTCTTGTTTATAGTCATAGCAACGTATTTTGCCTAATGGTTATGTATTTAGGAAAAGCTGGTTTGGTTAACAACTAAATTAGTAAAAGAAAACTAGCCAATAACAAATCTGTAGGTTATTTTGAGTACACCTTAATTGCCGCTAACTAGGTATAAGATTTTTTGGATGTGCTTATTTTTAAAAGTGAAATTTTGCCATATTCCATTTCGCCGTTTTGTCTTCCTTTTGGTAAATCTTTCGTTTGCGTCAATTTAATCTTAAACGATTGGCCGGGACTCTTTTTCAGAATCGGTTCAGCTGGTCTATTGAAAATTAAGGAATTCTCTGTCATTCTGATTCATATTCAATTTGAGACTGCTCTTGTAGTTAACTCATTAAAAATCCTATATTTTTTTAATTGAACAAATGAGGCAGTAGTGCTCTGAAGGTGTCTGGAATAATTCAGGTTTGATCTGTTAGTAGCATCCACCACTAAGGCAATCTTTTTCCAGAAAGAGTCTTAGTGAAAATTTTCATTCCTAATGCGTTAAGTGAGAAAATAAGCGAAAAAGAATTAGAAGGTACATTATAGAAATGTTGTACCTGCAAATAAAAAAAAGCTCCAACATTTCTGTTGAAGCCTTTGTAGTACTCAAGGCGGGAATCGAACCCGCACTCCGAAGAACTGGATTTTGAATCCAGCGCGTCTACCAATTCCGCCACTTGAGCAATTATTCGGTAAATATAATTTATTTTTTGTCTCTTAGCAACTTGTGTAATTTTCACAAACTCTATCAAACATTGATAAATCGGACTGCAAAATTATAAAATATTTTTCTACAAACAACTAAAATATCTTTCTTTTATACTTTTTCTGTCCAAATAAATTCCTAAATTTGCAGCCTGTTAAACAAAACGAGCATTAGTTCGTTATAAAACACTCCATTACAAATGCCTAACGTTGCCACAGAAGCCAAAATTTTTGCATGTTCACAGAGTACAGAACTTGCAGAAAAAATAGCAGCCAAATTTGGTGCGCCTCTAGGTAAGGTCATTACGTCAACATATAGTGATGGTGAGTTTCAGCCGTCTTATGAAGAATCCATTAGAGGAACACGGCTTTTTATCATAGGGTCTACGCATCCTGGTCCTAAAAATCTGATGGAGATGTTATTGATGATTGACGCTGCAAAACGTGCCTCAGCAAGACATATTACGGCAGTGTTGCCTTACTTTGGTTGGGCAAGACAGGACAGAAAAGACAAACCAAGAGTGCCTATCGCGGCAAAATTAGTGGCAAAAATGTTGGAGGCAGCTGGTGCAACCCGAATTATCACCATGGATTTGCATGCGGATCAAATTCAGGGCTTCTTTGAAAAACCAGTGGACCATTTATTTGCATCCACAGTGTTTTTGCCATATTTAAGAAGTTTGAAGCTTAATAATTTGACTATTGCCTCACCTGATATGGGGGGTTCTAAAAGAGCTTATGCTTATTCTAAAGCATTGGAAAGTGATGTGGTTATTTGTTATAAGCAGCGTGAAAAGGCCAATATCATTTCGCATATGGAATTGATTGGTGATGTGACTGGTAAAAATGTGGTCTTGGTAGATGATATGGTGGATACCGCTGGAACATTGACTACTGCTGCTGATTTAATGATGGAGCGCGGTGCCCTGAGTGTTAGAGCTATTTGTACACATCCTATTTTATCAGGAAATGCATATGAACGTTTGGAAAACTCTAAATTGGAAGAATTGATCGTGACAGATTCCATTCCTTTAAAACAAAAAAGTGATAAGATTAGAGTGATCAGTTGCGCAGATTTATTTGCGGAGGTGATGCACAACGTACATTACAACAAATCTATCAGTTCTAAATTTTTGATGTAATAGTAAGAGTCAATAAAAAATAGTAATAAACAATAAGTAGTAATAATTAATAAATAATTTTTTCAAAATGAAATCAATTACAATCAATGGATCTCAAAGAGAAAGCGTAGGCAAAAAGTCAACAAAAGCCTTACGTAATGCTGGTCAGGTTCCTTGCGTATTATACGGAGGAGACGAACCAGTGCATTTCTCAGCACCTGAATTGGCTTTCTCTAAACTGGTTTATACGCCAAGTGCGCATACCGTTGTGATTGCCATAGAAAACGGAACGTCTTTTAATGCAATTATGCAAGACATACAGTTTCACCCAGTAACTGACAGAATCTTACATGTAGATTTTTACCAGTTATTTGAAGACAAGGAAATTAGTATGGAAATTCCTGTTCACATCATTGGAACTTCCAAAGGAGTATTGAATGGTGGTGTTTTAAGAAGAAACCAACGTAAGCTTAGAGTAAAAGCAATACCATCAAATTTACCAGATTTTATTGAGGCTGATATTACACCTCTTAAAATTGGAAGTAAATTGTATATTACTGAATTATCAAGTCCTGATTTTAAATTCTTACACCCAGATAACACTGTAGTTTGTCAAGTAAGACGTTCTAGAGCAAGTGTCGCTGAGTTTGAAGGAGATGATGAAGAAGAACTTGAAGAAGGAGCGGAAGGAGCTGCAGAAGGAGCAGAAGCAACTGAAACTGCTGAAGGTCAAGAATAAATCTTGTTTCACACTATATTTAAAAGCATTCTGTGTATTCAGGATGCTTTTTTTATTAGGGAAACTTTGTTTTGAAAAATTGTAACATACATTCAAAACAGATAGTTCAACTAATCCCGCTTTTTTAACGGGATCTCAGTTTTTAGTAACCAAGGCTCACCTTGGGGGGGTGTCACACCTTATTTTTTAGTCTTACCCAAAATATTTTGTATGAATAATTCTGACCTTTCCACAGGAAAGGTTATTTTTCACTTTGACAAATAGGTTAACGAATAAAAACTATAAAATGCTTAAGTTTTTACACACTATTTTTAAATCATCAAAGCGCTCAACACAAGTTGAAGAAAACTCTATGAAAAAATATCTCATTGTAGGTCTAGGCAATATTGGCAGTGATTATGAAAATACGAGGCACAATATTGGTTTTAAAATCTTGGATCATTTTGCTAAAAAGGAAAGTTTAACTTTTGAGACCCTAAAACTGGGAGACGTCACCGTCTATAAATTTAAAGGACGCCAATTCATCTTTTTGAAGCCCAGTACGTATATGAATTTAAGTGGAAAGGCCATCCTATATTGGTTGAACAAAGAGAATGTGCCTTTAGAAAATTTAATGATCATAACTGATGATTTGAATTTGCCATTTGGCACTATTCGTCTCAAAACAAAAGGCAGTGCTGGTGGCCACAATGGTTTAAAGGATACCCAAGACAAATTACAAACTAATACGTACAATCGCTTTAGATTTGGAATTAGTGATGCTTTCAGTACAGGCAGACAGGTAGATTATGTTTTGGGGGAATGGACGCCAGAAGAAGAAGCTAAATTAACAGAACGTCTGGATAAATCTATAGAGCTTATTAAGTCCTTTGGAACTGCTGGGATAAATATCACCATGAATACATTTAATGGACAGTGAATTTGAGATGTGATTGTTACAAATAAAAAAAGCATCAAAGTGTTTTGATGCATTTTTTATGTTTTAGTTTAAGAATTATTCCTGGAAAGCGACGGATGATGTATTGGACCATTCATTTACACTCGCAATGGCATTACTTGTATAATCTACTTCTTTAAGAATTTTATCTGTCCAATAGAACCATTTGCCAACTTTTTTTCCTTGATCATAAGTGGCGGAAACTGTCTTGGTGCCGTTAATATTAAAACTTAACCATTCTCCTTGTAATTTTCCATCTTTGGTATACGATCCAGTTTGACTGACTTCTCCATTGTCATGATAGTAGACCACATCAATAAGATTTGTAGATTTATTCAGTTCTAAAGATCGCTCTTTTTGTGCAAAGGTTAGAGTTGTGAAAAAAAATGATTGAAATAAGGGCTATATTTTTCATGTGAATATTTTATTAAGTTAATACTGACATAACAAATATAATGAAAAATTTACATTAATTACATGTTTAAGTAACATTAAATTAACATTGTAGAGGTAATCAATTGATATTCATTAAATTATAGAGTATTAAAACTATTTATTTGGGCATCAATAGTTGTTAGACTTCAATATAAAATCGGTCAAAAGTGAAGCTTTAAGGTAGATTAGTCTCCTTAGAACATAACCTTTTGATAACATTGTGTTCAATTTAAAAGATGAAATTTGTGCCTTGAATTATATTCGATTTTGATGGAAAATATTTACTTATACATGATTATTGCCCTTGCCATTTTAGCTGTTGCTGATTTGGTAGTAGGGGTCAGTAACGATGCGGTTAATTTTTTAAACTCTGCTCTTGGTTCTAAAGCAGTTTCTTTCAGAACTATCATGATTGTAGCAAGTCTTGGTATCGCCATTGGAGCCATATTTTCCAGTGGGATGATGGAGGTTGCCCGAAAGGGTATTTTTAATCCAGGAGAATTTATGTTTAGCGAGATCATGATTATTTTCATGGCCGTAATGATTACAGATATTTTGTTGTTGGATTTTTTCAACTCCATAGGATTGCCAACGTCCACTACGGTTTCTATCGTATTTGAGTTGCTTGGCGCGTCAGTGGCAATGACCCTGATCAAAATCAGTCATAGTGGTGGTGATTTAGCTGACGTGATGAACTATATCAACACCTCAAAAGTCTCAGAAATTATTTTTGGAATATTGCTCTCAGTAGTTATAGCATTTACAATAGGTGCATTTGTGCAATGGGTTGCAAGATTGCTTCTTTCTTATGATTTTGAAAGGAAAGCCAATTGGGTAGGAGCCTTATTTGGAGGCATCGCTTTAACGTCCATAACCTATTTTATTTTTATCAAAGGGATTGGTGGTACCAATATGGCCAACCAAAGTTATGACCTCATTGGTGGTGAAACTATAAAGGATTTTTTAGAGCATCAAGCGCTGTATATTGCGTCTGCCAGTTTTGTATTTTGGATTGTATTATCCTTTGTTCTGATAAAATTCTTGAAGACCAATATTTATAAAATGGTCATCTTGGTGGGTACTTTTGCATTAGCATTGGCTTTTGCAGGTAATGATTTGGTCAATTTTATTGGGCCTTCAATGGGTGCGTTTCAGGCCTATTCTGATTTTACCAATCCGGCCATCAACACGCTCGGTTTATCAGCTTCAGAGTTTCCAATGGCTAGTTTAAGTGAAAAAGCATCCACCCCAACATTGCTTTTATTGTTGGCAGGCATTGTTATGGTGCTGACCTTATGGTTTTCTTCAAAAGCCAAAAATGTTGTAAAAACATCGATTGATTTAGCAAGCCAAGGAGAAACTAAGGAACGCTTTCAACCAAACTTTTTGTCTCGAAACTTTGTTAGAGCAGCAATGGGAATGTCTCAACTTTCCTCATACATATTACCAAAATCATGGGTAGCGAAAATTGATAAACAGTTTGAAGCCCCTGTTATTAAACTATCTAGAGACAAAGTGCATGAGTTGCCCTCTTTTGATTTGGTAAGAGCTGCAGTAAACCTTATGGTAGCTGCTGTATTAATTGCAATTGCAACGTCTTACAAATTACCGCTATCTACAACATACGTCACGTTTATGGTAGCCATGGGATCTTCTTTAGCGGATAGGGCTTGGGGAGCAGAAAGTGCGGTGTATAGAGTGGCAGGTGTTGTCAATGTTATTGGAGGTTGGTTTTTTACCGCCTTTAGTGCGTTTTTTGCTGCCGCCTTAGTTGCCTATTTGCTTAACTTGAACATTAGTATCATGTTTCCAATCTTGCTGTTGGTCGCTTTTGGCTTGCTCGTGAAAAGTTCACTTGCACACAGTAAAAAATTAAAAGAAACGAAAGCTGAGGATCATTTGAGCAAAACTGAGAGTAGCTCTGTTCAGGGCGTTATCCACGAGAGCGCCAAAAATATTGCCAATGTCGTGAAACGTGGCAACAAAATTTTTACTAATGCCATTAATGGTTTAGCGTTGCAAGACCTCTCATTGCTGAAGAAAAATAAAAAGCAAGTGCGTAAACTTTCTGATGAGGTTGATGAACTGCGAGACAATATCTTTTATTTTATCAAAAATTTGGACGATTCGAGTGTAGGTGCCAGTAATTTTTACATCAATATCTTAGGGTATCTTCAAGATATGACGCAATCTTTGGAGTACATCTCTAAAGTGAGTCACAAACACATCCACAACAATCACAAAAAATTAAAGTTCAGTCAAATAAAAGAACTTAAGGAAGTGGATGAGCGTTTTGAGCGTTTGTTCAACAACACAAGAAATGCTTTTGAATCACACTCTTTTGAAGAAATCGGAATCATCTTAGGTAGAAAAAAGGAAATTATAAGTCTTGTTACAGATAAAATCCAAAAGCAAGTAGAACGTACGCGAACTGAAGAGTCAAGTCCTAAAAATACAACATTGTATTTTAGTATCTTATTGGAAACTAAAGATTTGCTTACGGCAACGATGAATCTTTTGGAAGAATATTATCTGGCGCATGACAGCTCTGTTGAGCCGTTACCTTTTCCAGAGAAGCCTAATAAATAGAAGCTTGCTGAGTTGCTTAATTTTAAAAACCCTTAGTTGATATTGACATCTTCTAAGGGTTTTTTATGACCATCGCAGTGTTGCCAATCGCTTCATCAATGGACAGAAAAAAGGCTAAACAAACAAAGTCATTTAGCCTTTTAATACTATCTGTTATTGCAAGTTATTCTGCAAGTTCTTGGTCTAATTCTTCGTTGACCGATTTTACTTTTGAGCGCAACCACATTTTAAATTTGGCAACCAAAAAGAATAAGATCGGTACGACTATTAAAGTCAGGAATGTAGCAATAAACAATCCATAAATCACGGTCCAAGCCAATGGGCCCCAAAACACCACGTTGTCTCCACCCATATAAATATTGGCGTCAAAATCTTTAAACAAGGTAAAGAAGTTAATGTTTAAACCAATAGCCAACGGAATTAAACCTAAAATTGTGGTTATGGCTGTCAATAGTACAGGACGCAAACGTGCTTTTCCTGCTTTGACGATGCTTTCAAAAAGGTCTTCGGTCTCTAAATAATCGGATTTTTCAAGCCCCAGTTCATACTTTTTTCGTTCGATGAGCAGTTCAGCATAATCCAAAAGTACCACCCCGTTGTTGACCACAATTCCGGCCAAGGAAATAATCCCAACCATAGTCATCATAATCACAAAGGCACTTCCGGTAATCACAATGCCTCCAAACACACCAATAAAACTTAAAAAGATAGCCAACATAATAATGGCTGGTTTTGAAATTGAGTTAAATTGAAAAATCAAAATAAAGAAAATCAATCCGAGACCTGTAAAAAAGGCACCCATCAAAAAGGCCATTTGCTTATTTTGTTCCTCAATCTGTCCCGTGTAATCAATTTTGATGTTCTCTGGCAAGCCTTCATAGCTTCTCATTTCATTTTGAATTTGTGACACTATTGCCCCAGCATCTGTATAACCAGGAGCTAATGCAGAATAGACTGTAACCACACGGTTGGTGCCCTTATGTTTTATGGCACTAAACCCAGAGTTATTTTCGTATTTGATAAGCGTCGATAAAGGAATATTCTTGATCTGACCTTTATTATCCCTAAACGTAATGTTCTGATTGAATAACGCACTCGTGCTGTAACGGTTTTCTTCATTGAAACGGACGTAAATATCAAAATCATCACCGTCTTCCTTGTAAATGCCGGCTTTAGAGCCAAAGATCGAATTGCGCAACTGTTGTCCCACTTGGGAAGAGCTCACGCCAAGTTCTCCAGCTTTTTCACGATCGACGGTAACACGCATGGTGGGTTTATCTTTATTGACGTCAATTTTTAGCTCATCAATACCGGCAACATTTTTGGTATTGATAAATTCGCGCATGTTTTCAGCAGTCGTGATCAGTTGATCGTAGTCATCACCTTCAATTTCAATGTTAATAGGTGATCCTGCCGGGGGTCCATTGGCATCTTTTTCTACAGAGATCAAAACCCCAGGATAAATACCCACTAAAGCTTCCTGTACTTTTTGGCGCAACAATTCGCTATCAGCACCTTTTCGGTATTTATACTCACGCATAGAAGCCGTGATTTTTGCTTTGTGTGGCATTTCGGCAGCAGATCCCATATCTGCTTGTGGATTTCCAGCACCTTCGCCAACTTGAGAAACCGCACTTTCTACCAAAAAGTTAAAGTCGCCGTCTTTATATTCACTGTCATTGATCACATTATATACACGCTTTTCAATTTGTTTGGTAATCGCATTGGTTTTTTCAATGGCTGTACCTTGTGGGTATTCAATGTAGACAATAATTTGATTTGGCTTATTGTCTGGGAAAAACTCGACTTTTGTTCGTTGGGAAGATAGAGAGGCGCCAAATGCCACAAATGCCAAAATCAACAACACAAAAGTCCCAATGCTCAGCACATAGGGCATTTTGCCTGAAAGCGATCGGCGCAGTTGACGCTCATACCAGTTTTCCAATTTAACAAGCGTATAATTTTGAAAATTGTTGGCCCACCTTCTTAGGAAAAAACGATAGACCCAAAGCATGATGGCCGTAATAATCATAATGGTCCCAAGTGCGCGATATTCTCCCGCTACAAAAAAGACAATCAGTCCCAGAACCGCCATGACACTTGTCGTGATGATGATACGTTTTAATGGCATGTTTTTATCTTCAATACTCATGAATTGCGACACCAAAACGGAGTTGAAAAATATGGCCACAAATAGTGATGATCCCAAAACGACAGATAAGGTTATCGGTAAAATCATCATAAATTCGCCCATGATGCCTGGCCATAATCCTAAAGGGATAAAAGCGGCAACCGTTGTGGCTGTTGAAATGATAATAGGGAAGGCAATCTCACCAATCCCTTTTTTTGCAGCTTCCAAACGGCTCATACCTTCTTCGTCCATAAGACGATATACGTTTTCAACTACAACAATTCCGTTGTCAACCAACATCCCGAGGCCCATAATCAACCCGAAAAGCACCATAGTATTTAAACTCTGGCCCAGAAAATCCAAGATCATTAAAGACATGAACATAGACATAGGTATCGCAAACCCAACAAAAATGGCATTTTTGAAACCTAAAAAGAACATTAAGACAGTTACTACCAAGATCACCCCAAAAATGATATTGTTGACCAAATCATCAACCTGACCAATGGTTACGGAAGATTGATCATTGGCTATGGTAATTTTAAGATCAGGAGGGAAGACCTCTTTTTTTGCTTTCTCAACAATGGCTGTTATTTGTTCTACCGCTGCCACCATGTTTTTTCCAGCACGTTTCTTAACATCCAACATCACAACGGGCTCTCCAAACTCACGCGCAAACGTGGTTTTATCTTCCTCATGGAACGTCACCGTTGCTACATCTTTGAGATAAATAGCATTGCCATCTTCTGACTTAACGACAAAGTTTTCCAATTCTTTAGGTGACGTGATTTCACCCAAAATACGGATGGTACGTCGTTGTCCACTAGCAATTAAATTTCCTGCAGACATAGTAACGTTTCCGCCCTTAATCGCACCAATGATGTCATTGAAATTAACTTCTGACGCCATCATTTTGTAGATGTCCACGGCTATTTCTACTTCTTTGTCCTGCGCCCCGCGAATGTCTGCTTTTTTGATTTCTTGGATGTCTTCAATTTCATCCTGAAGATATTCGGCAAATTCCTTGAGTTTTTCAACCGTGTAATCGCCGGAGATATTGATGTTAAGAATGGGCATTTCCTCTGAAAGGCTCAATTCAAAAACATCAGGCTTAACTTTGGCGTCATTAAATGTTGGCCAATCTTCACCAGCGGTTTCACTGTCTATTTCGTCCTTTACTTTTTGTTTAGCTTGTTCAACCGTGATATTTTCATCAAATTCAACCACAACCATAGAAAAATCCTCTTGGGATGTTGAGGTGATGTCCACGACATTACTGACCGTTTTCAATTTATCCTCCAGCGGATCAGTAATTAGTTTCTCAATGTCTTCTGCAGTGTTTCCAGGGAAAACAGAACTGACGTAAATTTTAGTTTCATTGACCTCTGGGAAACTTTCCCTTGGCATATTGAAAAACGCAGCAATACCCAAATAAAAAATTACGGCAATAAGCACATACATTGTGGTCTTATTGTTGATGGCCCATGAAGACAAACCAAATTCTTTGTCTACTTGCTTTTTCTTCTTAGTCATTCTGTTTGTTGTCAATAGTTAATACTTCTACAGTTTGTCCATCTTTCACACTTCTGGCGCCTTCCTGAATGAGTTCTGCATTGTTTTCTATGCCTTCTAAAACTTCAATTTCATCACCTTGTGTTCGTCCTGTTTTGATGATGACTCTTGATGCAGTACCTTGATTTTTGTCGTTTTTGTCCTTTATGATATATACATATTGTTCACCTTCAGCATTTTCAGAAATAATACTTTGAGGGATCAACAATGCATTTTCACTGGTATAATCGTTGATTTTTAGACGTGCTGTTAAATTTGGCTTAATTTCTTTATCCTTGTTTGGGATGGCCACTTCAGCTTTAAATGTGCGGTTTGAAGGATTGATAACATTACTGGTTTGGCGCACCTTGGCCATAATGGTTTTGCCTAGTATTGGAAAATTGACTTCAACATCTTTTCCTTTCGTTATACTATTGACATAGCGCTCAGGAACTTCAGTTTCAATATACATCTCGTCTAAATTCACAATACGCATCAGTTGCGTTTGCCCGGCAGCAACAACGCTTCCTTGTTCTGTGATCACATCATCAATAGTACCTGAAAAAGGCGCTTTGATGATAGTTTTAGAGATTTGTTGCTCCAATTGGCTGACGGCTTTAGATTGTCCTTCATAGTTGGATTTTGCTTGAAGGAACTGAATTTCACTACCTATCTTTTGATCCCATAACCTTTTTTGACGCTCGAAAGTGGTTTTGGCTAAATCGGCTTGAATTTGTTGTTGTGCCAATTGTTGTGCCAATCCACCATCATCAATTTTACCTAAAGTTTGACCTTTGCTCACGCGCTGTCCTTCTTTTACATAAACATTGGTAAGAATGCCATTGTACTCTGGTGTGATGACCATGAGGTTTTTGGTGGTGACATTACCTTGTAATTCCAATACGTGATTGAATTCTTCAGGATTTGCTTTAAAAGTGGTGATTAGCGGAATGTTTTTAGTGGTATCCAACACTGATATTTTTTCATCTAGTAACATGATTTTATCGTGAAGTACTTGTTGGTCATCTACCAGTTCTGCTCTTTTTTTTCTGATAGTTTCAAGGTTGTTACTTTCCAGTACCTTTTCTACGGTATTATTCTTGCCGTCTCCACAGGAAGTGATAAGAAAGGTCGTGATAAGAATTACAAATATATTTTTCATACTCTAAAGTTTCTTTTGGTTGTTTAATTGGACTGTGTTTAATGAAGTTTCTAACTCAGCTTTTGCCTTAATGACATCCAGCATGGCTTGTAAAAATTCTTGTTGTGCGCTGTACAATTGTGTTTGGGCCTGACGTAAATCAAAACTTGAAGAAATACCTTCAAAGAATTTGGTTTGGTTCTTTGCTTCAATACGCTCTGCAAGCATTAAATTCTGCTTTTTGTTGTCGTAGTCTTCTATGGCGAATTGATAATCGCTTTTAGCTGCAGTAATTTCAAATTGAATGGTTTGTTCCTTTTCAATAAGATCGATTTCAGCTTTTTGTAAATTTATTTCCGCTCGTTGGGTGGCGGCGCTTCGCATTCCGGAACTGAAAATTGGAATATTAAGGTTGAGACCAAATAAAGAGGATCCAAACCACATTTGCTCTTTTTTAGTGAACGTAAAATCATCGCTAAAAGCTGAATATCCGCCGTTGATGAAAGCATCGAGCGTTGGTAAAGCCTTGCTTTTTTCCAATTTCAATAAGAGTTCTTTTGTGACCTTATCATTTTCTGCAATTTGGTAATCGATAGTGTTTTCAACATTGGCCTCAGTTTCTAACAATTCTAAAGAAATGTTTTCTTTAGTGAGGCGTTCTAAATCATCGACTAAAATTGTTGGCCGATTGATATCCAACCCAAGGGTTATATTGAACATTTGATAGGCCAGAGTTTTCATTCTGGTCACATTGTTCAAATTACTTTCAACACCTGCAAGTGTAATTTGTAATTGCTCTACACTTTCTTCCTCTTCTAAACCATTCTCAAAAATTTTGGTAGTTTCTTCAAGATTCTTTTGAAGAACCGCAAGATTGCGCTGTAGAATTTGAACACTTTCTTCAGCTAATAGAACATTGCCGTAAGCATTGATCACTCCTTTACGGACTTCTAAGTCTGTTTTAGTTTTGGCGTTTTCTGATATCTCCAAAAATACTTTGGCCGATTGAAGCGCTACAAGATAAGAGCCATCAAACACCTTTTGAGATAAGGTAGCAGTGGCATTCATGCTTTGCTTGGTACCAAAAACGATTTCAGCAAACTCTCCAGGATTGCCGCCAAAAAATTCGGCAGGAATAACTTGCACCTGCTGTTTTAAAAAGTTTTGATAGTCTACTGCTGCGCTTACTTGAGGCAGTCCGGTTGCTGTAGTTTCCCATTTCTGGGCTTTGGCCGCCTCAATATCCAATTGCGCATTCATAGAATTACGGTTGTTTTGCAGGGCAAAATCAATGGCTTCCTGCAGGCTAAACCCTTTGGGTGCCTCTTGTGAGAATCCGACAAACGGAAGCAGGATCATTAAAATAATATAAAACTTAGTCGTCATTTGGTTGTAATTGATTGTTGATGAATTTTTTTAAAACAGTTAAACCCGTGTCTGTTACAATGGCTCTTAAGTGATATTCAAGATAACTTTCCATTAAATATTCCATAGAGAAAAGATCGTGCGGAAAAATATGTTCGTCCTTTATACCAGACATGCCGTTGAAATACATGCGCGAAATAAAATCGATATCAATGTTGCGTCTAAAGAGGCCGGTTTCAACCCCTTTTTTGATGCTCTCCTTTACTGAGACTTGCATTTTTTGAAATTGTTTCAATTGTAAACGCTGATAGATTTGCGGGTAATATTTTTTTAATTGGAATTGAGGGGATGTTTTTTCATTCTTTAAAAAGGTCATGGCATACATCTTAATGTCATACAATTCTTCTATAGGATTGATAGAAGCTTCACAAATACAGTCAATGCCGTTGCAAATGTTCTCAAAAACAGAAAATGTAGTAGCTTCAATCAATTTCGTTTTGTTTTCAAAATGTACGTATATGGTTTTCTTTGAGATGCCCATTTCATTGGCAATATCATCCATAGTGACGCTTTTGAAACCTAGTGTCAGAAACAATTCCGTAGCTATATTTATTATTTTTTCTCTCATAACTGGCTGCAAATGTACAATAGGAAACTTTAAAAACAAAAAAAGTTTCCAAAGTTTAATGAAATTTATTATAGATTTTTAGGCTTGTTTTACTAAAGGTATTTGCCTTATTTTGCTGTATGCAAAATATTTCTTTTTACCATACTGCCTTTATTGATTATTTAGAAGCTAAAATTGAAGTAAAGGAGCCAGCCTCGCTTTATGATCCCATCCATTATATTCTCGATTTAGGGGGTAAACGTTTACGGCCGTTGTTGACTCTTATGACTGCTGATGCTTTTAATGGCGATTATAAAGAAGCACTGAATGCTGCCTTGAGCGTTGAAATATTCCATAACTTCTCACTGATTCATGATGACATTATGGATGACGCACCATTGCGTCGTGGTAAGGCGACCGTTCATGAAAAGTGGGATATCAATACAGGTATTTTATCTGGAGATGCTATGCTGATTATGGCCTATCAGCTTTTTGAATATTATGAGGCCAATACCTTCCAAGAATTAGCTAAACTGTTCAGTAAAACTGCATTGCAGGTTTGTGAAGGTCAGCAATATGATATGGATTTCGAAAACAGAGATGACGTCTTTGTGGCCGATTATCTTAAAATGATAGAGTTCAAAACGGCAGTGTTGGTTGGTGCTGCCATGAAAATGGGTGCTATTGTTGCAGGAGCTTCAAATAAAGATCAAGACCATATTTATGAATTTGGAAGATTGTTAGGCATAGCGTTTCAGCTTCAGGACGATTATTTGGATGCGTTTGGAGATCCAAAAACTTTTGGAAAGCAAGTAGGTGGTGATATCATCGAAAATAAAAAGACCTTTTTGTTTTTAAAAGCTCTTGAATTTTCTAATGATGACGATCAATTGCAGTTACAGCACTTGTTTGGCATTAATCCTTCTGATGCCACTGATAAAATTGAAACTGCTAAACAGATTTTTCAGTCTAGTGGCTCTGCAGATGCGACACGGAAGGAAATTGAAAATTATACTAAGCAGGCATTTTCAGTGTTGGATGAACTTTCAATTCCTGAAGACAAAAAAGAAATGCTCAAACAATTTGGTCATGATTTAATGAATAGAAGAGTATAAATACCATGGAAAATTTACAAACCTTTGATGATTTGGTCGGGCAGGCCAACAAGATGCAGCTTTATACAAAACTTGTAGAGCAGCTCAATAAAGATTTGTCTTTGGCGAACGTTAATTTAGAGTTCGATCCTGCGGTTTTGCCAACAAGTCTCAAATTGTTGCTCCATGAAAAAGTGTACCACCTTATTCAGGAAAAATTTATGGACTATCTTAATTTGCTCTATATTGTTGATGTTTCAGAAGAAAAAATAAGAGCATTGGATGGAAATGATGCCTTGCAATTGTCAGAAAACGTGACGTTTTTGCTCCTTAAACGGGAATGGCAAAAAGTGTATTACAGGAGTACATTCCCATCCTAAATTCTTCCCGAAGGGAAGGACTTTTTCTCATGCCAAATTAAAAAAATTTAGTGGTGTTTGAATCTGCAATCACATAGCAGTTCCCTTCCTTCGGGAAGGGTTAGGATGGATTTTAAAAATAAACCCTCACAAAAGGCGCCCAAGCATCGGCATAAATACTTTTATATTTATCGTACAGTACATCATATCTGATCCCTATGGCAACATTGCGAGATCTGTAACCAATACCAACAAAGAGGGCAGGATACCAATAATTTTCATCTGCAATAGCAAATCGTTCCTCCCAGTTTCTGCTAACATTTAGCTCTTCAAACTCAGCCGACAGTTGAATTTCTTGTATGGGATTGTACAAACCAATCAGGCTACCGCCAAAAACGGTCGATTTATAAAAATTCTTCTGCGTATTGTAAGTGGCATTAAGTCCAACGCCCAAAGCGAATTGGTCATCAAATTCGTAAATGGCACTCGGGGCAAGCGTTCCACTAAAAAAACCATCACCAAAACTTAGTCCAATGCCACCTCCAAAACGAACATGCGTCCAGAAATCAGACGAAGCGCTAGAGGCGTTTAATTGTGCGAGTGTATTCAAGGAAAAGGATGCTATCAAAAGGAAAAGAAATAGGTTTTTATAAGGTGTAAATGGCATAAAATTGCTATTTTGTTTATTGATGCAGTTATACCATATAAATATACTAAAAGCAATTCTTATTTTGGTAAAAGTTGTATTTTTGAGAAAAATTTGAGAACACCTGAACGTTTTACCAAAAATAATGGATAAATATTCCTTTTTAAACGCCGCGCACTCAGCTTACTTTGCTGAATTATACGATCAATACTTACAAAACCCTGATACTGTTGAACCGAGCTGGAGAGCCTTTTTTCAAGGTTTTGATTTTGGCTCTGAAAACAGTGAAACAACTTATGATGAGGGAGAGGTTTGTATCTCGCCAGAAGTTCCTGAACTCATGCAAAAGGAGTTTAATGTGGTGCGGTTGATGGATGGTTACAGAAATAGAGGACATTTATTTACAAAAACCAACCCTGTTAGAGAACGCCGCAAATATGAGCCTACTTTGGCACTTGAGAATTTCGGACTTTTAAAAGAGGATCTTAAAACGATTTTTTCTGCTGGAGAGATTTTGGGGATAGGCCCACAGACTTTGGAAAGCATTATTAACCATCTTGAAAAGATTTACTGTTCTTCCATTGGTGTGGAATATATGTATATCAGGAATCCGAAAGAAATAGAATGGATTCAGAAAAAATTGAACATCAATGACAATCAGCCTAAATTTTCTTCTGAAGAAAAAAAACATATTTTAACGAAACTAAATGAAGCCGTTGCTTTTGAAAGCTTTTTGCATACCAAATACGTAGGGCAAAAGCGCTTTTCACTTGAAGGTGGAGAATCTTTAATACCGGCACTTGATACACTCATTGAAAATGCCGCAGAACTAGGCGTCAAGGAATTTGTGATGGGAATGGCTCACCGTGGTCGGTTGAGTACGCTGATTAATATTTTCGGAAAATCTGCGAAAGATGTTTTTAGTGAATTTGATGGGAAAGATTACGAACAGGAAATTTTTGATGGTGATGTCAAGTACCACTTAGGCTGGACTAGTAATAGAGAGTCTAAAGGCGGTAAAAAAATAAATTTGAATATTGCGCCAAATCCTTCGCATTTAGAAACTGTAGGAGCAGTAGTTGAAGGGATTGCCAGAGCTAAGCAAGATGATAAATATCTTGATAACCCATCTCAGGTACTGCCTATCATTGTGCATGGAGATGCTGCTATTGCAGGACAAGGGATAGTTTACGAAGTGATTCAAATGGTTAATTTGGAGGGCTACAAAACCAACGGAACAATCCATATTGTGATCAATAACCAAATTGGGTTTACCACTAACTATCTAGATGCACGTTCAAGTACCTACTGTACGGATGTTGCAAAAGTAACGTTGTCTCCAGTGCTGCACGTCAATGCTGATGATGTTGAAGCGGTGGTTCATGCTATGTTGTTTGCCCTAGATTTTAGAATGACCTTTAAACGCGATGTGTTTATTGATCTTTTAGGCTATAGAAAATATGGCCACAATGAAGGCGATGAACCTCGTTTTACGCAACCAAAATTATATAAAGCCATTGCAAACCATGAAAATCCGAGAGATATTTATGCGGCCAAGTTATTAGAAGAAGGTGTGGTTGATAAGGATTTTGTTCAAAAACTTGAAGAGGCCTATAAGGCGTCCTTAGAAGAAGAATTGGAAGATTCCCGAAAGGAAGAAAAAACGGTGATTACGCCATTTATGCAAGATGAATGGACCGGTTTTGATTATGCTGATGAGAATAGAATGATGGAAACCATCGATACGACTTTTTCTGAAGAAAAATTGTCGCAAATCGCTGATGTCATTTCTACCTTACCAAAAGATAAAAAATTCATCCGTAAGATCGAACGTCTGGTTGAGTCTCGTAGAACTGTTTTTGATGAGAACAAACTTGATTGGGCCATGGCTGAGCATTTGGCTTATGGTACGCTATTGGAAGAAGGTCATGACGTGCGTATGTCTGGACAAGATGTTGAGCGTGGAACTTTCTCACACCGCCACGCTGTGGTTAAGGTTGAAGACAGTGAAGAAGAGATCGTGCTATTAAATCATATTAGTGATGACCAAGGTAAATTCTATATTTACAACTCTTTACTTTCTGAATATGGCGTTGTTGGTTTTGACTATGGTTACGCCATGGCAAGCCCAAAAACATTAACCATTTGGGAGGCGCAATTTGGAGATTTCAGTAATGGAGCCCAAATCATGTTGGATCAATATATTTCAGCGGCAGAAGATAAATGGAAGTTGCAAAACGGACTCGTCATGTTATTGCCGCATGGATACGAAGGCCAAGGTGCCGAACATTCTTCTGCACGTATGGAGCGTTACTTACAATTGTGTGCAAGCGATAATATGTATGTTGCAGATTGTACAACACCGGCAAATATGTACCATTTGCTAAGAAGACAAGTTAAAGCAAACTTTAGAAAACCGTTAATAGTGTTTACTCCTAAAAGTTTATTACGTCATCCTTTAGTCATTTCTACGGTTGATGAATTTGCAAACGGCAGTTTTCAAATGGTCATTGACGATCACCAGGCAGAAGTTGAAAAGGTAAAAACGCTGGTATTTTTAACCGGGAAGTTCTATTACGATCTATTAGAAGTAAAAGAAGAGCAAAATAGAGACGATATAGCATTGGTAAGAATAGAACAGTTATTCCCGTTACCAGCTAAACAGATGCGAGAGATCTTAAAGAAATATGAACATGCTGATGATGTGGTCTGGGCACAAGAAGAGCCTCGTAATATGGGCGCTTACAGTTTTATGATGATGCATTTTGAAGAGTCTAAATCCTTCAGGATTGCTTCGCGTCGTGCGTACGGTGCGCCGGCGGCAGGAAGCTCAACACGCTCAAAACGCCGTCATAAAGAGGTGATTGATTATGTGTTTGACAAAACCAAGAACAACCAACGCTAAAACAAGTTGTTATTTGGAAGTGTTATAGAATAATATTCTTTGAATTTATAAAATAATTTGAAGCCACAAGAAATCGAAAATAAGATTTATGAAATCAGACATCAAAATGTGATGTTGTATTTTGATTTGGCTGAAATGTACCAGACAGAAACACGTGCATTGAAACAAGCTGTAAGACGAAATCTTGAAAGATTTCCAATAGATTTCATGTTTGAACTCAATGAAATAGAAATTGAATCTATGGTATCACAAAATGTGATACCTTCAAAACAACAACTTGGCGGAGCAAAACCTTTCGCCTTTACAGAACAAGGCGTTGCAATGCTCTCAAGCGTATTGAAAAGCAAGATAGCAATTGAAATTAATATTTCAATTATAAGAGCTTTCGTACTTATGAGACAATATGCGTTATCGCATATAGAGTTGAGTGAAAAATTGAATCAGCTCGAAAATACATTCAATAAAAAATTTAATGATGTAGCAGAAGCTTTAAATTTTTTATTGCAAAAGGATCACATAGAAACAGAACAAAAACAACGCAAACCAATAGGTTACAAAAAACAATAAGAACTATGATTTTAGAAATGAAAGTTCCTTCACCAGGAGAGTCCATTACAGAAGTAGAAATTGCTGCATGGTTAGTTGCAGATGGCGATTATGTAGAAAAAGATCAGGCTATTGCTGAGGTAGATAGTGATAAGGCCACTTTAGAGCTTCCTGCTGAAGCAAGTGGAATTATTACCCTTAAAGCAGAAGAAGGTGATGCTGTTGCCGTAGGTGAGGTGGTATGTTTAATTGATACAGACGCTGAAAAACCATCTGGGGGTGACTCAGATTCCAAAAAAGCAGAAGCAACCGAAGAGAAGAAGTCTAAGAGCACAGGTGATGAAGGCTCTGGTGATAAAAATGTTGAAAAGGAACTTTCTAAAGATAAAAAGGAAACTCCTAACAAAGAAGAATCTAAAAAAGCACCTAACCCAGCCGAAAAAACATATGCATCAGGCGTTGCAAGTCCGGCAGCTAAAAAAATATTGGCAGAAAAGAAAATGTCAGCTTCTGAGCTGAGTGGTTCAGGAAAAGATGGTCGCATTACCAAAGATGATGCTGTAAAAGCAGTGCCGTCAATGGGTACGCCAACAGGAGGAAGACGTGGAGAGTCGCGTTCAAGATTATCAATGTTGCGTCGTAAAGTTGCCGAACGTTTGGTATCAGCTAAAAATGAAACCGCAATGTTGACCACTTTTAATGAGGTCGATATGTCTGCGATATTTAAATTGCGTGAAGAATATAAGGAAACCTTCAAAAATAAACATGGTGTTGGTTTAGGCTTTATGAGTTTCTTTACCTTGGCAGCTGTTAGAGCTTTAAAGGAATATCCAACTGTAAACTCCATGATTGATGGTCAGGAAATGATCAGTTTTGATTTTTGTGATATCAGTATTGCTGTTTCAGGTCCAAAAGGATTGATGGTTCCTGTAATCAGAAATGCCGAAAACTTGACGTTCAGGGGTGTTGAAGCTGAGGTAAAACGTTTGGCAATCAGAGCCCGTGACGGACAAATTACGGTAGATGAAATGACCGGTGGAACGTTTACAATCTCTAATGGAGGTGTTTTTGGAAGTATGTTATCTACACCAATTATCAATCCGCCACAAAGTGCCATCTTAGGAATGCATAATATTGTGGAACGTCCTGTAGCCATTGATGGTCATGTAGAGATTAGACCAATTATGTACCTAGCAGTGTCTTATGACCATAGAATTATTGATGGTAAAGAAAGTGTCGGTTTCTTGGTAGCGATTAAAAAGGCCTTAGAAAACCCAACAGAATTATTAATGGATAACGATGTTAAGAGAGCTTTAGAGCTATAGTTACATCGTATAAAAAAGTAAAAAGGGCAACTTAAGTATTTAAGTGCCCTTTTTTTATGAATCAAAAATTAAGATAAATTAACCAAAATGTTTGCGGTAATGATCAATATAGCGCTCAATATCAAACCTATAATTAGGAGCTTGTTGACATTTTTAAAATCATTTTTCATAGATGTTTTAGAGATTTGGTTCTTGTGGATTGGCACCACTAAGAATTTGGGGTTTTAATAAAGTCCAGTAGGGTTTGTAAATTTCGGGATTAAGAAGACGTCAAACAATACGTAGAACTACGTATTTTTAATATAGAAATGGCATAAAATAATAAAGCCCTGAATCAATGACAATCCAGAGCTCTATATAAAAATTCCCCTAAGAATTAATAGCTCTGTAAAATTCGACAATTTAAGAATGCCAAACAATACGTAGAACTACGTATATTTTGATGGATTTATGGCTTTTTTGATTATTTGACAAAAAAAAGCGCACCCTAATACACGGGATGCGCTTTTACAGTTTATTATCTTACCTGACTAACTAAAGAAGCCCACTAAAATGTTCATGGAAATGACTAGAATGGAAGTGATGATTAAACAAAGGGCAAAAAAAGTATTGATAAAACTGAAATTATTTTTCATCATAGCGAATTTTGGGAAAAGCTCTGAATTTTAGATAATCCAGAGCTTTTTTATACTCCTAAAAGAATTGATTAATAGCCTGGTAAAGGTCGCCATTATCTCAATACCGCACAATACGTAGAACTACGTATTTTTATCAAGAAACTGTTCGTTTTCCTTAGCAAAAAGTACTAAGCTGCCTCCTTTTGACTCTAAATCTAGCTTTTTGATGATATGGCTTTTGTGTTTTTCAACCGTTCTGCTTGACGTAAATAAAATGTCACCAATTTCTTTAGCAGTTTTATTTTGAGCAATGAGTCTTAAAACTTCTTTTTCTGACGGCGTCAGTAACCCAAGCTCTTCATGGGCTTCATTAATTTCCAGATATTCGATGAGCTCAGGACTAAAATAAGAGTTGCCTTTTAGAACTGCTGTAATGCAGTTTTCAATTTCTACAAGCGCAAATTCCTTTAGGACATAGCCGTAAATTTCAAGGGTTTTGGCCTGATTGTAGATAGTTTGATCTTTTTCAAAAGTAATGAGGATAATTTTAGTGGGCAGTTTCAGGTGCTGACATTTTTTTGCAATTTCAAGACCTGTCAAAAAGGGCATTTGTATGTCTAAGATGGCGATATCCGGTTTTAAAGATTCAATCAGCTCAAAAGCTTCCTTTCCATTCACGGCACTTCCAACAAGAGTGTATTCTTTCTCTTTTAAAAAATCAGTGAGACCTTTAAGGATAAGGGGATGATCGTCTGCTATAAGGATAGAGGCTTGCATGTGCTATTTAAAACTATAAGGGATGATAAAGATAAGTACTTTATGATTAAAAAAAGGAGAAGGACTACGATTTTAGGTAGACATAACTTTTATCATAATCAATGATGGCTTTTGCTTTTTTTAAAATGTCGGCACCAATAATACCATCCACAGGTTGTGATTTGTAGTTGAGAAGCGCAGTATTGACGTGGCTTAAATTGAAAAGTATCAAAGGCACTTTATCCTGCTTCCACCTACCTATTTTTAGCTTGTTTTTTTTAGAAACCTGAGTCAGCATATCTGTCGCGCCAGCTCCAGCAGCCTTGATTTCAGAATCCTTTGCCTTTAATTTAAATGTCTCAATGCCTTCGAAACCCACGCAAGAGTTGGAAGCTCCTGTATCTAATATAAACAGGCCTTTAACGCCGTTAATGGTTGCTTTAATTTCGAAATGGTTTGTTTTGGTCAATTTTAGCTTGACTTTGATATAGCCCTTGTCAAGCAGGAATTGCTTTAAGCTCGCATCCATAATATGTTCCTGTGTTTCCAACAAATCTACAAAGATCCCAAAAGCTCAGTTGCCAATTTTAACTTAAATTACACTGAAACTGTCTAAGGTTGGATTAAATGCGGAAACGAATTTCTACTGAGATCTAAAATTCGAGCTATAATTGTGCAACTTGGCAAAGAACGTATACTTTTGCACCATGATTGTTACAGATACCCATACCCATTTATATAGTGAGGCTTTTGATGAAGACCGAAAAGCGATGATTAAACGCGCAATTGAAGCCAACGTAAGCCGTTTTTTTATTCCTGCCATAGATTCAACTTATACAGAAGCCATGCTACAGTTGGAAGCTGATTTCCCTGAACATGTATTTTTGATGGCAGGCTTGCATCCCACATCTGTTAAGGACAATTATAAGGACGAATTGCGCCATGTTGAAGGGTTGCTTGCCAAAAGAAAGTTTGTGGCAATTGGAGAGATTGGTATTGATTTGTACTGGGACAAAAGCACGTTATTTATTCAAAAGGAGGCGTTCAAATATCAAATTCAGCTTGCAAAGCGCTATCAATTGCCCATTGTAATTCATTGTAGAGACGCCTTTGAAGAAATTTTTGAAGTTCTGGAAACGGAAAAATCCGCAGATTTACATGGCATTTTTCATTGCTTTACAGGAACTTTGGAACAGGCAAGACGCGCCATTTCCTACAATATGAAATTGGGCATTGGCGGTGTGGTCACTTTCAAAAATGGAGGGATTGATAAGTTTTTAAATGAAATTGACCTTCAGCATATTGTTCTGGAGACTGATTCACCTTATTTAGCACCAAAACCATTTAGAGGGAAGCGCAATGAAAGTGCCCATATTATAAAGGTTTTGGAAAAACTTTCTGAACTCTACGGTCAATCCATACAGAAGATTGCTGAAATTACAACACATAATTCTAAAGCTATTTTTAAAGTCTAAACTATGCCCAACCAACAACCCAACATCTTATTGATATATACTGGAGGTACCATTGGTATGATCAAGCACGCTGAGTCTGGTGCTTTAAAAGCGTTCGATTTTAGTAATTTACTAAAGAAAATACCAGAATTGAAGCTGTTGGATTGTAAGATTACAACCCTTTCTTTTGAGGAGCCTATTGATTCTTCTAATATGAATCCGCAATATTGGATCCAAATAGCTGAAATTATTGAGGAAAATTATGAAGCGTTTGATGGCTTTGTAGTATTGCACGGTAGTGATACCATGAGTTATACTGCCTCTGCGTTGAGTTTTATGCTTGAGAATTTGGCAAAACCAGTTATTTTGACAGGATCTCAATTGCCAATTGGCGATTTACGTACCGATGCCAAGGAGAACCTTATTACGTCAATACAAATGGCGTCTTTGCAGTACCATGGTAAACCCGTAATAAAGGAAGTTGGTCTTTATTTTGAATACAAACTTTATAGGGGAAACAGGACCACTAAAATCAACGCAGAACATTTTGAGGCTTTTGAATCCTTAAATTATCCTGACTTGGCAGAGTCTGGTGTGCACTTAAAGGTGTCAAAAGAGCACCTCTTTAAGCCCAATACCCGAAAGAAATTTGTGGTTCATAGGCAGCTTGAGAATAATGTTGCATTGATTAAAATGTTTCCAGGCATTTCAAAACCAGTGTTGGAGTGCATGTTTTCTTCTCCATATATCAAAGGCATTATATTGGAAACGTATGGTGCAGGAAATACCACCACCGAAGATTGGTTCATTGATCTTATAAAGCATACCATAAAAAAGAGTATTCCTGTTATTAATGTCACGCAATGTTCTGGAGGAAGTGTCAATATGGGGCAGTATGAAACGAGCTCTCAATTAAAAAATATGGGTGTAATTTCAGGAAAAGACATTACAACTGAGGCCGCAGTGACTAAATTGATGTATATGTTGGGAGAAAAAATTTCTGCTAAAACCTTCAAAACCATCTTTGAAACCTCATTGAGAGGAGAAATGTCTTAAAATTAACGCTCAAAATTTTTTGGCGTAAAAGATTTTTTCGTTATTTGGCAAAGCAATTGAGCTGTAAATTTTAGAGAGGTGGCCGAGCGGTCGAAGGCGCACGCCTGGAAAGCGTGTATACCTCAAAAGGGTATCGAGGGTTCGAATCCCTTCCTCTCTGCAATTTAATTTTGAAATAATAGGTGTTGTTTCTTATTAAAGTCCACCTATTTACTTGAAGTTATTTTGCTTTACAGGGGGTGAGATTAAAGATTTAGTTCAACTTTAAATCATTTAGACTCTTCTGCATTTTTATTTTTTAATTGCAATTTTTTTATATCTTTAACACTTTAACTAATAAAATTAAGATCAGAACAATGAAAAGACTATTTTCTATCCTAGCCATCGCAGGAATCATGGCTTTCGGAACTGTAAGTGCAAATAACTATGCGGCTACAGCGTCAATGGCAACTACAACCGTTGCATCAGTAACACAAGATGACGAGACTATGGCTCCGGCTGCAGACGACGAACTTGGGTTTCATCAAGAATTAAAGAAACGTTTTATTGAAGGTGGCCCAGGCTTTATGGGTATTGTATTGCTTTGTTTAATTTTAGGACTTGCGATTGCCATTGAAAGAATTATCTTTTTAAATTTATCAACTACAAATACTAAAAAATTAGTTCAAAATGTAGAAGATGCATTACAATCTGGTGGTATTGAAGCTGCCAAAGAAGTTTGTAGAAATACAAAAGGACCTGTTGCTTCCATCTATTACCAAGGTTTGGATAGGGCAGATCACGATTTGGATGCTGCTGAGAAAGCTGTTGTTGCTTATGGTGGTGTACAAATGGGTCAGTTAGAGAAAAACGTGTCCTGGATTTCATTGTTTATTGCCTTGGCTCCAATGCTTGGGTTCATGGGTACTGTAATTGGTATGATCCAAGCCTTTGATAAAATTGAAGCTGCTGGAGATATGAATCCTTCACTTGTTGCTGGTGGTATTAAAGTAGCACTTTTAACAACGGTATTTGGTCTTATTGTGGCAATTATTCTTCAAGTGTTTTACAATTACATCATTGCAAAAATTGATAGTATTGTGAACGATATGGAAGATGCATCTATCACGTTGATGGATATGCTTGTGAGATACAAAAGATAAACCGCACAATTAAAGAAAATTATGAAATTACACAAAATATTAAAAATAGTAGCGGCGCTTTTAGGCCTTGCGGGTGTCATCTTTTTAGTGATGATTATCTCTGAGGGTGATGATGCAATCAAAGCTGCAGCTCTTGATGGCGACAGTGCCATTATAGACCCAATGGCTTATGTAACTTACATTATTTTTGCACTGACCTTAGCTTTCGTTTTGTTTTTCGTACTGCAAAATCTGTTTACTCATACAGATTCTTTAAAGAGTACGTTAATAGGCGTAGGGGCTTTTGCAGCTGTATTGGTGATATCTTACGTGGTGTCTAGTGGCTCTGATGCTGGTGATTATATGTATAATGGAATTCCAGCTACAGAAAATGAATCACATTTAGTTGGTGCAGGCTTAATGGCATTTTACATTCTTATCGTAGGTGCCGCCATAGCGATGCTATTATCAGGAATCAAAAAAATAACTAAGTAATTATGGCAAAAAGATCAGCACCCGAAGTTAATGCAGGATCCATGGCTGATATTGCATTCTTACTTTTAATCTTTTTCTTGGTAACAACAACCATTGAAACAGATACGGGTTTAAACAGGAAATTACCTCCTATTGATGATACAGAGGTTGAACCACCTATTATCAAGGAGAAGAATATTTTTACAGTGTACATCAACAAATTCAATCAACTTTTGGTTGAAGATCAGGTTATGCCACTTGAAGATTTGAGAAAATCAGCGGTTGCATTTTTAGACAATGGTGGTGGCACTGGCCCTGATGCCTGTACTTACTGCAATGGTAAAAGAGATCCGAAATCATCTGACAATCCCGATAAAGCCATTATTTCATTAAAGAATGATCGCGAGACTAAGTATTCCACATACATATCGGTTCAAAATGAATTGGTAGCGGCTTACAATCAGTTAAGAGATACTAGAGCTATGGAACTTTATGGGAAGACCTTAAAGGAAATGGAAGCCAACTATGGCGATGTCAATTGGATAGGGAATAAAGAGAAACTTCAAGAAAAAATCGAAAAGATTAAAATTGAATATCCCCAGAAACTATCAGAAGTTCAATAATAATTTAGAAAAAAAGCAATATGGCCAAATTTAATAAAAAGAAATCAGGCGATTTACCAGCAATAAATACAGCATCGTTACCTGATATTGTATTTATGCTATTGTTCTTTTTTATGGTGGCAACTACCATGCGTGAAACGACATTGGTAGTACAAAACAAATTACCTTACGCTGACCAGGTTGAAAAACTCGATAAAAAAGACTTGGTTATGTATATTTATATTGGACAACCTACAGAGAAATTTCAAAGTAAATTTGGCAAAGAATCTCGTATCCAGTTAAATGATAAGTTTGCTGATTTAACCGATATTAGAGCTTTTATTGCGTCTGAAAGAGCCTCAAAAAGAGAAGAGCTTGTTCCGTTTTTGACCGTTGCTCTAAAAGTAGACGAAGATGCCAATATGGGTTTGGTTGGAGATGTAAAGCAGGAGCTTAGAAAAGAGAACGCACTGAAAATAAATTACACTACAAGAAAAGGTGAAATTTCAGGAAATAAGATGAACTAAAATTATTAGTTAAATAGTCTCAAAAGCATCCTAATATATTAGGGTGCTTTTTTTTATTGCCCTAAATTTATATGTGCGGCAATATAAATTATATTTGTAGTATGAAGAGCTCTATTCTAATTCTTGTATTCTGTGGTGTGGCATCAACTTTAATTGCACAACAGCCTAAAGATTCTACTGTTGTGGACAACAGATATAGAGAAGATCAATTCTATTTTTCGTTAACCTACAATCTGCTTGGTAAAATACCTGATGGCCTTAAGCAAAGCGGGTTTTCCACCGGAGTTCATTTTGGTGCCATTAGAGATATGCCTATCAATGAGCGCCGAAACAAGGCTATTGGGATTGGATTGGGGCTTTCTACAAACTCCTATAATCAGAACATACTTATCTCGCAAGATGCAGATGGAGCGTATATGTATCAAGTTATCAATGAGAGTGAAATTACCGTCAAAAGGAACAAGTTTACGACCTACGCCATAGAAGCGCCTTTACAATACAGATGGCGCACCTCTACAGCCAGAGAGTATAAGTTTTGGCGTATTTATACAGGGCTAAAATTAGGCTATGTTTTTTATGATACATCCAAATTTGGTGGTAGCATTGCAGATATTAAGATCAAGAATAACAATGATTTTGAAAAGTTCCAATATGGTCTCACTTTAAGTGCAGGCTATTCTACATGGAATTTTCATGTCTATTATGGTCTGAATTCTATTTTCAAGGAGTCTGCGCAGCTCAATGGCAAAGTAATAGACATGAACAGCATTAAGGTTGGGTTGATGTTTTATGTGCTTTAACACAGTGATTGATCTGGCGCTCCATGAAGATCTATTAATTGTTAGCCTAAATAACTTTTGAAATGCGAGCCTCTATAGTTTCTTTCTACTACAACCAATAGTTCAATAGTACCAACTGCGGTAATAAGCCCACAAAAAAACCGATGAGAAGTTCCATATTGGTATGTGCTTTTAAGTGCAATCTTGATGTTGCAATGGCGCCAATGATAATGCACATTAAGGCAATGGTACCGTTGATGTTGATTTTAAAATGAATGCTCAGCGCTACGGCAAACATAAAAAAGCCTGCACTGGCAATCATATGAATACTGGCCTTGAGTTTAAAGAGTGCTAAAAATAAGCAGGTAAGCGTAGAGAAGAGAATACCTAAATAGAAATAATACAGTTCAGGTATCTCATAATATGGCAATACCCTGTTTAAGATCAAAATAATGATCAAGACGTTCAGTAGTAAGGGGATGATGCGTTCTTTGGTCGATTTGAGATGTAAGGAGTCGACTTTTTTAATCGTTTTGAGCAGAAAATATAAGAGTACGGGCAAAATGAGGGTTAAAATCGTAATTGAAAACACCTTAGCTTTCATCACAGGATCAGGAATGAACCGTGGTGTTTTTGAGAAATAAAAAAGCACCCCAAGTAAGGGCATGATCAATGGGTGAAAGATGTAGGAGATACTCTTTAAAAGATAGTGTATCATATTTTTTTTCGTAATCTCGCCACAGGAATGTCCAGTTGTTCTCTGTATTTGGCAACTGTGCGTCTTGCAATAGGATAGCCTCTTTCCAATAATATAGACGCCAATTTTTCATCAGTAAGTGGTTTGCGCTTATTTTCTTCTTCAAGTACCGTTTCTAATATTTTTTTAATTTCGCGCGTAGAAACTTCTTCACCTTGGTCATTGGTCATCGACTCTGAAAAGAATTCTTTTATTAATTTAGTACCATAAGGCGTGTCTGCATATTTGCTGTTTGCTACGCGAGAAACAGTAGATACATCCATTCCAATTTCGTCGGCAATATCCTTCAAAATCATCGGTTTCAGCTTACGCTCATCTCCAGATAAAAAAAACTCCTTTTGATAGTGCATAATAGAGCTCATGGTTACAAATAAGGTTTGCTGGCGTTGTTTGATGGCCTCAATAAACCATTTGGCAGCGTCCAGCTTTTGTTTGATGAACATAACAGCATCCTTTTGCGATTTAGACTTGTCCTTCGCTTCCTTATAGCCCTTCATCATATTGCTGTACTCTCGTGATACGTGCAATTCGGGTGCATTTCTACCATTTAGGGTAAGCTCTAGGTCGCCATCAACAATGCGAATTGCAAAATCAGGGACAATATGTTCCACAATGCGGTTATTTCCTGAATAGGAACCTCCCGGTTTAGGGTTCAAATGTTCTATTTCATCAATGGCATCTTTGAGTTGCAACTCAGTAATGTCAAACTTCTGAATTAATTTTTTGTAATGCTTTTTGGTGAATTGATCAAAGGCATTGTCAATAATTTGAGTGGCCAATTCTACATCCGGGTTCTTTTCCCTGCGATGCAATTGAATACTCAAACATTCTTGAAGATTACGGGCGCCAACACCGGCAGGGTCCAATTGATGTACCACACGAAGCACTTTTTCTATTGACTTTTCATCTGTAAACACGTTTTGTGTAAAAGCCAAATCGTCAGTAATATCAGCCAATGAACGTCTAATATAGCCGCTCTCATCAACACTACCCACTAAAAATTCAGCAATATCACGTTCATCATCGCTCAATCTATATGTGTTGAGTTGGTTGGTTAAGTATTGTGTAAACGAGGTTCCGGCAGCAAAAGGGATGTCTTTATCCTCATCATCTGCACTATAATTATTGGCTTGTGTTCTATAATCGGGAATATCGTCATCACTCAAATACTCGTCAACATTGATGTCTTCACCAATTTGTTCGTTTTCTTCGTAATCATCTTGGGTATTATCAAACTCATCAAATTTATCGTCAAATTCTTCCGTTTCATTTCCAGACTCCAAGGCTGGATTTTCTTCCATTTCCTGCTTTAAACGTTGTTCAAATGCTTGCGTAGGCAACTGGATCAGCTTCATCAACTGAATCTGTTGCGGCGACAACTTTTGTGATAATTTGAACTGTAAAAACTGCTTAAGCATAGAATAATAGTATTAACTTTAAAAATAGAAAAAACAATCTATATAAGTAATAAATGTAGATTGTTTTGTGAAATATTTACATTTTATAGACCTGACAGTCCCCAAGCTATAGGATTGTCAGGTACAAGTGCTATTTAAAAATCGGCATTTTGAGGGGTTCTTGGAAATGGAATAACGTCACGTATGTTGCCCATACCTGTCACAAACATTACCAAGCGCTCAAAACCAAGTCCAAAACCAGAATGTACTGCAGTACCGTATTTACGTAAATCAAGATACCACCACAACTCTTCTTCATCTATTTCCAACGCTTTCATTTTTTCTTTAAGAACTTCCAAACGTTCTTCACGTTGCGAGCCTCCAACCATTTCTCCAATTCCTGGGAAAAGGATATCCATAGCGCGAACGGTCTTCCCATCTTCATTAAGACGCATGTAGAATGCTTTGATGTTTGCTGGATAATCAAATATAATCACAGGGCGTTTAAAATGTTTTTCAACCAAAAACCGTTCGTGCTCACTTTGAAGATCAGCACCCCATTCTTCAATAATATAGTTGAATTGCTTCTTTTTATTTGGTTTAGAATTCTTTAAAATATCAATCGCTTCTGTATAGCTTACACGTTTAAAGTTGTTGTCAACAACAAATTTCAGTTTTTCAATCAGGCTCATTTCTGAACGCTCGGCTTGAGGTTTTGTTTTTTCTTCTTCCAATAAACGTTGTTCCAGGAATTCCAAGTCTTCTCGGTTATGCTCCAAAATATATTCGAGAACCGATTTCATAAAATCTTCAGCCAAATCCATATTGCCTGCCAAATCCATAAAGGCAACCTCTGGCTCAATCATCCAGAATTCTGCCAAATGGCGAGATGTATTAGAGTTCTCAGCTCTAAATGTTGGTCCAAAAGTATACACTTTACCCAATGACATGGCGTAGGCTTCAGCTTCCAACTGTCCGGAAACCGTTAAATTGGTTTCTTTCCCGAAGAAGTCTTCTTTATAATCAACTTTCCCATCTTCAGTTAATGGTGGATTTTTAGGATCCAATCCTGTAACACGAAACATTTCTCCCGCACCCTCTGCATCACTGCCCGTTATAATTGGAGTGTGCATATAGTAGAAGCCGTTGTCATTAAAATATTTATGAATGGCAAATGATAATGTTGAACGCAAACGCATCACGGCACTGAAGGTATTGGTTCTGGTACGTAAGTGCGCATTTTCACGTAAAAACTCAAAAGAATGTTTCTTAGGTTGAATAGGGTAGGTTTCAGGATCAGAATCACCCAAAATAGTAATTTGCTCTACCTTAATTTCAACAGATTGGCCTTTGCCTTGACTTTCAGTCAATTGGCCTTTTATATGAACTGCAGCACCGGTGGTAATGCGTTTTAAAATTTTCTCGTCAGTGTTTTCAAAGTCTACCACACACTGTATATTTTGAAGGGATGATCCGTCATTTAAAGCAATAAAACGATTCGCTCTAAAAGTTCTTACCCAACCCTTGATGTCAATGTCTTCCGATTTGAAATCGGCCTTTAATAGTTCTGCAACAGTTTTTGATGTCATCGTCATAAATTTAAGTGTGCAAAGATAAAAAAAGCTTGTTGCTTTCAATCTTTAAAATATCAAAAAGCAAATTTAGAATGCCATTCTCAAAAAGGCTTAATAGCGTGATAGATTCCTAATTAAAATCTTTGAGCGCAAAGAGTGGATACCTTAGTGTTATTTATGATCAGAATACATCTATTTAAAATACAGTGAGGCTCAGTTTCAATTTGAAACAAAAAATCCCCTTTAGAGGGGAGTTTTTAGATAAACTATGTCAATGTTTTTCTTGTCAATTTTTTGTAATGCGTTTTGTGGCAAAACCTTGGTCTGTAAATACTTTTAGTAGATACATGCCAGAATTAAGGGTTTCAATATTAAGAGACGTGTTTAAGGCTTGTAATTTTTGTTGTAAAACTAACCGACCGGTTACATCATACAAACTGGTGTTGGCTTCGGTATACTCGCTTAGTGTAATGTTCAGGATGTTTTTTACTGGATTAGGGTAAACAGTTATAAAATTCGAGTCACTTAAGTCCTTTAAATTCATAGTGCTATCAGAATAGTAGTAGGTGGTTTTAGCAGCCGTTAACCATACTGTGCTATCATAGATGCTAAATAAATTTGTTAATACCTTGTTGATGTGAGGAAAATCTTCAATACCGAGGTCATAAAAATATGCATCCCTATTGAAAGGATTGAAATAGTTGGACATCAGTTTTGAACTGTCATAAGTATATTCATTTTTGTAACTTGGATCCCAATTAATGCCGTCATCTGACTCTGAAAATATTTCAGAGGTTATTCCTTTTGAGTCTATAGTATAATTGCTTTTGTCTTCATTTTTCCATTTGGTTCCATCCCATGCTTGATAAATAACTTCTTCAATTTTTCCCGTTGTAGCATTTCTGATATACATAGTTTTGTCTGAAAGCGTCCAAATATTATTGATAAGCTCCTCCGTAATAACCTCTGATATCTTGCCTGAGTTATAGGTTACGGCACCTCTTTCATTGAAAATCCATTGTCCCCCAATCCAATCGTAAGAATTAAAGGTGTCAATATTATTTGCGACATACATAAAATCTGATTTGTAATCCGGAGTCCATGCGCCATTTAGCCACTCGTAACTGATTTGGCCAGTTAGTTTGTTATTGGTATAAATTGTAACATTTCTGTAATTGTAGGTCCATTGATTGGTTGATGAATTCCAGTTGGAATATACATCTTCAGTTAAATTCCCATTGGAATCATAGGTGTACTCTTCTTTTGAGCTTAATATCCAGGAGCTGGTATCCCAATAGTAAAGCTCAGTTTTTTTTTGCTGGCCATTTGGGTTGTAAGTGTATTCTTCTTTGCTGCTTAAAAGATAAGATTCTGTTGAAGCATCATAGGATTCGACCGTTATATAATTAAGAGATTCTTGACCTTGGGTTGTAGTCAAGCATAAAAACAAAGTGAAGGTCAGGAAAAGTAATTGTTGTTTCATAATTTATGGTTTTATCGGTTTTGTAAAAAGTTGACAATAACATAAATGCGCAATAACCTGCTTTAAATCACTATGGTAGAATTGTATTGGGGCTATGTAAATATATAAAAAAAACATCAATTACATCACGTGTGCAGAATTCCATTATAAAATAGAAAACGATCGACTTCGATCGCTAAGTGGATGAACATAGGATGACCTAATTTTTTAGCTAGTTTTGTTGCCATTAACTATAGTCATAGTATTGTAATGTTAAATTTTGGAGGTTGTGTCTTCTTCTGAATCATCTTCATCAGGAATAATTTTTATAGAAGGCTCTTTCAATGTTTCTTTGTTGGCTATACTTTTTTCTAAGGACAGTAATAAAGATGGCAACAAGAGTAGATTGGATAACATAGCGAATAATAGCGTCGCAGAAACTAAAGCTCCAAGAGCGACGGTGCCTCCAAAACTAGAAAGTGTAAATACTGAAAACCCGAAGAACAACACAATAGAGGTATAAAACATGCTCACACCAGTTTCACGCAGTGCACCATAGACTGATTTTTTGATTTTCCAATTGTTGGCTTGCAGTTCCTGACGGTATTTGGCCAAAAAATGGATGGTATCATCTACTGAAATACCAAATGCAATACTAAACACCAAAATTGTAGAGGGTTTTATAGGGACGCCTAAATAGCCCATCAACCCTGCAGTAATTACCAGTGGTAACAAGTTTGGAATCAATGACACCACGATCATCCTGAGGGATCTGAACATATAGGCCATAAATAGCGCAATCAATAGAATGGCAAGCGATAGGGAAATGGCTAAATTTTTGACCAAATATGTCGTCCCTTTTTGGAATACCAAGGCTTTTCCCGTAATGATGACGTTAAATTTTTCGGCAGGGAATAATTTATTGATTTCTGTTTGAAGGTTCTCTTCAATACGTTCCATTTTATCCGTCCCAATATCTTTCATAAAGGTGGTGATACGCGCATAACGTCCCGTGCTGTCCACAAAACTCTTTAAGAGATCAGCCTCTGTGCTGGAATTTTTTGCATAAGATAAAATGAAACTGTTCTCTTGGCTTGTGGGTAATTGATAGTATTTTGGATTACCGTTATAATACGCCTGTTTGGAATATTTGACCAAACTGACTACAGAAACTGGGCGAGAGAGTTGGGGTGTTTCAAAAATGAGTTCCTCTAGCTCATTCATGCGTTTGAGCGTGCTCAATTTCATGACCCCTTTTTTACGCTTGGTATCAATCATGATTTCTAAGGGCATAATCCCGTTGAACTCGCTTTCGAAAAAGCGGATATCCTTAAAAAACTCAGTGTTTTTTGGCATGTCTTCAATAAGACTACCCGATATCTTTATTTGTGAAATCCCGATTAAACTCACCGTTAATAAACTAACTGCCACAAGATAGATGGTGATGCGTCGCTCTTTGACCATTCGCGACATCCAATTAACAAAACCGCTTGTCCAACGACGGTTGAGATGGTTTAAATGGCGGTCTTTAGGGTGGGGTAAAAAGGTGTAAATTATAGGAATGATGAGAATAGATAGCACGAAAATAGAAATAATGCTTAAGGATGCCACAACCCCAAACTCTTTTAATAAAGTGCTTTGCGTGAATATGAATGTTGCAAACCCAGATGCTGTGGTAACATTTGTCATTAAGGTAGCATTTCCAATCTTCGTAATGACACGTTGTAGAGATTTCACTTTATTACCATGAAGTTTTACCTCACGTTGGTACTTGTTGATCAGAAAAATACAATTTGGAATACCAATAACTATGATTAGGGGCGGAATTAGTGCTGTGAGCACATTAATTTCATAGCCTAGTAGCCCAATGATACCAAACGTCCACATTACCCCAAAAGACACCACAACCAAAGCTATAAGTGTTGCCCTAAAAGATCTGAAAAATAAAAAGAAAATAAAAGATGTTACAAAAAGGGCGGCACCAATGAACATACCAATTTCACCCATAATATTTTTTGAATTCAGGGTCCTGATGTAAGGCATCCCTGAAACCCTAACGTCTAAATTGTATTCGTTTTCAAAAGTTTTGACATTGGTTTCTAAGATATCAATTATAAAATCTTTTCTTGCTGCGGTATTGACAATGTCTTTTTTAAGATAAATAGCGGTTCTTATAGTGCGCGTTTCTTTGTTAAAAAGAAAGTTATCATAAAACGGATATTGTTGAAATAATTGTTTTTGTAAAGTGTCAATCTCTTCTAACGAAGTCAACGAATCCTTAATAAAAGGTTCCATATCAAATTTTTGCTCCTCAGTATTCTTAACGAGTTTCTGTAGGTCTTTTATCGAGAGAACAGTTTCAACTTCGTCATAATACTTGAAGCTTTCAGAAAGCCTATTCCAAGCGTTGAATTTTTTAACCGTAAAAAGAGAGGGATCCTTAACACCAATGACAATCAGATTGCCTTCCTCCCCAAAAATATCAAGGAATTTATTGTAAGTAATATTGACTTCATGATCGTTAGGAAGGAGGTTGGCTTCCGTAAAAGCAAAACGCATATTTTTCCATTGAGAACTGAGAAAAAGCGTGGTTAAGACGATAAGGACTAGTATGATGATTTTGTTGCGCAATATCAATCGCGCAACAACTTCCCAAAAACCTTTTGTAGACAGTTTAGACATAGCAAATTTTACTGCCGCAAAGGTAGAAAAAACTAAAGATTTGATTCGCGTTTATAATGTAATATTAAAAGTAAATTTGGCCGCAACGTTATCAGCAAATTCCGGCAAATGGTAAGCGCCATACCGATAGGCAAAACTTAACCCGAAGCCAAATAAAATTTTGTTGATTTCAAAGCCCGCCTCAGAGTAGCCTTTGTTAAGGGTTTCAAAATCAACTTCCTGATGGCGTTCAATATCATGCATGTTTCCGATGGCGAAACGAGAAATTAACACCATCTGCGGCTGAAAACGTTTTCCAATATTAAAAGGCTTGAGGTAATGCTTAAGTTGAAATGTGGCGAACCTGTCTGAAAAAAATTCATTGAAATACATCGTTTCGAAACTGTTGATTCCGGCAACGGAAAACCGTTGTAAAATGGTTTCCTTATTAATATTGTTGGGATAGGCGTGGTACAAATGCGTCAACGGGGTTTTGCCAGTGGCAATGCCACTTGTTAAAGTAGCTTCTGTAAAAGAATGGCCGGCGTCATCATAATTCAATTTATATATCGTCCTGAAATCGGCTTTAAAGAAATTGAAATCACCATCCAATACATCTTTAAAGCTTTGGGATAATTGAAGCGTAAAATTAGGGAACCCTTCTTTTTCAACCTCCAGATCACCAACGGTTTCAAAGGTATTGAATGGGTTCCATTGCAAAGACACCTTAGCCATGGTCATCCGGAACTCCTTAAAAGCGGTGTCATCTACAAAAAACTCGTAGTTGTATGTCGTGGTCACATTACTTCTTGAAATTTGGGTTTCAGAAAGCAGATATGGGGTAATTCGATGTTCCAGCGAAATTGCTTTAGTGATATGGTGATGAAAAAGATTAATGTTTAATAAGCGCGGTTCAAAAAACGAGAAGAAACGCTTATCTGTCAAAAAATTGGAGCTTCCGGTTTCTTGTAAATCGTCAGTATAGGAAAGGTTGACCCAAGTTTCTGAATCTTTAGAAAGCCTGAATCCGCCGCCAATACTATATTTGAAATTGTGGTCCTTAAATCCGTAAACCACATAGCCGTCCATGCGGTATCTTTCAGAAAGGTTGTTATTGGTTCTCCCTCCCAAACCCGTTCTAACCCCTTCATACTGATTGAATTTAAATAAATACCTGAGGTCAATATCGATGTATTTGGTAGGAAAAAAGCCGTTTCCAATTTGCTTGAAAAATTTGCTTCTTTTGAGGGAGTCTTGTTCTATTACAGTGAGTGTGTCTCCTACTTGAGTAGGAATTTGGGACTGTGCTGACCATATGCAAACGAAAAAGAAAAGATAAGCACCGTATTTTTGCATAGAGGGAATGGCTAATGATTATTTTAAAGCTAAAAAAAGCGACTTTTGGGTCGCTTAGTATTTAGACGGTCATGATTTCCTTTTCTTTTACTTCAAGAATATCATCAATCTTTTTAACGTACTTATCAGTTAAATGTTGCACATCCACTTCTGCATTTGTTTGAAGGTCCTCAGAAACATCTTCCAAGTTTTTAATTTCTGTATTAGCATCTTTTCTGGCGCTGCGCACACCTATTTTGGCATCTTCAGCTTCCATTTTCGCTTGTTTGGCCAATTCACGACGACGCTCTTCAGTTAGAGGAGGAACGTTGATAATGATCACATCACCATTGTTCATTGGGTTGAAACCTAAGTTTGCAATTTGAATACCGCGCTCAATTTCTTGAAGCATTTTTTTCTCCCAAGGTTGAACAGTAATAGTTCTGCCGTCAGGTGTATTCACGTTGGCTACTTGGCTCAAGGGTGTTTGTGCTCCGTAATAATTGACCATCACACTGCCCAACATTGCAGGACTCGCTTTGCCGGCTCTAATGTTTACAAATTGTTTTTCAAGATGCTTAATGGCCATATCCATGGCTTCCTGTGTACTGTCTAATATGAATTTAATGTCGTCGTTCATCATTAAAAAATTTTAATTTACAAAACATTTCAAAAAATGAGCCAAATGGCCTTTTTTAGGTTTATAGATTAACTTTAGTTCCAATTTTTTCGCCTGAAACCACTTTCAGGAGGTTTCCTTTCTTGTTCATATCAAAAACAATAATTGGCAATTCATTTTCCTGACTCAGTGTAAAAGCGGTAGTGTCCATCACTTTTAGTCCTTTGCGCAACACATCATCAAAAGTGATGTGGTCAAACTTTACAGCAGTTCTGTCTTTTTCAGGATCTGTATTGTAAATACCATCCACACGAGTGCCTTTCAAAATAACATCAGCCTCTATTTCAATAGCTCTCAAAACGGCTGCTGAATCTGTTGTGAAATAAGGATTACCAGTGCCACCACCAAAAATGACCACACGGCCTTTTTCTAAATGGCGCATCGCTTTCCTTCTGATAAAAGGCTCAGCCACTTGATTGATATGAACTGCAGATTGTAAACGTGTTGGGATGCCAGCATCTTCCAATGCACTCTGTAAAGCCAATCCGTTGATAACCGTTGCAAGCATACCCATATGGTCACCTTGCACCCGATCCATCCCGTTGCTTGCTCCTGCAACACCTCTAAAAATATTTCCTCCACCAATAACAATGGCCACTTCAACCCCTAGTTTGGTGATGGCGGCAATGTCTTCAGCATATTCTTCCAATCGGTGCGGATCAATTCCGTATTGACGATCTCCCATTAAGGCTTCGCCAGAAAGTTTGAGGAGAATTCTTTTGTATTTCATGTGTTTATACTTATTGTTTTTCAATGGTCACATGATACTCGCCATTAATCATTCTCTTGGGTATTAAAAATTTTTAGCATGCTCGTTTCATGTGTTGTGTTGAAAAGTTTAGCAAATATAGCGATTATTGTAATTTACAAAAGGAGAAGTTGTTTATTTCCATTTTAAGGTCTCCATGATATGCTTGATATCCTGCTTTAAATAATCGGCTGCAGGCAAAATGGAATCAAAATTTGGTTTCGCATAAAAGTAGAGGGATCCGTTTAAAAAATGATTGACACTGTCAGTTACATAAAATTGCGACTGCGATGCAGCATTGCCACCAATTTCATAAAACATTCCATACACCTTACGGTCTTTATTTTCATATAAACTGCCTTCTATCGCATCTGCTTTTTGAGTGTGTTCTTGGGTGAGGTTTTGTGAATCTCTAATCAATGGTATAAGATTGTCCTCATTGACTTTGATATAGGTCAAATAAATGGTGCCTTTTAAAGATGGATAATTAATATCAATGCCGTAGGTCTGATTTTTTGTATCTACTTTAACATTCTTGATGCGCCCTGCAAGGATGTTTTTCTCAAAGGTGAATGGTAAATTGAGCTCCGTTTGCTCATATTGTGCTATCGGATAATCCAAACGTAAAAATCCTTTAGGTTTCGGGATTGGATCCTCTCCGCATGAGAAAAAGAATGCAAGCGATAAGGCTACAATAAAAAGTTTGGCTTTTATCATTTTAAAATAGTGAATTTTAATTGTTTGATTCGCTTTTTGTCTAAGGCCTCAATGGTAAAAACGTAATTTTTGAAATTTATTTTACTGCCGCGTCTTGGGAAAACGCCTGAAATCTCCAACACAAAACCGGCCATTGTTTCGGCTTCTCCTTTATGGCTTTCAAAATCAGAGTCAGAATCAAGATCGACAATCTTGTAAAAGTCTTTTAAAGGAGTTTTGCCATCAAAAGAATAGTTGTTATCGTCAATTTTGGTGTAAATCAAATCGTCATCATCAAACTCATCGCTAATATCGCCAACAATTTCTTCAATAACATCTTCCAAAGATACTAAGCCTGAAGTGCCGCCGTATTCATCCACCACCACTGCTAAATGGACTTTCTTTTCTTGGAATTCAGCCATCAAATCATCCAGTTTTTTATTCTCAGGCACAAAGAAAGGGTCACGCAACAAGGCGGTCCAATCAAATTGTTTTCTGTCAATATACGGAAGTAGATCTTTTACGTATAAAATGCCCACAACGGTATCAATGGTATCTTTATACACCGGAATTCTGGAGTAGCCATTTTTGATAATTTCTGGAATGATTTCAGAATATTTCTGCTCAGTATGCAATGCAAAAATATCTATACGCGGCCGCATCACTTGTTTGGTATCTGTATTTCCAAAGGAGACGATGCCTTGAAGAATTCGATGCTCTTCCATAGTAGTCTCATGCTCGCCAGTAAGTTCTAAGGCTTGTGAGAGTTGATCTACACTCAGGTTTGATTTTTGTTTCCCCAATCTGTTGTGGATGCCAATAGTTATGGAGCGCATGGGCAAACTGATTGGAGAGAAAATAATATCTAAAAACCTCAAAGGTTGCGCCATGAACATTGCGAATTTTATTCGATTTCTACTGGCATAAATTTTTGGAAGGATTTCTCCAAAAAGCAAAATTAGAATGGTTACCACGACCACTTCCAAAAGAAATTTCAACCAAGCAATACTTATTCGATGAAATAGAAACTCGCCAATATATGCAAATAGAATGACGATGGCAATATTGATAAAGTTATTGGCAACGAGTATGGTGGCCAATAGCTTTTTTGGACGTTCTAAAAGTTTGGAAATGATTTTGAACGCCGTCGTGTTTTGCACCAATCCGTTATCAATGTCAGAACGGGTCAATGAGAAAAATGCCACTTCAGCACCAGAAATGAGAGCGGAGCAGGCAAGCAGTATAAATATTAAGATAATACCTATGAGTAACGAGATATTGTCAGACGATTGAAGGATTAGGAATTGCGTGGGTTCAGGGTCCAAAACAAAAGAAATTAGTTAGATTTTTAAAATGGTAAATCATCGTTCTGTTCGGGTTCAGCACCGTTTGTGTTCGCGTTTGGTGCTGGTTGTGTCTGGTTTGATGCATGCTCCTGACTTTCATTTTTTGTACTTAGAAAGGTGAAGTCTGTGCATTGGATTTCAGTAGAATAACGTTCAATACCCTTGTCATCATTCCATTTTCTAGTTTTGATGCGCCCTTCAATATATACTTTATCGCCTTTGCTCAAATATTTCTCACAAATTTCAGCCGCTTTATTGCGGACCACTATATTATGCCATTCCGTATTGCTGATGCGCTCATTGGTCTGTTTACTTGTATAAGTCTCATTAGTAGCCAAAGGGAAGCGTCCAACACAATTTTTATCATCAAAATAGTGCATTTTCACATCATCACCCAAGTGACCAATTAACATGACTTTATTTAAAGTTCCTGACATAATTATTTTAAAATTTAGGTGCAAAATTAACCATTTGCAATGACTTTTTTAAAAGTAATAAAAAAAATGGGAATTATAATTAATTAGGCTTCTTATATGTTATTGTGTAGTGATGATTCTTTTAATACCATTCTATAACATAGGAATAGAAACATTCAAAAATAATCTGAGTTTGTAATTTACGGATCTTAAATAATCTAAACAGAAAGATATGTCTTTGAAGACCCTATTTTCTAATAATGAATCAGGCTATTACACTCATGCCTTTTTCAGTTAAACTTATATGTGATTATTGAACTCAACTTTCAAAAAATTCATCAATAAAGTTACTGATCAATATAGATGTTGGATAGCGCTTTAAATCGGCAATCGGAATTCCTTTTTGAGGGAGTTTGTCAATCTCAACAATCCAAAATTTTGTATGGAGGTGTTGGTGTGAAAGTTTATGCACGATATCTTTATTATTATAGAGACTAAAATCAAACGGTACATCTCCAAAATAGGATTTTATAAAAGGGTGCTTTTCAAAGTTGGCTATTTTCAATTTTTGATCGGTTTCCAACAAAGGGAATTGATAAAGGTTTTGCCAAATGCCCTTTGATGTTCTTTTTTGAAAAATAGTTTCTTTGTCCGTAGATAGGAGTACCAAAAAATTAAAATATTTTGTGCTAACCTTTGTCTTTTTCAATTTGACAGGTAACTCGTCAATTCTGTTTTTCTGAAGTGCTACACAGCTTTCATTTAAAGGGCACGTATAACAATACGGATTTTTTGGTTTGCACTGTACAGCCCCAAACTCCATAATGGCCTGATTGTAATCAGATGGGTTTTCATGATCCATCAACGATGCGGCAAGCATTTTAAACTCCTTAATGCCTTTTGTGGAATTGATAGGGGTGTCAATTCCAAAATAACGTGACAAAACTCTGTAAACATTGCCATCAACAACTGCCGCGGGCTCACCATAGCAAATGGAGGCTATGGCACTGGCCGTATAATCACCAACACCTTTCAACTTTAAAAGCTCTTGATAACTGTTTGGAAAAACACCATCAAGATTATTGGCTACGTGCTTTGCGGTGGTATGTAAATTTCGAGCTCTCGAGTAATAACCCAACCCTTGCCAAAGTTTCAACACATCACTTTCTTGGGCATTGGCAAGGTCAAAAACGGTTGGATATTTGGTAACAAAAGCTTCATAATAGGGTAACCCTTGGGCTATTTGGGTCTGTTGCAAAATTATTTCCGATAACCAAATGTAATATGGGTCTTTGGTTTTGCGCCATGGCAGGTCGCGCTTATGTTCTGAATACCAAATAGTTAAAGTCTTGTTAAAATTCATTCATTTTTTTTAGTCACCACAAAAATAATCCTTTACACCCTTAAATTTTAATTAATTAGGCTTGAAATATTGAAATTAAAATCCCTATATTTGCATCCCTTATAATTAATAGATAAACCCTAAAATTAGTAGCAATGACAAAAGCTGATATAGTAGCGAAAATTTCTGAGAAATTAGGAATTGAAAAAGGTGATGTTCAAGCAACCGTAGAAACATTTATGGAGGAAGTTAAAACATCTTTAGAGAGTGGTGATAATGTGTATTTAAGAGGTTTTGGAAGCTTTATAGTTAAAACAAGAGCTGAAAAAACTGGTAGAAATATTTCTAAAAACACGACTATCAAAATACCAGCACACAACATTCCAGCATTTAAGCCTGCAAAAGTATTTGTAGAAGGCGTTAAGTCTAATGTTGAAGTATAGTAAAACATTAAAAGAAATATTAATCTAAAAAAAGACTTGATTTATGCCAAGTGGTAAAAAAAGAAAAAGACATAAGGTAGCGACGCATAAGCGTAAAAAACGTAGACGCGCTAACCGTCACAAAAAGAAATAAATTAGAAAAAGTAGTTTTTTAACTACTTTTTCGGTTTTACAGTAACGTTCTTTGATATAAAATTTAAGCTGAAACCACTGGTTGTGGCTCTCTTGAATTTACCGGAATTACCCCGATTTTTAATCGGGAATCCTGTGTCAAAAAATTTAGTATAATCCATCTGTTCTGATGCAAATCAGAATGGATTTAAATTAACAACATGGATAAAGAATTAATTATTCGTTCAAGTTCAGACTTTGTTGATTTTGCCTTATTAAAAGATGGAAAACTTATTGAATTACATAAAGATGAAGAGGATAACAACTTTGCGGTTGGTGATGTGTTTATTGCCAAAATCCGTAAAGCTGTTCCTGGACTAAATGCTGCATTTGTAAATGTAGGTTTTGAAAAAGATGCATTTTTGCATTATCATGATTTAGGTCCAAAATTACCTTCACTTTTAAAATTCGTAAAACGTGTAAGCACAGGGAAACACACAGATTTTCTACTCAAAAACTTTCAATTTGAAAAAGACATTGACAAAGACGGCAGTATTGCTGACGCCTTAAAATCAAATCAATCGCTCTTGGTCCAAATTGTAAAAGAACCTATTTCAACCAAAGGACCTCGCATTAGTAGTGAGCTGTCAATTGCCGGAAGGTATATTGTTTTGGTACCGTTTTCTGACCGGATTTCTATTTCTCAAAAAATAGAATCCAAAGAAGAAAAAGATCGTTTAAAACGATTGGTCAAGAGCATTACTCCCAAAGGTTTTGGCGTTATTGTCCGTACCGTTGCAGAAGGTAAAAAAGTGGCTGAGTTAGACACTGATTTGCAAAACCTATTGAGCCGATGGACAGCAATGTGCAAGAAACTCAACAAGGCCCCTCACCCAAGTAAAGTACTTGGAGAGATGAACAAAGCATCTTCAATTTTGAGGGACATCTTCAATGATTCGTTCTCAAGTATTGTTGTAGATGATGAAGAGCTATATATGCAAATCAAAGATTACGTGCATCAAATTGCACCAAAAAAGGAATCTATTGTGAAACATTATCAAAATGGCGTGCCCATTTTTGAAAAGCATGGTATTGAGAGACAAATCAAAACCTCCTTCGGGCGTACGGTCTCTATGGCCAAAGGTGCGTATATTGTGATAGAACACACCGAAGCACTCCATGTGATTGATGTCAACAGTGGTAATAGATCCAACAAAGAAAAAAATCAAGAGGACACTGCTTTAGAAGTCAATATGATTTCAGCTACTGAAATTGCCAGACAATTGCGCTTGCGTGATATGGGTGGTATTATTGTAATCGATTTTATTGACATGTCCAATGCAGAGAATCGAAAGAAACTTTACAATCATCTTCGTGACGAAATGAAAGATGATAAAGCAAAGCATAAGATATTACCTCCTAGCAAATTCGGTCTGATCCAAATTACCAGACAACGGGTGCGCCCAGAAAGGAATATTGAAACAACAGAAGAAAACCCGAATGTTAGTGGTGAGGAAATTGAAGCGCCAATTAAGGTGGTTCAACGTATCACCCAAGACATGGAACGGATTTTCAAAAAAGACTACAAAAAGGTGACCCTAAACACACATCCTTTTATAGCAGCCTTTTTGACCAAAGGATTTCCATCCCTCAGGTCAAAATGGTTTTTAGAACACAAAAAATGGGTAAAAGTACTGCCCAGAGATGCTTACACATATCTTGAATACCATTTTTTTGATAAAAATGGAGACAAAATTGATTAATTGATAAACCCCTTATTTCATTGGAAGTAAGGGGTTTTTTTATGGAATAATTTTAAATTCAACCTCTTGTAAGAGAATTTGAGATTTAGTTTTGCTTATTGGTAAAAAGGTCTAACATTAGTTGTTGGTGGAAAACACCAACAATGGCTAAAATTATGGTAAATTTTATCCGAAATACCTTGCTAGCCGGCACCCTCCAAAAACGAGCCTTTACTTTGTAAGCATATTTTTGGTTGAAATAAATCAATAACAGCCAAAAGCAAGCATGGTACAAGATCGAAGAATAAACTCATTATTTCGCGGAATAGTCAAATTTTCGAACCGTATCATCCTTAAAATATATTTTCAATTCAATAAGTTCAAAATCTGCCCATGTCCGATCAATCAATTCATATACCCAAATATCATCTTGTATTGTTTTTTTTGGTTTTCCAAATACATCATTGATTTTACGTCTACTTTTATCAATGAGATAATTTGATTTTAGCAAATCATCAATCATTTTATGTCTATCATTAATATCGTTAATCCAAACTATCTCATCAAATTTCTCTTCTGTTTGTAAGCTTATATTATAAAAAAATAAGCTTGAAAAGTAAAAATAAATAGTCACTGCCAAAAGAATAGAAATAATATTTTTTGTTTTTTTCCTATTGCGGAAATAAACCAATTTACTTAAAAGATATCGGATAATAATAAATAAAACTAGAATTACCAATACAATAATTATCCAGTTAACAATTATATTACTCATGATCTACTGATTTGTAAACACTAATGATCCCTGTCCATTGATATATTTTAATATTCCATCAAATACAGCTTGTAAAACTGCATCAGAAATATCAGAATCACTACTTGCAAAATTAAAATTGCCTCCAATTATTCTTCCTTTGTAATTATTATAAAAATCCATATCAACTTCTATACCATTTTCACCCCATTCATGAGCATCTGCAAATAGCTTCATAATTTCCACTGGAAATTCGGCTGTGCCTAGAGAATTCCAAAAAGCATGCCTAAAAGCATCGGCTTTCCCATCGCTTATTCCAGTCAACATGCCATTTACGACTAATTGTTCAGCTTTATTTAAAGCTACAGCTGAATTTTCTATATGCAGAATTGCTGGGCCTGGATAAATACTGAATAAAAATAGTTCTTTTGAATTAGGACTTTCAAAAATTGTAGGGGCTTCCTCTGAGGGCATGTCAAAATTACCAGAATTTAATATAAAACTATTATCTAGCCACCATTTAAAGTCATAATTTAAATTTTTTCCAGGATAATCATTTTCAGTAAAGGAACTTAAACTTTCCAGAGCTGTTCTTATAGTGTCCAGCAACTCCATACTAAAATTATTCTCATCAAGAAAGGCATTTATGCTGGCTCTCAAGGCAAAGTTCTCAGGAGCATTCAAAAAGTCCTGCTGTTCTTGTGGGAGGGTAGCTATAAAATTGGTAAAGGCCAAGGCACTGTCAATATTTGTTGGATCAAGTCCAGATGGGTTTAGCCAAGCCATTTGGGCGGCCCAGTACAATTGCGGTGTGCAAGTACCATCACCAAAACACTCTGCATCGCCCTCATAGATGTATATGGGCGGAGGGGGTGGTGAGCTTGCACCACCGCCTGAGCTACCGCCAAAAACGCCATTTGGAGAGCCATGTCCCGCGTAACTAGTTGATGGTGGGTCTATGCCAATTGGCGTTGGTCCTTCCCAACAGATCATTATGACGCCCACGGTGGAAGATGAAGGGTATAATGGGCCGCCACTCGTACAGCCACCACATTCGCTCGTGTGATAATGTCCACACCCACAAGGCGTTGTAGAAGTTATCGAATAGTCCACACAAAGGGTATCAGGTGCTGGGGCGTCCGGGTCAACTTCACCTATTGGGCTTATAGTAATCATCATGCCGTCATCAGAGTATGTAACGATATAGCTATTGCTGCCCTGTGCGTTCTGCGATACCACAAGACTGTGTCTTGCACCATCGTTTTCATTATTTACCTTCCTGATGGGTGTAGCATATGTAGTCTGTATGTCGGTTGTTGTGCTCAGAACCTCATTGGAAACAAATTGGTATTGGTTGTCCTGTACTTGCCCTTTCCGCTGAAGTTGGTTTCCGCCATGATTTTGTAATTTTTGTTCTTCATTAATAAACGCGGTTGTTTGCACAAAATCTTTAAGTGTTATATTACCGACGGAATATGGGACTTTTTTAGTTTCAACTGAACTACCCTGATGTATTATAGGGTCATCTTTTTCACAACTCAAAAGTGCTATAAAAATTGCCATAAATAGTGTTGACGGTAAACAAAAGGTCTTCTGGTTTTTTAGTTTTAACTGTTTCATAAGTTTGGTATGCTTCAAAAATGAATAAATTGAATTTCTTGTCAGCGATTTCTAAAATACAAACATTCAAAATTAAAAACTGTTAAAACAAATGTTAAAAAAGAGGTAAAGACCATGTCCTTGTTACGGTTTGACCGTACTTTTTAAGCATGGTACGTGATATGGGTGGTATTATTGTAGTCGATTTTATTGACATGTGCAATGCAGAGAATCGCAAGAAACTTTACAATCATCTTAGTGACGAAATGAAAGATGATAAAGCAAAGCATAAGATATTACCTCCTAGCAAATTCGGTCTGATACAAATTACAAGACAATGGCTATTTCGGAGTGATGGTGCCACCTGTTTCGGTCAAACCGTGCCACTTTGAAAGATCTTGCAATTATATAAAAAATTATTGTTATTCGTTCTTTAAAGCTCCCTTTCTTAAGGATTCCCCTTTGAGGTCGATCCTGTGGGATGAGTTTACGATCCTGTCCAGGATTGCATCAGCTATGGTTCCTTCTCCAATGATGTCATACCAGGCGGAGACTGGTATTTGAGATAAGATGATGGTGGAGGATCGGTTGTAACGGTCATCGATTATATCCATAAGTGATTCTCTTGCATGGTTGTCAAAACCTTGCAGACCAAAGTCATCCAGGATAAGCAGATCTGCCTTTAGGAGCTTTGCCAGTTCTTTTAGATAGGTTCCATCGGCCTTGCTGAGCTTCAGTCTTTTTAATAAACGGGCCGTGTTGGCATAGATGGTGCGATATTCCATCATGCACGCCTGGTGCCCCAGGGCCTGGGCCAGATAACTTTTTCCAACTCCGGAGGCACCGGTCATAATAATATTCTCTTTTCGTTTCATAAAATCCAGACAGCCCAGACGCAGGAACATGTTCCTGTCCAGATTGCGCTGTTGGGCGTAGTCCACTTCCGCCAGATCGGCCTGTCCACGGAAGGATGCCTGCTTGAGGAGCCTTTGGATCTTTCGATCCTTATGGTCCTCCCACTGATGGTCCGTGAGCAATGCCAAGTATTCATCGGCCGTAAGATCCGGTGTGCGATTTTCCTTGATATGCAGCAGGTGTAAGTCTGCCATGGCACCTAGGCGCATTTGTTTTAGTTTTTCAACGGTTTGATTGTTGTTCATAATTATAGAGTTTATTGGTTACATATTTATTGATAGGCCGAAGCTCCCCGGAGATTCTCATGTACGGGGATATGAGGTTTGTCTTGTTCTAGATCTTGGTAGAACAGGGAAGACCGGTCCAGGTTGTTTTTCAGGATATTCTTGATGCGCTGGTATGCGACCGCATCTGCCTGTATGGCCCTTTTGCATGCGCTGTCCAAGCGTTGTGAGCCAAAGGCTCTGTGCAACTGGATAAGTCCCATGGCACGCTTGTAACCGATCTCGGGGTAATCTCCCGAGGCAATGATGGTATCAATACAGGCCACTACATTTTCCCCGTGCAGGGCAGCTTTCTTTTTAAAAAATTCAGGGCTCCAGTCCACATAATATTTGTGGGTACTGCTCAGGTGGTCACGATTTGTGTTGTAGTTTCCCTTACTGGGATTACGCTGGTGCAGGGCTATCCGCTGATGGTTGTAATACACTTCCACAGTCGTGGCGGTATAATGGATCTGGGTCTGCTTGCCGATGTAGCGGTAGGGTACGCTATAATAACTTTTATCTGGCGAGAAGTACACATATCCCATCTTCTGCACCTTTGCACGGCAATAGTCCTTGAGCTGGTAGGGACTTAGTGGAAGTGATTTTAAATGGCCTTTTTCTATGGACTGGAAGAGCTCCAGACGGCTGGCCTGTTTCCTTTTGAACAGTAGATTGTTATAGGCTGTCAACAGCTTGCGGATCTCTTTGTTGAGCTCGCTTAGGGAGAAGAAGGTCATATTGCGCAAGGGATAATAGATGCGCTGATAGGCAAGATGGACAGCATTCTCTACAAGGGCCTTGTCCTGCGGGGAGTATCCACGGGTCGGGTTGATCACACAGTTGTAGTGCCTGGCAAAGTCCTTAAAACTGCGGTTGATATCCGCCTCATAACGACTGGCACGGGTTACGGCCGACTTTAGATTATCGGAGACGATGGCCTTGGGCACCCCGCCATAAAACTCCAGGGCATGGCCACAGCATGTGATAAGATCGGCTCTCTTTTGGCTATGGCAGGCTTCCACATAGGTGTACTGGCTGTTGGGCAGGATGGCCACAAAGACCTCCACCGCAATGAGCTCCCCGGTGGCCCGGTCCACGATCTGCAGCTTCTTGCCCGCATAGTCCACATACATCTCATTGCCCGGATCGTGCTCCAGTTTCATTGATCCCCTGACCTTTGAGTATTTACGGTTGTAATGCTCCATGAACTGGGTATAACTATAGGGTTCTTTGGCATGTTGCACATATTCCTGGTAGTGGAACAGAAAGGTAAAACCGGGATGGTTCCGGGCTTTGTTGATCCCGTCAAAATACAGCATTAGCTCACCGTAACGGGGATTGGCTATCGTGGTACTGGAAGGAAAGAGTGCCTCCAGGGCAGCATTGTCGCGGGCCAACAGTTCCTCAGGGGAACGGTCACTGGCCTTGAACAGCTGCATATAATTGTTTACCGTGTTGCGGGATATCCCCAGGGTAGCGCCTATTTTACGGTTGCTGAACCCATCTAGGTGCAGGGAAATGATTTGTTTTAAGTCCATTGGATCAAGTGTGTTGGCCATATCGCACGTTTTTTGGCGACAAGGTAATTATTACTTGATCTTTCAAAGCGCTGCGGTGAGCGAGGTCGAACTGTGGCACAAATCGAACCGATATAGACTTTTACCACACAGGCAAAAGTGGCACAGTTTGAACCGAAATGCCTGGCACTATGAAACCGAAATCACTGGCACAAATCGAACCGAAGTATCCACACAGTCACGTCTTATTTGGATTGGTTCGTTCCATCCGTCGCAACAGCTCGTACACATAAACGTTACCACACATTTGAAAAAAAAATTGCGAAATAAAACGAAATTTTATCTATTGATTTCAATTTTGGGTATAATTATCCAAAGTTGCGCCTCATTCGATAAAAAGCTGATTAACCCAAATTCGCTGAATAAGCGAAACTTGACCGAATTAAATGGCAGATATGGAATTGTTCATCTCGAATTTGACAGTATCTCGAAAGAATACAAAAAACAGATTTGGACTTACAATAATTTTTTTAAAGAAATTGACCGAAAACTTATAAAAGACACGCTAAAATTGGACAGTCTAAAAACTTATACTTTTAATTTAAAAGTTATCAGTCCCAAAAAAATAAAAATAGATTACATTGAAAACGGTAAAATATTCAAAGAAAGAATATTAAAAACCAAACTGAAAAAAGATGGATATTTATATTTAAAAAATAAAAACGTCCAATTTTTATTAGTTCCTTACATTGCAGGAGCGTTGGATGTTAAAAAAACTCGGTTTACAAAATCAAAAAATGGAAACCTGATTTTTTGACGTTTCCAATCATAGGTCCGGAGCAGCTTTGTTAGTTGTGTTTCTGGATGGCAAAACTTGGAAATATAGACAGGAATATAAAAAAGTAGAATAAAAACGTGTGGTAACACCGTGTATAAACCATTGCTGTGTCTGTGCTCATCTGGAAAATTCTTGGGAATTTTCCAGATGAGTTTTGTACCTTTAATGGTTCGTGCTTTAACACGCAACGGTCCATACACATAAACGTTATAAGCAAGCCAAAAAAAATCTCGCTAAACAACACAATACAAACGCATTGCGCCCAAAAATTTTATGCAGTATTAAAATAGAAGATTAAAAGAAAATTAATCCTAAAATTCAAAATTCAACGGATAATTTTATTTTTCTCGCTTTCCAATGATCAAGTTCATAAGAGGAAAATCAGAGTTTGCGGCGAGCTTATTGCTTTTTATTTTTACAATCACAACGGCTGAACTATGCGCAAAAAAAATAATTGAAATACGTC
>NZ_LZRN01000008.1 GCF_001678675.1 Gelidibacter algens
TTTCTTCATTTTAAGAATGATCTTATTTTAAAGCAAGTTATATTTTTAAATCATGAATGGGTTACAAAAGGTGTATATAAAATACTCGATGACCCAATAGTTATAGAAAATCGTGGAATTTTTACAGATAAAGATATTGAGAGGATTTGGAAAGATTCTGAACATAAACCCAAGACTGTTGAACTAATAGCTTTAATGAAAAATACAAAATTTGATTTGTGTTTTAAAGTTGGCTCTAACAAATATTTAGTCCCAAGATTGTTGCCTGTAGATCAAATTGACTATTTATGGGATAAGGATCAAACAACAGCAAAGTTTGAGTACAGATATAAGTTCATGCCTAAAGGAATTTTAACTCGTTTAATTGTAAAGCTCAATGAAGACATTTTTGAAAATAATTATTGGAGATATGGGGTAAAATTAAACCATGAAAATACGTTTGCGCTGGTCCGAGAGTATTATTTTGAGAATAAGATTACTATTAGTTTAATAGGGGATTCAGTAAAGGAATATCTCTATATTTTGAGGAAAAATATAGCGTCTATTCATAAAGACTACAATGAGCTCGAGTTTAAAGAAATGGTTCCTTGCAGTTGCAGTTATTGTGAAAAAAGTAAAAAACCTCATTTTTTTGAATTCAAAGTTTTAAAAAAATACGAGGTTAGTGGCAAATCTAACATTGTGTGTGATGAGTCAGTGGAAGACGTAGATGTTAATTTACTTTTAAGTAATTACGGGAAAGAATTAAGACAAAAGGAAATTAGTCGTATGTGAGAATTTAAATGCGGAAATTTTGAATAGTTTGGGATTTCTAAATTTAGATTTTCTTCCTGAAAAAGACAGCTTCACTGTTTTTGGTAGAGTGCTGTCAGATTCTCAAATTATTGGAATTAGGGATAAGGATTTCATATTGGATTCAGAAAAAAAAGCTATTGAATCTGAAAACCCAAACTACTGTATACTTAATTACTATTGTATAGAAAATTATTTATATCACCCTGATAATATTGAAGAATTACAATTACAAGGTTTCGATAAAGAATCATACATTGAAGACATTAAAAAATATAAAAACGAAAAAATTCTTGTCATTGCTCAAAAGTTAGACAAAGCTAGAAGCACATTCTATGAGTTAAAAATACATGGCGAGAAATATAGAGACGAAAAAAATTCTACAAAAATTCTGGAGAAACTCAGAAGTGACAACTTTTTTGATTTTTACGAGTTTCTGAATATGAAGGACTACCGTAAAAACTACCTAGGTAAATTCAACTTAAATCAAGATTGTCTTTCCTCAACGAAATGGTTTAAAGATTCAATTGAGAATTTGCTAATCCGAAAGGTTAAAGTAAATATTTAAGATTTAAAGATAATAATGAATGGTATACTCATTTAATAAATACATCCCTGTCATTCACCAAACTAGTTTCGTGCATCCTTTGGCAGCAGTTACAGGCAATGTCATCATTGGCAAAAATTGTTACATCGGTCCAGGCGCAGCAATCCGAGGCGATTGGGGACAAATCATTTTGGAAGATGGTGTCAACGTACAAGAAAACTGCACGGTGCATATGTTTCCAGGTAAATCTATAACCTTAAAAGAAAGCGCTCATGTGGGCCATGGCGCAATTATTCATGGCGCCAATTTGGGCAGAAATTGTCTGATTGGAATGAATTCGGTCATCATGGATGATGCTGAAATTGGTGACGAAAGCATCGTTGGAGCCCTGAGTTTTGTCAAAGCCGAAACCATCATTCCAAAACGAAGTTTGGTGGTTGGCAATCCAGCAAAAGTGATAAAAGAAGTGAGTGATGAGATGATCGCTTGGAAAACCAAAGGCACAGAACTGTATCAGCAATTGCCAAGGGATTGTCATGACACGCTAAGAATGGTTGAGCCTTTGAGGGAGGTTCCCGAAAACATGAAAATTCAGGAAGGTGTTTATGATACGCTTCGGGACCACTTCTTACGCAGGCAGGAATCTCATGATAAAAAAGCATGAAACCTTGATATGTTTATATAATGGCAATCAAGCCAACCTGAGCTCCAATAATGCCTCAATTCTTAACGCGATAGTGAGATTCAAAAACAGCAATAATCAGACCTCACAGGTTTCTAAAACCTGTGAGGTCTCAAAGAGATAAAATGTCGATGTTCGAATTAAAAATGCCCAAAATGGGCGAAAGTATTACCGAAGGAACCATCATCAATTGGCTCGTCAATGAAGGCGATTCTTTTGAAGAAGGAGACATCATCCTGGAAGTGGCCACAGATAAAGTGGACAACGAGGTTCCAGCTCCGGTTTCAGGAACTTTAGTAAAGACCTTGTTCAATGCCAAGGATGTTGTACCGGTTGGAACGGTGATTGCTGTATTGGAAATTTCAGAAGAAAAGTCATCAAAAAAGCAATCAGTCACTTCTAGCCGTAGCGAATCGTCAAAAGAGGATCTATCACGTGATAAGAAATCAACTAAAAAGTCATCCCATTTAGCATCCCCTGTTCCAAGCTCAAGTTCAAATTCAAGTTCAAATTCAAATTCAGCATCATTTTCAGTACCGAGTAATTCCTCCCCTTCGGGGAGGTCTGTAGGGGATCTATTCTTCTCCCCACTAATCATTTCCATCGCCAAAGAACAGCACATCAGTTTTGAAGAACTCTCCAGAATTCCAGCAACTGGAAACGAAGGAAGGTTGCGTAAAAGTGATCTGTTCAGTTATTTAGAAGAAGGCCGGCCCTATAAATTTGCGCAAGCCGTAATCCAAGATCCCACAGCTTACCGAATTCCGCAATTGAATTTTGATAAAGGCAAAGGGAAAATTATTGAAATGGACCGTATGCGCCAAATGATTGCAGATCATATGGTCTATTCCAAACATACAGCGCCGCACGTCACTGCTTATGTGGAAGCCGATATGACCAACATGGTCAATTGGCGAAATGCAAACAAAGAAGCGTTTCAAAAAAAACATGGTGAACGGTTAACCTTTACACCATTATTTGTAGAAGCTGTCGCCAAGGCCATAAAAGATTTTCCAAATATCAACGCTTCGGTGGATGGTAGTAACATTATCGTGAAAGAACATATCAACATAGGGATGGCCACGGCATTACCAAGTGGGAATTTGATTGTTCCGGTTGTTAAAAATGCAGACCAAAAAGATTTGAGAACCTTGGCTGAAAACGTGAACGAAATGGCCAATAAAGCAAGAGAAAACAAGTTGGGAGGAGACGATATTAAGGGCAGCACTTTTACGATTTCCAACGTAGGAACTTTTGGAAGTGTCATGGGAACGCCCATCATCAATCAGCCCGAAGTCGCCATTTTAGCGCTCGGCATTATAAAAAAACGTGCTGAGGTTATTGAGACTAAAAAAGGTGATGAAATTGCGGTTAGAAGTATGATGTATTTGTCTTTATCCTTTGACCACCGCGTTGTAGATGGATTTTTAGGAGGAAGTTTTGTGCGTCGTGTCGCTGATTATTTCGAACAATTTGATAGTAATAGAAAAATATAATGTGAACAAGACCTCACAGTCCCGACGCTTCGTGGTTGAAAACCTGTGAGGTCTGAAGCCAATTTGCGTTAGGACTAGTAACGTACCTGCCTGCCTGCAAAAAGTCCGCCCCAACGCCCAAAAAATAAAACATGAGTATTGTAACAAAAGAGATATTAAAAAAAGCGTTTTCAAACCTTTGTACGGCCAAAGCCATGGCGGAATTGTACGAAGCCAATTTTAAACACGTTTCAAAATACGTTCATGCCACGTCTAGAGGCCATGAAGCCATCCAGACGGCTTTGGGGATGCAATTATTACCTCAAGATTATGCCTTTCCCTATTATCGCGATGATGCGATGCTCTTATCATTCGGATTGAAACCGTATGATCTGATGCTGCAACTAATGGCCAAAAAAGATGATCCGTTTTCTGCGGGACGTACTTATTATTGTCATCCAAGTTTAAAGGATGACGACAAGCCAAAAATTCCGCATCAATCTTCAGCAACGGGAATGCAAGCGATTCCTGCAACAGGAGTGGCCATGGGAATGCAGTACAAAGAATTACAAGGTTTGAACGATAAAGCGATAAAAGATTTGCCTCTAGTGGTCTGTAGTTTAGGCGATGCTTCCGTAACCGAAGGTGAAATTGCCGAAGCTTTTCAAATGGCAGCTTTAAAGCAAATGCCAATTATATTTCTGATACAGGATAACGGTTGGGACATTTCAGCAAATGCCGCTGAAACCAGAGCACAAGATGCCTTTGGATATGCTAAAGGTTTTAACGGATTGGAAGCCATTTCAATAGACGGCGCAAACTTTATAGAGAGTTATGAAGCTGTTGAAAAAGTCATAAAAACGATTCGCCAAGAAAGAAGGCCTTTTTTGATTCATGCTAAAGTTCCGTTGTTGAATCACCATACGTCTGGAGTTAGGATGGAATGGTATCGTGACGATTTGGAAGAAGCGCGATCACGAGATCCATATCCAGTTTTGAAACAGCAGGTGTTGGATAGTGGGGTTTCTTCAGAAGAAATCCTAAACATAGAGAACGAATGCAAAACAGCCGTAGAGACAGATTATTATCTGTCTCTAAAGGCCGAGGATCCGAAACCAGAAGATTTATTCACGCATGATTTTGCACCGACGCCCATCACCGAAGAAAAGGGAGAGCGTTCCCCAAAAGGTGCTGAAAAAGTGGTTATGGTAGATTGTGCATTGTTTGCCGTAGAAGAACTGATGACCAAACACAAAGAATGTTTACTCTATGGACAAGACGTTGGCGGTAGGCTGGGAGGCGTTTTTAGAGAGGCGGCAACATTAGCGCAAAAGTTTGGCGATGATCGCGTGTTCAATACACCAATCCAGGAAGCATTTATTGTGGGTTCCACTGTTGGCATGAGTGCCGTCGGATTAAAACCCATCGTTGAGGTTCAGTTTGCCGATTATATTTGGCCAGGACTCAATCAGTTATTTACAGAAGTCAGTAGAAGTTGCTATTTATCAAACGGAAAATGGCCCGTAAGTATGATCCTGCGCGTGCCAATTGGTGCTTATGGTAGCGGCGGACCTTACCATTCCTCATCTGTAGAAAGTATCCTTACAAATATTAGAGGGATAAAAATTGCGTATCCAAGTAATGGTGCCGATTTAAAAGGCTTGATGAAAGCTGCGTATTACGATCCAAATCCTGTGGTTATTTTAGAGCATAAAGGCTTGTATTGGAGTAAAGTTCCAGGAACTAAAGGTGCAACGTCTGTACAACCCGCTGAAGATTATGTGCTACCGTTTGGGAAGGCATGGGTACTTCAGGAAATCTGGAAACAGGAGCATATGGAAACGCTAACCATAGTAACTTACGGTATGGGTGTGCATTGGGCCATGAATGCTTCTGAAGCATTAGGGATGAAAGAGCAGATTGAGGTGATTGATCTACGAACCTTGTTTCCGTTGGATGAGGACACGATTATGAAATCGGTCAGAAAAACTGGAAAATGCTTGGTAGTAACTGAAGAGCCTTCCAATAATAGTTTTGCAAGAGCATTGGCAGGAAAAATTCAGGAAGAGTGCTTCAGGTTTTTGGATGCTCCAGTAATGACCATTGGTAGTGAGAATATGCCAGCCATTCCATTGAATTCAACCTTAGAAGAAACGATGATTCCCAGTACGGAGAAAGTAAAGCGAAAAATAAATGAGTTACTAAATTATTGATTTACGTTAACGCTCCTATTAAATACTGAATACTTTCATTCAAAATATAAAAACCAGATATTATGAAAAAAGTAATTTTTATGTCAGTTATGGCATTGTTTTTATCACTATCGCTTAGTTCTTGTAGGGAACAAACCGAAAAAGAGAAAATCATTGATGAAATGAATGATGAAGGGGCAGACATTGAAGTTAGCAGAGATGGCGATAAAATTAAAATGGAAACCGATGACAAAAAAGTCAAAATAAAAACAGATGATGACGGTAATGTAAAGATCAAAGAAAAAACTAACAATGATGATAATTAAACATCAGTATATCTAATAAAAGCGACTCCTATGAAGAGTCGCTTTTCTTTTATAATTTATATTCTGACAGCGGTTTGGTGAACTTTTCAGGATCTTCCGCTAAGTAATAGCGCGGATCATCAACGGCTTCAATAATCACCTCTTTAAACTTAGGACTTGCTTTGTAGAGCAATACCTTACAGTCTTCACTTAAATGCTTGAGCCTAATTGTTTTTCCTTCAGTTTCGTATTTGTTCACTAAATTGAATATGGCTTCAATTGCAGAATGATCACTTACGCGCGATTCTACAAAGTCTATTTCAACGTTTTGTGGATCAGTTTTGACATCAAACTTGGTGTTGAAATTTTGGATAGAACCAAAAAATAATGGCCCCCATATTTCATAAATTTTTGTACCGTCTTCTTTGACGCGTTTGCGCGCTCTGATCATCGTTGCACTTTTCCATGCGAATACAAGTGCAGATAAAATTACGCCAATAAATACAGCAATGGCAAGGTCATAGATAACCGTAACGGCTGATACAATGACGAGCACTATGGCATCTGGAAAAGGAATTTTTCTAATAATTCTAAAACTGGACCAGGCGAATGTTTCAATAACCATCATAAACATAACGCCTATCAAGGCCGCGATGGGAACTTGCTCAATATATTGAGCTGTAAATAGAATAAAGGTTAATAGCGTTAAGGCCATGACAATTCCAGACAAACGTCCTCTACCACCAGCATTAATGTTAATAACAGTTTGACCAATCATGCCACAACCGCCGGTGCCTCCAAATAAGCCACTTACCATGTTGCCGGCGCCTTGGGCGATACATTCTCTGTTTCCATTGCCCCGAGTTTCTGTTAACTCATCAACCAAATTCATAGTCATCAAAGACTCAATTAGTCCTACAGACGCGGCTAGAAATGCATAAGGTAGAATGAAGTTGAGCGTATCAAAATTGAAAGGTAGATTTTGCCAAAGTTCAGTATTAGGAGTCGGGAATTCGCCCTTTAATCCTTCCCCGCCACCTTCTATAATATACGAGCCCACCGTGCTTACATCCAAACCTCCAAAAATAACAACGCCAGTTGTAACCAGAATTGCGGTTAAGGCTGCAGGAATTTTTGTGGTTACTTTAGGAAGCAACCAAATAATGGCCATGGTAAGCCCCACAAGGCCAAGCATGATATACAACTCTGAACCCGCCATTGGGATGTCGATATATTTTTTTAAGCCATCAGCTCCAATTTCCAGTTCTTTATGAGAAAACATGCGCACTTGCGCCAAAAAAATGACAATTGCCAATCCGTTTACAAAACCCATCATTACCGAATGTGGTATCAAACGGACAAACCGCCCTAATTTTAAAACACCGGCTCCTATTTGAATTAACCCCATTAATACAACTGCTGCCAACAAATAGAAGTAGCCCATATTGTCAACGGTAGTGTCAAATAACATGCCTTTAGCATGCCCTTCTATAATGAGATTTACAAAAATAACAGCGACAGCACCGGCTGCCCCAGAAATTAAGGCAGGTCGGCCTCCAAAAGTTGCGGCGATCAATCCAACGATAAATGCGCCTGACAGTGCTACCAAAGGGTCTATCTGTGCCACAAAAGCAAAGGCGACAACCTCAGGAATCATAGCTAATGATACTGTAATGCCTGCGAGGATATCGTTTTTTGGGTTTTGGGTAAAGTTTTTTCTTGTGGTTTCTCCTAATCTCATAATCTACTGCGCTTAAAAGTTGGCAAAGATATGGTTTTTAAAACGAAGCATAAATTTATAGATACTCTTTAAAATTAAAAAAGCATCAGTTTTTAACACCGATGCTTTATTAAAGTTCTTTTTAATTCTGTTTTATTGGGCCATCCCCGGAGGATATTTCTCCATGACTTTTGATACAAATTCTTGAATGCGCTCTTCTTTTTTCTCTAGATTTTGGGTTGGGAGATAGCCATTACCCATACCTTGCCAAACCAATTCTTTTTTATCGGCATCAATAAAATCGATGAACAAGGTACCTTCTGTTCTAGTAGACACTGTTGGTTGCTGATTCCAGCCCCAGCCCCAACCTGGTCCGAAACCTCCCCAGCCCCAGCCGCCAAACCCCCAAGCATTGTTGTAAACATCAACACGCTGTTGGGATTTGGTAAAAATACTGACAAGCATATCAGGATTTTCAGACTTTGTAAAACCTTTAGCCATTAGTTCAGTTTCAATGGCACGAAGGATACGGCGTTTGTCTAGATCGCTAATTTCAGCTTTATCAATGCCTGGTTTGTAAAACGCAAAGGTTTTGAATTCGTTGAAGTTGGCATTCTTATCATAATCTGCAGCCACTCTAACAGAACTACAGGACGCTATTAACAAGAATAGCATTAAAACGGGTACTACTTTAATAATTTTTTTACTCACGACACTTAATATGTTTTGGTGTTCGTGAAAATTTTTTAAATTGTTCATTGGATTTTATTTAAGGGTTATAACGAGTTCAATAAATTAGTATCAACAACATTTGGAATTGTGACCTTTAGATTAGGTTCCATTTCCATGGCGCGTTTGATGGCGAAAATAGCAGCATCATTTCGTGCCCAACTCCGTCTGGCAATCCCGTTGTTGACATCCCAGAAGAGCATTGATTTTATGCGCCTTTCGGCTTCTTTACTTCCATCAACAACCATACCAAATCCGCCGTTTATCACCTCACCCCAACCAACGCCACCACCGTTGTGAATGCTCACCCAAGTGGCGCCTCTAAAGCTATCGCCAATCACATTTTGGATGGCCATATCTGCAGTAAAACGGGAACCGTCGTAAATATTTGAGGTTTCTCTATAAGGGGAATCCGTTCCAGAAACATCATGATGATCACGACCTATAACCACGCAACCGATCTCTCCGTTAGCAATAGCGTCATTGAAGGCTTTGGCAATTTTTGTGCGGCCTTCAGCATCAGCATACAAAATTCTGGCTTGAGAGCCTACCACCAATTTGTTGTCCTGCGCACTTTTGATCCATTGGATATTATCAGTCATCTGTTGCTGAATTTCCTCTGGAGCCTGTTTTTTGATATCCTCCAAAACCTTACAAGCAATGCGGTCTGTTTTTGCTAAATCTTCTGGTTTTCCTGAGGTGCAAACCCATCTAAAGGGTCCAAAACCATAATCAAAACACATAGGACCCATAATGTCCTGTACATAACTTGGGTATTTAAACTCGCGTCCCAAGGTCGGGTTGTCAGCCATCACATCAGCACCAGCACGGGAAGCTTCCAAAAGGAAAGCGTTGCCATAATCAAAAAAGTAAGTGCCCTTTGCCGTGTGCTTGTTAATAGCTCTAGCATGGCGACGCAAAGTTTCCTGTACTTTTTCTTTGAAAAGTGAAGGGTTGTTTGCCATCATGTCGTTGGCATCTTCAAAAGAGACATCCACTGGATAATACCCGCCAGCCCAAGGATTATGGAGCGAGGTTTGATCGCTTCCTAAATCAATCTGCACATGTTCTTCGTCAAACTTCTCCCAGACCTCCACAATGTTTCCCAAATATGCCAATGACACAACTTCATCATCAGCTTTGGCTTTTTTGACCCGCTCCACAAGATGAATCAAATCTGAAATTTTCTCATCAATCCAACCCTGGTCTAGCCGCACTTGGGTGATTTTTGGGTTGACTTCAGCACAAACTGTGATGCACCCCGCAATGGATCCTGCTTTGGGTTGCGCGCCAGACATTCCGCCTAAGCCTGAGGTGACAAACACATGACCTTTTGGTGATTTTTTGATTTTCCTAAAGGCATTTAAAACCGTAATAGTAGTGCCGTGGACAATGCCTTGCGGACCGATGTACATAAAACTCCCGGCAGTCATTTGTCCGTATTGGGTTACGCCCAACGCATTAAATTTCTCCCAATCGTCAGGTTTGGAATAATTTGGGATCATCATGCCGTTGGTCACCACAACTCTAGGAGCATCCTTGTGACTTGGGAACAAGCCCATTGGATGGCCAGAATACATGGTCAGCGTCTGCTCGTCATTCATTTCAGCCAAATACTTCATGGTCAATCGGTATTGCGCCCAATTTGAAAACACCGCACCATTGCCACCATAAGTAATAAGCTCATGAGGATGTTGGGCCACGGCGTAGTCGAGATTATTCTGGATCATCAGCATAATAGCGGCCGCCTGTTTGGACGTTGCAGGATAGTCATCAAGAGGTCTGGCGTACATTTTATAGTCAGGTCGCAAACGGTACATGTAAATTCTGCCGTAAGTTTCCAATTCATTTTTAAATTCAGGAAGTAATTCCGCATGTTGGCTTTGATCAAAATAACGCAGTGCATTTTGCAAGGCAAGTTTCTTTTCTTCGTTAGATAAAATAGCTTTGCGTTTAGGCGCATGGTTAATGGTGGCATCATAAGGTTTTGCTGGTGGCAGAACGCTTGGAATGCCTTGCAGAATTTGATCTTTAAAAGAAACGGAAGTACTTTGCATTAGTTTGTTTTTAATTTTTTTTTATCGAAACCGTAGGGGCAATGTCTACAACCACTTTCACAACAATAGCCACGTTTAAGATGGTATTGTTCTGTGAAGCAACGATAGCCTTCTGGTGTTAAATAATAATCACCTTCTTCAACAGGTACAATTTTCTTCATAGTATTACAAATATAGTGTAAATTGGAAAGATTTTTGAAAGACCATGGCTATGATTCTAGTTTCAAAATATATGGTTCCTAAGGGATTTATTGGCCTTACTTTGTTCCCCTTTGTGTTTTTAAAACATGCTCAGCTCAAACTGAATAGGGTCTTGATAAACCACGAACGGATCCACCTCAGGCAACAATTGGAACTGTTGATCCTGCCGTTTTTTATATGGTATAGTCTCGAATTTTTAATGCGCTATAGTCACTATAAAAATTGGCATCAGGCCTATCGGAATATTTCATTTGAGCGCGAAGCCTACCAACATGAACAGGACTTAGATTATCTCAAAAAACGCTCCTTTTGGAACTTTTTGAAATATCTTTGCCAACCATGAGTTTTAAAGTCCATCTTTCCGAAAATCAGATCTTAAATCTGGGTAAAAATGTCAGTCAATTGTTGGTTGTCAAGAGAGAAGATCGGATCCATCCGCATATTTCAGGAAACAAATACCGAAAGTTAAAATACAATATAGAGCAAGCCAGCGCTGATGGCAAGCAAACGCTCTTAACTTTTGGAGGTGCTTTTTCAAATCATATTTTGGCTTTGGCAGCAGTTGGAAAGGAATTTGGTTTTGAAACGATTGGTATCATAAGGGGCGAGGAGCTGGCGGACCAAGTGGATAAAAATCCTACCCTTAAATTTGCAAAAAGCTGCGGCATGCGTTTTAAATTCGTGTCACGAGAGGCCTTTAGAAATAAAACTTCCGATGACTTTATTCAGAATTTGAAAAATGAATTTGGAGACTTTTATTTGATTCCTGAAGGAGGCACCAATACATTGGCAATTAAAGGCTGTGAGGAAATTTTGATAAAGGAAGATGCTGACTTTGACTATGTCTGCTGTTCAGTAGGGACGGGAGGTACTATTTCTGGGCTTATCAATGCAGCAAAACCACATCAGAAGATTCTCGGATTTCCAGCGTTAAAAGGTGATTTTTTACAAGAAGAAATTAGTAATTTTGCCACAAATTTAAACTGGGAACTTATCACAGACTATCATTTTGGCGGTTATGCTAAAATAACTACTGAATTAATCAGTTTTATAAACCAGTTTAAGATCGATTATGGTGTTCCACTAGATCCAGTATATACTGGAAAGTTGATGTATGGCGTTTTGGATTTGCTAAAAAAGGGATATTTTCCCGAGCATTCAAAAATTCTGATCATTCATACCGGCGGATTACAAGGAATTTTAGGGATGAACGACCTATTGAAAAAAAAACAATGGCCTTTAATAAGTTAATATACATATGAAGTTTGTTTTGAGAATAGTAATGGTTTTAGTGCTGGCGCTGATGCTTGCAAGTTGCGGTTCAAAGAAACGTATTGTGACTAAAAAGAAAAATGCCAAAGCAAAAACTGAACGTGTAGTTGTTGTTAAAGAAGATTCAAAACCTTCCGTTGCGTATGATGCTAAAGATCGCGATAATGCACCTACGCCAAAAACCACAGGTAATGCCAATAGCAGTGAAATTTATATTGCTACTTACAGTGCTATCGCACAGAAAAAAATGCGAGAGCATAAAATTCCGGCGAGTATTACCTTAGCCCAAGGCATTTTAGAATCGGCTTCTGGCAAAGGGAGGTTGGCTATAGAGGGCAACAATCACTTCGGTATAAAATGCCATAACTGGACGGGCGATAAGATTTATCATGATGACGATGCCACACAGGAATGTTTTAGAAAATACAGGTATGCAGAGCAGTCTTTTGATGACCATTCTGAATTTTTGACCTCAAGAAGTCGTTACGCCAAATTATTTGAATTGGATATGGATGATTATAAAGGCTGGGCAAAAGGCTTAAGAGCTGCCGGCTATGCCACAGATAGGAAATATCCTGACAAATTAATCAGCTTGATTGAACGTTTTCAGCTTAATAGATTTGATAGTGAGGTTCTTGGTAATTCGGTCTCAAAACCTAAATCAAGTGACTTTGCCAGTAATTTGACTCACAAAGTGGAGAAAGGAGACACCATGTATTCCCTTTCCAAACGCTATAATCTTTCTATCAAAGAATTACAACAACTCAATGGGATGTCCGACACTAACTTACAGCTTGGACAAATTCTCATTATAAAATACAATTAGTTCATGTTATATCAACGCAGTAGTAGTTTGTTTAAGGAAGCAGAAGTCGTGATTCCGGGCGGCGTAAATTCGCCAGTAAGAGCATTTGGTGCAGTAGGTGGGACGCCTGTTTTCGCGAAATCGGCCAAGGGTGCGTATGTGTACGATGAAGATGGCAATACATATATTGATTACATCAATTCTTGGGGCCCAATGATTCTCGGCCACGCATTCGATCCTGTTGTAAATGCCGTTATTGAAAAAGCAAAACAAGGCACTTCTTTTGGGATGCCAACAGCCATAGAAACCGAGATTGCACAATTGGCGACGTCCATGGTGACCAATATTGAAAAAATAAGATTTGTCAACTCAGGTACGGAGGCTTGCATGAGTGCTGTACGATTGGCGCGCGGCTTTGCCAAAAAAGATAAAATTATCAAATTTGCGGGGTGTTATCACGGGCATAGTGATTCGTTTTTAATTGCTGCAGGCTCAGGGGCCATCACTTTTGGAACACCAAATAGCCCTGGAGTGACGCAAGGCACGGCAAAAGATACGCTGTTGGCAAAGTACAATGATATTGATAATGTTACTGAAGTTGTGGAAGCCAATAAAGGCGAAATTGCCTGTATTATCATTGAGCCTGTTGCAGGAAATATGGGGTGTATTCCTCCTAAAGATAACTTTTTACAAAAATTAAGAACCCTGTGTGACCAACATGATATTCTGTTGATTTTTGATGAGGTCATGACCGGGTTTAGATTGGCTGCAGGTGGTGCGCAAGAATTGTATAACGTATATGCGGACATCGTTTGCTTTGGAAAAGTGATTGGTGGCGGATTGCCGGTGGGAGCCTTTGCTGCTCGAAATGAAATTATGGATTATTTAGCGCCAATCGGTCCTGTGTATCAAGCGGGAACCTTGAGTGGAAATCCATTGGCTATGGCGGCCGGTTTGGCAATGTTGAAAGCACTTGATGCTGACAAAACAGTTTTCAAACGTTTGGCTGAAAAAACTGAATATTTACATCAAGGCTTTTCTAAAGTCCTTCAAAAAAACAATGTAAAGCATTCCATAAATAGAGTGGGTTCCATGATTTCCATTCATTTTGAAGAACACGAGGTGTTCGATTTTGAAACCTCAGCAGGAGCCAATAACGAAACGTTCAAAAAGTTCTTTCATGGCATGCTTAAAGAAGGCATTTATATTGCGCCAAGTGCCTTTGAAACTTGGTTTATCAGTGATGCGTTAAGCTATGATGATTTGGATGCGACTATAAAAGCGGTAGACAAAGTGAGTAAAAATTTTTAACTTTAAAACATAATGTTTTGATTAGTTTATACTAGGATAATATACCAAAGTATTGGATTTGAAGTTTATAATCCTAATTTTTTTTTTAAATTGGGATGAGAGTTCGATTCTCTTTGCTCGAATTAAAAAAAGTCTTTCGATTTCTCGAAAGACTTTTTTAATTGAAGAGCTGTCGTATGCGTAAACATTAACTAAGAAGAAGCTATTTTAATACCTTAATAACACGTTCTGGATAATCAGTTATAATCCCATCAACACCTAATTTTAACATCTGGTTGATGTCTTCATCAGTGTTGACAGTCCACGGAATTACTCTCATTTGTAACAATTTAATGGAGTCTACAGTTTTTTGTGTTTTGAGTAATTTAAAATTTGGGCTGTAAATTTGGGGTTTAAAATTTAAAAGGGCCATGTTTGTTTGAATTCCTGATTTTGAAACGAGATAAGCAACTTCAATATGAGGATATTTTTTGTGAACTCTATTTAATATGACGGGATCAAAAGATTGAATGTAGATTTGAGATTCCATTTGGTTATCATCTACGACCTGCATAACCAGTGAAACAAAATCGTCGGGTTGTGGTTGATAAATGCCATAGACTTCTTCATTAGATTTTATCTCTATGTTGTATTTTACTCGAGGAAGATGTTTGGTTTCTATTTCGGTTTCAATGGTCTTAAAAACGTCACTCAATAGCGGTTTGTATGTTTTTAGTTTTTGCTGCATAGCAAAGTTTGCATTTCCTCTAGATCCACTATCAAAAGCCTTAATACTGTCATAGGTCATCTGATACAAATTATAATGTTCTTCTTCTGTTTTTAGAATGGGATCACCAGAGGTTTTAGACATAAATAAAGACGACATATAAGGTTCGTGAGACACAACTACTTTGCGGTCTTTTGAGATGACAACATCAAGTTCGATCACGTCAACGCCTTTATGAAGTGCGCTTAAAAATCCTTCGATTGTATTTTCAGGTAAATTTCCTCGATCCCCACGATGGCCTTGGACTTCAATTTTATGGATTTTTGATGTTGACTTTTCAGTTTTATTTGATTTACAGCTAATGGTAAAAATAAAAAGTAGGGCAGTTAATACTTTGAGTGTTTTCATAAGATTAATTTAAAAACGCTTGCGCAACCCATTTAAGACAGAACATGCGTTTGTATCTGTAATTTCGTTTTATTGCTTAGGATGTTCCAATCTATAAGAACTGGCAGCTATATGTTCGATTCCAAACATGTCGGTTGCTTTAATTTCGATGTGATGTGCGCATACGTCTAGTTGCGAGCTTTCAATTGCTTTCTATTTTTGTGTTGTTTCAATCTCATTTTTCCCCATTTGTCATACTGCTCTGTAGATAAAATAGTTTTCATTTTTTTCTTAAGGTCAATCAGATGGTCCAAACGGTCGTTTTTTATTTTAAGGCGGTCTTCTTTCGTTAGACTATTGTTTTCTGCCTTGGCCTTAACCTCTGAAAAAGCCTCTTTTTTACTTTGTCTCAATGTTGCTTCTTCCAAAAATAATGTTGAAATCTCTTTTTGCTGTTTTTCGTTAAGATCAAGTACTAAGGTCAATCTTTTGGTTTGAAGTTGTACAGATTCTTCAGGGCTATAGTTTGCATTATCAGTCCGGTGCTGTTTTTTCATTTCTCTCTTTTGCTCTTGTGCAGAAACTTGTAACGTTGCAAATGCGATTACTATCAGTATTAGTTTTTTCATCTTTTATTGTTTTTAAGGTTATAGTGCTTTGACTGCTAAATGGATAAAAAGTTTAAAACAGATTGAATAACTACAGATTTATAAAATAGATAAGAACTTCCAATAGAGTAATCAACTTTCATCCATTTTAAAATAAAGTTGGGGATTTGCTACGATGGTTAAACCTTTTATTTTAGTGGCGTAATTTCATGATTATTCTCAAATCCCAGAATTTACAAGCGCATGAGATTTTAAAATAAAAGGCTACATTTAACCTGAAAATTAAAGCAGATGAAGTCAAAAATTATAGATGAATTGCCAGAATTGGTCAAGAACCAAGTGATCTCAGAAGAGATAGCTTTAAGGATTCGGAATTTTTATCAGTCGCAACAATCAGACGCACCGGGAAAATTGTTTACCGTGTTTGGTGTTTTGGGAGCGTTGTTGGTGGGGTTGGGAATCATACTGATATTGGCTCATAACTGGGATGATTTTTCACGATCCTTAAAAACCTTTCTAGCATTCCTGCCTTTAATTATTGGCCAGTTTTTAGTCGGATATGCTATTCTCAAAAAGAAAAGTTCCACTTGGAAAGAAGCCTCCGGGACATTTCTCTTTTTTGCAGTTGGTGGCAGTATTGCCTTGGTGAGTCAAATTTATAACATTCCTGGAGATTTAAGCGCCTATGTTTTAATCTGGATCGTACTCTGTTTGCCATTGATATATCTGCTAAAATCGCATTCTGTCGCCATTCTGCACACTGTATTCTCAACCTTTTATGCTTGTAGTTTAGGGTATGGTTTTAATGCAGCGCCCCAAGTACCTTGGCTCTACTTGTTGCTCATGGTATTAATGCTACCTCATTATGTGCATTTACTTAAGCAGCACCCGCAAGCAAACATGACCTCCATTTTTAATTGGTTGGTGCCATTGAGCGTTATCATCACATTAGGGGCCTTTTTAGAGCGAAATGGCGATTTGGGCTACCTTATGTACGTTATCTTATTTGGGCTGTTTTATAGTGTTGGTAAAATTCCAGCTTTTCATACACAAAAATTAAGACGAAATGGGTACTTGATTTTTGGCTCCTTCGGAACGATTATTCTATTGTTGATCACAAGTTTTAATGGGATTTGGGATTTTAAGATGGATGCAGCGGTATTCACATCACGTGAGTTTTACATCACGTCATTTTTGTTTTGTTTGAGCTCGGGATTGCTCGTCTATTTATATAGAAAGCAATGGTTAAAGCGTACCAATCTTTTTCATTTTGTGTTCATCATATTTACGGTTGTATTTTTCAGTGGTTTGGCAAATGGTGTGATGGCAACAATAGCCGTCAACGTTCTCGTATTGGCGCTCGGACTGATCACTATAAAAATAGGAACGGACCAATTCCATTTCGGAATCCTGAATTATGGGTTGCTCATCATTACGGCGCTGATTGTGTGTCGTTTTTTTGATACTGATATGAGTTATATCATTAGAGGCTTTTTGTTTGTAAGTGTTGGGATTGGTTTCTTTTTTACCAATTATGTCATGCTAAAAAAGAAAAAATCAATTTTAAAATCAAACAATTAATAGGATGAAAGCAATCTATATATTTCTACTATTTGTAGTGGTTGTTTTGGCTCAGATTTTTGTGCCTGCAAGGATGATTTACGATCAAGAAAACGTCATCGCCACAGGAACAGCCTACAAATTCAAAACGCAACCTGTTGATCCTTCTGATCCTTTTAAAGGGAAGTATATTCGTCTTAACTATGACGTAAATTCAGCACCTTCAAATGATACAACTTGGATTCCTTCTGCGCCTATTTACATCACCCTGACGACTGATGAAGCCGGTTTTGCAATGGTGAAAGCAATATCCAAAGAGGTTCCAGGAGACCTCGATTATCTGGAACTAAAAGCCAACTGGTACAATGCCTATGAAAAGCGTGTGGAGTTCTCCCTGCCTTTTGATGAGTTTTACATGAATGAAACCAAGGCGTATGATGCTGAAGTAGCACACGCAAACGCCCAACGGGATTCTGTACCAAATAATACGTATGCCTTAGTTTATGTTCTAAACGGCAGAGCGGTTCTGGACAATGTTTTTATCAATGAAGTGCCAATTGGAGATTATGTTGAAAAGCGCTAATTCACAAACTTTCTATGCTTGAAGTAGATTAAAGGAAGGCTCAACTATTTCTAATAAAAAAATAGCTCCAAGAAGTTCTTGAAGCATTTTTAGTGTATGTATAATAGTGTATTTAACTCTTCGGATTCAGTATAGCATCTATACGTTCCAGAGCATCTCTTAAGTGGATTTTGCTCATTGTGTCGTCTGTTCTTGCCAATCCAGATTTGATCGTACTTTCTAAAGTTTTCAGTTCGGCTCTAGCTATCGCTCTGATGTCAGACTGGTTCACATCGACATTAGTTCTTGAAACAAAACGTCTGAATTGTGATGGAATAGGCGTTTGTTCTTTCGTCATCAAATAGTTCATACGGTCAATATAACCACGCTGAAGGTTTCTTCTGTAGGCATCTATTGATTTCCCGCTGCTCAATTCGCTAAACACACCTTTGCGTAGATCTTGCATCATAGCCAATAAGCCATAAGCCTCTTTTCCATGGGTGGTTTCATTCTCAATCATACGCTGCATTCTTCCAAAGTCAAGGATGTTATCAAGCGTGTTGGTCTGCATCCCACGGATACGCTCCAAGGTACCCACAAATTCAATTTTGTTAAAGATAGAATCATCTATTAACCACTCTGGAGTAGTAAACAATTCGTCTTGAAGAAATTGTAAGGCTTCTGCTTGTTTGGCTTTGTCAACCGGCGTATACACTGCACCTTCCTGATCATAGGTTTTATAAACTTCGTAAACCCCACCAATATTTCCAGTCACATGGCCCATATAACGGTTGTACTGGCCCAGTACTTGCTCATACATCGTTTCTAAATCATCATAGTTCTTGCCATCTTCAGCAGTCCATTTGATAAGATTAGGAACAATTCTCTTCAAGTTGGCAATTCCGTAAGCACTCGCTTTCATGGCATCATCACCTAAATCTTCAGTTTGAGAACTTGGGTCAATCACTCCGCTTTGCTGTCTTCCAAAACGGTACATTGGATCTCCAGCGTGTTTCAAGATCCAGCTGTCTAAGGTTTTCTTTTCATCTTCCGGTGTTTTGGCATCCAATATCGGACGGTATCCCCATTCAATTGAATACTTGTCATAAATACCAATATTAGGCATTAAAGCAACACCTTCATCGCCTGGTTGTGCAACATAATTGAAACGCGCATAGTCCATAATGGATGGTGCCGTACCATATTTTTTGGTAAATTCTGGGTTGCGTAAATCGTCTACTTTGTAAGCAACACTACTTCCCATATTATGTGGCAAACCTAAGGTGTGGCCAACTTCGTGAGAGGATACAAAACGAATCAATCTTCCCATGATTTCATCTTTGAATTTCACGCCTTGTGCGTCAGGATTGATAGCAGCGGTTTGTACAAAGAACCAGTTGCGCAATAAGGTCATGACGTTGTGATACCAGTTGATGTCACTTTCTAAAATCTCACCACTTCTTGGGTCACTTACGTGAGGGCCATTGGCATTTGGAATAGGAGATGCCAAGTAACGCACTACAGAATAACGCACGTCTTCAGGGCTCCATTCTGGGTCTTCTTCAATTGTTGGAGGATCTTTCGCGATAATAGCATTCTTAAATCCTGCAGCTTCAAAAGCCACTTGCCAATCTTCAATACCTTGTTTGATATATTTGCGCCATTGTTCAGGTGTAGCTCTATCTATATAGTACACAATTTGTTTTTTAGGCTCTACCAATTCGCCACGCTTAAATTTTTCAAGATCTTCATCTTTAACTTCCAAGCGCCATCTGTCCAAATAGGTTACTTTTTTGCTCTCATGGGCGTCCAAACCGTAATCGGTCTGTCCGCTTGTAAACCAGCCTACGCGTTGGTCAAATATTCTGCGATTCATAGGCTCCTTTGGTAGGAGTACCATAGAGTTGTTGAGTTCTATTGAAATAGCACCATTTGCTGAATTTGAAGGGGGCTCACTTGCGCTGTATGTTTTGACATGACGTGATTCAATATTTAATGGGTAACTTTTTAGACTTTCGATGTAGGACAAATTGTCGTCTAAACGGGTTACTTTATATTGCTTTCTTGTACTTTCTGGCAAACCTAATGGTTTCACATCTTTGCTAAACAAATCAGTGACATCAATAACGGTTGTTAATGAATCTTTACCAATTGCTTTAATAGGAAAACTATAGAGGACCGGTTCAAAATTGGAATTTACAACGGCTTCATAAACAGGAAGGGAGTCATTGGCAACCACACTGTGGGAAACCATGCGCAGCAATACTTTTTTATCCTTTTTTTGCCAACGCAACACTTGCTCATCTTGCTTTCCGCCTCCAAAACCTAAGCCACTGGCTGTTTTGGCAATCCGGGTGACCATGAGCATTTCACGTTCAAAAAGAGAATCTGGGATTTCATAAAAATAATCTTCATCTACTTTATGCACCGTAAATAACCCTGGGTCACTTTTGGCATCTTTTGTAATGACTTTACCGTAAGGCTGGATGTCATTTTTACCAGGTTTTTTTGCTGAATCAGCACTCGCGGTAGTTGATGATTTGGAGGCTTTTTTTGTAGTTGAACACGATGCAACTAGAAAAAAAGAAGCCATAACCATCACGCTTAAGGAAACTTTCTTCAAAATGTTAGGAGTTTAAAAATTTTAGAAAGTGAAAATAAGCAATACATCACATTCTTACAGTATTGTAAAATATTTTAGTATTTTTTTAACTATTTGAAATTTCTCAAAAGCAAACATCAATAGCTCGCTAATGACTTAGTCAGAGACTGGTAAAAAGGAATGGAAAGCTCCTAGGAATTTTAAAATTACTACTGAAAATATCCCACAAGCATCGCGTGGTCAGATACAGGGTGATGAAACTTTTCCAATAGGATGGGTGTCATAGATTTGGTCACGAAAATTTGATCGAGCTCCAGTAACGGGATTCTAAATGGCCAAGTCGCACTAAAGCCTTGTCCGTAATCATGAAAACTTTTGTATTCAGTTTCAAAATTTCTAAAATGGACACTTTCATAGGGTGTGTTAAAATCACCAATAATGACATCTGTATTACTTTGAATAGCCAGTTGCAACACCGTGTTTAATGTTTTTCTTTTATCCATCGTTGGATTTTGAAAAGTGTCTGTTATGGCAAAGGAAACATGACCTGTGCTCAGCTGCGCTTCTACAAAATTTATGTCATGACTGTTTTCCTTACATTTGAATGTAATTTTCTCTATACTACCTTTCACGCCAACCAACATGTGCCCTTTTAGAATTTGAAATTCGTAATTTGGAAATGCTTTCGAAAGCTTCTGAATATCTTCTGCGGAAGCGTTTTCGGCTTCCACAAGACCGATGAAGTCCGGTTTGATGCTGGTGATGCTTTTTGATAGGACATCAACAGGAAGTTTTTTTCGATTGGCAGCATTCCAAAATAAAACCGACGTAGAATTTTTAGAAATTTCAACAGGTTTCGTAAAAAAATAATAGGTGCTGAACCAAAAAAAAGTCATTCCCAAAACAAGACCTAAAAGGGATAGGATATAAATTTTATGAGTATAAAACAAGATGGCGACGCATATGCCCATGGTGATCAAAATGGGCAAGGGGAAAGCATAAAATATAACACCTAGGACCTGAAAATGGTCTTTTATAACAAAATGAATCAATAACAACAAGACATACAACACCAAGATCAGTGCTCTGATGCTTCTTGCAAATTTTTTCATGTATCTAAGCGAGGTCGACAAATAGGCCATTTTCAGTTTTTGACACTTTTGCCAATTTGTTTTTGGTCAAGCCTTTTATGGCGGCATCCCATTTTTTATTACTTAATCCTGATTGCTCCTTTAAGGTATTGAGATCTGTAGGTGCGGTCGATTTTAGCATGGTGAATACTGCCTTTTCATCGTCTGTCATAGCCACAGCTTTCTTCTCAGGTCTCATCTGCGGAAAAAACAACACTTCTTGGATGGATTGATTATTGGTTAAAAACATAATGAGTCTGTCCATACCAATTCCCATTCCAGAAGTTGGAGGCATCCCGTATTCTAGAGCGCGCAAGAAATCATAATCGATCAGTCCCGTAGCTTCATCGTCACCATTTTGAGCCAATTCCATTTGGTGTTCAAAACGCTCACGCTGATCAATTGGGTCATTTAATTCAGAATAGGCATTGGCAATTTCCTTACCACACACCATTAATTCAAAACGTTCAGTCAATTCTGGGTTGTCTCGGTGTTCTTTACACAACGGACTCATTTCCTTTGGATAGTCTGTAATGAATGTTGGTTGGATGTAGTTGCCTTCACATTTTTCACCAAAAATCTCATCAATCAATTTGCCTTTACCCATCGTGTCATCTACCGCAATGCCCATATCTTGAGCTGCCTTTTTGATCTCCTCTTCAGTCTTGCCTGTAATGTCAAAACCTGTAAAATGCTTGATGGAATCCGTCATGGTGACGCGGGCATAAGGGGCTTTAAAGTTGATATGATGTTCGCCAAAAGTAGCTTCTGTAGTTCCGTTTACGGCATTAGCGCAATGCTCCAACAACTGCTCACAAAAGCGCATCATCCAATTGTAATCTTTGTAGGACACATAAATTTCCATTGCTGTAAACTCCGGATTATGAGTACGGTCCATTCCTTCATTTCTGAAGTTTTTAGAAAATTCATAAACACCATCAAAACCACCAACGATCAATCGTTTTAGATAAAGTTCATTCGCAATGCGCATGTATAACGGAATGTCCAAACTGTTGTGGTGGGTCGTAAATGGACGTGCCGCTGCGCCTCCAGGAATGGGTTGCAATACAGGAGTTTCTACCTCAAAGTACCCTGCATCATTAAAAAACTGACGCATCGCATTGAACAATTTGGTGCGTTTGATGAACACATCTTTAACTTTCGGATTCACTACCAAATCAGCATAACGTTGTCTGTAACGTTGCTCAGGATCTGTAAACGCGTCATATACTACCCCGTCTTTTTCCTTTGGTAAAGGCAACGGTTTCAAAGATTTGCTCAATAGCGTGAAATCTTTAACTTTTACTGTTTTTTCGCCTACCTGAGTGGTGAACAGTTCACCTTCAATACCGATGAAATCGCCAAAATCCAACAACTTTTTAAACACTTCGTTGTATTTGGTTTTATCGTCACCGCTACAAATTTCATCTCTGTTAAAATACACTTGGATTCTTCCTTCAGAATCCTGTAGTTGCGCAAAACTTGCCTTGCCCTGAACTCTCATAGACATCAATCGGCCAGCAATAACAACGTTTTTGCCTTCTTCAAACTGCTCCTTCACCTGTTTTGAAGTTTGGTCTACAGGATATAAAGCGGCTGGATAAGGATTAATACCCAACTCACGTAATTTGCCTAATTTCTCTCTTCGGATGAGTTCTTGTTCTGAAAGTTGCATGCTGTTAAATTTTTGAATTGCAAAATTACACTATTTAGAAAAATTAGCACGCTACTTTTGCTGATAGATTATGTTTTTGATAGAATATTAGGGCGGGGCAGTGGCTTGGCCTTTTAATTGTTTAATTTGGGTTTCATTCGGCAATTTTTTTTGAAGGGTTCAATCATGTTCAAATAAGCAACATCCCAAAAAGAATAACGCTTACTTTCTGAAGTCAACCGTAACAAATTCCATAATTTCCCGTCTTACAAATACGTCAATCATCAAAATCATTAGTATCATGGGAATTTGGAGAGTTATTCTTTCTATTTTTTGTCCGCCTTTAGCAGTTATTGACAAGGGTTGTGGCTCTATTATTATCGTGTTCTTATTGTGGCTCTGTGGTTGGGTTCCAGGAGTCATTGCGGCTTTGGTTATTTTGAATAATCCGAGAAGGTAGTGGTCAGTCATCAGTCTTCAGTCATCAGTCTTCAGTCATCAGTCATCAGTCATCAATCTGCACCATTCACCCCTCACCCTTCACCCGTCACCCTTCACCCGTCACCCCTCATCCGTCCCAATAAACATTTCCTCCGTGTAACTCCGTGTTCCTCTGTGGTACACTGTGAAATAGTTCTCCCTCATCCTCACCCATCCATCCAAAATAGTTTAATTTTGTAGTCTATGAATAAAACTGTTGAAATTCAAGATTTAGGCCACAAAGATTATAAAGCAACATGGGATTATCAGGAGGGGTTGTTCCAATCAGTTTTGAGCACAAAAATCAAGAACAGAAGAGAAGAAACCAACTTGGAAACCTCCAATTATCTGTTGTTTGTAGAGCATCCACATGTGTATACACTTGGCAAAAGTGGCGATTTTTCAAATCTTTTATTGAATGAAGAACAGCTTATCCAAAAAGGGGCTACGTTTTACAAAATTAATAGAGGGGGAGATATCACGTATCACGGACCTGGACAAATTGTGGGTTATCCAATTCTTGATCTCGAAAATTTTTTCACAGACATTCATAAATACTTACGCTTATTGGAAGAGATGGTTATTTTAACCTTAGCGGAATATGGTCTTAAAACCGAACGAAGCCCAGGAGAAACTGGCGTTTGGTTGGATGTGGGGACGCCTTTTGCCCGAAAAATTTGTGCCATGGGTGTGCGTGCTAGCCGCTGGGTGACCATGCATGGATTTGCGCTGAATGTTAATGCTGATTTGGGCTATTTTGACAACATTGTTCCGTGTGGCATCATGGGGAAAGCCGTTACGACCTTAAATGTGGAGTTGGGCGTTGAAAACGTTGACGAAGCTGAAGTGAAAGCCAAATTATTAAAACATTTTCTGAATCTCTTTGAAGCCGAAGCATACCATTAATAAAGTGTGTTATACATATGGGCCACATTCAAAAAATAATCTTACTGGTTTTAATAGTGCCCTTGGCGCTTTTTCCAGGTGGCTTAATTTCTTATTTCTTGCTATTTGAGAAACCAGAATTTGAAAATACCATGTGGATTCCTATTGGCATGACAGCCCTGGGTTTGTGCAGCTTTATGTTCCATTTCAAAACAAAAATGTTTTATAAACTGCTCAAAAAGAAAGCAGATCTGCCAAAAATAGACCCGTTGTTCTGGTTGTTGGATATTGCCTTCGGAATTGTCTATATCTTGATTTCTTTTTACTTGGTGTACCTCATGTATATTTTGCCTGTAAGACAAAATGCATTTAGGCTACTGTTATATATAATTCCTTTGTTTATTGCGGGCTTATGGACAGTTTTTGAAGCTTTCTATCTTCACAATCTCATCCAAATTCACAAATTTGCGCACCGACATGCTGAGATTGATGATATTAAAGGAAACATTAGAGATTAAGTCATCTCTTCGATTCCATCGATTAAAATTCTTTGTGAGGTGTCAGAATTTGAGTAAAACATCGATGCTAGGAATATTTATCTCCCGCAGATAGCGCAGATTTGCGGAAATGCATTCTGCGTCTCTCTGCGAGATCTGCGGGAAGTGTTTTTTAATCGAGAAGCCTCCAACTCTAAATGGTAATTCTGATTTATCAACAATCAACAATCAACAATCAACAATCAACAATCAACAATCAACAATCGAAAATCGTTCTATCCTTCTTCATTGAAAAACACTTTGTAATAATGCATTTTCCTAGCCTCATCATAACCACGCTCTAAATATTCTGCGGAAGCGTCAGGAGCGTCAACATCTAGCTTGATCTGAATATTAGTATCGAGTTTGATCTCCGTTTTGATCTTCTGTTTCTCCTTTTTCAAGACGCTTTCAGAAACATCAAATTGGTTGCGGATAACCAAGGCATGATCTGTTTCAAATCCTTTTTTATAATCATCAAAAAGATCTTTGTAAGTGTCATCATCAAAAACATCATCCTTAAAATTTTCAACGTTGATGACCTCATTTTCCTTGAAGAAGTCAATGGTTTTGGCCAAAAATGTGCTTTTTTGCTGAAGTCCGAAACTAGGTTTTAAAATATCTTCCGAGAAATCTTTACAGAGTTCAATATAATTTTTGGTGTGTTGGTTGTGATCATCAGGATATTTAATGTTCAAAAAGTGCTTGATCCAATATTGGGTGTCGTAAGAATTGTTGTCAACACTCAAGATGATATTACCTTCCGTATCTGAGGTGTTCAATATCAAACAGCCTTTGTCTACCTTTTTAGTGGGAATACCCTTTTGGGTAATAATGTCATAACTGTTGTTTTCCAAATAGGTTTGAAAAAATTCAGCTCTAGTTTCTATTTTAAAAATGCCGACTGCGTTTACAAACAAATCCTCATACTGGATGTCATTGAACAAGCACACCACGACATCTCCCGTTTTTATCTGAGCGGAATTGCTCTGTTCAAACAAATGCGTAACGATATGTTTTGAGACCTCCACAAAGTTGCTTTCATCAGCAAATAATTGTGCAGCGTAACTATTGATTTCATTAAGGTTGATGTTGGAATGGTGATTGAATCTATAACTCTCCACCAAACTCCCAAAAGGACGTAAGAGATAGGGTAACATCAAATCATAACTTATTTCATCAAAGTCCAGTTCCTGTTCAGAAAAAGCATTTTTGGTACTGTTGAATTTATTGCCAACTTTATGGAGAATGGCTTTTGAAAGCGAGGCTTTGGTGCGTTTGATCATGATGGAATTTTTACTTTTTTGAGGTCTGCAATACTACACAATTTTGCCTTAAATCAAATTAAAAACCATCACTTAATTACTCAAAATATAATGGGACTATGATTTGTGATGTAGCGCAGAAATTAGCTAGTTCATTTGATAAATGATGATGCTGTTTTTATCCCCTTTGGTTACAAACTCCGGACTTTTTTCCTTGTCAATATTGTCGAGATCAATAGTTGAGTTGCCATACACAGGGAAGTTATCAATGAGTTTCCCTAAACTGTCAAAAAGATATATTTTTTTGGCCTGCAAATCAGTAACGGAGATGTAAATTTTATCGTTGCTGTAGAATATTTTTGGAGGCGTATAGTCTCCAAAATCCAGTTCTACTTTGTTGGTTTTAATATGCAGAATATTATCTGAAAGAGTTACAAGAGTTTTGCTTGTTGAGGAAATCGAATGCTTCTCTCCTAAGTTCAAATTATTGCTGGACATTTTGCCGTTTTCATCAATCTGAATGAGATCACCTTTAGCTGTCGTGGTTGTAAACGTGTTATCATAAAGGTAGATGCCGCTGTCACTAAAACTTATGTTATTCTTTACATTGACGCGCGTTTTGCCAACACGGTTTAAAATTTCAAGCTCATTGCCTTGCACAAATACGATATAATCCTTTTTACCAATTCTGAAATGCTGAGGTTGGGTGTTAATGGTGTTGTCTGCTTTTTTATAGTTAAATCCTGAAACCGTTTTCCCTCGCTTATCATACATTAAAACAGATTTCCCTTGAGTGACCAGCAAGCGGTAATCACGGTTTTTGTCATAGTCAAAAACTGCAAGCGGCTGCGTAATTTGATCCCTAAATTTTAACGGGAAGCCGCCAACGTCTTTTCCGCTTCTGTCCAGAACATAGACCCTGTTTTGGGTTGCAAATGCCAATTGAAGTCGCCCGTTTTTATAACTGTCTATTTGTTCTATCCTCCCTAAGATCCTGCTGCCCAATTGCTTTTTCCATTGTACTTTTCCATCTTTTGAAATAAGGTACAAATTGTTGTTAATGTCCTGAACCACCACTTCCATTTGGCTGTTGGTATGGTTGTTTACAAATTGCGGATTGGTCAATAAGTCAGCATCCAAAGTCACGTTCAAATCTTCGTAAACCGAATTTGATGTGGACTTTTTCTTGTTCCTTTGGATGATGGCGTGAACATGTGCAAAATCAGTTTCATAAACAAACTGAATGGCAGACGCGGTAAAATCGTCTGGCTTAATAGTGTTTTCTATGTTGAAATTTGAGTTGATGATGGTTTTGAGATTATTGGCGTTGGCATACACGAACATTGAGGATTCATCACTCAAGTTTGTCATGATTTCTTCAAAAGCAGCGGAGGTAAAAAGAGTAGTGTTGTTTTGGTAATTGCTAATGATATCTTTTAAAAGTTCAAGATCATTTGAAAACACAAAAAAGTCTTCAATCCTAACGTAGTTTGCAGCGCTTTTATAACTAATTAGTGGACTAAATACTTTGGAGAAAAGATCAGGTTCATCAAACCCATAAATAGGGATGTCTCTATAGGTTTCGATGGTATTTTGAGCACCAAAAAAGTCACTCATGGTGGAGGCGTTAATGCTATTTAAAAACACCGCCTGTTGTTCGTTTTTATAAATGACGCCTGCCTCCAAAACACTTTCAAAAATAGCGGTGTCCAATAAAGAACCTTTCGCTCTGTAGGTCGAGAGGTTTTCGTTAAATGTTTTAAAATCCTGAAATGAAAAACTTAAAAATCCGTCAACATCGGGTGGACAAATTTTTGGCAATTGATTTTCTTGAGGCAGGGTGTTTTTAAATACATTGATGAGACTTTTTAGAGAATCCTTAGCTGTTGTGATGCCATCAAATTTGAGTTGGTCCTGGGTCAATTCGGCATCCAAAAGAATATAGTTGGTGAGTTGAATGCTGTTGAGATTCTGATCAAAAAAGAAATTGGGTTTAAAAGATTTAGCCTTGGTATTGATAAGGATGGATAATGATTTCCCATTGCCGGCAGTCTGATAGAGTTCAGCCAATGCAGCGTTTGATTCTTTCTGCTGAAATGCAGCTTCAGTAAGTGCTCTGTCATTGGATGCAAAAAAGATACTGTCTTTAATGATGCTATAAATAACAGCGTTGTCAATAGTAGTTTTAGTTAAAGAGTTACCGTCAGTCGTGAAGGTTTCCACCGAGTGGTTGGGAACAGAATCTAAGTTGAAAAGATCGGCATGATATTTTGTGATGACGGCTACTTGAACGCTGTCAGTGTAATGCTTGCCAAAGGTGATCAATACCTCCTTTGACGGTTTTAAATGATCAAGAAAACGGAGCTTTGAGTCTAGATGTTGAATTGATTTGGCGTCAGAAAATTGTAAGAGTAAACTGTTATTTTTTAAAGCGTTCTTCAAACCTTCAATAGAAGTAGTTTTGACAATGACTGAAGTATTGGGTGGCACCAATGAAATGAGCTTTGAATGTTCCTGTGGGTCATTGTTGCAGCTGGTAACAAGAATAAACGTAAACAATAACCAAAGTGTTCTCATGGAGGGTTTTTTGCAAATATAAAAAGTTACAAGTCTAATTGGAATTGTTGTGGCAATAATCTAAAGCTTTTCCTGTGATATTTAGTTATACCATATATTTTTATGGCTTCTCGATGCTCGGCAGTGGGATAGCCCTTGTTTTGTTTCCAATTATACATTGGAAATTCTTCATGGATCTGGCACATATACGCATCTCTATTGGTTTTTGCCAAAATGGAGGCTGCTGCAATATTCAAATGCTTGGCATCTCCCTTAATAATGGTTTGATGAGGAATGCTGCCAAAGGATTTAAACCTGTTGCCGTCAACACTGATAAATGTTGGTGCTGGTGATAAATAGGCAATAGCTTTATGCATAGCCAAGATAGATGCGTTTAATATGTTGATTTGGTCAATTTCTTCAGGATAAACATGAGCAAAGGCAAAAGCGACGGCGTCTTTTTCAATAATGGGTTTAAGGCTATTGCGTTTTAGTTCAGAAAGTTGTTTGGAGTCATTTAAGGTATCATCCTTAAAGTCTTGAGGTAAAATAACGGCCGCTGCCGTAACCGGACCTGCAAGGCACCCGCGGCCAGCTTCATCAGTGCCGCATTCAAAAGGGTCGAGAGTAAAAGAAAGTTTAAGTTTCAAAGGGTTAAAAAATTTGGGTGAAGTTAGAGTTTTAGAATAACGAATAATCAACTGTCAGATAAGAATATCTATTGATGAAACAGATTTAAATCTCTTTGATTCATGAGTAAATGTTAATCTTTTAACTCTTTTTGATCATTTATTTTGTTTTATTAAGATTTTATTAAGAAATTAAGCCAATAACTAACTTAAATAAACATTCATGAAAGTAAAATTACTAGGATTTATGACGCTATGTATGGCGTTTGTAATGCAAGTATCTCTTGCACAAGAGAAGACTATTTCAGGTATGGTAACATCGGTTTCAGATGGACTGCCAATTCCTGGAGTAAATGTTATTGTTAAAGGGACCACCAGAGGTGTTCAGACGGATTTTGATGGAAACTACACCATTAAAGCGAGTGTGGGAGAAACATTGGCGTTTTCCTACGTCGGTCTTAAAACTACAGAAGCAGTTGTAGGATCGAGCAATACCATTAATATGACCTTAAACTTGGACAATGCCTTAGATGAGGTGGTTGTTGTAGCATTTGGTACGACTACCAAAGAAGCTTTTACGGGCTCTGCCAGTGTTATTGGAGAAAAGGATTTAGCACTTAGGACAGTGACATCACCAATCGCAGCGATTGAAGGTAGAGCGACAGGTGTACAATTTACATCACCTTCTGGTCAACCAGGGTCTTCGCCAAATATAGTGATACGAGGCGTTGGTACACTTAATGGCTCTACCGATCCCTTATTCATTGTTGATGGTGTTCAATATGAAGGAGCTTTAAGCACAATCAATCAAGAAGATATTCAATCTTTTACAATCCTCAAAGATGCAGCATCAACGTCATTATATGGTTCTAGGGCTGCTAATGGAGTTGTTTTAATAACAACAAAAAGTGGTACTAAAGGTGGGATAAAAACAAATCTGTCAGTTCAAACTGGTTTTGCTAGTAGAGCGATTCCCGAATATGACTATTTAACTCCAGGCCAATATTATGAAAGTATGTGGGAGGCGCTCAGAAATTCAACTGCGGGTAATGGAGATCCTGCTTTTGCCTCTGCTAATATTTACAATCAGTTAGGTTACAATCCTTTTAATGTCCCTAATGATCAAATTGTTGGAGTAGATGGTAGACTAAATCCTGATGCAAGTGTAATTTACCAAGCACTAGATTGGTATGAGGTGCTGGACAGGTCGGGTGTGAGAACCAATTACAATGTCAATGTAGCTGGCGGTGGTGAAAAGCATAAAGTCTTTTTCTCTGCTTCGTATTTAGACGAAGAGGGCTATATCATAACATCAAATTATAATCGTTTAACAACTCGTTTAAATGCGGATTTTGATGTTAATGATTGGTTAAAAGTGGGAGGTAGCGCTAATATAACAATTTCAGAATCTAAGGGTCCGGATAATGGAGGTGAAGGTAGTATTGCCAACCCTTTTGCTTTCGCTAAAAACATAGGTTCAATTTATCCTGTTTATGTTAATGACAAAAATGGAAACTTGTTGAGAAATGCTGCTGGACAACTCATATTTGATAATGGAACAGGTTATCCAGAATTCGGCATTGGTACGAGACCAACCAACCAGTCGCGTCATGCACTTCAAGAGCTACTTTTAAATGACGAACGGAATAGAGACAATACCTATGGTCTTAGGTATTATGCAGACGCTCAAATTTTCAATGGTCTAAACTTTAGAGTGAATTATGGAAGGGATATCAACGAGGGCATAAATAAGAGCTATGAAAATAACATCATTGGAGATGCACAACCAACTGGGCGATATGGTGAGACTAGGTTTAGGAGAGAGGTGGAAAATTTCAACCAGATTTTAACTTATAATAAGGGCTTCGGCGATTTACATAATGTAGACATTACCGCTGGGCATGAAAGTTTTAGTAGATCGTTTTCAAGTAATAATGGCACCGCAATAACTCAAGTTGTAGAAGGTATTTTTGAATATGACAATTTCTCTGAGCCTGTAACATTAGGAGGATCTACTACAAACAAAACCCTTGAAGGTTATTTTTTAAGAGCCAACTATAACTTTGATAATAAATACTATATTAGTGGGTCAGTCAGAAGGGATGCCTCTTCGGTTTTTGACCAGCAATCGAGATGGGGTACGTTTTATTCAGTAGGTGCATCTTGGCGAATCGATCAAGAAAAATTTATGGAAAATGTATCTTTTATTGATCGCTTAAAACTGAGAGGATCTTATGGAGAGGTGGGAAATGATAATCTACTGGATTTTTTCTTGTCTCAACCAAGGTATGGTTTAACTTCTAATGCAGCCAGTCCTGCGATTATATGGAATGAAATAGGTAATGCTGATTTGCAATGGGAAACCGTTGAAAGTTTTGATGTAGCCTTGGAATTTGCTTTTTTCAATAATTTCTTGGAAGGATCTGTAGAATACTATAAGAAAAGCTCAACTGACCTGCTTTACGACTTGCCAATTGCTTTGAGTAATGGTTTAAACGAGTTCCCTACCAATATTGGGGACATGTATAATTCTGGTTTTGAAATTGGGTTAACGGGCCATCTCGTAAATACACAAGATTTTAAATGGGATTTGACCTTGCAAGGATCAACTTTTAAAAATGAAATTACGGATCTTCCATCTCCTTTTGTAAATGGTTCTAAGCGATGGGAAATTGGCCGTTCTCGTTTTGATTTTTACCTGCTTCAAACGGCCGGTGTAGATCCAGCTAACGGAGATCAATTGTTTTTGCTATATGAGTTAGATGGAGATGGGAATAGTGTTCCTGTATTAGATGCCAATGGGGTTCAGGAAACTACAAATGATTGGGAAGAAACTGAAAGAGCCTATAACGGCAGTTCTATTCCAGATTTTTTAGGTTCTATCTCAAACAGTGTGAGTTATAAGGGTTTCTCTTTAGATTTCTTGATTACCTATGGTATTGGTGGTGAAATCCTAGATAATGGTTACTCTGCAATGATGCATAGTGGTACTTATGGACGTTCTTTCCATCCAGATATTTTAAATGCTTGGAGAGCGCCAGGTGATATTACGGATGTTCCAAGATTACAAAATGGAACTGCAGCGTTAGTACAATCTCAGTCATCTAGATTTTTGACAGATGCTTCATTTTGGTCTCTAAAAAATGTCAGTGTCGGTTACTCTTTCGACAATAACCTCACAGATGCTCTTGATATGGATAATTTAAGAATTTATGTGTCTGGAGAGAACTTGTATCTTAAAAGTGAAAGAAAAGGTTTAGACCCTCAGTATAACATAGGCGGAACAGCTGCAGGTGATGACTATAGTCCAGGCAGAATTTTCTCTGTTGGACTAAATGTTTCATTCTAATTAAAACAACTTAAAATATATATCATGTTACGAAAAATAAAAATTAGCTTACTAGTATGCCTCTCGCTTACTATAGCTTCGTGCTCAGAGGATTATCTGGACACGAAACCCACAGATGCCATTTCGGCGAGCGACGCTTTAGCCACTGCAGAAAACATGGCTCTGATACTTAATGGATTGCATCGTTTACTTTATGCTCAACCCCAAACTTTAATCTCTGGAGGTGACAGTAGTAGATCTGGTAACCAATATTGGACGCCGTTAGACGATAACTTTTCAGGCGGAGTGATTCACACGGCACCTGCAAATAATTTGGGTTGGCAAGATGAAACACGTTGGCAATCTCATACACAAGAAACGTCTCTTACAACTGAGCAATTGTGGTATCAGCGTTATCATATTGTTGCAAGTGCTAATGCAATAATCAATAAAGCTACAGATGGTAGTATCCCTGAAGATGCTAGACTAAGGGAAATTATTGCACAAGCATACGCTTACAAAACATATGCTTATTTTTCTTTGATAACACATTACGCTAAGGGGTATTTGATTGGAAATCCTGCTACGGATCCTGGAGTACCTTTATTATTTGCTTCTGAAGCGCCTTTTACGAGTGCACCAAGATCTACTGTTCAAGAGATTTATAATCAGATGGAATCAGATATTAATAATGCCATATTATATTTTGATGGGGCTACTACTAATTCTAATGACAAATCTCAATTAAATATTAATATGGCTTATGGCATGAAAGCTCGTATAGCACTTTCAAAAGGAGATTGGGAAACTGCTGCGGATGCTGCAGTATTGGCACGTCAAGGCTTTCCAATAATGGGAGAAAGCGACTATAAGTCTGGATTTAATACTGTCGATCTACCAGAAGTTATTTGGGGGAGTAAGGTGATAGGGACAGAGACCACATTTTTCCGTTCTTATTTTTACCTCATGTGTAATACGTTCGCTGGAAGTCAAAATAGAGGTAATCCTAAAATTATAGACAAACGATTGTACAATCAAATTCCTGATTCGGATTACAGAAAAGATTTATTCTTGGAAGATGCACCTAACACCAATAGCTCCGCATCAAATGGACAGGGTGGATTTGGTAATGACCCTAACTATACTGACCGTGCTGTTTTTAACGCAAAAAGACTGGAATATCAAAATCAATATGGATGGCTTTCAAATCAAAACACGCATCCATACATGCATGTTAAATTTTTACAAAAGAACCCTGGAACTACAGATCCAGATGATATTATTAACATGCGTACTTCAGAAATGTATTTAATTGAAGCCGAGGCATTAGCCATGTTAGATGATGTTACAGGAGCTCAAGCAGCATTGTCAACTTTAGGTGAAGCAAGAGATAGCGCTTATGATGCTACAGTGTTTAACACCAAGGCAACCTTAATGGAGCACATTAAATTTCAACGTAAGATAGAATTATGGGGAGAAGGCTTTTTATACACCGATAAAATACGTTGGGATGAAGCAATTGACCATGCCGCCAATGGTGGTTCAGGAGCGTCTGTTACACTTTACCAAGACGGCTTTATGCAAGGTAAGCCCTCTACAAATGATAAATGGGTTTTCAAAATTCCGCAAGCAGAGATCGATGCAAATCCAAATATAGGGCCTGCAAATCAAAATTAATCTTTGTATTTATAGTATATAAAAACAATTTTAATCCCCAAGAACATCTTTCTTGGGGATTTTTTATTCTAAAACTACATTATAACATAATGTAATTCTATTCATAAATAATGAGCTCACAATGCGCTTGCTATATTAGGAGAGAAAAGAGATTCTGCATTTGATAAATCCGCTTATACCACCAAAGCTTTTTTAATGAACGAGATCAAATGGCAACGACGCGTTGAATTGTGGGGTGAAGGATTTAGCTACCATGATCACATCAGATGGGATGAAGGTCTTGACCAATCCAACTCTGGTGCGGCTGCGGTTTTATACCAAGCTGGATTTATGCAGGCAAAACCTTCAACAAACAGTGAATGGCTATTCAAAATCCCACAACAGGAAATTGATGCAAATCCATTTATTTCTGAATCTGATCAAAATTAAACCTGAAATATGAGGTAAGCTAAAACGGCTTACTGAAAAAAATAAATCCCGGAACATCTGTTCTGGGATTTTTTGTTTAAATAGGTTTATGATTTTTATAAAATCAAATTGGGTATAAATTTGGTTGAATTTATTTTCACCGATTTGAAATCAACAGATCCATTTTTATTTGTTTAAATACAGGAAATCTTTAAGTAACGTCTATTTTGAGAGTCTTCATTTAGTTAACTTTCCGTGACTAAACCAAAAGAGTTAAAATTTTAACGCAACCTTTTTGCAGCTTATCCATCTTATACATATTGAGCATTAGTATTTTACGTTGTTTTCTAGTATTAATGACGCAAATTAGTATTAACATTTTTTTTTGACTAATGTTTGTTTATTTAATATTTTATTATGATGTTTGCGAAAGACTAACTCAAAAAATTGTTTTATGAAATTAAAGTTAACATGGTTAATGACGCTTTTTATGGCGTTTGTGATGCAAATTTCTCTTGCACAAGAGAAAGCTGTTTCAGGTACGGTTACATCTGTGACGGATGGTTTGCCGTTGCCTGGTGTGAATGTAATTGTAAAAGGAACTACACGTGGTGCCCAAACTGACTTTGATGGTAACTATACCATTAATGTAAGTGTTGGAGAAACACTAGCGTTTTCTTTTGTGAGTATGAAATCTACAGAAGTGATTGTAGGTGCAAGCAACACTATTAATGTTGCATTGGAAGAAGACATTGCTGCTTTGGAAGAAGTAGTGATTGTTGGCTATGGTACAACAACAAAAAAAGCATACGCTGGTACTGCGTCAACAATTAGTGCTGAAAATATTGAAGCCAAATCGTTTTCGAACGTAACCCAAGCGTTAGCAGGGGAGGTTTCAGGAGTTTCAGTAGTAAATTCATCAGGACAACCTGGATCAGTCGCTGAAGTGCGAATTAGAGGATATGGTTCACCATTGGGAAGTCGTTCGCCTTTGTACGTTGTGGACGGAATACCGTTAGCTGGAAATTTTGAGCTAAATTCTATCAATCCATCGGACATTAAAACAACTACTATACTTAAAGATGCAACAGCAACTGCTATCTATGGATCAAGAGGTGCTAATGGTGTGGTCTTAATCACAACCAAAACTGGTAACTCGTCTGAACAAGGCTACGTAGAGGTTGATGTGAAGACTGGGATCAATCAGCAATTAATTGCGAGGTATGATGTCATAACTAATCCAGATGAATATATCGGATATGTTTGGGAAGGTTTGTACAATAGAGGTGTTGTTACCGGAAATGCAGATCCTGTGGCTTTTGCTAATAATAGATTGTTATCTGATAATGGTATTGGGGAAGGTTATAATATGTGGGATGCTACTACAGGTGGCGCATTGATAGATCCAAACACCCGAATGTTGAGAGCTGGAGTAAACAGGTTATACACGCCAGAGCTTTATGCAGATGAGGCTTTTGGAACAGGATATAGAACTGAGACTAACGTTCGTATGGGAGGTGGTTCAGAAAAGTCTAAATATTTTCTTTCTGCAGGTTATCTTAATGATAGAGGCTACAGTATCAACTCAGATTATAAGAGATACACTACACGTTTAAATTTAAGCTCTGATGTTAAGGACTGGTTAAAAGTTGGGACGAATATTGGGTATTCATACTCTCAAAGTACCAATAATGGTCAAATTGATGGGTCTGAGAACCTTTTTGAATTTGCCGATAAAATGGCTCCAATTTATCCTGTATTTGCAAGATTTCCAAATAGTTCCCAATTAATTGCTGATCCTATTTATGGAGGTTTTCAATATGATTACGGTTCACCAACTGGAACTGCAAATGGATTTGAAAGAAACCGTCCTAATGCTAATTTGGTAAATCCAATTGGTTCAGCGGTATTGGGTTTTGATGGTAGAGATACACACGCAATTAACGGTAATTTGACGGCAGAGATTAAATTTACTGATGATTTGTCTTTTGAAACAACATTTGGTGGACAATACTCGTCAGTACAACGTAATATTGTAACTAACCATGTTTATGGTACAGGTGCAGGCTCTAATGGGACTATTGATGTTATTGATGATGTGAGATATACGATGTCATTTTTACAGTTATTGAGATATAAAAAATCTTTTGGAAATCATGAGATTGAAGCCTTGGCAGCTCATGAGACATTTGAACAAAGATTTTCGAGAGCACGCGCTTTTAAACAAAACGTAGTGATTCCGGGTTTGTATAATCTTGATAATTATTTGGAAAGCGCAGCGCTTTCTGACGGTTATGAAGATGGTTCTGGTTTGGAATCTTATTTTGGGCAGCTTAATTATAACTATGCAGGAAAATATTATCTAACGGGATCCTTAAGAACGGATGGGTCTTCGCGTTTTGTTGAAGATCAATGGGGAGTTTTTGGTTCAATAGGTGCTGCTTGGATATTAAGTGAAGAGAGTTTCTTAGATGACAGCATTTTTACATTTTTAAAAGCTAAAGCGTCTTATGGTGTTACTGGAGACCAGCAAGGAGTTCAAACCTATTTCGGTTTTGATACCTTTAATGCCAATTTTGTTGGTGGTGGTTTAGCCATTGATTTAAGAGCACCAGGATCGCGAGAGTTAACCTGGGAGACTTCAAAAATGTTGCAAGGAGGTTTGGAGATGAGTTTAGGCAATTTCTTGGATGTCAATATAGATTATTATAGAAAGAACACTGATAATTTGTTTTTTAACCAACGTGTAGGGCCATCTAATGGTTTATCAAGCATTAGGGTAAATGATGGTGAAATTTTAAATGCAGGACTCGAGTTCGATGTAACTGGCCATATTTTAAAATCTAAAGATTTTAGCTTAGATCTGTCGATCAATGGCGAAATCTTGGAAAACAAAATGGTGAAAATGCCAATTGATGCAAGTAACGGTTTGCCAAAAATTATTGATTCAAACTCAAGTGAAGATGGCGCATATGCATTTGCTGAAGGCCGTTCAATCTTTGACTTTTACATGAGAGAATGGGCTGGAGTTGACCCTACTGATGGTGCCCCAACTTGGTACCAATACTATGATGATGCCAATAATAATGACGTGCTTGACGCAGGTGAAGGTGCGTTTGTTGTCTCTGACGGATCAGGTGGTAATGATAACACATCAGGTACATTATATGAATACACCCAGAAAGTTTCTAATACGAATATCAAGAAAACGGTTACCAAAACCTACGCAAGTTCCACTCAAGTATTCATCGGGAAGTCATTCATTCCAGATTTAAGAGGCGCTTTCAGATTGTCAGCTAGAATTAAAAGCTTTGATTTCTCAACACAGTTCACTTATAGCTTAGGCGGTTATGCCTACGATGCTCAGTATTCTGAGTTAATGAGTGATCGTTTTGGAGCTGCTGGTAATAATTTCCATAAAGATATTGCCAACAGATGGCAACAACCTGGAGATGTTACAGATGTTCCAATTTTGTCAGACAATGCTGTCGTGAACGGAACGTCCCAATCAACGCGTTTTATTATTAGTACAGATTATATAGCGCTCAACAATGCACGGATTGGTTACACACTGCCAACCAAATTTGTAGAAAGAGCTGGTTTAGATACTGTCAACCTTTGGGTTTCAGGGGATAATCTTTTTGTAAAAACAGCCAGAGACGGGTTTAATCCATCAATCAGAGAAGTTGGAAATTCTGAGCGTGCAATTTATGCACCTGCAACAACTATTACTATTGGTGCAAGAGTTAAATTTTAAAAAAAAAGATGATGAAAAATATTATTAAATTAACATTGGCAACTTGCTTGATAGTGAGTGTCAACAGTTGTAGCGATATACTTGACAATAGTGGCGTGGCGGGAGATAGCCAACCTACTCAATTTCTTACCGCAGATCAACTTGAAAAAGCTTCAGAAACCAATTTAGGGATTCCAGCGGCTTTTGTGGGCGGTATTTATTCCCAAATGATCCAAACAGGTTCAGGGGGTTCTACGAGCCAAACTGATTTTGGACACAAGAGTTATGATCTTTTTAGTGATATGCTGTCCGGTGATATGGCACTGAGTGTAAGTACTTATGGTTGGTATCGTGCTGACATTACTGAGTTTCAGGCACCATTGGATTACACAAGAGGAAGTAACAGACAAGTTTGGAGATATTACTATAGAATTGTAAGATCTGCCAATACCGTGATACAGAATTTGGGTGGTAATGACGCTGTTCCTGAACTTGTATCGAATAAATATGCTATGGGTCAGGCAAAAGCAATGCGTGCACATTCTTATTTTTACTTAACACAATTTTTTCAAAAAGAATATAATGCGTCAGAAGCTATTTTACCATTGTATACAGAGCCTACAGGAGGCAACCTACCTAAATCTACAGCGAGTGAAATCTATGATTTGATGGAAAGTGATCTTACGTCTGCTATCTCGTTATTAGAAGGTTTTAATAGATCTGCCAAAAATGAGGTTAACCAAGATGTTGCTAAAGCAATATTAGCTTATGTTTTGGGTGCCAAAGGTGGAAGAGATACTGAAGTGGCTACCTTAACCCAAGATGTTATCAATTCTGGGGCTTATTCTATGCTTAGTTCCGATGAATTAACTACCACTGGTTTTGCTGATGCCAGTAATCCAAGTTGGATGTGGGGTATAGACGTTGTTGAAAACAATGGTCTAGGTCTAGTATCTTGGTGGGGTCAATTAGATGCTTACTCATACAGTTATGGTTGGGCAGGAGATTATAAAGTTATTGACAAGACTTTATGGGACGCCATTCCAGCTGATGATGCAAGAAAAGCGCAGTTTTTGAACAATCCAGCAAGTGGAAGAAATTTGCAACCATTGAAAAAGTTTTTTGCATCGGGTACCATTGGTGGTACTTCAATTACCGTTACTGCTGATTATGTTTACATGCGTATAGAAGAGATGTATTTGTTGAATGCTGAGGCTAACGCCAAAGCAGGAAACGATGGCGCTGCAAAAATAAGCCTCAAAGCTTTATTGGCTAATAGAATACCAAACACAGCTTATGTAGATGGATTAGCAGGTCAAGCGTTAAAAGATCAAATCTATTTGCAAACCCGTATTGAATTATGGGGTGAAGGAAAAAGTTATTTGGCCATGAAACGTAATAAGGCTACGACGGTTAGAGGAACTAATCACCTATCTTTTGTTGGTGATCCAATACCTTACAATGATGAAAGAATGCAGTTTGAAATTCCATTAGATGAAATTCAAAACAATCCATTCATCACTGATCAAAATCAATAAATTATAATTTACAGTAATAAAGACCGTCTCAAATTTATTTTTGTGACGGTTTTTTTATGCTTATATTTAATGAAAAACTTAAGACATATGAAAAAAACTATACTTTTTATTTTAATATTATTTTGCGAATTCGCTATTGCTCAAGAAACCGTTGGTTTGGTATATAGTGATATTAATGAAACCAAAGCTGATGGTTATACTCTATTTAACACCTTATCTGACGATAGAGTTTATCTCATTAATAATTGTGGAGAAGTTGTCAATCAATGGGATTTTTCTGGAAAGAACAGTAAACAAAGTTATTTGTTGGAAAATGGAAATTTATGGCAAAGTGATCAAGAAACTGCTGATATAAGAGATTGGGACAACAATGTAATTTGGAGCGTTGAATTTAACTCCTTAGGGTTTAGAATTCATCATGACATTGCACCCTTACCAAATGGGAACTTTTTACTTTTAATTAGAGACACTTATACTGACGTAGAAATGTTGGCACAAGGAAAAGATACATCTTTTGATGGATCTAGGTTTGTTTTAGATAAAATTATAGAAATTGAACCTGTAGGAACAAATTCTGCTAACATCGTTTGGGAATGGAAATTTTTTGATCACTTGATTCAGCAATTTGATTCATCAAAACCTAATTTTGGAAGCATCTCTGCTAATCCTCAGTTATTGGATATGAATTATGAAGCCTTCAATTCTGTAGATTATACGCATGGAAATGGTATTGACTACAATGCAGACTTAGATCAGATCATGATATCTGCTAGACACACTAGTGAGATTTATGTAATTGACCATAGTACAACGACTGCACAGGCTGCGTCAAACTCAGGTGGAATTTACGGAAAAGGAGGCGATTTTCTTTGGAGATGGGGCAATCCCGCTGTTTACGATAGCGGAACGGCTGCAAATCAAACATTAGGAAAGCAACATGATGCTAAATGGATAACTGATGGTATTCATAAAGGTAAAATTTCTGTATTCAGTAATGACGCTTATGGGACTGACCTTTCAGCGTCTTCTGCTCATATAATTGAACCAAATGATGTTGATGGTGTATATAATTTGGATAAAGGTAAATTTTCACCAGAAGATTATTTTTGGTCGTATAATGGAACAATCTTAGGTGAAATACTGCGGGAGAATTCTAGAAGTGGTGTTCAAATCATGCCTAACGGAAATGCTTTGATTAATGAAACCAATAAAGGAAGAATTTCTGAGGTGGACAGCTCTGGAAAGGTGATTTGGGTATATAAAATCCCTATTAGTGGAGGAACTACGTTTGATCAATATACAAAAGAAATTGCTGATAATGGCTCTTTCAGGGCCACTAGGTATCCTGAAAATTATGTTGGATTTGACGGATTAACCATTGTTAGTTCAGGAATTATTGAAAATGAAAATTCTATTTCTGCCAATTGTGCTAAGCTGTTATCAGTTGATAATTTATATTTTAGTGATTTAAGAGTTTACCCTAATCCTACAAAAGATTGGTTGAATTTCAATTTTAATAAGCCTATTGATCAAATTAAGGTGTATGATATCTATGGAAAAATTGTATTAACTCAAACAAATGCTGAACTTGTAAATTTAGAAAGCTTAGCAAATGGGCTATATGTAGTTAAAATTTTATCTGGTGGAAGTACTGATTCCCTTAAAATAATAAAGAATTAAGGAGTAAACACCGTCATAAGCATTGATAAATAGATCTTTTATGGATATAAAGTCCATGGGGAAAATTTGACATGGCCTTTTCCAATTTGGCTTCAATATAATCAAAACTTCACGATGAAGAGGTTGAAATCTAACTTGTTATTTATAAGACAACTGTGGGTATGGAACTTGCGTTTTTCATAAGTAGATTAAAAAAATGAAATTAGCAGCCTACAATGCTAATTTACGTAGAGTTGAATAAAACCATAGTAACTATTATTATAAAAGACCGAACAAGTTATCTTGTTCGGTTTTTTTATTGCCATCATATGTCGAGATTTTAGATAACAATTATTCTAAACTTTTTGTTTCTGGTTTCGGATTACTGCAAGAAGATCTTATTCTGTTTTTCTTCGCCTTAACAACTGTAAGAGTAGCACATGAGATTACTCACATTATCTCCATAATATACAACCCAAATAGAAGTTATATTATTATTTTTGTCACTCAATAATTAAAAATGAATAAAGTTTTTATAGTCGTCTTTGTAATGCTTTTTAATGTCTGTACAATTTTTTGCCAGACCAAATTGTCAAGAGAGGGCAATGGATCAATTAGCGACACTCTACAATCAAAGAACAAAAACAAAGTTGCCAAAATTGAGCAGTATCTTATTATAGGCGCTGATAGAGATACCACATATGTGGATACAACTCTGTCCATAAAGAAAGACTATAAATTCAATTACTTAAGAGAAGACGAATTTGGACTACTGCCTTTTTCCAACTTAGGGCAAACGTACAACCGTCTCATACATGACTTTAAGGACAATCGATCGCTTCCATTATTTGGGGCGCGCGCCAAACATTTCAACTATTTTGAAGCGGATGATATCAATTATTACCACGTCCCAACACCGTTGACCGAGTTGTTCTATAAAACCGCTTTTGAACAGGGCCAGCTATTGGATGCTTTTTTCACGGTCAATACTTCTGAACAATTCAATTTCTCCGTAGCCTATAAAGGGCTTCGTTCTTTAGGCAAGTACCAGCATATCTTGACCAGCGCTGGTAATTTCCGATTTACAACCAACTATATCACGAAAAATCAAAAATACCAAGCAAGAGCGCATGTTGTAATGCAAGACATTCTTAACGAAGAGAACGGAGGATTGACAGTTGAAGATGTTGAAAATTTCAAATCAGGAGATCCGGAATTTATTGACCGATCAGTATTTGCTCCAAATTTTGAAAATGCAGAAAATAATCTTGAGGGCAAACGCTTCTATCTAGACCATCAATACAATCTTATAAAACCATCCGACAGTTTGACAAATAGCTTGAGTATCGGTCAAACTATTTCTTTTGAAGATAAATATTACCAATTTACCCAAGCGGCGCGTAGTGATTTTTTTGGGGAGGCATTTTTAAACCTTAAAATCAATGACAAAGTGACGCTCGAGGATTTTTCCAATCGGTTCTTTGTCCAGTACCAAAACCAAACTCTAGGGCAATTGCAATTCAATGCCGACTATAACAAGTACAATTACGGATATGATGCTATAACGGTAATTAGCGGAGAGCGCATCGTAAACAGATTAAAAGGGAGTGTTTTCGGAATTGGAGGCAGCTATAAAAATACGATTGGTGGCTTCCATTTAGATGGAACCTTTGGTCTAAACCTATCCGGAGATTTTAGCGGGAATTATATAGATCTCAATGCATCTTACAAACTCAATTCTGATTTCAACGTATTGGCAAATCTAAACACCAGCTCAAAATCACCTAATTTTAATATGTTGCTCCACCAAAGTGATTATCTCAATTATAATTGGGATAATAGTGCGGGTTTTGAAAATATTCAATCACAAAATTTGGGATTCAAGCTAGTCTCTGATCGTATCGCTACCGCGGGAGTAGAATACACCACCATAAATAACCACACCTATTTTGCAAAGGATATTACTGATAATGTCAAACCAATGCAAACAAACCAAACCATCAATTACGTAAAGATAAATGTATCCAAAGAATTCAAGTTTGGTAAATTTGCTTTAGACAATACCATAATGTATCAAAATGTTTTGGATGGAGAAGGCCTATTAAATGTGCCAGAATTGATAACGCGAAATACAATTTATTTTTCAGATCACCTGTTTAAAAAGGCACTCTTCCTTCAAACGGGAATTACCCTTAACTATTTCACAAGCTATGCTATGGATGCCTATGATCCTTTATTGGCCGAATTTTATGTCCAAAACCAAACCACAATAGGCGATTTTCCGAGATTGGACTTTTTTGTCAATGCCAAAATAAGACAGACCCGAATTTTCATTAAGGCAGAACATTTCAATGCGTCATTTACAGGATATGATTATTTCTCCGCTCCCAACAATCCATACAGAGACTTTACCATTCGTTTTGGGCTCGTTTGGAATTTCTTTCTTTAATATTTAAACTCTAAAGACCACCTTTGCTAACATGACCTTGGTAGAATTTCTCTTCAATGTCGAGATGCCTTGTCTCATTTGAGAGATAAGAATTGGCAGTTCATCTCTGGTGTTATTTGGATGGATAGCATAATTTAAGAATTAATAGTGCTGATCCTAATCTCCAATTCTGTCCACAAGCTGATTGAGTAGGTGAAAATGGTAGCATTTCCATACCTTACTATACTATAGGACACATTCTATTTAAACTCAAAATCATACTCATGCAATTCCGTAAATCTTCAAATAGTTTATTGATGGGGATGCGTTTTACAAATGTTTTTGCCTCGAAATTTAAAGGAGTTTTTAGTATTGACCTCTTTCTGAAGCTCACTTAAATTCCTTGTACCCAATTAACCATTACTCAGCATTTAATGTCATTGATGTTTTATATGAATGAGTTCACAACTACTGTGCTTAATAATAGTAATAATAATAATAAATCCATCAACGCTCTGAGTTTACCTTATTATAATGACGCTTTTATTTATTTGGGCGTTTGTGTTGCCGAAGGGGCAACCCACCGCGCTCTCGCCCCTCACTTTTCACAGTCGCCGCCGGCGCCTGTAAAAGAGTTCAAGCAGGGGGCTCCATCGCTAACGCGGCCCGGGCAACATCTGTAAAGTGGGCGCTTTGGGATGTCAACATGACAAGATCTGAGATCCATTCCATAAAGATGTCGGTCCGCAGCTCCCCATTTTAGATTGCAGAAGCTCAGCGCCTGGTTCCCAAAACAAGGGATCGGGGTTTTTCCGTGAATTCAAACCAACGATAGTCTTACCTGTATATCTAAATATATCTAGATAATTAGTGTCCTATTATATAGTCGGCATGTATGATGTTCGGGTATTTGGTTTCCTGGATCGTCAAACTTCGGCACCATCCCGCCATAATCTTTATGGTATTGAGAGGTGCTGGAACTGGGAATCGAATTGTAAAGTGGGCGCTTTGGGATGTCAACATGATAAAATCTTAGATCGATTCCATGGAGATACTACGCCGCAGCTCCCCATTTTAGATTTTAAAATCTCAGCGCCTTCTTCCCTAAACAAGATAAAAAGCTTTTTCGTGAACCCAATCCAACAAAAGTCTTACCTATATATATGTAACGAGAGTCCCATATATCATATCCCTGAGTTTTTTTCGGCCATTTGTTATCCTGGAGCGGCACGCTTCGCCGCCTTCCCGTCATATTTTTTAGGCCCGGCACCATGGGTCAAGAACAGTCGTGGGCAGCGATCCGGCCTTGGGCCAGGGCAGGGCCAGCTTTTTTGGCCCCTAAAGCCTTCATTTTCAGATCGGAGAAAAAAAGTCAAAAAAAAGTGGGCGAATTTGTTGTTTGCAAAAGAAAAAGGGTTGTATATTTGCACCCCGCAAACGAGGTGGCCAAGGCCGCCGAGAGCAAGGAAAAACGTTCATGTACAGACCAAAAAAAGAAAAGCGAAATTTTCGAAAAAAAAGTTTTGCAGATCAAAAAAGAGGTTGTATGTTTGCAGCCGCAAAAAACGGCAACGTTGGGAGCGGAGAGTTCATTAAAATAATGTTTGTTGTAGTTGATTGGAGTGTGAAAAAAAACTTTCAAAAAAAACTTTCAAAAACATTGCGAGGAACAGAAAAGGGTTTTATATTTGCACCCGCTTAGCGATTGAGTTCGCTGGGAGAGACAAGAAACAAGTTCATTAACATATTGGATTGACAGCGTAGCGAAGTACTGGAAACGGTATTAGCACAAAAAGAGAACAAACCATTTTGAGTACCAAAAAATTGAATTTCCTTTGGTCGTTGAAAAGTACTGGGCGCAAGCCCAAAAAAATTAACGATGAAGAGTTTGATCCTGGCTCAGGATGAACGCTAGCGGCAGGCCTAACACATGCAAGTCGAACGGTAACAGCACTTCGGTGGCTGACGAGTGGCGCACGGGTGAGTAACGCGTATGCAACCTACCTTTCACAGTGGGATAGCCCAGAGAAATTTGGATTAATACCGCATAGTATGCAGGACCAGCATTGGATCTGTATTAAACATTTATGGGTGAGAGATGGGCATGCGTTCTATTAGTTAGTTGGAGTGGTAACGGCACCCCAAGACAGCGATAGATAGGGGCCCTGAGAGGGGGATCCCCCACACTGGTACTGAGACACGGACCAGACTCCTACGGGAGGCAGCAGTGAGGAATATTGGACAATGGGCGCAAGCCTGATCCAGCCATGCCGCGTGCAGGAAGACGGCCCTATGGGTTGTAAACTGCTTTTATACAGGAAGAAACACCCCGACGTGTCGGGGCTTGACGGTACTGTAGGAATAAGGATCGGCTAACTCCGTGCCAGCAGCCGCGGTAATACGGAGGATCCAAGCGTTATCCGGAATCATTGGGTTTAAAGGGTCCGTAGGTGGACGATTAAGTCAGAGGTGAAATCCTGCAGCTCAACTGTAGAATTGCCTTTGAAACTGGTTGTCTTGAATCATTGTGAAGTGGTTAGAATATGTGGTGTAGCGGTGAAATGCATAGATATCACATAGAATACCGATTGCGAAGGCAGATCACTAACAATGTATTGACACTGATGGACGAAAGCGTGGGGAGCGAACAGGATTAGATACCCTGGTAGTCCACGCCGTAAACGATGGATACTAGCTGTACGGACTTCGGTCTGTGTGGCTAAGCGAAAGTGATAAGTATCCCACCTGGGGAGTACGTTCGCAAGAATGAAACTCAAAGGAATTGACGGGGGCCCGCACAAGCGGTGGAGCATGTGGTTTAATTCGATGATACGCGAGGAACCTTACCAGGGCTTAAATGTAGATTGACAGGTTTAGAGATAGACTTTCCTTCGGGCAATTTACAAGGTGCTGCATGGTTGTCGTCAGCTCGTGCCGTGAGGTGTCAGGTTAAGTCCTATAACGAGCGCAACCCCTGTTGTTAGTTGCCAGCGAGTCATGTCGGGAACTCTAGCAAGACTGCCAGTGCAAACTGTGAGGAAGGTGGGGATGACGTCAAATCATCACGGCCCTTACGTCCTGGGCTACACACGTGCTACAATGGTGGGGACAGAGAGCAGCCACTGGGCGACCAGGAGCGAATCTATAAACCCCATCACAGTTCGGATCGGAGTCTGCAACTCGACTCCGTGAAGCTGGAATCGCTAGTAATCGCATATCAGCCATGATGCGGTGAATACGTTCCCGGGCCTTGTACACACCGCCCGTCAAGCCATGGAAGCCGGGAGTGCCTGAAGTCCGTCACCGCAAGGAGCGGCCTAGGGTAAAATTGGTAACTAGGGCTAAGTCGTAACAAGGTAGCCGTACCGGAAGGTGCGGCTGGAACACCTCCTTTCTAGAGAAAGACGGCCAAGGAAGTAAGAGTGATTGGAAAAGGGATGTTTTGTTCTCCCGCTGTTAATTTAATAATATACTATAGTAGAGTCTCATAGCTCAGCTGGTTACCCGCCCGCGCCGAAAAGGCACGTTCGGACGGGGAGCGCAGCGCTCTTTTAAGTTTTTATCGACGATAATGACTTGAGGTCAGGTTTAGAGATTTTAAAACAGTCTCATAGCTCAGCTGGTTAGAGCGCTACACTGATAATGTAGAGGTCGGCAGTTCGAGTCTGCCTGAGACTACTAACTACTATAGAAAGGAAATTCTGGAAGCTAGAGAATTCTAAATTCGTAATTCTGAATTCAAAAATTCTGAATTCCAAATTGGGGGATTAGCTCAGCTGGCTAGAGCGCCTGCCTTGCACGCAGGAGGTCATCGGTTCGACTCCGATATTCTCCACCAAAGTACCCGTGAAAACGGGTATCTCACAGAGAGATCTGTAAGTTCATTACATATTGAATAGAGACTCGGCACAAATAGGGTGCTGGAGCGTCCCGAAAACGGGAAGGTCATCGGTTCGACTCCGATATTCTCCACTAAAAAGTACAGAGATATAAGTACAAAGTATCAAGATTCGTCTTAATACTTAATACTAAAAGTCTTAATACTTTTAAACGTTCATTGACATATTGAAAAAAGATACATAAAAAATATTACTGTTACAGTTTTAGGACTGTAATAAAGTAACATTTAGATTGATTAGGGTTTACGAGCTTTTAATCAATCTAATAAAGTTTGGTTTATGAGATTTAAGATCAGTGTTTGGTACTTGTACCGAAAACCGCGACTAAAAACTGTAAACTGAATAGTAACTCATTAAAAGACAAAAGTACAATAAGCTACATAAGAGCGTATGGGGAATGCCTAGGCTCTCAGAGGCGATGAAGGACGCGATAAGCTGCGAAAAGCTGCGGGGATTGGCACATACAAATCGATCCGCAGATATCCGAATGGGGCAACCCACCATATTGAAGATATGGTATCCTGCAAAGGAGGCAAACCCGGAGAACTGAAACATCTAAGTACCCGGAGGAGAAGAAAACAAAAGTGATTCCGTAAGTAGTGGCGAGCGAACGCGGATTAGCCCAAACCGGCACTGTTACGGCAGTGCCGGGGTTGTAGGACCACGAGATTCGAAGCACGATGAATTAGAACCCTTTGGAAAGAGGGGCCAGAGACGGTGATAGCCCGGTATAGGTAAAGACTGCATAGATAGTGGTATCCTGAGTAGTGCGGGGCACGTGAAACCCTGTATGAATTTGGCGGGACCATCCGTTAAGGCTAAATACTCCTGAGAGACCGATAGTGAACCAGTACCGTGAGGGAAAGGTGAAAAGAACCCTGAATAAGGGAGTGAAATAGAACCTGAAACCATACGCTTACAAGCGGTCGGAGCCCTTTAGGGGGTGACGGCGTGCCTTTTGCATAATGAGCCTACGAGTTACCGTTGCCAGCGAGGTTAAGTGGTTAAGCCACGGATCCGTAGCGAAAGCGAGTCTGAATAGGGCGCTTTAGTTGGTAGCGGTAGACGCGAAACCGTGTGATCTACCCATGGGCAGGTTGAAGTTTAGGTAACACTAAATGGAGGACCGAACCGGTTGACGTTGAAAAGTCTTCGGATGACCTGTGGGTAGGGGTGAAAGGCCAATCAAACTCGGAAATAGCTCGTACTCCCCGAAATGCATTTAGGTGCAGCGTTGATTTATAGTTTTATAGAGGTAGAGCTACTGATTGGATGCGGGGGCTTCACCGCCTACCAATTCCTGACAAACTCCGAATGCTATAAAATGTTGGTCAGCAGTGAGGGCCTGGGTGCTAAGGTCCAGGTCCGAGAGGGAAAGAACCCAGACCATCAGCTAAGGTCCCCAAATATATGTTAAGTTGAAATAACGAGGTTGAACTGCTTAGACAGCTAGGATGTTGGCTTGGAAGCAGCCATTCATTTAAAGAGTGCGTAACAGCTCACTAGTCGAGCGGTTCGGCATGGATAATAATCGGGCATAAACATATTACCGAAGCTATGGATCCCGTTTTTACGGGATGGTAGGGGAGCATTGTAGTGTCGTCGAAGGTGTGCTGTGAGGCATGCTGGAGAAGCTACAAAAGAAAATGTAGGCATAAGTAACGATAATGCGGGCGAGAAACCCGCACACCGAAAGACTAAGGTTTCCTCAGCTATGCTAATCAGCTGAGGGTTAGTCGGGGCCTAACGCGAACCCGAAAGGGGAAGTGGATGGACAACCAGTTAATATTCTGGTACCTGCTCACGTTAAAAGTGACGGAGGCGTATATTTGGTGCGTGCTGACGGAATAGCACGTTGAAGCGAGCAGTAATGCCGCGATAGTACACTGAGGCTACGGCCAAGGTGATAATCCAGAAAAGCGACTTCCAAGAAAAGCGAGTGAAGCAGCCCGTACCGCAAACCGACACAGGTAGTTGGGATGAGAATTCTAAGGTGCTCGAGAGATTCATGGCTAAGGAACTAGGCAAAATTGACGCGTAACTTCGGGAGAAGCGTCGCCCCACTCCGGTGGGGCCGCAGTGAAAAGATCCAGGCGACTGTTTATCAAAAACACAGGGCTCTGCTAAATCGAAAGATGATGTATAGGGCCTGACACCTGCCCGGTGCTGGAAGGTTAAGAGGAGGGTTTAGCTTCGGCGAAGATCTGAATTGAAGCCCCAGTAAACGGCGGCCGTAACTATAACGGTCCTAAGGTAGCGAAATTCCTTGTCGGGTAAGTTCCGACCTGCACGAATGGTGTAACGATCTGGATACTGTCTCAGCCATGAGCTCGGTGAAATTGTAGTATCGGTGAAGATGCCGATTACCCGCAGTGGGACGAAAAGACCCCGTGCACCTTTACTATAGCTTAGTATTGGTTTTGGATAAGTAATGTGTAGGATAGGTGGGAGACTTCGATCCTGCGTCGCCAGGCGTAGGTTAGTCATTGTTGAAATACCACCCTTTGCTTGTCTAGAGTCTAACCCTTGAACAAAGGGGACAGTGCTTGGTGGGTAGTTTGACTGGGGTGGTCGCCTCCAAAAGAGTAACGGAGGCTTCTAAAGGTTCCCTCAGCACGCTTGGTAACCGTGCGCAGAGTGCAATGGCATAAGGGAGCTTGACTGAGAGACATACAGGTCGATCAGGTACGAAAGTAGAGCATAGTGATCCGGTGGTTCCGCATGGAAGGGCCATCGCTCAAAGGATAAAAGGTACGCCGGGGATAACAGGCTGATCTCCCCCAAGAGCTCATATCGACGGGGGGGTTTGGCACCTCGATGTCGGCTCGTCACATCCTGGGGCTGGAGAAGGTCCCAAGGGTTGGGCTGTTCGCCCATTAAAGTGGCACGCGAGCTGGGTTCAGAACGTCGTGAGACAGTTCGGTCTCTATCTACTGTGGGCGTTAGAAATTTGAGTGGATCTGACTCTAGTACGAGAGGACCGAGTTGGACGAACCTCTGGTGCACCAGTTGTCACGCCAGTGGCATTGCTGGGTAGCTACGTTCGGAAGGGATAAGCGCTGAAAGCATATAAGCGCGAAACCCACCACAAGATGAGATTTCTTTAAAGGGCCGTGGAAGATTACCACGTTGATAGGCCATAGGTGTAAAGGCAGTAATGTCATAGCCGAGTGGTACTAATAGCCCATAGGCTTATTGTACGCCTGTTTTTTATTAGAGTACAACTGTTTTTTTTATGTATATCCACGCTTAGCGTGCTTTTTTCAATATGTCAAGATATTTGTCACATGCATTTGTGACGCTGTAGGTAATGATACATTTCATTACGCCGCAGCTATGACTTAAGGTGGTTATAGCGACGGGGCTCACCTCTTACCATTCCGAACAGAGAAGTTAAGCCCGTTTGCGCCGATGGTACTGCATCTCGTGGGAGAGTAGGTCGTCGCCTTTTTTAGAGAGTCCCCAACATTTATTTGTTGGGGACTTTTTTGTTTGTATATGTTCACAAATTATAATCATGATAATTAAAACCAATTATTTTTTGATTGAGCTTGTTGTTAATCTAAAGAAGCATAATTTGACTTTTGTAAAGATGCTAAAATTTGTTCTTAACACTCAAACTGCTGTTTTTGTAAGGTTCGTTTAGGTCAAAAAACATTCCACGCTAGATTCTATTTCACTCTATCGGCTTGAATGTGTTCTCTCACAATGTGTCTTAGCACTATAAATCAGGAAAGGATTTGGTTTTGTCAGGAGATTTCCAAATGAAATTTATAACTAGGACATAGTTTTAAGATTAATAAGTGACGTTTTTGAAGAACCAATAGTTACTAGGTTTCGAAACTATCTAAAGTAGTAACTAGAAGTAGAGCGTGAACTGATTAAAATCGAGGTTAGAATGTTCAAGCAGTCTTTTCTTTGTATTATCTTATATTGATCGTACTTCTAAAAATTAAGAAAATATTCATGATTAACATAAATTATAATGGAAATCTATAGTTGCGCATTCTTCCAAGTTACTATAGGATGATACTGTATTTTAATTTTTAAATAAACTCTGCATAATAATGTAGATACCTCTGAAAAGGAAGAAAATAGCGCCAAGGCACAGTACAATTGCAATAATGAGCACTAATATGTAGGTAGGCTTGTCAGGATTGCTGAACGCAAGGTGCAGCATTGTTGGTCCCAAAAACATTAACACCACACAGATACCCATATTTTGAATCCCTTTAACAAGTAAGTCTTTATTGGTTCTCTTAGTTTCCATGCGTATAGTTTTGAATTGCTGAGCTCACAAAGTGTTGTGAATTCTTAAAAGTTCTTGTGGTTGCTGTAAGATAATATTAAGCTCTTTCACGATCATCTTAATACTTCTTCCTATTAATTTTTGAGAGGTTCCAGCTTTCATGCGTGAATGTTTTTGTTGTAATCAAATTTCAAACACTTGTTTTTATAGATGATCGTAGCGTTAATAGTCTTCTGTGATTTTATGGAATTGCATAGTTCAAAAATACGAATTTTTTTATTGCGTCGGCACTGGTGTTTTGGTTAGTAAGATAATGAGAACAGTATGCCTACTCCCTGACAGATAAGGACCATTTTGAGCAAAAAAATTATAAAGCCAAAGCACATATTTATTGCACGGTATAAACGAGCTCAGAAACTTCTGAAAGTCTAAAATATCCTAATGGAAAATTCTCAGGGTTTGTTTCATTCACGCAATTACCCTTAACCACTGAGGGTTGGGTTTCAAAAGGTCCACCGCTGGCATCGCTATTTTGTTGGAGCAAGATGAACATATAGTTGTAAAAGCGTTCTGAAACTCCAAAATTCCTGATCGTAACCTGGTCTCCAACTTCCAAATCCTCCTCTGTGTAAAAACCGAATATTTGATTGCCGTTGTTAAACCTATCCTCATAAACTGCTAGGGATGGGATGACAGGAATATTACTTCTAAATTCGAAAAAATAGAAGTTGGTTTCATCTGCAGGATCTGTGTAATAGGCTTTCAATTCAATTTCATCGCCTGAAAATCCACCTTCATTGTTTTGATCTACAAAATCTATTGGCACCACAGCTACAAACGTTTCAGTAGCGCTGTAAACTTCGTCATTATATGTGATGCTAAGCTTATAGGAGGTATTAATTTGAGGTATAAAATTGTAATTTTTATAGATGCCCGTAGTGCCTTCTTCAGTAAAAGTATAGAGCGTATTATTTTGGTCTGTAACCGTCACAGTTGCACCGTTTGCTGGCGGAATGGTTACATCAAAATAAGGAGCTGTGAGTGATAATTTAATAGCTTGCTCATTTCCAGAAGTACCTTTGTACCAGTTTATGGACGCTTCAATAACCAATTTCGGATCGGCATTGTTTAGATCGACCTCTATGACATCTTCACATGACGTTTGGAGAAGTAAAAAACTTAATAAAAATATATACTTTCTCATCTTTAGAATTTAAAATTGTAAGAAACTGAGGGAATGATTCCAAATAGCGCCAGACGGTTCGCCTCATTGGCACCAGTATCCCTATTTTCTCTAAAGGTTATAGAGGCTGCGTTTTTGCGGCCATACACATTATACACACCAAAAACCCATTCGCCCTTCCATCTTTTGGTTGAATTTGGGTTAGGATTGTAATTCACTGAGAGGTCTAAGCGATGATAACTTGTTAAACGGCTAGAGTTTCTCGGCTCGTAATTTGGAATAGTGATACCATTGTATTGATACTGCCCATTTGGAAAGGTTGTAGGCTGTCCGGTCTGGAAAATAAAATTGCTGCTGAAACTCCACTTATCATCAAGGTCATAACTAGATGTTATAGAAATATCGTGGGTTTTATCATAAGGGGTATTGTACCACTGGCTATTATTGATTCCCGTTTCCAAGGCGGTTCTTCCCGGAGTTTGTTGTTCTGACTTTGATAGGGTATAGGCAATCCATCCTTTTAATCGGCCTTCATTTTTTCTCAATAAAACCTCTAATCCGTAAGCTCTTGCCTTTCCATTTAATATGACTTGCTCAATAGCATCATTGGCAATAAGGTTGGCGCCATCTATATAGTCTATTCGGTTTTTAATGTCTTTGTAAAAGGTTTCAACTTCCAATGAATACTTATTGTTCTTAAATGTTTTGAAATAGCCTAGCGCAATCTGATCTAATAATTGTGGTTTGATATACTTGCCGCTGGGAGCCCAAACATCTAAAGGGGTGGGAGAACTGGTGTTGGAAAGTAGATGTAAATATTGGCTCATTCTATTATAACTCGCTTTTATAGAAGTATTTTCATTGAGCTGATAGGCCATAGCCAAACGCGGTTCTAAATTCATAAACGATTCTATCACATCAGATCGGTCATATCTGTTTATGCCAATAGCTTCTGCTTTTTCATAAATTTGGAGCTCCTCATTAAAATTCACAGCGTGGTCATTTTCATAACTATTCAATTCTTTTTGCCCAAGGCGATGGAATGTACTCAATCTTAAACCATACGATACTGCAAACCTTTGGCTCAGCTCGTGTTCTGCATCTATATAAATGGCATTTTCAAACGCATATTTTTTGATGAGATCATAAGGGTTGATACCAGAAGTTTCAGTAGTTGGCTTTATTTCTCCCGGATTGAATGTGAGATAAAGACTGTTTAATCCATACTCCAATTTAAAATTTGAAGTGATATAATGTTTGAAATCGTATTTAAGATTAAAGTTTTTAATTCCAGATTTCCAATCAAATTCAACAAAATTGAGTGCAAGTCCATAATAATAGTCAGAGTAAATGAGGGATAAATTTGAAAACAATTTATCAGAATACAGATGATTCCATCTAAAATTTAGAACGGTATTGCCATAGGTGTTCTCAAAACTATCTGATATTTCAAAAACATCCCTTCCAAAATAACCTGAAAGATAAATGTTGTTGTTTTGATTGATATTCCAGCTCAGCTTGGTATTTAGATCGTAAAAATAGGCTTTACTATTGATGTCGAAAAGGGGTAAAAACAAATGCGCATAACTAGAGCGCCCACCAAATAAAAAGGATGCTTTTTCTTTCTTAAGCGGACCTTCGACCAACAGTCGGCTTGAGACAATACCGATACCACCACTCATCTGATATTCATTACTGTTGCCTTCTTTTTGATAAATGTCCAAGACGGAAGAAACACGTCCACCATATTTTGCAGGAATGCCACCTTTATAAAGTTTGAGGTCTTTAATCGCATCTGGATTAAATACAGAAAACAACCCAAAAAGATGGGACGAATTAAAAATGGTCGCTTCATCCAAGAGAATCAAATTTTGATCTACCGCGCCACCTCTCACATTGAATCCGGAAGAGCCCTCGCCAGCGTTGGTAACACCAGGTAATAATGTAATGGATTTAATCACATCTACTTCTCCCAACACCGCGGGCATTTGTTTGATGGTATTTATGGAAAGTGAATTGACACTCATTTGAGGTTTTCGAATGTTCAACTTCTCAACATTTTCTGTGATGATAATTTCTTCTAAACTTTCAGTCGATTCTGTAAGTTTATAATTCAAGGTTTTATTTTCATCAATGGTTATCGTTTCAGAAATACTGTTAAACCCTAAATAACTGATTTGAAAATTATAAGTTCCTTTTGCTAAGGTTATGGAGTAGAAGCCATATTCATTAGTTATAGTTCCGGTTTGGAGTTCTGGGAAAATAATATTGACACCAATCAAGGTCTCATTACTGCGTTGATCTGTAATTTTTCCGCTTAACGTATATTTTTCTTGTGCAGATAAATAGAGTGGCAAACATAACATGAGCCATAGTGAAACTTTAATTTTATTAATCATCTGCAAATTTTCGTTAAAAATAAAAAAAGCCCCTTGATAAAAGGAGCTTTTTGTGATAATATTGTTTAATTATTTTTAAATAATTGTAAACAAACATAAAGAAATATCTCTTAAAGGTGTTCTGCTTTATTTTTGAGAATGGCGTTAAATGTTGAACTAGGTCTCATAACATTATTTAACTGATCTTCATTGGGTTTATAATAACCACCAATTGAAACTGGTTTACCCTGCACGTCATTTAACTCATTAACAATAGTATTTTCATTGGTTTTTAATACTTCAGCAAGTACTTTAAACTCTTGTTGTAATTGGATGTCTAAAGATTGGTTAGCCAAAGCCTCAGCCCAATACAGTGCCAAATAAAAATGACTGCCTCTGTTGTCCAATTCCCCAGACTTGCGAGAGGGCGATTTTCCGTTATCCAATAATTTTCCAGTAGCCTCATCTAGCGTGTCTGCCAAAATTTGAGCTTTAGAGTTATCATTCTTTTCAGCAAGATGCTCTAAAGACACGGCTAAGGCTAAGAATTCGCCTAAGGAATCCCAACGCAAATGATTTTCCTCTACAAGTTGATCAACGTGCTTGGGAGCCGAACCTCCAGCTCCTGTTTCAAATAATCCACCACCATTCATTAGAGGTACGATGGAAAGCATTTTTGCACTTGTTCCCAATTCCAGTATAGGAAAAAGGTCTGTTAAATAATCGCGCAATACGTTTCCTGTTACTGAGATGGTGTCTTTTCCATCTTTTATGCGCTCTAGGGTAAAGGTTGTGGCTTCAACAGGAGACATGATTCTGATATCTAAGCCAGCCGTATCATGATTTGGAAGGTATTTATTTACTTTTTTGATCAATTCCACATCATGGGCTCTGTTTTTATCTAACCAGAAAATGGTTGGTGTATGTGTTGCTTTCGCTCTTGACACCGCTAATTTTACCCAATCCTCAATTGGCGCATCCTTAACTTGACACATTCTCCAGATATCTCCCTTCTCAACATCATGTTCAACGAGTGTCTTTCCTTCAGAATTGACAACAACAACTTTACCGTCATTGGTCATTTCAAAAGTTTTGTCATGGGAGCCATATTCTTCTGCTTTCTGGGCCATCAGACCAACATTTGGAACGGTTCCCATTGTAGTGGGATCAAAAGCGCCATGTTTTTTACAGAAATCGATGGTGGCTTGGTATAGACCTGCATAACTACTATCAGGAATAACTGCTAATGTATCTTCAGGTTTACCTTGGGCATTCCACATTTTACCTGATGTTCTAATCATAGCTGGCATAGACGCATCAACAATAACGTCACTTGGAACATGAAGATTGGTAATACCTTTATCTGAATTTACCATGGCTAAATCTGGACCGGTGGCAATTTCTTTTTCGATTGCAGCTTCTATTTCTTTGCGTTTGGCATCAGGAAGTTCTTTTAATTCGTCATGTAAATTTGCCAATCCGTTACTTGGGCTGAAACCAATCTGCTTGAATTCATCATGGTATTTATCAAAAACATCATTAAAAAATACTTCTACCGCATGACCAAATATGATAGGATCAGACACCTTCATCATAGTCGCCTTTAAATGCAAGGAATAGAGAATGCCTTTATCTTTAGCTTCTTTTACAGTGTCTTTTAAAAATGAAATTAGTGCTTTTTTGCTCATTATTGAGGCATCAATAATTTCGCCATCCTGCAATTTTAAATTGTCCTTTAAAACCTTTGAGTTGCCATCTTTTCCAATGAATTTTATGCTGACAGTATCTGCCTTTGATAGGGTCAAAGATTTTTCAGTATGAAAGAAATCCCCTTCAGCCATGGTCGCTACTTCAGTTTTTGAATTAGGAGACCATTCTCCCATAGAATGCGGATTTTTCTTGGCGTAATTTTTTACTGCCTTCGGGGCACGTCTGTCTGAGTTACCTTCACGGAGTACTGGATTGACGGCACTTCCTTTTATTTTATCATAACGTGATCTGATGTCTTTATCTTCCTCTGTTTTAATGTCATCAGGAAAGTTTGGGACATTAAATCCTTGAGATCTCAACTCAGCAATTGCTTCCTTAAGTTGTGGAACGGAAGCACTGATATTTGGCAATTTAATGATGTTTGCTTCAGGGTTTTTAGCAAGTTCTCCCAATTCGGCCAAAGCATTTGGTACTCTTTGATCGTCCTTTAAGAAATCAGGAAAAACGGCTAAAATACGTGCTGCCAAAGAAATGTCTTTAGAAACAATGTCAATGTTTGATGACGCCGTAAATGATTTTATGATTGGTAGTAACGAGCGTGTTGCCAATGCGGGTGCTTCGTCCGTTTTTGTGTAAATGATAGTGGAAGTTTTTGCCATAGTACTGTGAATTTAATTTTTAAGGATTCGCCCTAAATTAGGCTGTGCAAATATACAAAATTGAGATTAGCATATAAAGCCAAAAAGCAAGCAATTAAACAATACTAATTTGATACTGCTGCAGCAATCCCAAGACATTTTCTTTTGAAAATATGGCTTTTGTGATCGTATTTTTTTCCGGATGTATACTGAAGTTTTCTGAAGAGCTCAAATTGGCATTTTTTAGATTTGTTTTTTCAAATATGGCATGCTTAAAATCGCAGTTTTCGAATAGTGAACCCGTAAAATCTGCTTCCGTGACATTTGAATGATTTAGATTGCAGTTGATGAACTTGGTTTTCTTGAGTTTCAATTTGTAAAATGACGAGAATTGCAATTGGCAGTTTGAAAAGGTAAAGGACAATAAAAATGGATTGCAATCCTGAAATTGAAGTCCTATTAGTTTGCAATCGATAAAATCTGTTTGTCTTAATACAGTATGTTTTAAAGAGGCATTACTGAAGTTGCAGGTATCAAATTGGCATTCTACAAAAGTGATGTGCGACAGATCAGCATCTGTAAAGTTGCAGTTTGTAAACGTGCAGTTGTCATATTCTGCTTTTTGAAGTGGGTTCTCTGTAAAATCAGTAGTATTATAATCTTTCGAATCAATAAAGGGTAGTGTCATTGGTTGTAATAAAGGAATGTAAATGGAAAGTTAAGCGGAATGTATTTAAAAAACAAAAGCCATATCATTGTAGCTAAACTACCTTGACATGGCTTTCTTTGAAATAGTAACATGATCTTATTAGCATTTCTGCTAAATTAGCCGACTAAAACTCACATTTTACAATCGTCTTTTTCAATTCAAGATGTACTACTTCAATAAAACATTTTCTAACTGTCAAAATGTATTGAACTGTTAGTCAAATGTTTCAGTTTGACGTTTTTCTTGATGAATTCTCTTTTGCAATTCGCTTTCACAACTTACAAAATCCAATACATTGCTCCCTACATTAGTATTCACTTTCGTTGCTACCATCTTTGGAAACTTTCAACTTTATTAGTTACAACCTGCCTAAACATGTGGCACTTTTTAAAGTATCATGATTTTTTATCTGTACACGTTTGAACGTGACCTTTAAAAAACCTCAAAAAACAATCTATAAAGAACGTTACTTTAAGCGATTTAAATTAAGTTCAATTTTTGAGGTTGAAACCAACACTGGGGTTGTTATCAAATCGTTTTACTAATTTACAAAAATAGACCTATAATCCAAGGATTTCAAGATATTAGTTTCCAACAGGTTATGAACTTAGGTTATTAACATTTGTTCATAAAAAAAAGCCTTGATGATCTCAAGGCTTCTTTTACTGTATGTTTAAGGATTCTATCCTCTTCTTTCTTTAATTCTTGCTTTTTTACCAGTAAGACCTCTAAAGTAGTAAATACGTGCGCGTCTCACTTTACCTTTTTTGTTCACTTCAATTTTTTGAAGTGCAGGAAGGTTGATTGGGAAAATACGCTCAACACCAATTGTCCCTGACATTTTACGGATTGTAAACGTCTCTGAACTACCAGAACCTTTGCGTTGCAATACGACACCTTTAAAGAACTGTGTACGTTTCTTCTCGCCCTCTCTAATTTCGTAGTACACTGTGATTGTATCACCAGCGCCGAACTTAGGATATTCTTTTTTTTCTACAAATTCGTCTTGTACAAATCTTACTAAAGAATTCATTTTTTTAATTTTTAAGATTGATCCAAACCAACATTCACGGAGATCGCCAGAGGTTAATCTGAAAGTGGATGCAAAAGTAATGAATAATTGATAATTAACAATTAAGAATGAAAAAAAATTTTTGTTGTTTGATGTTAAGTTGGTCGATGGAAGACCGAAGACCGAAGACTGAAGACTGCCAACTGAAGACTAACTCAATCCTCTAACAAATCAGGACGTCGCTCTTTTGTGTGCTGATACGCTTGGTCCTCACGCCACTTTTCAATATTGGCAAAATGACCCGTGAATAAAATTTCAGGAACTTTCATGCCTTTATATTCCCGTGGTTTGGTATAAATGGGTGGTGCCAGTAAATTATCTTGAAAGGAATCTGTAAGTGCCGATGTTTCATTTCCCAAAACTCCAGGGATCAGTCTTATTATAGCATCACATAACACCGCTGCTCCCAATTCGCCACCAGAAAGCACGTAATCTCCAATGGAAATCTCTTTGGTGATAAGCAGATCTCTGACACGTTGATCTACGCCTTTATAATGTCCACAAAGGATAATAATATTTTCTTTTAACGATAGGGTATTGGCAATGCCTTGGTTTAACGTTTTGCCATCAGGAGTCATATAGATCACGTCATCATAGTCACGTTCTTGTTTCAACTTAGAAATACATTTGTCAATAGGTTCTATCATCATCACCATTCCTGCGCCACCGCCAAATTGCGTGTCATCAATAGATTTGTAATTGTCGGTAGTATAATCCCGTAGGTTATGAAAATGAACTTCTACTAAACCTGCTTCAATGGCACGTTTCAAGATAGAAGCCTCAAAAGGGCTTTTAAGTAACTCTGGTAAAACGGTAATAATATCTATGCGCATGGTATTGTATCTACGCTGCAAAGATGCGAAAAAAGTACTCAGTTTTTTGTGTTCAGTTGGCATAAAAAAATCTGCAAGGTTGATTGCAGTATTTTTTCGTAAATTACTTTGTAGTTTTTTGTTTATTGATTTCGTCCTGCAGTTGACGTCTTACTTTTTGTTCGCGCTCTAAGGCCGTGCGGCGATGTTCTTCAAATTCTTCTTCCGTTTCGACTAAAGTTACTTTTGCAAGTTTGGTCACTGAATTACTATTTCTAAATTTATAAATAAAGAACAGCAATAATGCAAACAATGCCCCAATAATACTCCACATTAATACATTGTAATTGCTTTTGCTCATCTGCAACCCGAACAAAGCCATATTATCCTTCTCTTCATTAGTATCTGTCAACGTGGATTTGGTCTCAGAGAGGTTGCTTTTTAAGCTGGTGATTTCCGTAGCCTGATTATTTACAATGGCCTGCGTGTCCAACAAATTCTTCTGGATTGCCTTTAAGGAATCTATAGTATGGGATTTTAAAGTATAAAGCCAAGTTTTCTTTACAACTTTATAATCTTGGTAGTCGTTAGATTTTTGAATCACATATTCAAACTGGTTGTCAATAGATCCTTCTGTCAAGGACAGTGTGTCATCTTGATCGTTTGCAGCTTCTTGCGCGTTTACAACGACAAAAATCAGGCATGAAACAAGGGTGAAGGTTAGTGTTTTTAAAGAATACATTCGATTTGATTTTCTGATAGGTTTAAATTTCGGACAAGATAAAAAATTAAATGTAGATGGTTGCTACTATTTAAAACAAATAGCCTCACGTTTAGGAGGCTATTTTATATACGATTGAAGTTTTAATTTAGATGTTCGGTTTATTAATAATATGTATAACGTCTCACTTTTGATATGTATTTTGCCAATCGGATGACTTGGTGGCTATAGCCATATTCATTATCATACCAAATGTACAGAATGGCATTTTTGCCATCAGGTCTTACAATCGTGGCCTTACTGTCATAAATTGAGGGGGCTGAACAGCCCACAATATCGCTAGACACTAACTCATCACTCAACTCATATTTTATTTGCTCTACAAGATGGCCTTCTAAAGCGTACTTTTTCATGATTTTATTGATTCCATCGATTGATGTTGGTTTTTCCAATACTAAATTCAAAATTGCCAAAGAGCCGTTCGGAACCGGGACACGAATAGCATTTGATGTCAATTTACCTTCCAGAGATGGCAATGCTTTTGCAACGGCACTTCCTGCACCGGTTTCAGTAATCACCATATTTAATCCTGCAGCGCGACCACGACGGTATTTGTCGTGAAAATTATCAACTAAATTCTGATCATTGGTATACGCGTGAATGGTTTCCAGATGGCCATATTTCACACCCAATGTCTCTTCAATGGCCTTCAATATTGGAGTGATTGCATTTGTTGTGCAAGATGCTGCTGAAAATATATCAATTTTATCAGGATCGTGCTCCAAATGATTCACACCGTGTACAATGTTGGGAATGCCTTTAGCGGGAGCTGTTAACAACACTTTACTAACACCTTTTGATTTAAGGTGTCTGCTCAACGCTTCATGATCCCTGAAGGCACCTGTATTGTCAATCACGAGCGCGTCTTTAATTCCGTATGCAGTATAATCAATATCTTCAGGAGCATTGGCTGAAATGATATTCACTGTAGTTCCATTAATTATTAGGGCACTATTTTCCAAATCGGCAGTTACAGTTCCAGAAAAGTCACCATGTACAGAATCGTTACGCAACAAGGAGGCTCTCTTTTCTAAAACGGTTTGGTCAATCTTCCCGCGGGTGACGATGGCTCTTAGTCGCATTTGACTGCCTTTACCAGTTTTGGTCATCAATTCTCTAGCTAACAATCTGCCAATCCTCCCAAACCCGTAAAGAACAACGTCTTTAGGTTTTATGGAGTCATTCTTACTAGCACCTTTAAGTTTGTCAGCTACAAAGGCGGTGGCATTGGAATATTTTTGATCTTCCAAATGGTACTCATACGTAAGTTTTCCAATATCTAATTTTGCAGGCGGTACATCTAGGGTTTTGATGGCCTGTGCAATTTCAACGGAATCGAAAATTGAAATTGGTTTTTGAACAAATTCACCTGCATATTCATGCAAATTTAGAATCTGACTGACATTCTTATCAATTAACTGATTTCTAAATAATACCAGCTCAATAGATTTGTCATACCAAAGGTCGCTTACTATTTTAATAAATTCAACTGTTGCCTTTCGTCTATCTGCTTGAAAAGCCAATTCGTTCTCATAAGTTCCGTTCAAACTCATTATGTAAAGATTTAGTGTCTGCGTTATTAACAGAGTGGTTGTTTGTCTCCCCCGAACTTTCGGGTGTGCAAAAGTAATATATTTCAATCGTTTTCGTAAAGTTTTCCTTCAATAAAAAACCCTTCGGAAACGTATTGTGCCAAAGGGTTTAAATTATCTAAGTGGGTGGAGCTTACCTAAAAATAAAACTTTCTTTTTGTCCTGAACTTGTTATAACAGATAGTTTTTTGATGTTCTCCTCCAAAGCGTCCCCATACTTAAGTTTTAGTTTCATTACATCATCTACATTTTTAATAGTCTGATCGTTGATTGCTGTAATAATATAACCTGTGTTGATTCCTAAATTCTTATAAAGTGCATAGTTTCCATTTTTGATAACCGCGACACCATTGCTGATATTACTGCTTTCTTTGACATCATTAGGAATGTTTCTCAGTTGCATTTCTAAAAATTCTATGGTGAGAATTTCGCTTTTAGACAAGGTTACCGGGATGTTCTTTTCGGATCCATTTCTTATGACCATCAAATTAACTACATCTTTAGGTCGTTTTGTGCTCAAATAACCGCTCAAATCAGAGAATTTTGAAATGGTAATATTATCAATTTTCTTGATGATATCTCCTTTCTTGATACCCGCTTTTTCTGCTCCAGAGCCTTCTTCAATTTCGCTTACATAAAAGCCTTGCGTAGCATTTACCTCAAAGGACTCAGCAGATTTACTATTCAGTTCACCACCTCTAACGCCCAAGATACCGTTTTGGACATTGCCAAACTCCATAATATCTTCAACAACTTTTCGCGCAATGTTACTAGGTACGGCAAAAGAATATCCTATGTAAGAGCCAGTTTGTGAGGATATGGCCGTATTGATGCCAATTAGCTCTCCACGTGTATTGACCAGTGCACCGCCTGAATTTCCTGGGTTTACGGCAGCATCTGTCTGTATAAAGGACTGCGAGTTGATACCTGATAAATCTCTAGATTTGGCACTAATAATTCCTGCAGTTACTGTAGAGGTTAAATTGAAAGGGTTTCCTACTGCCAGTACCCACTCACCAACTTTGGCCTGATCTGAATCTCCAAATGTTGCAAATGGTAAATCGTCTCCTGCGTCAATTTTCAATAATGCGATATCGGTTTTTTCATCGGTCCCAATAAGTTCAGCATTATAGATCTTATTATTATTTAAGGTGATGGAAAGCTGTTGAGATCCATTAATAACGTGGTTATTGGTAATAATATAGCCATCTGGTGAAATGATCACACCACTTCCTGTGCCCACTTGAGCGCGCTCTGGGCTTCTACCCATATATAAATCTTGTAGCGTCAATGGCGCTTTGCTAATTGTGGTATTCTTAACGTGCACCACGGCATGAACAGCATCCTCAGCAGCTACCGTGAAATCTGGAGCGGTCATGTTGCCATAAGTTGTTACCGCCTTGTTGCTTGTTTGAAAATAAGACAGTGCAGAATCAGAGTCGGTAACAGTTACAAGGCTATCTTGTTCTTCTAGAAACAATTTGTAGGTAGAGAGTGTCATGACTCCACCTAGTGCAGATGCTAAAATTAGGGTTAAAATTTTTTTCATTTTAAATATAGTTTACTAATGATTTATGAAATTAAGTGAATTTGAATGTCTATCGTTAACGATTAAAAATAATTTTTTATTGAGTGTCAATTCTTCTTTTAACGATATTTAACGCCAACTTTAACGCTGGTTTAACACTCCAAAAAACCATCAAGTTTTCTTATATTTGCCAAACTTATGAAACAGACCTTTTACAAATATCAAGGAACTGGAAATGATTTTGTGATGATTGATAATCGTCTCTTAACATTTGACAAAAACGATGCCAGACATGTTGCGTTTTTATGTGATAGACGATTCGGGATTGGTGGAGACGGTTTGATCCTCCTTGAAAACCATAGTGAGGTCGATTTTAAAATGGTTTACTTTAATGCAGATGGAAATCAGAGTTCTATGTGTGGCAATGGCGGAAGATGTATTGTGGCCTTTGCGAAATTTCTCGGTATCATTGAAAGCGCCACAACCTTTGAAGCTATTGATGGAAAGCATCACGCTGAGGTTGAGAAAGAAGCTGTAAAACTTCAAATGCAAGACGTGAAGGTGCTGGAAAAATTTGATTCGCATGTCTTTTTAAACACGGGATCGCCGCATCACGTGCAACTGGAAGATGATTTGCGAAATCTCGATATTAAGGCCATAGGCAGCAAGATTAGATATGGAGCCCCTTATAATACCGAAGGAAGTAATGTCAACTTTGTTTCCAAAATTTCAGAAGATGTCTTTTCTGTCAGAACATATGAACGCGGTGTTGAAGATGAAACATTATCTTGCGGCACTGGCGTAACCGCTGTAGCTTTAGCCATGAACTATATGGGGCAGACTGATAAGAATCTGATCACCCTCGAAACCGAAGGCGGAACGCTTGTGGTATCTTTTGAGAAAGTAGGACAAGGGTATAAGAATATTTGGTTAACTGGTCCTGCTGTTCAGGTGTTTAAAGGAGAGCTATAATGGAGACTTTAAAAGGAAAACAAATTTATTTACGTGCTTTGGAGCCTGAAGATTTAAGTTTTCTGCACAGTATTGAAAATGATGAACGGATTTGGGAACTGAGCAATACCCAAGTGCCATATTCGCACTATATCCTGAAACAGTATTTGTCAAATTCACATAAGGATATTTTTGAGGTGAAACAGTTACGTTTAATCATTTCAAACTATCAGGGAAAAGCTTTGGGGATGATTGATCTGTTTGATTTTGATTTTAAAAACAGTCGTGCAGGGGTTGGAATTTTGGTTCAGGAGCTTGAAGACAGACAGCAGGGTTATGGAAAGGAAGCCCTTCAGCTATTGATTGCCTACAGCTTTACACATCTTAATCTCCATCAACTCTATTGCAACATTACGGAAGACAATCAAGCCAGCATTGAATTATTTACCAATCAGGGATTTGAAATGATAGGGCTGAAAAAAGATTGGATTTTCAGTAATAAAACTTATAAAAACGAATACCTTTTCCAACTTATCAATAAATAAATGTATTTCAAAAAAATCTTTGTTGCCATCGCGCTTATCGGTTTAGTTGTGGCTGCCGTCATATCATACACCATCTATCAAACCATGTTTGTATCTAATACAGCCTTTAATAATGATAAGGCTTATGTGTATATCCCTACCAATTCCAATTATCAGGATGTGAGAGAACAATTAAAGCCTCTTCTAAAGGATATTGATAAGTTTGATGCACTTGCTAAACGTAAAAAGTATACAACCAATATCAAAGCCGGTAAATATGCCATTAAGAATGGTATGAATAATAATGATATTGTTAATTCTATCAGAAGTAATAATATTCCGGTCAAGCTGTCTTTCAATAACCAAGAATCGTTAGAACGTTTGGCAGGACGCGTCTCTATCCAAATTGAAGCCGATAGTTTAGAACTGTATAAAGTCATGTCTTCTCCTGAGTTTTTAAAGGCGAATAATTTTTCAGATAAGACAGCTTTGGGAATGTACATTCCGAATAGCTACGAATTTTTCTGGAATACCTCTGCAGAACAGTTTAGAGAACGCATGCTCAAAGAATATAATCGGTTTTGGAATGCTGAGCGTTTGGCAAAAGCAAAAACCATTGGGCTAACTCCTGAGAAGGTTATGACCATGGCGTCCATTGTGCAAAAGGAAACTGCCAAGGTAGATGAGCGTAAAAGAGTGGCTGGCGTATACATGAATAGAATAAATATTGGCATGCCGCTTCAGGCCGACCCGACGGTTATTTATGCCATCAAGCATACGTCAGGTGATTTTGACCAGATCATCAAACGTGTTCTATATAAAGACTTAGTTATAGATTCGCCTTATAACACCTACAAATATGCAGGATTGCCGCCGGGGTTGATTGCCATGCCGGATATTAGCTCCATTGACGCCGTGTTAAATTATGAAAAACACGATTATTTCTACTTTGTGGCCGATGTAAAGAACTTTGGCTATCATAAATTTGCAAAGACCTTATCGCAGCATAATGTCAATAGACAGGAATATGTACGCTGGATCAATCAGCAAGGTGTAAATAGGTAATAATGGTCCGGTTTAAATGCATTCTAATTGTCCTCCTAACCCTTGCCTCACAGGCCTTTTCCCAATCAAAATTTGAAAGTTTTCTCCAACCTAGTGACACCTTAAATACGTCAAGGAGAACTTCGGTTTACATCTCTGAAGCTGCTATTGGCGGTCTGACCTTAATAGGACTGCACCAATTGTGGTATGCAGATTATGAACAATCTGACTTCCATACGATAAATGATAGTAAAGAATGGCTACAGATGGATAAGATAGGCCATGTGTTTTCATCTTACCAATTGGGAAAAGTAGGGGCGAACGCCTTAAATTGGAGTGGCGCCAGTAAAAAAGAACAGCTGCTTTATGGGGCAACGCTTGGTTTTACATTCTTAACTGCCGTTGAGGTTTTTGATGGTTTTAGTAAAGAATGGGGTTTTTCTTGGGGAGATATGCTTGCCAATGCTTCAGGAACCGGACTTTATATTGGACAAGATTTGCTGTGGGAAGAACAGCGCATCACCTTGAAATATTCCTTTCATCAAACAAAATATGCAAGGTTGCGTCCTGATAAGTTGGGTGATGGATTTTTGGAAGAAGTTTTAAAAGATTACAACGGCCAAACCTATTGGCTCAGTTTTAATGTTCATTCCTTTATTAAATATGACCATATTCCTAAATGGTTGAACCTAGCCCTAGGCTATGGAGCAGATGGCATGGTCTTTGCTAACAGTGAGCCTGATAACATCTTTAGTGCCCGTAAAAACAGAAAACGACAGTTCTATTTGAGTTTGGATATAGATTTGTCGCGCATTGAAACACAATCACATGTGTTGAGATCCGTTTTTGATGTTTTGAACGTAATTAAAGTGCCTTTTCCAGCTTTGGAGTTTACCGATAAAAACGGCATAAAGTTCCACGGCATCTATTTTTAGAGAGCTTAAACGATTAATTTTGAGGGTTTAATAAATAGGGGTATCTTTGCAGGCTGAAATTTAAGTCTGTTTTGAAGATTAAAGGCTTTAAAAAAAATTAGGAAAAATAGTTAAAAAAGATCACTAATTATTTTGTCATCCCTTTTGCAATTTGTGTCATTTTAGTGACGGCACTTTTTCCAGAAAAAACGGTGGATATGACAAACTTCTCCACAGAAGGATTGGAATTAAACTATACAGTTTCTGAAGACATTGCACTTTTGGCTACCAACGAAACAATGGATCACAATATAAGTTACGATAGATACTTTCCGTATTTGGGCAAATCATACTTAGGGTTCAGAGAAGCACTCGCTTTTAAGGAGTCTCAAGGTAATTATTTTACGGTAAACGATTTGGGGTATTTAGGGAAATATCAGTTTGGTGCTGAAACCTTAAAGCTATTGGGGGTTTACAATCCTCAATTCTTTTTGTACACGCCGGAATTACAAGAAAAGGCATTTTTGGCAAATTCTGAGCGTAATAAATGGATCCTCAGGAAAGACATTTCTCGTTTTGTGGGTAAGGAAATCCACGGTATTACCGTTACCGAATCTGGAATTCTTGCTGCTGCCCATTTGGCGGGGCCTGGAAGTGTGAAGAAATTTTTAAGAAGCTTCGGAGAATATAATTTCTCTGATGCTTACGGTACTTCCATCTCTTCTTATATGAAGCGTTTTTCAGGTTATGATACGTCCTTCATAAAACCCAACCAAAAAGCTAAAGCCAATTTATAATCAGTCTTTGTGAATGATAAAAATGGCCGGGCGTTTGTGCAAGTCTACTTTGATATGCTGCCAATCGTTAGCTGAATAGGTTTTTATGTATTCTGATGGCAATGTAAGATCACATGCTACACAAATTCTGGTATGTGGATGCAGGGTAGCGTACAAATCTTCCAACATTTTATTATTCCGATAGGGAGTTTCAATAAAAAGCTGACTCTGGTTATGATCCTGTGACAGCTTTTCCAGACGTTTTATTTCTGATTTTCGTTCCTGTTTATCAATGGGCAAATAACCGTTAAAGGCAAAGCTTTGTCCGTTCATTCCTGAACCCATTAATGCCATTATAATTGAAGATGGACCAACCAGTGGCACCACTTGAATGTTATTCTGATGCGCCAGTTTTACAATATCAGATCCAGGATCAGCAACAGCAGGACATCCCGCTTCTGACAATAGGCCGATAGGTTTTCCATCCTTACAAGCGTCTAAAAACGATACTTTCTCAGAGTCTTCGGTAAATTTGTTGAGCAATAGTAACTTTAAAGAAGGTTGTGATTTTTCTGGATGGATCTGTTTTATAAAGCGACGCGCTGTTTTCTCATTTTCCACGATATAATCATCAGTGAAATCTATTATTTTTTTTATTGAAATAGGCAAAACCTCCCATACAGGGTTGTCACCTAAATCTGTTGGGATTAAATAAAGTTTACCTAATTGGTTTTCCATTAATTTTTGACGAATTTTCGGGTAGTTTTCTGTCCATCTGCATTATAAATCTCCATGAGATACATGCCCTTAGCCAAGTTCTCTGTGGAAATTTTTGACAAGTGGCTTTCAAAGGTAACCAATGTTTTTATTTGTTGTCCTTGAATGTTGTAAATATGCAATTTGGATATTGGGTTATTTTTACTTCCAAAATCTATAATAAGCTCTGCACCAGCAGGATTTGGATAAAGTTTCATATCAGGCAAGTCGGACTGCGCTATATGTAAATTAGGGTCTTTAATTTTGTATATTGATCCTGAATTGATAGCGCCAATATATAACTCGCCTTTGTTATCTTCTCCAAACGTCGTCCAGTTATTCCCTTGAAAGGCTTCAGAAAAAGCCATGGTCCATACACCTTCTTTTTCTGTAAGCATTCCTATTTCAGAACTGCAAAAATCAGCAAAAAAATAAATTCCTGTAAAATTAGGCTGAGCTACACCTCTATATCTATACCCCCCCGTAATAGAGCATTTTGGAACTCCACTGTTGATGTGTGAATATCCGGTAATGGGATACGTTAACGCGTCAACGTCTGAGCATTCTATGTCTGTATAAAATTCGTTTCCTTCGTAACAGGGCCATCCATAATTGAGGCCTCCTTCTGTAGCAGAAACGTTATTGATTTCTTCGGAATTGCTCTGTCCTACATCTGCAATCCAAAGTTCATTGGTGACGTGATCAATAGAAAATTTCCAAGGATTTCTCAGCCCATATGCCCAAATTTCATCCAAAGCGTCAGGGTTGCCTACATAGGGATTGGTGTCGGGAATGCCGTAATTTTTCCCATCTTCTGGTTTATCGACATCTATTCTCAAAATCTTTCCTAAAAATGAATTGAGGTTCTGTGCTTTTTTATCGGGATCACCATCACCTCCGCCATCACCAAGTGCGATGTAGAGCAGTCCATCAGCATTAAAAACCAATTCGCCACCATTATGATTGCTGTAAGGTTGTGGGATGATCATTAAAATGAGTTCTGAATTTGGGTCTGCCATTGAAGGATCTGCAGTGCTGCTAGTGAACCTGGAAATGATGGTTTCTAAATTTCCATTGACATAATTAACATAAAAATAACCGTTTGAGGTGTAATTGGGGTGAAAAGCCAAACCTAGCAGGCCGCGCTCATCTTGCGCATCACTTACCCTATCTTTGATATCTAAAAAGGGAGCGTCGTTGACTTTACCATCCTCATTGATGATGTAGATGAGACCACGGAGATCCACAATAAATAATCGAGAATCTCCCGCGTGCTTAATACTAACTGGATTAGGAACTCCCGAAACAAACAACTCAATTTCGATTTCCTGAGCAAAGCTATTAACACCACATAAAAAGCCAATAAGGAATATAATATTTTTCATAGTCTTAGTTTTTAAATAGTTAAGTCTAAGCTACAAAAAAAATTGACGATGAATAGAAAGTCACTGAGTTAAATTTTTTGCTATGTTTTCACAAGCATCATTCAAAAGCGTGAAGACCTCATCAAAATCTTCAGAAGTACCCCAATAAGGATCAGGAACCTCTTGTGAAGACGAGGAAACATATTTTAGAATCAACTGGACCTTTGAGATATCATCTGAGTTTCTTGCCAATTTCACCACATTGTCATAATTGGAGTGGTCCATGACATAAATAATATCATACGTGTCAAAATCTGATCGTTCAAATTGTCTACACCTTTGACCGGAAATATCGATGCCATTGGCTTTTGCTGTAGCAATAGAACGGTGGTCAGGTAATTGCCCTATATGATAATCTCCTGTACCAGCAGAGTCTACCGTAAATTTATCAGAAGAAAGTTTAGATTCAAGAATGCCATGTGCTAATGGAGATCGGCAGATATTACCCAAGCAAACCATTAGTATTTTTGTCATGATACTTTATTCTTTGTTAACGTTTAGAATCTATAGAAAATTGATGTTCACATAATAAGCGATGCACATAGGCCTCGGTTTTCATTCAATACTGTTTTCTAAAGGGCTAATTTTTTGGAAATATCCTCAACATATTTTCTAAACTGTTTGTCAGTAGAGGAGAGGTTGTCAACCGTTTTGCAGGCATGAAGTACTGTTGCATGATCACGTTTGCCAATTTGCGATCCGATACTCGCTAAAGATGCTTTTGTAAATTTTTTCGCAAAAAACATCGCTAACTGTCTTGCTTGAACAATGTGCCTTTTTCTGGTTTTGGATTGTAAAGTGTTGACATCCATTTGAAAGTAGTCAGAAACTACTTTTTGGATATAATCAATAGAAACTTCACGCTTAGTGTTCTTAACAAACTTCTCAACAATTTCCTTAGCAAGGTTTATCGTAATCTCTTTTTTGTTGAAAGACGATTGTGCTATTAAAGAAATAATGGCGCCTTCCAATTCCCTAACGTTGGTTTTGATGTGCTTGGCAACATATTCAATAATATCATCCTCCATTTCAACGCCATCACGATACAGTTTGTTTTTCAAAATAGACACGCGGGTCTCAAAATCAGGACTCTGTAATTCAGCTGAGAGTCCCCATTTGAATCGGGATAATAATCGCTGTTCAATATCCTGCATGTCTACAGGTGCCTTATCACTTGTTAAAATAACTTGTTTGCCGTTCTGGTGCAGGTGGTTAAAAATATGGAAGAATACGTCTTGCGTACCTGATTTTCCCGATAAAAATTGAACGTCGTCAATAATGAGGACATCAATAATTTGATAGAAATGAATAAAATCATTTCTGTTATTCTTCTTTACAGAATCGATATACTGTTGTGTGAATTTCTCAGCAGAGATATAAAGGACTGTTTTTTCAGGATATTTATCTTTGATATCAATACCAATGGCATGTGCCAAATGGGTTTTACCAAGACCAACACCACCAAAAATCAATAGGGGATTGAATGAAGTGCCACCAGGTTTGTTGGCTACCGCCAGTCCAGCATTTCTCGCCAAACGGTTGGAGTCACCTTCTAAAAAGTTTTCAAAACTGTAATTAGGATTGAGTTGCGACTCAATCTTTACGTTTCTGATACCCGGAATGACAAACGGATTCTTTAGTTCTGGATTCTTGTTCTTTAAAGGAATATCAACATCTTGTGATTTTAAGGTACTTCTATTTGAGCTTGGTATTTTTTCTGTAAACGGTTGCTTATTGCCATAAGTGTTTTCCATCTTAATAACATAAACCAGTTTTGCCGTCTCTCCAAGTTCTTTATTAAGGGATACTTTTAAGATCTTGACATAATGTTCTTCAAGCCATTCGTAAAAGAATTTACTAGGGACTTGAATACTTAAAGCGTTGTCAGTAAGTTTGACTGCTGTAATAGGTTCAAACCAAGTTTTGTATGCTTGGGGTTGTATATTGTCCTTTATAAAAGACAGACAATTATTCCAAACCGATTGCGCAGTTACCTCCATTATAAAAAGTTAATTTTTTGTTTGTAAGTCAGATTAGTAAAAAGAAGAGAAATTTGTGCTTTCCCTTGAATATTTTCTGAGACAAATATGTGAACAAAATTCTGAAAAAAAAAATCAAAAGCTATTGAATATCCAGTATTTTTTTCCCATGTTTAAATCTTGATGAAAGTACGAAAAATAAATTAAAAAAAATGTCAATTCCTTTATATTCCGATGAAATTGAACTTCGAGTTCGTTATGGTGAAACTGATCAAATGGGTGTCGTTTACCACGCTAATTACGCCCAATACTTTGAGGTTGGGCGTGTTGAATGGTTAAGGAAATTTGGAGTTTCTTACAAGCAAATGGAGGCCGACGGACTGATGCTGCCCGTGATAAAATTAGCTATAGAGTTCAAAAAGCCAGCCCTTTATGACGACTTAATTAAAGTGAAAACCCAATTGGTAAAATTGCCATCTGCCCGTATTGAATTTGACTATGAAATCACGAATAAATCTGGAGAAATTTTAACCTTGGGAAGCACCGTTTTGGTGTTTATGGATGTTAAACAGAATAGACCTACAAGATGCCCAAAATATCTTTTAGATAAACTGCAGAATTAATCGTTCAAAACTTTTGCATCAACCCCGAAAATGGCTTCAAAAGCTTTCAAAACATCTTTCGCTTTTTTTAATCGGACAGAAATATTGATCGTGCAATCCAATTCTAAAGTTTGATTTTTGATCTTTAATTTTTTTTCTTTGATGATTCGCATAACCTTATTCATGTCTTTGTATTCAAATTTCAGTTCTATGTCTTGATTTATAGTTCTTGTGACAATTTTTGAATGTTCCAAGGCCAATTGCGCTGCCGTTTTATACGCCGAGATAAGTCCACCAACACCCAATTTCACGCCTCCAAAATACCTGACCACAACAATCAGCACATTGGTGACTTCAAAGGATTGGATTTGTCCGTAAATAGGCATGCCTGCGCTATTGTTGGGCTCACCATCATCATTGACCCTAAATTGGTAGTGGTTTTCTTGGGTTCCAATTTGATAGGCATAACACCAATGTCTTGCAGAGTGGTGCTGCTTTTTGAGAGCTTCAAGATGAATTTTGACAGCATCTTCAGAGGTTACGGGAAATGCATAACCAAAAAACTTGCTGTTTTTTTCTTTGTACAAGACGTCATCAGAAGGTTTGGATAGGGTTTTATAGGTGTCTTTTTCTATCATCTTATGCAAACGTCACCAAATATATTGAAATTAAGGCTAAACCAATCCCAGCCCAATTTTTTTTGCTTAACTGTTCTTTGAAAATTAAAAGACCTATTAATGTGGAAACCATAACAATGGCAACATTGTTTATTGTAAAAAGCGTTGAGCTTTCTGTATTGGGTAAGTTGAGGGCTTTAATAATAAAAAACAGAGACGCATAATTGACAATGCCCAAAGCTATACCACCAAGAATACTTTTGGGGTCAAATTGAAATTCTTTTCTAAAGAATTGAACGGTCAGGATTCCAATTCCAACAACTGCTGCAATTAAGAAGATAGATGCTGAAAACAGAGAAATAGTATCTTCAGGAACATAATTATTCTGTAAATATTTGATGGAGGTATCAATAATTCCTGAGCCAAAAAAGAGTACCACAGGGAGCAGTAGATTTTTCTTGAAATTAACACTGGTCTTTGATTTTGCTGAGACTAGGTAAACGGAAATTAAAGCTAAAACAATTCCAATTATTTTCTGAAAGCCAATACTTTCCTCGTACAAATAGATGCCAAAAATAACAGGAATAATCACGCTCATCTTTGAAGCTACAGAAGCTACGGAAAGACCATTTTTTTGGGCGGTCCACGCCATAATATTAAAGATGCCTATAAACATGACTCCCAAAACAATACTGCCCAGAAACCATTGGGCTTCAAAAATACTTTGGATTGCTACAGGTTTTTGATTGATGAGCATACCACATGAAAAAGCCACTAAGTAATTAACCACAATGGATTGGAGCGTATTGACATTGAATTTCTCCAATAGTTTAAATACCACAAAAATCAGTAAGGAAGCAGTAATGCTGAGGATGAGGTATATCAAAACAATTCACTTTTAGCTGAAAACAGTGTGGTGATGTCTTCAGTTTCCGGATTAATATGCCAGGTGTGAATGCCTAATTTGGCAGCTGATAGGATGTTTTCTTCGGTATCATCAATAAATAAGGATTCCTCAGCGTTCATATTATTTTCCTTCAAAACGAATTCATAAATGTTCGCATTTGGTTTCCGTAATTGGATTTCGTGGGATAGGTAAAAAGCGTCAAAATTAGCTCTGAATTCTTCATAGAAACCTATATTTTCTTTGATCCAATTGATGTGCATTTCGTTGGTGTTGCTCAGTAAAATAAGTTTATACTTTTTATCGGCAGCCAGCTGTTGCACATATTCCAATCTGTGATTTGGAAAATCTCTCAAAATATAATTCCATGTACCAATAATTTCATCTCTGTCAAGGTTGGGGAAATTGTCCAAATAGAATTCCAGAAATTCGTCGGTAGACATCAATCCTTGTTCATAAAGTGCATTAATGGCATGAATTTCATCAGACAGCATATCCGTTCCAAATAGATTGAGTGCTCTGTCCAAGGCGCCTTTTTTATCAAGGTTAATGAACACATCGCCAAAATCAAATATCAAATTCTTAATCATTTACATATATTTTTAAAGTATCGTCTATAATTTTTTCCTCTGAAATCAAATGTCCTGCGCATTCGGGCGCTTTTGTGCCAGCACCAAATTTTGCAGGCCCTGTGAAAATCCTAGCTTCATCCCAAAGATTTTCATCAATAAAAGTTTGAAGCGTTTGACGACCACCTTCAATAATAACGGAAGTGATATCATTGTTAAACAGGATTGCACAGATTTGTTGGGCAATTTTTTCATTCGAATCCCAATTCAAAAAGTCAAAATTATAATCTAGCCTCTCCTTGTGTCTTGCATGGTGCCGATCACTTATTATGATTGTGGTTGCTTTTTGATCAAAAACAGCAGCATTCTTTGAGAGTCGTGAATTTTTATCCAAAACAATGCGTATGGGGTTTTTACCAGTCCAGTCCCTAACTGTCAAACTAGGATTATCTGCAATAACGGTGTTGGTCCCCACTAAAATGGATTGTTCTTCCGTACGCCATTTGTGAACCAATTGCCGAGAAATTCGATTGGTAATCCACACTGGCTTACGTTCATCTCTTGATTGAGGTGCAATAAAACCATCCGCAGTTTCTGCCCATTTTAAAATGATGTAGGGCCGTTTTTTATTGTGAAACGTAAAAAAACGCTTGTGGTGTGCTTTGACTTCATCTTCCAAAACGCCAACTATCACTTCACATCCTGAGGATTTTAATTTTTCAACGCCTTTTCCACCCACTTTACTGTGCGTATCAATAGTACCTATGACAACTTTTGGGATTTTAAATTTGAGTATGGCGTCAGCACAAGGTGGTGTTTTTCCAAAATGTGAACAGGGCTCTAAGGTGACGTAAAGTGTGGCCTGGTCCAATAACGATTTATTTTTGACATTATTGATAGCATTTACCTCGGCATGTGCGCCTCCATACGGACTAGTATATCCTTCGCCAACAATTTTTTGATCATGAACAATAACACAACCCACCATCGGATTTGGAGCTGTGGTGCCCAATCCATTTTTGCCAATGTCAATGCAGCGTTTTATGTATTTTTCATGTATATTCACGACTGCAAAAATAACATAATATCGTGAGCAAAAACCCTATCCTGATCAGAGAAATTAAAACTGAAGATGATGCACAAGTTGCACAGGTCATTCGTGATGTGTTGGTTGAAATGGGTGCCCCAAAAGTAGGTACTGCCTATGCCGACAAAGCGCTGGATGAAATGACAGCTACTTATAATAAGGACAATGCCACTTATTTTGTGGTAGCTGATGGCGGTAAAATCATCGGAGGTGCGGGTATAGCTCCACTGGAGAATTATGAAGGGAGTATTTGCGAGTTGCAAAAAATGTACTTTTTACCCGAAGCTAGAGCTAGAGGCTTAGGGGCTGAAATGATGGCGGTATGCTTAAAAAAAGCCAAAGCTCTTGGTTTTGAAAAATGCTATTTGGAAACCCTGCCGTATATGAAAGACGCCACAAAACTTTACGCTAAAACAGGTTTTGAAAATTTGGATGGCCCAATGGGAGATACAGGACATTATTCCTGCAATGTTTGGATGATAAAATCTTTATAATGCTATTAAAAACTCTACGCGACCAATTTTATACGGAATTAACGGAACACTATCCGGAAACGGAAATTCAGTCTTTTTTTAATTTATTATCCGAATGTTTTTTAAAAATGAAAGGTCACGAGGTGTCTTTAAATTTGTACGCCCCCATTTCAGGAAAGAAAACTGAAAAGTTTGAAAATGCTATCAAACGACTCAAAAAGCATGAGCCTATTCAATACATCATTGGTACTACTGAATTTTATGGACTACCTTTCAAAGTTACAGAAAGTACGTTAATACCCCGACCTGAAACGGAAGAGTTAGTACAGTGGGTGACAGACGTATCAACATCTAAAACTGAAAATTTTTCCATTCTTGATATTGGAACAGGATCAGGATGTATTGCTATTTCTCTAGCAAAAAGCAGCCCTAATGCCACCGTATACGCTATAGATGTCAGTAAAAAAGCGTTGATTATTGCTAAAACCAACGCAAAATTGAATAAGGTAGACGTGGAATTTGTTGAATTGGATATCCTGAATTGGCAAAATGAACCTTGGAATATGGAATTTGAAGATGTAAAATTCGACATCATTGTCTCCAATCCGCCGTACGTTAGACAATTGGAAAAAGCTCAAATGAGTGCCAATGTATTGCGGCATGAACCTGGTCTCGCATTGTATGTTGAAGATGATGAGCCACTTGTTTTTTATAAAACCATAGCTGAATTTGCAACAGCACATCTTAAAGACCAGGGGCAACTTTTTTTTGAGATCAACCAGTATTTAGGTACTGAAATGATTGAATTCCTCGAGGGCTCTAATTTCAAGGACGTTGTGCTCAAAAAAGATATCTTCGGAAATGACCGCATGGTTTCTGGAATCAAAATGTCTTGATTACAAATCCTCTTCTGGCTGTGTAAACTCATTCAACGTTTTAATTTTCAAATCTTTCAAAGAAGAGGCGTTGGTTTCAAAATCAATTTTCACTTTTTGATTAGGCAAAAGATCAAAAAAGTTATCGCTGAAGTGTCCTTTTTCTTTAGTGAATAGAAACACCCCTTTTTGAAGCGATGCAGAAGACAGTTCAATAGTAAATCCTTTCTCAGATTTCATAATTGTTTTTTGAACACTTGCTTTTCGGAGATGGAGATCTTTAGGTCTTGCTAAATAAAAATAAGAAGTTTCCTCATTGAATGTGGAAACAATCACAACACTATTCCTGTCCAATTGCAAACTGTTCAAATTTAAAACATGCTTGATTTCGCTACTGTTTTTAGTAACCTTGATCTCTTTTGAAACCGACCACAATTCATTCCCGTTAAAATCTAAAATTTGAATGTTGAGCTTGCCGTTTTGCGGCTTTAGTTCGTCATTGATGATAAAGGTTTGTAAGGTGTCATTTTTGACATAAGAAGAAATCAAGACATTTTCAAATGCTTTTCTCGCCGTGTAATGCAGCGCTTTCCAATTGCCTAAATAATCAAGACTTGCCCACGACACTGAAGGCCAAACATCATTGAGTTGCCAATATAGCGTACCCATGTTATAAGGTCGGGCACGCCTATGTGCTTCAAAACCTTTGTTCATTCCGTAGGCTTGCAATAATTGACTCATATACACATAATCTTCAGGTTGATCAGGCACGGGGAAGTCTCGTTGCATGTATTCTTTGATCAATTCAAAACCTTGGTTGTGCTTTTGATGGGATAAAAACCCAGTAGAAGAGATGCTAATGTCTTCCGATTGGTTAACAAAACGGATCGCTTCATAACTTGGAAATCCTTGAAACCCGAATTCGCTCATAAATCGCGGGACATTCTCTTCCAGATACTCAAACGGATACGCACTATGCCAAAGCCACCAATCATGTGCGTCACCTTCTGTTTTGTATAAAGGGTTGAGGCGTCCGTGTTTTGGTGAGCTTTCCCAATAATCTGTTTTTGTATAGTTTTTTACAATGTTTGGCAATAGGGTATCAAAAACTTTGAGGTAATTGTTCCATATTTCTGTTTTTTCCTGTGTTGATCTTCCAGCTTGCCAGCCCCAATTATGCCATGCTTCGTTGTTTTCATTATTGCAGCACCAGAGCGCTATGGACGCATGATTGCGTAACCGTTTGACATTGTCAATGGCTTCGTTTTTTACGTTTTCCAAAAATTCAGGATCACCAGGATACATAGCGCATGCAAACATGAAATCCTGCCAAACCAAGATGCCTTTTTCATCACATAAGTCATAAAAAATGTCATTCTCATAAATACCGCCGCCCCAAACGCGGAGCATGTTCATATTGGCATCCACAACGTTATTTATAATTTTTTCATAATCTGCTGTCGTCACCTGATCTTGTAAGCTGTGTTGTGGGATGTAATTGGCGCCTTTCATAAATACGTCTACACCGTTCACCTTAAAGTAAAACGATTGTCCAATACTGTCCTTTTCAGAAATAAGTGCGATGGTACGAATCCCTTTTTTTACTAAAATGGTATCTAAAATATCATTTTTTTGTTTTGCGATGATTTTGATATCATACAGATAAGGCGTGCCCAAATTATGAGGCCACCATAATTTGGGATGTTCTATTTGAAAGGTGATTTCTGAGGAATCACTTTTAGAAACTATAGCATTCAAGGTGTCGTTCACATAAATTTCATAGGATATTGGGGTTTTAATATCAGAAGAGACTTCCAAATCGACACTAAATGTTGCTAAATCTTCAGTGAGTTCTGTTTGCTCAATATAAGCATCACGTATTTTATAATCATTATAAGCGCTAAGGGTTATCGGTTTCCAAATTCCTGAGGTATTGAGCACGGGTCCCCAATCCCAACCATATTGAAACTGTGCTTTTCTTGTAAATATGCGGTTGCCTTCAGGAAGCTCATAAGGCAATTTAGCTTTTTCAATGGCTTCATAAGTGGACGTTTTCTCAAAAATGATGTGCAGATAATTGTCTTTTTTTAGAAGTTTCGTCACATCCACAGTAAACGTCCTGAACGCGTTGCTGGATTTAAGAATAATGCTGTCATTTAAATACACGGTGGCATAGGTGTCAAGCCCTTCAAAGTTGAGCTCAATATGTTTTTTACGCAACATTTTTTTAGGAATTTGAAATTCTGTTCTATATTCCCAATCAGTGTTAGAAATCCACTGTAACTCTAAGGCATTGCTGCCAATAAAAGGATCCTTGATTAAATTGTTCCTCAATAAATCAGAATGGACATTGCCTGGAACAATGGCTTTAGACCAAATAGAATCGGTATGGTTTTTAAATTCCCAGTGGTCGTGTAAGGTCAATGTTTGGGGTTGATTTTCTTTTTGACACCCATAACATACTAATAAACTGAGAAAAAAGGATAAGCGATTAATCATTGATGAGCTGGAGCATTGAGGTGATCATTTCTATATTGGAGGCCATCTCTTGGCCATTATTTAAAAACTTAGGGGTGTTCATAGGTATTGGAGCCGTCGTTTGAACTAGTGGCAAAAGTACGTCAGAACAATGGACTTCAGTAACCCCCCCCGCGCTTAAAAATTAAAAGAGTATTAGGGTTGACTCCAGATGCCGGAAGAATTAGGACCTTAGCCTCCGCCATCTTTTTTAAATGATTAAGGATTATTTAAAGGATTACAACGGCATAAAAACTATAAACGTGAGTGTTTTCTTGATAAGCATTTTAGTATATTAGAGCCCTTAAATATAACCCAAAGAGATAACTTACTCGTCAATAATTTAATGAATATACAACAACATATTTTACAGCTTCGCGACACCCTCACTCAGCATAATTACAATTATTACGTTCTAGATCAGCCCACTATTAGCGACTTTGATTTTGATGTTAAATTGAAAGAATTGCAAGCTTTGGAAGATGCGCATCCAGAATTTGCTGATGAGCATTCGCCAACCAAGAGGGTAGGCGGCGCAATTACTAAAAATTTTGAGACTGTAGTCCACGATCATCGCATGTATTCTTTAGACAACTCTTATTCCAAAGAAGATGTGTTGGACTGGGAGACCCGAGTAAAGAAAGTGATTGATGGCAAGGTGCAATTTGTGTGCGAATTGAAATATGACGGTGCTTCTATAAGTCTCACCTATGAAAATGGCATACTACTTAAAGCGGTGACAAGAGGTGATGGTGTGCAAGGTGATAATGTGACGGCAAATATCAAAACCATCCGGTCAGTGCCCTTGCGTTTAAAAGGCGATTATCCTCCAAAATTTGATATTAGAGGTGAGATTGTACTGCCTTTTGAAGGTTTTATTAAAATGAATGAAGAGCGTGTTGAGATAGGAGAGGAGCCTTACCGAAATCCGAGAAATACGGCCTCAGGAAGTTTGAAACTTCAGGACAGTGCTGAGGTATCCAAACGCCCTTTGGAATGTTTGCTTTACAACATCACCGGAAACAATTTAAATAGTGACACGCAGTTTGAAAGTTTGGAAAAGGCGCGAGCTTGGGGATTTAAAGTACCAAAGGCTGCGGCTTTAGTAAACTCGATAGACGATGTGTTCGAGTTTATTGACTATTGGAATATCCACAGACATGATTTGCCTTATGAAACCGATGGTGTGGTGGTCAAAATAAATGACTTGCATCAACAGGATGAATTGGGATATACAGCCAAATCGCCACGTTGGGCCATCGCTTATAAATTTAAGGCGGAACAAGTGTCTACACGGCTAAATGAAATCACCTACCAGGTTGGACGTACGGGTGCCATAACGCCGGTTGCCAATTTAGAGCCTGTGGAGTTGGCAGGCACTACTGTTAAGCGTGCGTCATTGCACAATGCTGATCAAATTGAAAAATTGGACATTAGGGAAGGGGATGAAGTTTTTGTTGAAAAAGGCGGTGAGATCATTCCTAAAATCATTGCGGTAGACTTGACAAAGCGTCCTGCTGATTCACGGCCCACCCATTATATTGAAAATTGCCCAGAATGTGGTACAGCACTCGTTAGAAATGACGGCGAAGCGCAACATTATTGTCCTAACTACAATGGTTGCCAACCTCAAATTATTGGTCGGATTCAGCATTTTATTTCGAGGAAGGCGATGGATATTGAGGGTTTGGGAGGAGAAACCGTCGCCTTGTTGGTCAAGGAAAATCTAATTACTGATTATTCAGATTTGTACACCCTTACTAAAGCAGACGTGATTCCTTTAGAACGTATGGCCGAAAAAAGTGCCGATAATTTAATCAATGGTATTGAAGCTTCTAAAGAAATTCCTTTTGAACGTGTGTTATACGCATTGGGTATTAGATATGTGGGTGAAACTGTTGCAAAAAAATTAGTAAAACATTTTAAGAGCATTACGAATATAGCAGACGCTACTTTGATTGATTTAGTAACTGTTGATGAAATAGGAATACGTATTGCTGAGAGTGTCGTCGATTTTTTCAACTCAGAGCAGAATCAAATAATTGTGGAGCAATTGAGGGACTGTGGAGTGCAAATGGAAATTTCTGCTGAAAAATTGGCAAATCAAACCAATAAACTGGAAGGACAGGCATTTGTAGTTTCTGGTGTTTTTGAATCGCTGTCAAGGGATGAACTGAAGAAAATGATAGAAGACAATGGCGGAAAGGTATCGAGCTCCATATCTTCAAAAACAAGTTATCTGATTGCAGGAGATAATATGGGACCGAGCAAAAGAACGAAAGCAGAAAAATTGCAGATTCCTATAATTTCAGAGGCTGAGTTTAAAAAAATATTGAAATAGAAATCTTACAAATCAATGAACTTCGTCGATTAAAAGCTTATTTAATCGCCTAATAGTTAAATTTATATATATTTGTCTGAGGAATAGATTCTTTAATATGATTTTAACCAAAAATTTTAATAAGCTTGTTGATCGCGCTTTCAGTGGTTTTTATTGGCTTGCAAGTGTATCAAATGGAAAATGAAGCGGCCGGTTTAAGAACATTATTATTTGTGCTTCTAACCACTCTCTACTATGTAAGGGTTAAAAATAAGCGCGTTTTTTTCTTTTCATTTTTGATAACGTTCACCATTGCCGAAATTTTGAATTTTCTGAGCTTTTTTGTTGATGTGCCACAATTGAACGACAGTGATACTATGTACTACCTAGTTAATTCTGTATATATCATAGCATATGCGCTACTTATAACTCAAATTTTGAGTGCAATGAATGTGATAGAGATGGTGAAGAAATATCCCTTTCACTTACTGATATTAATTGTACTTGATGTGTTTTGCGTGGTTGTAGTGACCAACACTGCCATTGGCAGATTGACTTATTACGCTTACTTTGTTGAACTTATTTACAATGCGGTAATTATGATTTTGTTGACGGTTACCTTAATTAATTATTTACATAGAGAAGATAAAAAAGCGATTAACTTGTTGATTGGTGCTATTTTTATATTTTTTTCTTGAGGTATTGCAATTGGCTTATTTTTACATTTCCAGTATCAATATCCTTAATGTTGCTTGTTCAATATGCTTGGTACTTGGATTTGCATTTTTCTATATGCAGTCAATATTGTCTTACGAATGGCGTGAAGAAATTTCATATAAGGACATAGCCGTCTAACCCGTGGTGTGAGTAATCCATATTTTTAAGTTTTAGTCTTTTAAAGCAGATGTGTCTCTTTGCAGATGATATATCTCTTCCCTTGCGTGCATTTCTATGCATTGATTCTTTCATTCAATTTTTTGCGATTCATTTGAATTTTACTTCTATGGATGCATCGTTTTACAAGTGATCTTACATTCCAAAGAGCAGACAGTCCTCTTACTTACTAGACTTCTTTATTGACATCAATAAAATTTCAATTGTAATGGCTATCAGATATATTGAAGGTTCCAAGATAATCAGAGGTCATAAAAGCATGATCTACAGTATTATTTTAACAATTAAATCGATGAAGCGCACGAAATATGCGTTTAAAGTCGTTTTTTTTTGTTATGTTTGTCATACCTACTTATACCAATCTATCATGAAAATATGGCACGCCTTAATGCCCAACTGGGTAATATCAGTACTGTTGGCCCTAATCATTTCGCTCAACCTTATTTCTTTCCTCAATGGATTTCCACTTTTATCTAAAGTGACGGCGTTGATTGTGATTCCAGTGCTATTGGTCTTTTATTTTTACAAACAAAAATTAATGGCGACGGTTTTTTTTACGATTTTAATGCTCGCTTTTCTCAGCATTCTTTTTAGATCTTTTGATGGGTATGACTTACTTTCTAAATTTTCTGAATCAAGCATTTTAGCGGCCTATGTGTTAATCATATTCGTTATGCTTGGGAAGTTTAAGGATATAAAGTTTGAAGGACTCGTGTCCTGGTATCTCGTGCTGATATTATTGGTAAATACCTACTTGATGTATGCCATGTTCTCCTCAGTTAAAGATAGCTTTCAGGATAGTGTCATTTTAACATTGACAGTTAGTAGAGGAGTTGCTTTATTGATCATGGGGTTTTTAGCTTTTGCCATTTATCTCAGCCAAGAGTCCGCGCAATCCATACTTTTCTTAACGGTAGTGTGCTGTTTTGTGTTTTCTGATGTGTTGGGCTTTATCACTACCATGTACGTTGATTTTTGGGCCTTTTCCGCAATACATGAAATTCTTCAAGCTACAGGACTTTTCCTCTTTGTGTTGTATGTCTACAATCATCAGCAAAAATCAAAAGTAACTGTAGCGAGTAATGAAGCAAACGTTACTGTTCCCGCTAATCACGTCACAACGTAAGGAAATCTTAAACTAAAATAGAAACGCCTTCTGCCGATGTGTTCTTGTTATTGCCAAAATAGAAGTCTATTTTACCAAGGTTAATCCCATAACAGCCCACTTGATTGACCAATACATTTTGATCCACACTATTTTTAACAATCGTAGGTTGTGGAAGAAAGGTATGTGTATGGCCTCCAATGAATAAATCAATATCCTTGGTGAGTTTAGCAAGTGAAAGATCACTAGGCTTGTCTTCATTATTTCGATAGTTATACCCTAAATGAGACAGACAGATAATCAAGTCACATTTTTCATATTCCTTCAAAACACGAGACATGTCTTGGGCAATTTCAACAGGATTGAGATACACCGTTTCCTTGTACATGTTTTTGTCAACTAAACCTGCAAGCTCTATTCCTAAACCAAAAACGCCTATTTTGATACCATTTTTTACAAAGGTCTTATACGGTTTTGCATGTGTATCCATTATGGTGTTTGAGAAATCATAATTGGCACTTACAAAATCAAACTTGGCATGTGGCAATTGTGCGTACAGCCCCTCAAGTCCATTATCAAAATCATGGTTTCCAATGGTTGCTGCATCATATTTGAGCATGCTCATCAGTTTGAATTCCAATTCTCCACCGTAATAATTGAAGTAGGGCGTGCCCTGAAAAATATCACCGGCATCCAATAACAAGGTGTTCGGGTTTTCAGCCCTAATACCTTCAATCAACGTCGCTCTTCTTGCAATACCACCTTGGTTTGGGTTTCTACCATCTTCAGGACCAAAAGGATCAATATGACTGTGCACATCGTTGGTATGTAAGATGGTAATTTTTTTTGGGGCGCTTGAAAATGATTGCAGGCCAAAACCTCCCAATCCAACCAATGCTGTGGCTGCCGTTGTTTGTTGAATGAATTCTCTTCTTTTCATAACTTCAAAAAATTTTGCTTCTAGGATGTGGAGTTAATCCTTTAATTGAATAAATCGGTCATCCATTACAGGGTTCAGAGTATCTGTTTTCATAAAATAATCAATTAATGCATTTCTTATTTTATAGTCCAACACAATCACCTCTTCGCTGGCCTTAAAAAAGTCCATCCCATCACCACCGTTAATAAGGTAGTCATTGGTGGCAATATAATAGGTCTTATTGAAATCTATCGGTAGTTTCTTTATAGAGCTCTCAACCACATTGGCATCTTTGTCCAAAACTATTTTCAGTTGGGAGATAGGATGTGCACGTTTGGCCTTAGCTAAATAGTCTAAAAGTTCCTTTACCTGAGCTCCTGGTAATTTTGAAACCACGATTGAGTTTTCAAAAGGCATCATTTCAAAAGCAGTTCTTTTGGTAATTGGTCCTTTAGATATAATAGAACGGATGCCACCATGATTTAATAGAACAAAGTCAATATGGGCTCCAGTTCTTTTAAAAAAGACAGGATCTGCTTCATCATAAACCACATCGGCCATCAAATTTCCTATAGCCGTGTTTAGATGTCCGTCACTTTTGGAATAGGTGTCTACTGCATAAGCTAAAATGCTATCCAGGTCTTTGTTAATATTTTCTCTGTACGGTTTGATGAAACTTTCAATACTCGGTTTAGCTTGTATACTATCATTGACATTTACGTTTTTACCTTCAATTTTGTAAACATCTGAAGGTGTTTTACAGGAGAAGCTTAAAAGCAGTCCCAAAACCAGAAAAATATTTTTAAATTTCATTGAATAACTCGTAAAATGTTAATGGATAAATGTAGCGTGTTTACTACCTTTGCCAAAACAAAAGTAAATGATTTTAGAGGCTTTTAAGGAAAAATCCAATCAAAAATTCATTAATAAACTGTTAAACTCTAAAAATGTTGCCATCAGTAACAGGAAATTAGAATCAGTTGGTGTTATTATTGATGCGAGTGAATTTTCTGACGCCGAAGCATTTAAACATTTTTTCAATGAATTGGGTGTTCAATTGCCAAAAATTAAAATCATCGTTTTTGTTGAAGACGAAAAAAAGACAGAGAAATTGTGGGGCAACTTTTTCAGCAAAAAAGATTTCGGATGGCGTGGTGCTATCAAACACGCCGAGCTGAAGATGTTTTTGGATACTGAATTTGATGCCCTTGTAAGCTTCCATAAAAATGACGCCTTAGAATTGAAAATGGCAGCAGCAGTCTCAAAAGCCAATTTCAAAATTGGACTATCCAATGTAGATGACAGATTGTATGATTTTATATTGGACGTGACCACCAAAGATTTTGACGTGTTTAAAACAGAACTAAAAAAGTACTTAACCATATTAAACAAAATATAATGACAAAATTTCTTGGAACAGGTGTTGCCCTAATTACACCGTTCAAATCTGATTTGAGTGTGGATCATGAAGCGCTTGCTGACATTGTTAATTACAATATTGACAATGGCACTGAGTATCTGGTTATTTGTGGAACTACTGCAGAAAGTGTGACGCTCACCAAACAGGAAAAGAAAGACGTTACCAGTACTATAAAGCAAGCAAATAATGGACGATTGCCATTGGTCTTTGGTATTGGAGGCAGCAATACTGCAGACATTATTGAAGAAATCAAGACTACAGATTTAGACGGAATAGATGCTATTTTATCAGTATCACCCTATTATACCAAGCCCACACAAGAAGGTATCTACCAGCATTTCAAAGCAATTTCAGAAGTGTCACCAAAACCGATCATCCTTTATAACGTTCCAGGGCGTACCGCCTCTAATATGTTGCCGGCAACCACCTTACGACTTGCCAATGACTTTGAAAACATTATTGGAATCAAAGAAGCAGGAAATAACGTGGGGCAATATTTACAATTATTGAAGCACAAACCAGATGGGTTTTTGATTATTTCAGGAGATGATGATTTGGCTTTAGGTGTTGTTTTGGCTGGTGGTGCAGGCGTAATTTCGGTACTGGGTCAAGCGTTCCCTAAGCAATTTAGCAAGATGATCCGTCTTGGATTGGAAGGCAACGCAAAGGAAGCATATCCAATTCATTTTAAGCTAATGGATGTAACAGCTCAAATATTTGAAGAAAACAATCCTGCCGGAATCAAGGCTGTTTTTGAGGCACTTCAACTGGCAATGGATACGGTGAGATTGCCCTTAGTTGTGGCTTCAGATGGCTTGAAGGAAAAAATCAGGAATAGTGTAGCGCGTCTCAAATAAAGCAAGAAACGTTAAATATTACTTAAACGTCCACTTAGCCTTAATGCATCTGTTATTTTAGCTTAAAATTTTTTGTTTTATAATACGTTATAAATGTGTACTTTTGCATTCTGTTTAAAAATGATCAAGTGCCATTAAAACATTCTATCTATGACTACATTTAATCAGGCATTCCATTTTAAAAACATAAAGAAGAACAATTTTTGGATGAAAAACATTTGTTATACGTTACTGATCGCTCTACTATTCTCCTCTTGTAGTGAATATCAAAAGGCCTTAAAATCTGAAGACATTGCCACGAAATTTAAAATGGGTACAGAACTTTTTGATGCTGGTAAATATAGTAAAGCCAATAAATTGTTTGCACAAATTGCACCACAATATAGAGGCAAGCCACAAGCAGAAAAATTGATGTACATGTATTCCACTTCATTTTACAAAATGAAGGATTATTATTTGGCCGGTTATCAATTTGAGCGCTTTGAAGATCAATATCCTAAAAGTGAAAAGGCTGAAGAAGCTGGTTTTTTAGGAGCGAAGAGCTTTTACTACTTGTCACCTGTTTACAGTAAAGAGCAAAAGGAAACCGTTACGGCCCTTGAAAAGCTGCAACTCTTTATCAATAAATATCCGGATTCAGAATATTTGCCTGAGGCCAATAAACTGATTCAGGAATTGGACTATAAATTGGAAAGGAAGGCTTTTGAAATTGCGAAACTTTACAATGAAATTGCCAATTTTGAGTCTGAAGATTATGAAGCGTCAATAAAAGCCTTTGATAACTTCCTTTTGGAGTATCCAGGAACAACTTTTAGGGAAGACGCCATGTACTACAGATTTGACGCTGCCTACAAATTAGGAATCAATAGTATTGAACGTAAGCGTCAAGACCGTTTAAATACAGCCTTAAAATATTACAATGCTTTTTATAAGGCATATCCAGAATCTCAGTACACTGCTGAGGCATCACTAATGAATACTGAATTGCAAACAGCAATTCAAAACTATACTACAAAAAGTTAATTTTATATACACGATGGATTTAAAAAAGACCAATGCTCCAGTAAGTTCTATAACTTACAACCGTAATGAAATTGATGAGCCAACAGGAAATATCTATGAGGCCATCTCTGTCATAGCCAGAAGAGCGGAACAAATCAATACAGACATCCGTAGAGAACTTGTTGATAAGCTTGAAGAATTTGCGACTTATAATGATAGCCTTGAAGAGATCTTTGAAAATAAAGAGCAAATTGAAGTGTCTAAATTTTATGAGAAATTGCCAAAACCACACGCGCTGGCAGTTCAGGAATGGATAGATGACAAAATTTATTTCAGAAATACTGAAGACGATATTACAGAAGCATAATTAACATGTCAATTTTAAGCGGCAAAAATATACTCGTAGGCGTTACTGCCGGTATTGCTGCTTATAAAACAGCAAACCTTGTTAGGTTATTTATAAAAGCAGGCGCTCACGTAAAGGTCGTGATGACGCCTGCTTCTAAAGACTTCATTACACCTTTAACACTTTCCACGTTATCTAAAAATCCCGTTTATTCTTCATTTGTCAATGACGATGATGAAAACGCCGTATGGAACAACCATGTTGAACTCGGGTTGTGGGCAGATCTTTTTATTATTGCACCTGCAACCGCAAATACCATGGCTAAAATGGCCAACGGCGTTTGTGATAATTTGTTAATGGCTACCTATCTTTCAGCTAAATGTCCTGTTTATTTTGCGCCTGCAATGGACTTGGACATGTACAAGCATCAAAGTACCATCGCTTCTTTTGAAATTTTAAAAAGTTTTGGTAATACCATGATTCCTGCAACTAGCGGTGAACTGGCAAGCGGTTTGGTGGGAGAAGGTAGAATGGCAGAACCTGAAGATATCGTGACTTTTATTGAACACGATGTTCTAGAGCAGTTGCCCTTAAAAGGAAAGAAAGTGCTGATTACTGCTGGCCCTACTTATGAAGCTATTGATCCGGTCCGTTTTATTGGTAATCATTCCAGTGGAAAAATGGGGTTTGAAATAGCTAAAGCAGCAGCCAATCTTGGTGCTGAGGTGATTTTAGTTTCTGGCCCAACACATGAAACAGTTGTACACAGTCTTATAAAAAGAATTGACGTTGTGAGTGCTTCACAAATGTATGAGACCGTACATGACCATTTTGATGTGGTTGACATTGCTATACTGTCTGCAGCAGTGGCTGATTATAGGCCTAAGAAAGTTTCAGACCTGAAAATTAAAAAGAAAGAGGCTACCTTTAGTATTGAGTTGGAGAAGACTCAAGACATTCTGAAGTCATTGGGAGCTATTAAATCACATCAATTTTTAGTTGGTTTTGCATTGGAAACCAATAATGAACTAGAGAATGCAAAAGGAAAATTAAATGCAAAGAATTTAAATTTAATTGTATTAAATTCGTTAAACGATCAAGGAGCCGGATTTGGAAGTTCAACCAATAAAGTGACTTTTATAACTGACGCACAGGAGATCATTCAACACGACTTGAAATCAAAAAGAGAAGTGGCGGCAGATTTAATGAATCAAATTATAAAACAAATCCATGCGTAAATTTATTTTCACACTTTTCTTAGTCTGCAATACCGTTGTTTTTTCTCAAGAATTGAATTGTAATTTAGTGGTTAATGCACAACAAACAGGAAATGAAAATGTACAGGTTTTTAAAACTTTAGAGCGGCAATTGACTGAGTTTGTCAATAACACACAATGGACAGATAAAATTTTTAAACCTCAGGAGCGTATAGATTGTAGCATTATCATTAATGTGATTGACTACAATAGTGATGTGTTCCAGGCTACCATTCAAGTGCAGTCTTCAAGACCTGTTTTTAATTCCTCCTATAGCACTCCAGTTTATAATTTTAATGATAAAAATTTCACCTTTCAATATCTGGAGTTTCAAAATTTAGTGTACAATCCCACACAATTTGAATCTAATTTGGTTTCAGTACTGGCGTATCATGTATTTATGATTTTAGGATTGGATGCGGATACCTTTGAATTGAACGGCGGAGATCCTTATTTTAAACAGGCGCAAACAATCACCAATTTCTCCCAGCAAGGAAATTTTAAAGGCTGGAAATTGGAAGACGGACAACAATCACGTTTCGCACTTATCGACAATGTGCTGTCTCCTACATTTAAAGAATTCAGAACGGTCATGTATAATTACCATCGGAAAGGTTTGGATGTCATGGCAGACAATGACAAAATTGGAAAAGAGGCCATTGCTGGAGTTTTTGACAATTTGAGTACTATGAACAACAGAAGGCCAAACTCATTTTTGATGCGTGTGTTTTTTGATGCCAAGGCCAATGAAATTCTCGATATTTTTAGCGATGGACCAAAAGTAAACGTCACGCAAATTAAAGATGTTCTTAATAAGATAGCGCCTACACATGCCGATAAATGGCGTGAAATCAACTTCTGATATGTAATGTAGAAGCACTTTGGTGTAATTCCAAAAACTAATTTTATTACTAAACTGATATCTCAAACCTCAAACCTCAAACCTCAAACCCAAAGCATGCTCATAGCACTTTCCATAAAAAATTATGCATTAATTGATAGCCTCCAGGTTAATTTCAATAATGGCTTGACCATTATTACTGGAGAGACCGGTGCTGGTAAATCTATCCTATTGGGTGGATTATCTCTTATTCTTGGTAAACGGGCGGATTTGAGTAGTGTTAAGAATGCATCGGAAAAATGTATTATTGAAGCCACTTTTGATATTGCGAATTATAATCTGGAAACACTGTTTAAAGCAGAAGATTTGGATTATGAGCCGCAGACCATCATCCGTAGGGAAATTTTGCCTTCAGGTAAGTCGAGAGCTTTTGTGAATGACACGCCCGTCAATTTAGATAGTTTGCAGGTGTTGGGAGAGCGGTTGTTGGATATTCATTCACAACATCAAACCTTGCAGTTGACCAATGATGATTTTCAGTTTCAGGTGATTGATGCTTTAGCTGACAATAGTAAGGTGCTCCAAGATTATGCTGAACAATTGCGGGCCTTCAAAGTGCTAAAATCAGAATTGAAAAAATTTCAGACTCAAAAAATTGAAGCGGCCAAAGAGTTGGATTACAACTTATTTTTGCTCAAAGAATTGGAAGAAGCGAATTTGTTAGATGGAGAGTTGGAATCACTAGAAGAAGAGTACGAAACCCTTAACAATATTGAAGAAATTGGTGAGCGTCTCACAACCACTCATGAGCTTTTGGGTAATCCAGAACTAGGTATAGTGACGCAGCTTACTGAGATTAAAAATCAATTGACAAAACTCGCACCTTATTCAGCCGATTATAAACTGGTTTCTGAGCGCGTTGTAAGCAGCTTAATTGAATTGGATGATATATTTGCAGAAATAGAAACACTCCAAGAGGCCTTGGAAGCTGACCCCAACAGATTAAACACGGTCAATGCAAAATTGCAGGTAATTAATAATCTTTTACAAAAACATGCTGTTGCTGAAGTTTCAGAGTTGATCCAAATAAAAAATGATCTCAGTGACAATGTATCATTCACAGAAAACTTGGATACGGTTATTGCAGATAAAGAAAAAGACTTGTTAAAAGTCGAAAATCAACTCAGCACATTCGCTACAAAAATCCATAACAATAGGGAAAAGGCAATTCCGGGTTTTATCAAACAGTTAGAAGTCCTTTTGGAAACGTTAGGCATGCCAAATGCGAGGTTCAATGTAGAATTGACCCATTCAGAAACCTTCTTAAGCAATGGTAATGATGAATTGAAGTTTTTGTTTTCGGCCAATAAAGGCGGACAATTCAATGAACTTAAAAAAGCAGCATCGGGAGGTGAGTTATCACGGATTATGTTGGCCATAAAATCTATTTTGACCAATTATACCCAACTCCCAACCATCATGTTCGATGAAATAGACACTGGGGTTTCTGGTGAAATTTCAAATAAAATGGCGTTGATAATGCAACAAATGAGTAAAACAATGCAGGTGTTTACCATCACGCATCTACCTCAAATTGCAGCAAAAGGAGATGTCCATTTTAAAGTCTTTAAGGAAGATGTGGAAGAGGTGACACAAACCCAATTAAAGCGTTTAAACCCTGAAGAGCGTATTGTGGAAATTGCCCAAATGTTAGGAGGCATCAACATGTCCAGTTCTGCTATTGAACATGCCAAACAATTGCTCAATTGATTCAATGGGTTTTAAGAGTGTTATAAACTATGGGTAATTATATATTTTTCAATAGTTAACAATGTTGATTAGGACAAGATGTGCACAGCTAAAAAATTTTCATTTGAGTACCTCTAACAAGGCAGTATCGGCTTGATAAAGTAAATTTTATAATGAAGATTTAGAAATCAAAACTGAACAATAAGTTCAAAGTTTTATTAACTTTGACTTTTAATTTGCTAGCATTAAATAAAAAACAATCAAAAACATGGCATACGATTTATTAAAAGGAAAACGAGGAATTATTTTTGGAGCTTTGGATGAAAACTCAATTGCTTGGAAAACTGCAGAACGCGTTCATGAAGAAGGCGGTACATTTGTGTTGACAAATGCGCCAATAGCAATGCGTATGGGACAAATTGATCAATTGGCAAAAAAGACCGGTTCTGAAATCATTCCTGCAGATGCTACTTCTGTTGAAGATTTGGAAAACTTAGTAGCCAAGTCGGTAGAAATCTTGGGAGGAAAAATTGATTTTGTACTCCATTCCATTGGCATGTCTATTAATGTAAGAAAGGGCAAGCATTATACAAATCAGAATTATGAATGGACCCAAAAGGGGACTGATGTTTCTGCAATGTCTTTCCATAAAGTGATGCAAACGCTTTATAAAGCCGATGCTATGAATGAATGGGGAAGTATTGTTGCGTTGACCTATATGGCTGCACAACGTGTATTTCCTGATTATAATGACATGGCAGACAATAAAGCCTATTTAGAAAGCATTGCCCGTAGTTTTGGATATTTCTTTGGGAAGGATAAAAAAGTAAGGGTCAATACCATTTCTCAGTCGCCAACTCCTACCACAGCAGGTCAAGGTGTAAAAGGTTTTGATGGATTTATTGCCTATGCTGATAAGATGTCGCCACTTGGTAACGCCACAGCATTAGACTGCGCCAATTATACGATAACCTTATTTAGTGACCTTACCAAACGAGTCACCCTTCAAAATCTCTATAATGATGGAGGTTTTAGCAATATGGGCGTCAGTGACCAAGTCATGGAAGCGTTTGTAAAAGAATAATTTTATACTAATTTTAGAATAGATCTAAGGACCCTTTCAAACTTTTGAAAGGGTCTTTTTTTGAAGTCATTATAGATCATGTTGTGTAATTTCAACGATCACCTCGAGGTCGCTTTTTTGTTTTGATTCCTTACCTTTGTATGTTATGAAGCCATTGCATTTTTCATTTATCATTCCTGTTTTCAATAGACCTCATGAAATTCATGAGCTTTTGGAGAGCTTTACAAAACTTAAAGGTGATTTTGATTACAGCATTTGCATTATTGAAGATGGTTCAACAGTGCCATCTGATAAGGTGATTGAGCAGTTTGATCAGCAGTTGAAAATCTCCTATCATGTTAAGGAAAATTCAGGTCCTGGAGATTCAAGAAATTACGGAATGGCACGAGCAAAAGGTGATTATTTTATTATTCTAGATTCAGATGTGCTACTGCCTGAAGATTATCTGCAAGTTGTTACAAAAAGATTGTCTGATAATTATACAGATTGTTATGGAGGTCCAGATGCTGCCCATGCATCTTTTTCAAAGCTTCAAAAAGCGATTAACTTTGTCATGACGTCTTTTATTACTACAGGAGGTATAAGAGGCGGGAAGGACTCAGAGAATTTTCAGCCAAGGAGTTTCAATATGGGACTTTCAAAAGAAGCGTTTCAGGCTTCCGGCGGTTTTGGAACGATTCATCCTGGCGAAGATCCTGACCTTTCACTGCGTCTTGCAAGTATGGGGTATAAAAGCCAACTTATAAAAGAAGCTTATGTGTATCACAAAAGGCGTATTTCTTGGTCAAAATTTTATCAGCAAGTTTATAAATTTGGTTTGGTAAGGCCTATCTTAAATAGATGGCACCCAAAGTCAGAGCGGTTAATTTTTTGGCTACCCACATTATTCTCGATGGGATTTGTGGTGAGTATCCTAATGTTAGCGTTTAATGTCATGTGGTTGTTGTACATTTATCTTATCTATATGACGGTAGCATTTATAATGGCGCTTCTCAGTTCAAAAAATGTGGTCATTGGCGTTTTGTCCGTTATCGCAATATTTGTTCAGTTTTTTGGTTATGGTTATGGATTTTTTAAATCAACCTTAGCTATAAAATTTTTAAAAGTAAATCCTGAAAAAAGATTTCCAAAATTGTTCTTTAAACATGTTCAATAAACTAAAAGCCACACTTTCTAAATCGATAAAAAGACAGAAAACTAAAATGTTTTTGGGTCTGTTTTTTTTGCTCTCTTTTTGTTTTTGGGCGTTGACAAAACTTTCAAAAAGCTACACCGAGACGATTACATTTGAAATTGTCTACAAAAACCTACCGGAACAGCATCATGTAGATATTGACAGCAGTAAAAAAATAAAAGTTGGCGTCAAGGCTTATGGCTTCAATTTGCTTAAATATTACTTTTTTACCCCCAAATTCCAGATTGACTTCAAATCTGATGTGGCGGTAAAAAATAAAATCTACGTATGGGATGCACGGCAAAATGCAACTAAGATCAATGAAAAGTTTAAAAATTCAATAGAGGTTATTTCTGTTCAACCAGATACAATACGCTTCCCTTATCAAGCCTTGGCAGTAAAGAAGGTTCCGGTTATAACGGATATTTCAATTGCCTACGCATCAGGATATGATACGTCATCAACAATAAAAGTGATTCCTGATTCCGTCAGAATTATCGGTTCAGAAAAACTGATTGCTAAGATAAAAGAGGTCACCACAAAAAAGGTGGAGTTAAAAGATATCAATTCAAATATTGAGAAATCTTTAGAAATTGAAATGACTGATCTGCTTAAACAGTTAAAAATATCTGATAGAAATGTCATTATTAAAGGTCAGGTTGAGAAGTTTACGGAAGGGACCTTTAATGTCCCCGTCACAATAATTAATCTACCGGCAGACACTAATATCAATTATTTTCCAAAAACAATTCCAGTAGCTTATAGCTTGAGTCTTGCTAATTTTAAATTGGTCAAACCCTCTGATTTTAGGATTGAGTGCGATTATAAAGACATTAATAATACTGAAAAAACCTTTTTGATCCCGAAGTTGGTGAAAGTGCCAGAGATTGTTAAAAGCGCACGTTTAAAACAACACAAAGTTGAATTCATTTTGATGCAATAGCTTATGAAAATTGTAGGATTAACAGGAGGAATAGGCAGCGGTAAAACTACGGTGGCCAAAATGTTTCAAGACTTGGGTGTGCCGTTATATATTGCAGATGAAAGAGCTAAAATATTGATGAATACTTCTAAAGATATCAAAAAACAACTCATAACATTGTTTGGAGACGAAGCTTATAACGACAAACAACTTAACCGTCCTTTCCTGGCATCTAAAATCTTTAAAAACCCCGATCTTTTAAAGCAGATGAATGCTATTGTCCATCCAAAAGTTGGGGATGATTTTACACAGTGGAAAGGGCAGCAAACGGCACCGTATGTGCTAAAAGAAGCGGCTATCATTTTTGAAAATGATTTGGCTTCGCACTATGATTTTATAATTACTGTGGTGGCAGATCTTGACCAGCGCCTAGCACGTGTAATGAAGAGAGACAGTACTACTGAAGACAAAATTATGGCCATTGTCAACAACCAATTAACCGATGATGAGAAAGCAAAACAATCAGATTTTGTGATCACCAACCACGATCTTGATCAGACCAAAGACCAAGTACTCATAATTCATCAACATCTTCTACAAACCTTTGCTAAAAATTAAAGCTTAGTAATGTGTTAAGGTAAGGTTAAACCAAGTTACTTCTAAATGTTAAAATCTTAAATTTGATTGATGGGCAGAAAGCTATTCATTTTGTTAGTTATTCTGATGAGTTTGTCGCTCATAGGAATAATTTTCGTACAGATATATTTTATTGACAATACTCTAAATAATGAGGAGAAGCAGTTTACTCTAAACGTCAAGCGTTCTCTGAGTAATGTTTCTAAATTAGTTGAAGATAGGGAGTTTAAGCTGTTTAGTGATAAGTATCAGGAAATGTTGAATAGCGGCAAAAGTCCTGATACCTCTAATATTAGGGGAATTCTGTTGTACAGTTATGATGATATTTCCAATGAAACTACCATCTACCAAAATGGAATCCTTGAAGAGAGTTTTAAAGTTCCATCGCTGTTCTTTGACATTGGAGGTTTGGATAGCCTTAATATAAGTAGGATTACAAACCAAAAAGAAGTTAGGGTTTTTAAAAAAAACACCTTCGAAAATAACATCAACATTGCGCCAGAAAAAACGGTAATGGAATACCGGAAAATGACGGAATTGGATAAGAAGATGTTTGAAATAAGTTATCGTGATCTTTTCAATAATTATCCAATTTACAAAAGAGTTTCTGATGATGATGTTGCGGCATATCTGTCCAGACAATTTAATGAGAATGGTATTGAAATTGATTTCGAATTCGCTATTTATGATAAGGATTTGGCTACAAAGGTGCAATCTAGTAATTTTGAATTAAATCCGGCAACAACTTATGGGGTACCTATGTTCCTTAATAATAACAATGAAAGTGACTTTAAACTTTATGTTAACTTTCCGGAACGTAGAAAATTTTTGTGGTCGTCCATTTTGACAATGACCGTATTATCAATAATTTTTACAGTGATCATCATTTTAGCGTATACAAATGCCATTTATCAAATTATAAAACAACGTCAGATATCTCAAATCAAAACAGACTTCATCAATAATATGACCCACGAATTCAAAACTCCTATTGCCACTATAAATTTGGCACTGGACGCAATGAAAAATCCTAAAATGATTAATGATAAGGAAAAGACAGCGCGTTATTTGAAGATGATCAAGGATGAAAATAAGCGTATGCATGCCCAAGTTGAAAATGTATTGAGAATATCCAAGTTAGAAAGAAATGAACTCAATATTAGCAAAGATAGGGTCAAACTTCACAACTTAATTGAAGATGCCGTGACACATGTGGAGTTAATTGTAGAGGATAGGCAAGGTTACGTCAAATGTCATTTAAACGCAGAGAAATCATCAGTATTGGCAAATGAAACGCACTTTACCAACGTGTTGGTTAATATCTTGGACAATGCCATAAAGTATTCAGATGATGCGCCAAAAATTGATATCACTACAGAAAATGTGGGGAATAATGTTTTAGTAAAAATTGCCGATCACGGTAACGGTATGTCAAAACAGGTTCAGAAGAGAGTATTTGAAAAGTTTTATAGAGAACATACAGGAAATGTACACAATGTTAAAGGTCATGGTTTAGGATTAGCCTATGTAAAGCGCATGGTTGATGATCACCAAGGACACGTAAGCGTTGAAAGTGAAAAAGGAAAAGGTAGCACTTTTATAATTAAACTACCATTAATATCATAAATTATGGAAGAACAAAACAAAAAGATTTTATTAGTAGAAGATGATCCAAACTTTGGAACTGTCCTAAAGGATTACCTTAACATGAACGATTATGATGTGGTTCATGCCAAAAACGGAATGGAAGGATTTGAAAAATTCAAAAAGGATGATTATGACCTTTGCATTTTGGATGTCATGATGCCATACAAAGATGGATTTACCTTAGCAAAAGAGATTAGGGAAAAAAACAGTGATGTTCCCATTATTTTCTTGACGGCAAAAGCCATGAAAGAAGATGTCTTAAAAGGTTATAAGGTAGGTGCAGATGATTATTTGAATAAACCTTTTGATAGTGAGGTGCTTTTAATGAAGATTAAAGCCATCATGCAACGCAAGGCTACAGATACCGTTGCCGACAGTAAACAGTTTGAATTTAAGATTGGCAACTTTGACTTGAACTCTAAATTGCGCTTTCTAAAGTTTAAGGATGAAGATGCTGTTAAGTTGTCTCCTAAAGAAAATGAACTGTTGCGCTTATTGGCATTGCATGAAAATGACTTGATGCCACGTGAATTGGCCTTGACCAAAATATGGAGAGATGATAATTATTTCACATCTAGAAGTATGGACGTGTATATTGCTAAATTGAGAAAATACTTGAAACCAGATGAGCATGTCGAAATTTTAAACATTCACGGAGAAGGATTCAGATTGGTAGTGAATCAAAAAGATTAGTTCACATAAGAGCAAAAAAGAAGCCTATCATCGTTGATAGGCTTTTTTCTTTTAAAAAAATTGAAGCGATTATATAACTTTTACGTTTACTGCGTTCAAACCTTTTTTTCCATCTGTAAGATCGAATTCAACTTCGTCGCCTTCACGAACTTCATCGATTAATCCAGAAATGTGTACAAAATGCTCTTTGTTGTTGCCTTCTTCAGTAATGAAACCAAAACCTTTGGCGTCATTGAAAAATTTTACGGTACCTTTAGTCATAATAAATATTAATGTTAATTAAGCAGCAAAGTTAAGATTAATTAATTGAAAAACAGGTCTTTTCAATAAAATTTTGATTTTTTTTGAACTTGGATTGGTGCTTGAGATTGTTTAAAGTATTTGTTGCGTGATGGTCTTTAAGATTTTTTCAAGAGGTGTTTGATAATCAAACCAAGTTGTGTCGGTTTGTTTTCCAAACCAGGTCAATTGTCTTTTAGCATATCGTCTCGTGTTTTTCTTGATTTCAGAAATGGCAAAATCCAAAGTCCATTCGCCGTTTAGAAATTTAAATAATTCACTATAGCCAACAGTATGAAGTGCATTCAAATATTGCAGATGTTGCAGGTTTTTGACTTCTTCCAATAAACCTTGTTGCATCATATTGTCCACTCGTTTATTGATACGACTATAGATAACTTCTCTGTCCGCCGTTAAACCGATGGTAATTGTCTTAAACCGTCGTTGCAATTTATCTTTATTTAAAAAAGAAGAATAGGGGTGGCCACTCCCAATAGAAATTTCCAATGCTCTGATCACGCGGTGCGGATTGTCTAGAGCAATGGTGTCAAAAGATGTCGGATCTGATGTTTTGAGTTTGTCCTGTAAATATTCCAAGCCATGTGTAGCGAGTTCCTGGTTTAGTGCTTTACGTATTTCGGGAGCTACTTGTGGAAAATAATCAAGCCCCTTTGTAACCGCATCAATATAAAGTCCTGAGCCTCCAGCCATGACCACGACATTATGTTCCTGGAAAAGATTTTCCAGAGTATGAAGCGCATCTTTTTCAAACGCGCCAACATTGTAATCTTCCAATACCGATTTGTGGTGGATAAAATGGTGCGGTGCTGCAGTAAGTTCTTCACTATTTGGAGCAGCAGTGCCTATTTGCAGCTCTTTGTAAAATTGTCGTGAATCGGCAGAAATAATTTCAGTATTGAAATGCTTCGCAAGGGCTATGCTTAGCGCAGTTTTACCTATCGCCGTAGGGCCAATAATACTGATAAGATATTTTTGATTCAAAACTTGCAGTTGTTATTGAGATGCTTAAGAATGAGGATTTAAGAGATGACCGCAATTATAACAAAATTTAGCTTTATCCTTATGTCTTTGAGCAGAGCAATTTGGACAAACTTCAGTGTTCATGTCAACCTCTGTATGAAGTGGCGCTTGAGGAACTCGGCCTTTGGTTTGAGACATATATTCTGCCGAGACAATTCCTGTAGGAACTGCAATAATGCCATAACCTAAAATCATAATAAGTGCGGCTATAAATTGTCCTAAAGGCGTGATGGGCGCGATATCTCCAAAGCCTACTGTGGTTAAGGTTACAATACACCAATACACACTTACCGGAATGCTTGTAAAACCACTTGGTTCTCCTTCAATAAAATACATAACGGTTCCAAAAATCACGCTGACAATCAATACCGCGAATAAAAAGACAAAAATTTTTGCTCTACTCGCCTTTAATGAATTGGCCAACAAATTGGATGCACCCACATATCTTGCCAATTTTAAGATTCTGAAAACTCTTAGAAGACGTAATGCGCGAAGTGCAATAAGCACTTGTGTACCTGCAAAAATTAGGGATAGATACATCGGGATGGTGGACAGCAAATCAATAATACCATAAAAGCTAAAAATATATTTAAATGGTTTTTTTACGGATATGATCCTTAGAATGTATTCAATACTAAAAATGATGGTAATGACCCATTCAGCGAAAACTAAGAAGTAATGGTAATCTTTATCAAATTCCTTGATACTCTCTAGCATCACAAAAACAATACTAGCGATAATTGCAATCAGAAGAATGACGTCAAACAGTTTGCCTGCAGGCGTATCAGCTTCATAAATGATTTCGTGAAGTTTGGCTCTCCAATTTTTTTTCGGCTGATTATCGTGCATAAGTCAAAAATACTAAAAGATTGGCTATTTCCTCTTTAATACCACTAATGAATTTCTTTGTACATCCAGCACTTTGTCAACATAGGCTTTGAATGTTCCATAATAATCAGCACTATATAAACTCTCCGTGAAATTCAACTTAAAAGTCAAGATCAATTTCTGCTCATTAACCGTCGTATATAAAATGATATCTCCGCCGTCATTAGGGATTTTGGCATTGACTTCTTTTGGCACTTCAACCAGTTCATAAGTATCTCCGAAATCTATTTGAACACTATAGAGATATGATTTTTTATATCCAAAATCGATAGGATACGTGCGTTGTTGAAGTTTGAAAGGATTTTCTTCAAAAGACTTGTAGATAAATGGATTGATATAGACCATATCATTGGTCGTGTTTTTATCATTTAATTCAATGTGATAGGTCTCGGCAAATTCTTCTGCATTTTTTTTAGTTACTTGAACCTCGTGATCGGTGATCGTGATTTCAGATTGAGCATTGGCAATGTGATCAATATAAGAGCTTTCATTTTCAAAATAATCCTTCTTTTTGTTTAATGCATCATATCCATAATATGTAGCCTTCACATTACCTTTGACCAATTGATCAGATATTTTCAGATCTACCTGATACTGTGAACCCGATGTTTTATTGGCCTCAATGGGAATCCATTCACTACCATTTTTGAAATCGAGTAAGCGCCCATATTGATTCAAACACCTAAAAGGCAATTCTCCAAAGCTCAAATAAGGATCCGTAGCATCTAACAAGTAGGATTCGGTGCCTATTTTTGCCTGAACAATAAGATAGTTAAATTCAGAAATGACAGGAAATAATTGGGTAGGCAGGCCATTATCTCTTGTAGACATTAATACGGGCTTTACTTCAATACCATGCTCTTCAAGAAGGTTGTGAAGTAAAAGATTAATTTCAGAGATTTTGCCAGACTTTGTCTTGATGAGGTTTTTGACAGAAACATCGCTGAATATTTTGTATTCCCCATTCCAGACATAATGCTGCTGCACATAATTATAAATATCTTTTGCCACAGCTAGCCCATTCGCTTTATCTGATAAGACGTCAGCAATCACTTCTTCTAAAGACGTGCCTTTTCCTATTTGTCTTCCTAAGCTTTCATCTGATTTAAGCTCTTTGTCAGCATCTTTCCAGGACTTTGTAATATTGTCCACGCTGCCATCAAAACCCCTAAACACCTTGAGTTCATATTCAAGTCTGGAGAGATAATTGTTTTTAGTAGTCATAAAATCTTCCTCGACAAAAGCAGGAATATTGGTCATGACATACGTTGTGTTGGCACAATCTGCAGAAGAACCATTGAAGGCATTCAGACATTTTTTTACCAACTTAGATTCGTTTTTATCCAATTTTTGTGTGCCCACCAATTTAATACTATATTCATAATTGCCAGGAATACTGGTATTGTATGCGCTGTATAATGTAGGGATCTCATCCTGAAATTCCCAAGGGTGAAACTTGTAGATAAAAGGAGATTCTAGGAGATAGCTGTAAGTCAATACTGAGCCTTCCTGAATGTTGGGGAGTGTAAATTTTATGATGGTATATTTGTCGTTGTATTTTTCTTCAAAGATATCATCAGATTTTAATTCTGTTTTGGTGATGGCACCATTTTCAATATTGTAAGTGGTTGCGAAAATACGCGATACCTTTTCTTTGCGTTTGCTGTCGCTATAGAGATAAATGCTGGTGGTAGCTCTATCAAAACCATGTCTTTTTAAAATTTTAATTTTTCTCTTGATCTCAGTTTTGAGCGTGTAGGTGTCTTTGTCAATGTAGCTGTTACCATCTTCATAGATAATCAATGCAGCCGCAGTGGAGTCTGTCTCAAAGGTATTGGTGGCAATGTCATTTCTACTTACTACATAAGTGTCAGAATTGAAAGACGATTGTGCAAAGGAGAATGCGGTAAGAAGTAGGGAGGCAAGATAGAGGTGTTTCATTTAATAAGTTCAATACGTTTAACCTGTTTATTTTTTCTGAGGTAACTTTGAATAATGTGTTGGGTATCTCTATTATTGTCCATAGGTGTGATAATAGTTTCCAACACTTTTTTATTGGTAATTTGATAATTGAGATTATAAAAGCCGAGACCTTTAAAAATCCCATCTTCTATAAGAAGCACACTATGTTCATCAATGGCTCTTCCTTTATCGATTATAACCATATCCTGATTGTCATAACTGTTTTTGGCGATCATTTCTTGTACGCGTATATTGTAGTCTAGTGCGCTTTCTTCCTCTATGCATGCCCCTTCACATTCTTTGACCTGGTATTTAAAACAACTTTTTTTAGCAGTGTCCAACCCCACTAATTTTGGACAGAGCTTAAAGTTATCAACGGCTTTAAACAGAAATTGCTTGCCGCTTTGGTAATTGGAAAATGTGGTAATGGGCATTTTTCTTCCGTCAGCACTGTCAATTTTCAAATTGAGATACCCATTTTCATCTGTAAAGCTATACAGCGCATGGGTAAATATGTTTCTTCTCATAGCCTTGTTAAAAGAAGGCTTGTTTCTTTTAATTTCAGCACTTTCCTTTAGCAGTGCCACTAATTCACTACCCGTAGCCTCATAAGTTACTGCGGCTACTTGATTTTGCATTTTTTTTGACTTGGGATTGGAACTCGTAAAATGCTGATTCACCCTATTTTTAATGTTTTTGCTTTTGCCTATGTAAATGATTTTTCCGAAGGTGTCATGTAAATAATATACGCCAGTAATGGAAGGCAAATCCTCCATGATGGTTTTGAGGTTGGTTGCCATTTTGTATGTTGGCTCTGCTCTTACGGCATCTTGAATGATATGTTTATCGAGATCTTTTGCCAATAGTATTTTGAACAATTTCACTGTGGCCAATGCATCTCCAGAAGCCCGATGCCTATCACTTACAGGAATACCAAGCGCTCTGGTAAGTTTGCCCAAACTATACGATTCTTGCTCTGGCATAATTTCTTTCGCCAACTCAACGGTGCAAAGCGTTTTTCGCTTAAACTCAAAGCCGAGTCTGCTAAATTCTGTGCGTAGAATACGGTAATCAAATTCAGAGTTATGCGCTACAACGATGCAATCTTCAGTAATTTCAACAATGCGCTTGGCAACCTCATAAAATTTGGGGGCGGTAATCAGCATTTTACTGTTTATGCCGGTTAAATTGACTACAAAGGGTTGTATTTCCCGCTCCGGATTGACAAGGCTGATGAATTGATCAACAACCGTATGACCGTCAAATTTATAAATAGCGACTTCAGTGATACCTTCCTCATTGAATTTGCCGCCAGTGGTTTCTATGTCTAATATTGCGTAAATGGGCTTATCTTTTGTTAGACTCTCTTTTTACTCTTCGAAATTAAAGCTTAAAAAAGAGTGATGATTTAATTTATAATATGTTTTTTACTGGAATCTCCATGCAACTCTCATAGATTTTACGACAGAAGGAATTGATCAATCGTAATTCCGTTCGCCAAAGATACTACTTCCAAGTCTAATCATGGTGCTGCCATTTTCAATAGCAATTTGATAATCGCCACTCATGCCCATACTTACAGTTTTTAGGTTGCAGTTTTCAGACTCCACTTTTTTGAGTTGTTCCCAAATTGCTGTCAATCGATTAAACTCTTGCTTAATTTGTTGTTCATCATCAGTAAATGTTGCCATCCCCATCACGCCAACAATACAGATGTTTTTTAATTCTGAAAATTCTTGAGATTGTAAAATTTCTTGAGCTTCTTTGGAGCTCATTCCAAATTTAGAATCTTCATCGGCAATTTTTATCTGAAGCAAACAATTGATCGTTCTGTCATGTTTATGGGCTTGTTTGTCAATTTCCTTCAACAGTTTAAGATTGTCAACACCGTGAATAAGGCTCACAAATTCTGCCATGTATTTGACTTTATTCCGCTGGACGTGGCCAATCATATGCCATTCGATATCTTTAGGCATTTGGGCTTCTTTCTCAACCATCTCTTGGATTTTATTTTCTCCAAAAATGCGTTGTCCGTCATCATAAGCTTCCATCAGATCGCTGACGGGTTTTGTTTTTGAAACTGCTACAAGCGTAACATGTTCTGGCAGCGAAGATTTTATATGTTGAAGATTTTCTTGTATACTCATGGTCATGTATTACTATTTTAATGTTTTTCGATCAGTTGTAATATTAACAAATCAAGAAAGAATTATCCTATTAAAACTCATAGATGGTGACGCCACATCTTAATTTTGGTTCAATAAATGTGCTTTTTGGGGGCATTTTGAGTCCGTCATCAGCAATAGTTTTCATTTCTTCTATAGAGACAGGAACCATGCCAAAGCCAACTCTATAGTGGCCATGATCAATGGCACTTTTCATGGATACAATGTCCTTTTTTCCGTTGATATAGCCAATTCGGTCTTCATTTCTCAAATCTTCAATTCCTAATATAGGTTGTAAAATGGTCTTGTACAAAATTTGAGAGTCCAACGCATCTAAAGACGTCTGAATTTCATAACTCTTTTTTCGCAAATAGAGGGAATAAAATTCGCCATCCAAATACATACTAAAATGATGGTTTTTAGAAGGATGATAAGGAAGTAGTCCCCTGTTTTCAATCCGATAGAGCGTATCTAACTGAATCAAGAACTCTTCTTTGGTCAGTCCGTTCAAATCTGTGATGACACGGTTAAATTCATGAATTTTCAAATCAGATTCAGGAATCAGGAAACTCATAAAAAAGTTATAAGGTTCCTTGCCAGTGTGCTCTGGATTATTAGCCTTTAAATCTTTGTACAGCAAATAAGAAGAGGCAGATCTGTGGTGGCCATCGGCAATATATAGGGTCTCCATGTTTTGAAACTCATGTGATATTTTTTGAATCAGCAGGTCATCTTCAACCTTCCAAAGCAAATGGGTGTCTCTGTAGGTTGTTGTGAATTCATATTCGGAACGCTCTTCTTGTACCTGTTCAATAATCTGGGCAATCACGTCATTATCTGGATAGGTGAGAAGCACGGGTTCAGCATTAAAGCCTACAGTTTTCAGATAGTCCTTAAAAATAATCTCGCGATATTCAATGGTGTCTTCATGTTTCTTGATACTGTCATTTTCATAATCTTCAGCGCTAGCCGCGGCAATAATACCATTGAAGACCTGGTGGTCTCGATCTTTAATTTGATACACATAATAACAAGGCTGCTCATCTTGAACAAAAATAGCATCCTCCTTAAATTCCAAATATCGGTTTCTTACAAGATTGTAGCGTGCCTCACCAGAAATTTGTTTGTCAAACTTGTAGCCAGGATTGACAATGTGCAAAAACGAAAACGGATTGTCCCTTAATCGCGACTCACGTTGCTCTAAAGTATAACTTTGATAGGAACGCGACGCTACCAAACTCACTTTGTCTCGCGTGGGTCTTACTGCTTTAAATGGGATGATGTTGGCCATGTTTTTGAGTCCTTAGTCTTCAGTATCCAGTCTTCATTCCTCAGAAGGAATTTGACTGCCTACTGAGGACTGAACACTGTGAAGATTACAAAAATTGTTTTGCTACATTTTCAGCCTTTCTGCTTTCTGAATAGTCATAAAAACCTTCCCCAGATTTTACACCTAATTTTCCAGCGCGTACCATATTGACAAGCAATGGACAAGGCGCGTATTTTGGGTTTTTGAACCCTTCATACATGACATTTAAAATGGAAAGGCAAACATCCAATCCAATAAAATCAGCCAATTGTAATGGTCCCATTGGGTGTGCCATTCCCAATTTCATTACGGTATCAATTTCGGTAACACCGGCAACACCGTTGTAAAGGGTTTCAATAGATTCGTTAAGCATTGGCATCAAAATTCTGTTGGCCACAAAACCTGGATAGTCGTTGACTTCAACAGGGTCTTTTCCTAGCGTTTTTGACAGTTCCATGATGGTTTTGGTAACTTCATCACTAGTGTTATACCCCCGAATGATTTCAACCAATTTCATAATCGGTACCGGATTCATAAAGTGCATTCCAATAACTTGCTTTGGTCGGGAAGTGACGGCTGCAATTTGGGTAATGGAAATAGAAGACGTATTGGTGGCCAAAATAGTGTCTTTGTCACAAACCTCGTCCAATTGCTTAAATATTTTGAGTTTTAAGTCGCTGTTTTCAGTAGCAGCTTCCACGACTAAATTGGCGTTTTTGACACCTTTAGGGATGTCTGTAAACGTGGTGATATTACTTAAGGTGTCATTTTTTTGAGCTTCTGTAATACGTTCTTTGGCAACCATCCGATCTAAATTTTTCGTGATGGTTTCTATTCCTTTATGGAGCGATGCTTCGCTAATATCAATTAATTGAACTTTAAAACCACTTTGTGCAAAGGTATGCGCAATGCCATTTCCCATGGTTCCTGCTCCAATTACGGCTATGTTTTTCATTGAAATTTAGTTTTTATTTTCTCGAAGGAGGGAATCTTATTCTTATCCTTAATCCTTTTCCTATCCTTAATCCTTTCCGAAGGAAAGGAAACTGTTATGTTACTATTTGTGTTTAATTATGTTCTTGCGTTAGTCTACTCCTCCAGAGCGTCTCCTTCCCTTTGGGCAGAGCTGGAGAATGGATCAAAACTGATCAATAATCATCGTCGCTACACGCAAGGCTTCTGTGCCATCATGAAGCGTGACAATTGGTTTTGTGTTTGTGTTAATGGCGTCTGCAAAAGTTTCCAATTCGTCCAAAATAGCGTTGTTATTGGAAATTTCTGGATTGTCAAAGTAGATTTGCTTCTTTACACCTTCGGCATTTTGAAGAATCATATCAAAATCTCCAGGCGTGCTCGGCGCGTCTTTCATCTTGACCACTTCACATTTTTTCTCCAGAAAATCGACTGAGATATAAGCGTCCTTTTGGAAAAATCGCGTTTTACGCATATTTTTTAATGAAATTCTGCTGGCAGTTAAATTGGCGACACAACCATTTACAAATTCAATACGCGCGTTAGCAATATCTGGGGTATCACTAATAACAGAAACCCCGCTTGCAGATATATTTTTGACTTTTGATTTCACGACACTTAATATAATGTCTATGTCATGGATCATCAAATCCAAAACGACGGGCACATCAGTCCCTCGTGGATTGAATTCTGCCAGTCTATGGCTTTCAATAAACATCGGATTTTGAATTTGGTCTTTTACCGCTTTAAACGCAGGATTGAAACGCTCCACATGACCAACTTGGCCCTTTACCTGATTTTCAGCAACGAGAGATCTTAGGGTTTCAGCTTCCTCCACAGTATTGGTTATTGGTTTTTCAATGAAAATGTGCTTGCCTTTGGAGATTGCTAATTTTGCACAGTCGTAATGAGACAGGGTGGGGGTTACAATATCCACAACATCTACAGCATCAATAAGAGCTTCAATAGAATCGAAATACTTGTATCCTAACTCGGCCTCAATTTTTTTGGCATTGGTTTCGTCAGCATCATAAAATCCGATCAATTCAAATTTTTCAGATTGGTTTAGAAGGCGTAAGTGAATTTTTCCAAGATGACCAGCACCAAGAACTCCTGCTTTTAACATGTGTAATACGTTTTATACAAAAATAGCTTTTTTTTAAGGCAGAAAAAAGAAAAAGTATATGGAAGTCCGAAGCTTGAAGTTGGAAGCATGGAGCCATAAGCGCGTATCAAGAAACGGAAAGATAAAGCACCAAACATCTCACTAAAATCCTTGTAACTTCCTTTTGTTTGGGTTAATTTAGCCTACAAACTCACCACCGCTTTGAAAGATACATTTAAACATAAGGGCTTGCGACAGCAACTTGTTGGCATTGTAAAAGATAAAGGAATAACTGATGAAAAAGTATTAAAGGCTATCGGTAAAATTCCGAGGCATCTTTTTATGGATTCCAGTTTTTTGGATCATGCTTATCAGGACAAGGCGTTTCCTATTGCTGCTGACCAAACTATTTCGCAACCTTATACCGTGGCGTTTCAAACAGAGCTTATGCAGGTCAAGCCTGGAGATACCGTGCTTGAAATTGGTACTGGAAGTGGCTATCAAACGGCCGTCTTATGCGATTTGGGCGCCAAAGTTTACAGTATAGAGCGCCAATTGGAGCTTTTTAAAATCACCAGTAAGTTTCTTCCTAAACTTGGGTATCGCCCTAAAAAACTAATTTTTGGAGATGGTTATAAAGGACTCAAGGAAGAAGCGCCTTTTGACAGTATTATCGTAACTGCCGGCGCGCCTTTTGTACCGAAATCTTTAATGAGTCAGCTTAAAATTGGTGGCCGATTGGTGATCCCCGTGGGAGATCAGGTGCAGACCATGACCTTGTTTATTAGAAAAGGACCAAAGGATTTTGAAAAGCATGAATACGGCGAGTTTCGATTTGTGCCTCTTCTGGAGGATAAAAACTAATTTACTCAATTTTAGTTTAGTGCAAACTATGTAAAGTTAAGAGCGCATTTTTTTTACCACTAATGTCACTAATTAGCACGAATAAATGAGCTGAGTTTATTTGAGATTCGTAGAATGATCAGCCGGAAATGATTACACTAATTTAAAAATCTAAAAATTTTTCAAAATTAGTGACTCTTCGAGTCACCCGCTTGAGCGGACGGACAGGATTGTGGCCAATTATGTTTAATCTATTTATTTATATTGAATAATGGAGAACATTGTGGTCAAAACACATCTACCGTTTATTCAATAATATTCAAAAATTTCAACCCGAAAATTACCGCATCACCCTGATATCCGTTTTGATAAGAACGCACATAATCTAGGCGTAAAAACCTGAATTTTTTAAATCCGATGTTGTCAATTCCAATCGAAAATTCTTGGTAAGGTTTCTGGTTTTCGGTTGCGAAAGCATGTGCACCAATCACCAAATTGTAATTGAGTTTGTTCAATAACGGCACGCGGCTTAAGAGAAAGCCTTTAAAGTCATGTTCCGCATGCATTTCCAAATACGAGGTGTTTGTACTTAGCGCATAATAAGGCAAGTTGTTGAACACGTTAAGATAGATGCTTGAGGTGCCCACATGGGTTTGGTTGCCATTTGGGTGGTAATAATCCATAAAACCGATGTCATCGGCGCCAAAGAATGTGCCCGCCTTGAGGTTATATTTAAAATCCCCTTTATTGCCCACATTAAAGCTTTGTGTCAAACGTGCTTTGAGCTGGTCAAAATTGTATTGGCCTTCTGAAGCTGCAAATCCTTTTTCATAGCCCAGAAAGAGCGTTGGATAGTCGCTGTTTGGAATGTTTATCTTGCTATCTGGGTAACTCAAATATTCCTGTCCAAAATTAAAACGGGCATTGAGGTTGAATTTCAAAATATTATGCGTGTCAAAACTGGGGATGCCAAAAGCGTTTTCGTTCAACGGATTGTTGCTTGTGTAAGCATCATCTTCGTCATTAAAAAACACTTGATCTGTAGTATTGACTAAAGCTTTTCTACGTTCATAAGCCAAGGAGCTGTAAATGTTGATACCGTTTGAAAGTTCTTGGGAGTAGCCTACTTCTGCAAAGCTCTTATCATAAATCTTCATATAATTATTTTCAAAAAACAAGGAACTTACGGAGTTGACCAAAGGCGAAATAGGCTGGGCTTCATTGAATTGCTGCGTTTCAACACCTCCTGAAAGTATTAAAAATGGCTTATTGATGTTGTTGAACTTATATCTAAAAGAAGCTGTCGCTCTGAGGCGTTCATCGGAAATGCCATATTGTAAAGCCGCATTGGCAGAGAAAAAGCGGCGGAATTCATCTTGATTTTTTCGATAATAAAAATTCAATTTTGAATTGTAGCCTTGGACAGTATTAAATTGAAAGTCGGAGAGTGGAGAGCTATAACCGATCGACCAATCTTCAAAGGAATTTTTATAATTGTAGCCGAACAGGATATCCTGGATTTTGAATGTATTGTTTTTGGCATCGATGGAATCCAGATATGGTCTCGACTCTCTAAGTGTCTGAATGCTGTCTTTTACTAAATAGTCGCTTATTTCTTCATCTGTTAAAGGGACAGGACGGATGCTGTTCCAATAGGTTGAATCCTTTTTGTTGGCTTCATCAACAAATGATAAAATCTCCTTGCCGAATGATTTTTTTGTCAGTTCAGGATTAAAATTATAATCGCTGTACACGGCAGTGTAACGCCCATCGCCTTTAAATCCTAAAAGAGAATAACTGAAATCAAGACCTTGGGATCTCAACACCCAAAGTTGGTCTGTGTCTGAATACGAAAAGGTCTGTTTGATGGTGATGACTTCCGCTGGCGGAATTTGTGCCTGAATGCCAGTGATATCCAATTCTAACGCATAAATGGTCCATTGGTTGTCCACAATATAAATATTTCCAGAGAAGATCCGATCATTTTCACGTCTCGGAATGACCTTGATTTTATTGATGAGGTTGCCTTTGTCATCATAAAAAATACCCTCTAATTTATAGGTGTAATAGTTGAACGCATAATCGGCAATTGGCGAAATGATTTGGTTGCCCAATTCAATGGTATTATTATAAAAATTGTAATCCACATCGCTTGCCGTATTAAAACTGAAGCCGTTATTGTCTCCGCTCACTTTTGAAGCGATAATCTTTTCCTTGAGCTTATCTGGACGCAGGTATTCAATTTCGGAAATGGTTTCAGACAAGTACAGAATACCACTGCGCGTAGAATCGAGTCCTACCATAAAGTCATCCAATTCCTGACCCAAAAACTTCTCCGGGGCGTTCTTGATGCGGATCAAACCGCGAGAATAAAAGTTGGCCTTAAATGCATCGATTTTCTCCAAATTTACCTTTCGAGAAGCGATGGCCTTTCTCATGATGATATCGGCAGGATTTTCATCAGAATTGATCACCACTTCATTTAGAGAGATTTCCTCTTCCATAAGCGTAGCATCCAATACATACGGAAATTTGGTGATGACAACTTCCTTTTTTACGGTTTTATAACCTAAAAACTGAAAAACTACGGTGTAGGTTTGTGGCTTTGTAATGTTGAGTTCATAGTAGCCTTCATCATTACTTGTAGTTCCGGTAAATGTATTTTCTAAATAGATATTGACAAAGGGGAGGGCTGCATTTTTCTGATCTGTAATGCGGCCTTTAATTTGTGAAAACGCTTGTAAACTGATGGTAATAAAAAGAAGAGCGAGTAAATTTTTAGTCATAAAGTTAGGTTTCTATTGTTATAGACGCATTTCATTATGGAATGGTTGCCTATACGCAATTCAAACTTAACTATAAAAATGACTTGTGATTGTTATAAGAATCCTAAAATAACGGATTTTGTCATTCAATAAAGAAAGCGCATTTCTAAAATTCAGGATTTATTTGAATTTGAAATTTTATTTTTTTGCTCCGGATAGCAAAGGGGATTGCTCCCTATTTAGGTCTTTAGTTGTAGATTTTCTTAACCCTATCGAGATTCCTCTTATTCTCACGGTCTCTAATGGTGTCCCGTTTATCATAGAGTTTTTTACCTTTACCTAAAGCTATTTCCACTTTGGCAAAACCTCTGTCATTAATAAACAAACGTAACGGTACAATTGACAATCCTTTAATTTGGACATCTTTGTGTAAAGATTTGAGCTCGCGCTTATTCAAGAGAAGTTTGCGCTCAGCCTTAGGCCTGTGGTTGTAGTAATTTCCAAATGCATACTCCTCAATATTCATGTTGATGACAAACAGCTCGCCCTTCGCATTAAACTCACAAAAACTTTCAGCAATGGAGGCTTTACTGTTTCTAATAGATTTTATCTCAGTACCTGTTAAAACAATGCCAGCCGTATATTTGTCCAATAGTTCATATTGAAACCGTGCTTTTCTGTTTTTTATATTGATGTTTTTCTGCATAGGAAGCCAAAGGTAAAACATTTAAGATAACTTTTAAAGAACACGCATCTGTAATCTTTAAATTTGCAAGTTCAAATAAAAATCATGTTATGTTTCGGAATGCTTTAATCTTAGTTGTGTTGCTGTCGTTTTTCAATTGTAAAGAAGAAGAAAAACAGACCTCTTCTCCAGAATCTGCTGAGGAGATCATTAAAAAGTCAATATCGGTTGCCGGCGGAGACGTGTTTGAGAGCTCAGACATTAGTTTTGATTTTAGGGATGTGCAATTTAAAGCAATTCGCAATAATGGGAAGTTTGAGCTAGAACGCCAATTTTTGGATTCACTAACAGAAATTAGGGATGTTTTAAAGAATTCCGGATTTGAACGTCATGAGAATGGCGAGCGTGTTGAGCTGACGGATTCTATACGCTCATTATATGCTGCCTCTGTTAATGCGGTACATTATTTCTCGGTACTGCCTTACGGATTAAACGGGAAGGCGGTTCACAAAACCTATCTGGGCACTAAAAACATAAAAGGCAAGGACTATCATAAAATAAAGATTACATTTTCTGAAGATGGTGGTGGTGAAGATTTCGAGGATGAATTTATATATTGGATTGACCCAACCTCTTATAAAGTAGATTATCTGGCGTATTCATATGAAGAAGTTGATGGCCAGGGATTTCGTTTTAGGGAAGCCTATAATCAAAGAATGGTCAACGGATTGCATTTTGCCGACTATAATAATTACAAACCTGCCTCGTCCACGATCAAACTTGAAGACTTGGATGCGCTGTTCAGTGCAGGAGAGCTGGAACTGCTTTCAAAAGTAGAACTCAAGAATGTAAAGGTTGAACACCTTAATTAATCGTAAGTACTACGTCTGTAGCCCTTCCCTCTGTAAGGGTTACAATGTAAAGATTGCCGTTGTTGGCATCATCAATATGCTCATACTTTTTACTCCCAATTGCCGCATTTACAAATTCCGGAATGGTATTGCTATGACCAACAATCAGAACGGTTTTTCCTTTGGTTGCTGATTCAAAAGTGCTATCAAAATAGGTATCCGCATTGTAGGTAATAATTTCGAGATTGTTTTTAGTCGCTGTTGGCTGGCATGTTTCTTTGGTTCTGTAATAGTTTGTGGCGTAGATGGCGTCAAACTGGATGTGTTGCAAAATTATACTCCAATCTTGTGCTCTCTTATGGCCTTCTCCTGTAAGATGCGGATCTTTTTCTGAAGTATCACTGCGATCCTTTTCCGCGTGACGAATGAAAAAATAGGTAGTGACTTCAGAATTTGGTTCCTTTTGTGCAAAAGAACTTATTGAGATTAGTGTGAAACAGATACTTATCAGATAGCGTGTCATTGATGATGTGTTTAGACAGTTTAGATTACGCCAATTCTAAGGCAATTTCAATCATCTCCTTAAAGGTCGTCTCTCTTTCTTGAGACGTGGTGTGTTCTCCAGTAACTAAAGAATCTGAAATGGTGAGGATGCTTAGGGCATTCACATTATGCTTGGCGGCCAGGGTGTAAAGACCGGCGCTTTCCATCTCAACGCACAGCACACCAAATTTTGACCATTTTTTATACGCTTCAATATCATCGCCATAAAACTCATCACTGGTCAATACGTTTCCTGCTTTTAATGCAATATTTTTAGCTTTGGCAGCGTCTACCGCTTTTTGAAAAAGGCCAAAATCGGCAGTAGGAGCAAAATCGGCGCCACCAAAACGCAATTCGTTTATGCCAGAAGTCGATGAGGCGGCCATGGCCAATACAATATCCCTTATCTTGACGTGTTGTTGGTAGGAGCCCGCACTCCCCACTCTGATGAGGTTTTTAACGCCGTAGTCAGTAATTAATTCATGTGCGTAAATGGAAATACTGGGTACGCCCATTCCCGTGCCCATAGTAGAAATAGGTTTGCCCTTGTACGTGCCTGTATACCCAAGCATGCCTCTGACGTTGTTAAAAAGTTTTGGATGATCAAAAAATGTATGTGCAATCCATTTGGCTCTCAATGGATCTCCGGGAAGAAGAATGGTTTCAGCAATCTCTCCTTTTTTAGCTTCAATATGTAGGCTCATTGGGTTGGTTTAAATACTAAAGATAAAGATTAATATTTATCTGAAGTAATTTTCTCTGTCATCATTGCAACCCCAGAAGAAGTGCCAATTCTGTCAGCGCCTGCATCAATATATTTTATGGCAGTCTCCAAATCTTTAATGCCGCCAGACGCTTTTATTTTAGCGTTGTCCCTTACAATTTTTTTGATGATCTTAACAGCTGTAAGTGTGGCGCCACCTTTTGAGAAGCCTGTAGAAGTTTTTATGAAATCGACCTTTGCATCGATGCAAATTTCACAAGCTTTGACGATTTCGTTTTTAGAAAGTTCACTAATTTCAAGTATCACTTTAAGAGGCACTTTACCAATCGCCATTTTAACATCAGAAAGGTCCTTAAATACTGCAACATAGTTTTTGCTTCTTAACATCCCAATGTTAATAACCATATCAATTTCATCAGCACCATTATTAATCGCGTTTTTAGCCTCAAAAACCTTAGCTTCTGTGGAAGGTGCTCCTAATGGAAACCCAATCACGGATACTATCTTGACCTCAGTGTTTGACAACAGTTGTTTGGCTAAGGTGACATAACAACCATTAACGCAAACAGCGTAAAAATTATATTTTTTTGCCTCATTGCACAAATCGATAATTTGTCTCTCAGTGGTACTTGGTTTTAGATGTGTGTGTTCTATAAATTGATTGATATTCATAACAATTTCATGGCTTAAGTGTCGCAAACCTACGATAAACGGCTATTTCATTCAAGATTAATTTCAATTATTAGATGAACGGTATAAAAGAAGTTTATTAATATTATTATTCATCTTAAAAAAAGATTGATAGAATTGGAACGGTTTCGAGATAGAGCGACATTAGAAAATATGTACGTTATGTTGTGGCAAAAAGACTACGACTTACTGGAAAATGGCCAAAATTTATGGTATGTTTAACATTATGATCATGTTTATAAACTGTCTCTGTATTCAAGAGATAACAGCCGAGATTTAATCTTTATTTTGGTTTCTAAATTTTTTTAAAAAGATAAGGGCGGATTGGCTATGGCTCAACAGGACTTAATACATATTCTCAATACAATTCAATAACATTATTAAGTGATATTTAGGAATTATATATTTTTGCCTATGGAATAATAGGACTCATTTTCAAGCGATGTTCAGCTTTCAGTTTTGGCTATAAGGCTATGCGCCCACTCGATCGCGTTAGTTAAGTTGTCAAAAATCTCATACGGTTTGTCGTAGAATTTCAATTCGTATTCAGCATTTTTTCTCATGATGTCTGTTTTAGGAATAATTGCTATGGCAATTAAGTTTGGGATTTTTTCAGCCTCCTTGTAAATTAGGGGATTTACCGAATAGGACTTTGCACGGTTTGAGATATAGACCATTTTTTTACCACTAAAATGTTTTTTTATACAGTCGTTTAAAAGGTCGTTATATTTTGGTTCAACAATAACCCCTTCTTTAAACTGATTGATAATGAATTCATCAAAAACAAATGCTTCACTCACCTCAAAATTGTAATATTCTATAATGTCCATACATCCTTATTTTTGAATTGACTTTTATATTACAAAATATAAACGATATCTCTTGATTTAATTTAAAAAAACAGCACTCCTCTTTTTCAAGACTTGTGCTGTTCCTAATTAACAAACCAACTATTATGAAAAATCCTCTCGGACTTTTTAAACGACGGCATTGAGAATGCCAACGTTTGCTGTTATTGGGCTTCGTCCACTAAGTTTCCTTGGTTTCTAAAGACCAATTTATCGTTGAAGGAATCCAACAAAATAATACTATCTGTTTTGATGTTGCCGGATAGCAGCTCCTTACTTAATTCATTCAATACTTCTTTTTGGATCACGCGCTTTACAGGTCTTGCGCCATATTCAGGATTGTATCCTTTTTCCGCTAAATAAGCCGTAGCTTCATTGGTAGCGTCAAAGGTGATGCCTTGTTTTGACAACATTCTTGTCAGACCTTTTAATTGTAAGCCTACAATTTCTACAATATTATCTTTTGATAAAGGTGTAAACATGATGATGTCGTCAATTCTGTTTAAGAACTCCGGACGAACACTTTGTTTCAATAACCCTAAAACCTCCACTTTTGCAGATTCCATGGCAGAATCAATATCTTTTGTGGCCTCAAAACGCTGTTGTATAATATCACTTCCCATGTTTGAAGTCATGATGATGATCGTATTTTTGAAATCGGCAACACGACCTTTATTATCTGTTAAGCGGCCTTCATCAAGAACTTGTAATAAGATGTTGAAGGTATCAGGATGTGCTTTTTCTATTTCGTCAAGTAGCACTACGGAATATGGTTTTCTTCTAACGGCTTCAGTTAACTGTCCACCTTCATCATAACCTACATAACCCGGAGGCGCACCAACCAAACGGCTCACGCTGTGGCGCTCCTGATATTCACTCATGTCAATACGAGTCATGGCATTTTCATCATCAAATAGATATTCTGCCAATGCTTTTGCCAGCTCTGTCTTACCAACGCCTGTGGTGCCTAAAAACAAGAAGGTGCCAATAGGTTTTTGTGCATTTTGTAATCCCGCCCGACTTCTTCTTACCGCATCACTGACTGCGATAATAGCTTCATCCTGTCCAACCACACGTTTGTGCAATTGATCTTCCAGTTTCAGTAGTTTTTCACGGTCGCTTTGTAGCATCTTGGTAACAGGAATTCCTGTCCATTTTGCCACAACTTCTGCAATGTCCTCATAGGTGACTTCCTCTTTGATCAAGGAGCTTCCAGATTGGTTTGCCTGTAACTCTTTCTGAAGTTTCTCAAGTTGCTCTTGGGCTTCCTTGATTTTTCCATAACGAATCTCAGCTACTTTGCCATAGTCGCCATCACGCTCTGCGCGCTCTGCTTCCAACTTAAAATCTTCAATGCTGGATTTTGCGTTTTGGATATTGTCCACAACCTCTTTTTCGCTTTTCCACTTGGCATTAATTTCGTTGCGTTCTTCTTTGATATTGGCAAGCTCAGAACGGAGTGTTTTCAATTTAGATTCATCCTTTTCACGTTTAATAGCTTCAATTTCAATTTCCAACTGCATGACCTTTCTGTCCAAAACATCAAGTTCTTCAGGTTTTGAATTGATTTCCATTCGCAATTTAGAAGCGGCTTCATCCATAAGATCAATCGCTTTATCTGGTAAAAATCTATTGGTTATATAGCGTTCCGACAATTCAACCGCGCCAATAATGGCTTCATCTTTAATACGTACTTTATGATGGGTTTCATACTTTTCCTTGATTCCACGAAGGATGGAGATTGCACTTTCAGTATCAGGCTCGTTCACCATTACTTTTTGGAAACGACGCTCTAATGCTTTATCCTTTTCAAAATATTTTTGGTACTCATCAAGTGTTGTTGCTCCAATAGCACGCAATTGGCCTCTTGCTAAAGCTGGTTTTAAAATGTTGGCCGCATCCATAGCGCCTTGTCCACCACCGGCGCCTACAAGGGTGTGAATTTCGTCAATAAATAAAACAATATCGCCTTCGCTGGAAGTGACTTCTTTTATAACGGCTTTCAGGCGTTCTTCAAATTCTCCTTTATATTTGGCACCAGCAATTAATGCGCCCATATCCAAAGCAAAAACTTGTTTGTTCTTTAAGTTTTCAGGAACGTCACCATCCACAATGCGGTGCGCCAACCCTTCAGCAATGGCGGTTTTACCTGTGCCAGGCTCCCCAACAAGAATGGGATTATTTTTGGTACGACGTGTAAGGATTTGAAGGATTCTTCTAATCTCTTCATCACGACCAATAACAGGATCCAATTTGCCATCCTTCGCCATTTGGTTGAGGTTTTTTGCGTACTTATTTAGGGCATTGTAGGTTTCTTCCTGACTTTGGGAGGTCACGCTTTCTCCTTTGCGCAATTCGTCAATGCCGGCGGTCAATGCTTTTTCAGTTACGCCCTGATCTTTCAGCATTTGCGCAATCTTACTGTCTGATTTAAAAACAGCCAGGATCAGATGTTCAATGGATACGTAATCGTCCTTCATCTTTTTAGCTATGATGGACGCTTCATTAAGCGTTTTGTTGGCTTCACGTGAGAGCATGATATCGCCCCCGGTAACCTTGGAATAGCTTTCCAATTGTTTGTCCAACGTCTGTTTTAATAAGTTTTCGTTGACGTTCAGTTTTTTAAGAAGAAACGGCAATACATTCTCGTCAACTTCAGAAATAGCTTTAAAAATATGCTCATTTTCTATTTGTTGATGCCCATGACTCTGCGCTAGCTGTTGTGCTTGCTGGATAGCCTCTTGTGATTTTATAGTATAATTGTTAAGATTCATAATATTGTCCCTAGAAACGGGTAGCTGTTTTATAGGTTAGTAACTTTTATTGTGGCTTTCTTATCTGTATTTGATAGAAGTTTTTTTAAATTCGTGGTTATTACTATATATAAGTCAATTACCTTACCAATAGCAAACGGACGACAAAAGGTCATCTAATCTCAGTAATAGCGTGACGTTCCGTCAGTTTGTAAGCTTTTAAATAGGTTGCGACTTATATTCTAAAGATAGTTAAAAACGAACTGTCCTTCCGTTAACGCAAGTTTAAAAACAAAGGTTATAACTTAAAAATTTCGCGCCAATCTGATCATGGACAGGTTCGGACAGATAAAAAATAGAAGACAATGGGATTATTTGATAAATTATTTAGTGGTTCAAACGAACCGAAACAAGAAGACGCCACACCTTGGATTGATTTGAATACTTTAGAACAATTGGAAATGATAAAGGAGCGTTCCAAAACAAAAACACAATTCGTTTTTAAGCACTCTACACGCTGCGGTATTAGCAGAATGGTCATTAGTCAATTTAAAAGAGATTATCAGCTTTCAGAAACTGAGGCTGATCTTTATTATTTGGATTTGTTGAATTACAGAGAAATTTCTTCTGCGATTGCTGAAACATTTAAGGTGATGCATGAATCGCCACAACTACTCATTATTAAGAATGGAGTAGTGGTAGCCAATAAAAGCCATGGCGGAATTAATGAGTTGGACTTGCAGAAGTTTGTTTGATGCAATTGTGATGATTGATAGTAGTGACTTAGAGACAGGACCTCAGGAATGATTATCTCATATAGGCTTTTAACATCATAAATTTTTAAAGAACATTGTATAAGAATACAAAAACTCCCAAATCAAATTTTGGGAGTTTCTCATTTTAGGCTCAAATTTTATAAGTACTGATAATCTGTTTTAGTTTCAGTTTTAGGTCTTCACCGGTATCATAAACCATATCGGCATCAGAAGGGAAGCGGAGACGCTTGTTTTGTAGTAAATCAAGATCGTTCTGGTTCAGCGCACGTTTGTCGCCCTTTACAATAGCATAGAAGTTTTCGAAAACGAATTCACTTGAAATTGGAAACACATCCAAAGTTTGGTTGTTTCTCAAGTCCAAATAGACGATATCTGCAATCACTTGGGTCGACTTCAATTGGTGATATTCAAAATATCTGGCTCTCGCCTGAACTATCTTGTCAATTTTGATGTCATTGCCCAGGCTGTCTTTGGCCACATTGCCAGCACGATCCAACTTGTAGTTCCAGCCGTCAACAAATTCCTTTTCTCTCAGTACTTCTTTTTCGTGAAGCTTTTCTGGAGACACATTGATGCGTTTTAGTTGTAGAACCATGGCATAATCGTAGTCAAGATCCTGTGCAGGATTAGCGTGATAAACCGTCCAAAATTGGTTCAAACCGTAAGTGTCAAAATTTAAGAGGTCATCTTCCAGTCGCTTTGGTATTATTTGGTCGGTTTGATTCTCAATGGTTACAATAATGTAGTCAGTTCCACGCTTGTGTGACGCTTCCATTAAATTGCGAGTGTCTTTATACTTAGGGTTGATGTGATCAATATATTGAAAGGTGCTGTACGCTTCCTTAAGATCGTCCTTAATGTCAGAATCTAGGAGGGCCAGTCCATTCTTGTACATATGCTCAGAAACTGCAAGGCGTGAATCAACAATAGCATTGCTGTAATCAGTAAAGCTAAATTGTATGTTTTTACCATTAACCTTTAATGGCAATACCGGTTTTATGGCTTCCTGACGTGCATCCAAATTCAGATAAAGGTCATAAATAGCTTTGTAATGTTCTGGATTGCCATCTTTTTTAAGGTGATTGATATTTTTTAGATCGCGTTCAGCAGCTTTTTCATAGGCAGTTTTAAGTAGTACTACAAAATCTTGCTTACGGTCTTTATCCTTGTTGTTTTCAAGTTTTCGTAACGCCTCCCCAATGGCTTGGTTATAATTTCCAGAATGAAGGGCCTGCGCAATTTGTTTTTTACCGCTACAAGAAACGAGCAGTGTTACAAGTAGTGTAAAGAGTAGAAATTTTTTCATAATTCTGGATTTAGTGGGGGTTTATTGATGGTGAAAACCAAAAGATGTGCCAAACGTGAAAAGTTAGGAAGCTTGACGCTTGAAGCCTGAAGTGTGGAGAGCGAAGAACAATTTAGTTAAAACAGAAAAAAGCACGAAAATAAGTTGCTACCAATCTTCGTGCTTCCAGCTTCTAACTTCTTTCTAATTACTTCTTCTTTTTCTTCTGATTATAAATGGGCAACAACTGTGTGGAGACTTCACCAAAACCAATTCTGGTGCCATCTTTTTCACAATGTCCCCTCATTATAACCGTGTCATAGTCATTGATAAATTTACGTTCTGAACCATCTTTCATTTTCAACGGTTTCTCGCCGCGCCAGGTCAATTCCAACATAGAACCAAAGGATTCTTCTGCAGGACCAGAAATGGTACCGCTACCCATCATATCACCTGAATTCACAGGACATCCATTCACGGTGTGGTGGGCCAATTGCTGTGACATATTCCAATACATATATTTGAAATTGGACTTGCTCACAATAGTTTCCTTCGCATTTTTTGGACGGATTGCGACCTCTAAATTGATATCATAACCTTTTTTTCCTTTAGATTGTAGATAAGGCAAAAGAGGTTTGATAGGCTTCGGACTCTCTACTTTGAAAGGCTCAATGGCATCAAGGGTTACAATCCAAGGCGACATGGAAGAGGCGAAATTTTTAGCCAAGAACGGTCCTAAAGGTACATATTCCCATTTTTGAATATCGCGTGCTGACCAATCGTTAAAAAGAACCAGTCCGAAGATATATTCTTCCGCTTCATTAACAGGAATTGGTTCACCCAAATCGTTGGCATCTGTGGTAATGAACGCCATCTCCAATTCGAAATCGACCAAATTGGAAGGCCCAAAAACAGGTTCTTTCGCACCATCGGGCATTGTTTGTCCCTGAGGCCTGTGTACAGGAATTCCCGAAGGAATAATTGAAGAACTACGGCCATGATATCCTACAGGAATGTGCAACCAGTTTGGCATGAGCGCATTTTCAGGATCTCTGAACATCGTCCCTACGTTTTTGGCATGTTCTATGCTCGAGTAAAAATCAGTGTAATCACCAATTTGAACAGGCAATTGCATTTCAATTTCATCCAATCTAAAACAAACGATTTCCTTTTGTTTGATATTATTTTTTAATGTGGTGTTGTTGCTGTCAAAAACTTCAGCGATTCTATCCCTAACGGCACGCCATGTTTTACGGCCATCGGCAATAAAATCATTTAAGGTGTCTTGAAGAAAAATATCGTCAGTAAGTGGGATACCCTCAAAATAACCAAGCTGATGTAAAGCACCAAGATCAATGGCGGTGTCACCAATACGTGTACCAATGGTAATGATGTCATCTCGAGTTAAAAAAACACCAAATGGGATGTTTTGTATAGGGAAATCTGAATTCTTTCCAACGTGAAGCCAAGATGTTCTATCGGGATTATTTGCTGATAAAGGCATAATGTTGCTGTTATTTAGTATTTATTAAATGAATTCAAACGTACATTATTTTTTTTAAATTTAAAAACTAAAAAAAGACTTAAAATTGCGTTGTTTTTGATCAAATTTCAATTCGATTATTTTCAGATAGAAAAAATCGTATTTTGTCTTAATTAAGTATTGTATTTAGTACTTTTGGAAAAAATAAAAGCATTTGTAAAATTACTTTTCAAGACGACTAAATAAACACACAATTATGCAACGCGACCAACAGATATTTGAGCTTATCGAGGCAGAAAAAGAAAGACAATTACACGGTTTAGAACTTATTGCTTCAGAAAATTTCGTCAGCGATCAGGTGATGGAAGCCGCAGGATCAGTTTTGACCAATAAATACGCCGAAGGGTATCCTGGAAAGCGTTATTATGGCGGTTGTGAAATTGTAGATGAGGTGGAGCAAATTGCTATTGACCGCGCCAAAACGTTATTTGGTGCCGCGTATGCCAACGTGCAACCACACTCGGGAAGTCAAGCAAACACTGCGGTGTACTCTATGTGCTTAAAACCTGGTGATAAAATTCTTGGATTTGATTTGTCCCACGGTGGGCATTTAACCCATGGGTCTCCCGTGAATTTTTCAGGTAAACTCTATAACCCTTCGTTCTATGGTGTTGATAAGGCCACAGGATTGATTGATTATGATCAATTGGAAGCGACTGCTAAAAAGGAAAAGCCTAAAATGATTATTGCCGGAGCATCTGCATATTCTCGTGATATGGATTTTAAAGTGTTCAGACAAATTGCGGATCAGGTAGGAGCTGTGTTGTTGGCAGACATTTCCCATCCTGCAGGTATGATTGCCAAGGGTATTTTGAATGATCCAATGCCGCATTGTCATGTGGTGACCACCACTACCCATAAAACCTTAAGAGGTCCTAGAGGTGGAATGATTATGATGGGAGAGGATTTTGAAAACCCATTCGGGATGAAAACTCCAAAAGGCGATTTGAGAATGATGTCTTCCGTTTTGGATTCTGGTGTTTTTCCTGGAAATCAAGGTGGACCTTTGGAGCACATTATTGCTGCAAAAGCGATTGCGTTTGGCGAGGCGTTGACCGATGAGTTTATGCATTATATGTTACAGGTTAAGAAAAATGCCGCTGCTATGGCAAAAGCATTTGTTGACAGAGACTATCACATCATCTCTGGCGGAACAGATAACCATATGATGTTGATCGATTTGAGAAACAAGAATATTACCGGGAAAGATGCGGAACAAGCTTTGGTAAAAGCAGATATTACGGTCAATAAAAATATGGTTCCTTTCGATGACAAATCCCCATTTGTGACTTCCGGAATCAGAATAGGAACGCCTGCAATTACAACTAGAGGATTGAAAGAAGCAGATATGGATACTATTGTTGGGTTGATTGATGAGGTGATCAAAAATCACGATAATAAAACCAAGCTCGATGCTGTTGGTGAAAAAGTGAATGCGATGATGAAAGGGATGCCTTTGTTTGCTTAGTTAGTAGCGTACGTCTTTCTAGAAAAAGAATAATAGTAGATCAAACCTTTCAGGTTTTAAAAACCTGAAAGGTTTTTTTATGTCCGGTTGTTCTAGCCATTTTAGAAGTCAATAAGAACCTTCGCAATTAGGTAATCATTCCTCAAAAACTACATGTTGGTATGCCCCCAAATCTGGAGAAGCGTTTCGAGATACTTTCAAAATATCAAACGGTACTTGATTTGAAAATACATTATTTCCAATCACATTTATAGCTGCAGATGCTTCTCCAATAATCAATTTGTTCTTTGAAGGGTCCTTAAAATTAGGATCTTCATTGAATACAATATTCTCATATAAAGCAGGATTGCTAAAATCATAATTGGGATCAGATCCAAACCTGTTGTTTGAATCTTGAAACCTGATCAAACTATTGGTGAATTTAAAGTTGAAATCGGCAGCTTCTTCCTGTTCTAAAAGAAACTCTGGATTGTCATTTCCATAAATGATGCAGTTGTTAAAGTTGGCTGCAGTTAGCGGATTGGTCACTACGGTTTCGTCTTCTAATATTAAGAAGTTGTTGAGGTAGAGCGCAGGAAACTGTCTAAAACTACTGGACCAGTAATTGGCAATCGTGCAATGGGTAAGATTGTATGCACCGCCATAAGTGCCTGCAAAAGATGATTGCCCAGCATTGTTAATCACTAGGTTTTCAGCAGTAATAGAAGTGGCACGCCCTAGAATTCCGAAATTACTTGAGTTATAAATTTTAGTATTGGTAATGGTGAGTTTTGGAATAACGGTATTCGGATTGTTCTCTGCTAAAATACCAATAGTAGCATTTTTGATGGTTGCAAAATTGATATCATTCTGTTTACTGCCCTGAAACAACCAAATCGTTCCCCATTGTCCCGGAATGTTTTCAAACAAGGGCTCCAGACGATCACTTTCAAAAATTACTTCATTTGCCAGAGACGTCTGGTCAGGACTAAATTGTCCGTTCACCTTTAAGGACGCATTTTTGGTAACCACTAAGCCTGAATTTGCATGAAAATGGACGCGGGCACCAGCATTAATAGTCAAGGTTTTATTTTCTCCAACGGCAGCATAGCCATAAATAACATACGGTTTCTCATTTGTAAAAGTGAGTTCATCATCTCTTAAAAACCGTCCCTGAATGCCTGTTTGGTCATCAGTACCATCGCCGTCTACATCAAAACTTAAGGTTTCCACGACACCCTCTGCATCTTTATTAGGATATATAAAAACAGCATCCTTCACCAAGGTGACGACCTCTACTTTTTGAAAATTGGATCCGCTGTCAAATTCTATGGCATCTGTATACAGAAATTGATTGTCTGCGGTGATCACGCTTTGGATGTCAATGGTGGTTTCTATAAAAATGTACACACTGTCTCTTGCCAAAATCTCCACATTTTGAAACTCCTTACCTGCAATACCATCCACATTGAGGCGGTAATTGGACGCTTGTCCTTGACTTAAACGCAATGTCGGAATGGAAATATCAGTATTACTGCGGTTATAAACTTTCAAATTATAGGTGCTGGAGCCAATATTTGTAAAAACCGTATCTAAGTATACGGTATCTTTTGAAAACTTCAAAGCGCCTTGGCTAGGTTGAAACTCGAAGTCTTTTCGGCACGAACTCCACAAAAGTAAAATGGAAATGGTAAAGATGAAGTATAGGCTTCTTTTCATTGTGTATTTCAATAGATATGAATTTCAAAAATATAACTTTTGAATTTATGAAGTTGTATGAAGCAGTTAATTAATTTATCGGTTCCCATGTTGATAAAAATGGTCAGTGGAATTTACGATGTACCACTATCTTCTTGTTCCATAAAATCGGTAGTTTCTAAACATTTTTAGACTTGAAAAGGCTATCTTCTACTGCTTTTGACTTTCAATTAAAATATCTCGAAAATCCTTGCTGTACTCCAAAAATTTATCAATGAGGTAGATTTTGTTGTCAGGACGTAAAAGCCGGGAAGATATTTCTTTCGTTTCACAATAGGCAAAAAAGAGATGCTTATAATCTTTGGTAATGTTCAAATCTAAAACCAAAAACGTGTCGGTGAAGAACTTGTCTTTTTTGAAGAGCGTATCGAGATCTTCTGAGGTAATATCAAATGCGACTGCCTCTGATTCTTTTGGGGTTTTACGTTTGAAAAGTTTTTTAATGCGCCTTCCAATTTCTAATATATCTATTGGTCCGCTGTTGGCATTGGGTCTTCTATATAAATGGGGGTTTTTCTCAACATCAGTTTTAAACTGCTGCTTTATTGTCTTTGTCGTTTCCTTCTCATCCATTTCTTTTGATGCGATGCGGGCTTGGAGATCAACTTCATCCAATTCATTCAATATTTTTTTGAGCTCAAACACTTGTGTTCCGTCTAAGTGTGATTCATTGACCACCAATTGTTTGGTGTGATGAAACAACGAGCTAAAAATGAGCGTATCATTAATTTTGGCATAGATGTCAAAGTTGCCATTGGCGTCAGTAGAGGTGATGCTCTTTGAGGTGACGTTCATGATTTTAGCTCCAGTGATCGGTGCTTCATCGTCATAGAGTGTACCAGAAATATTTTGTGAAAGCACAATTGTGGAACACAGGCAAAAGAGAAAGGTAATTTTAGTCACTAAGCGGTCGGATTGGTTGTCTTCAAATTAAACGAATTAAAGCCTTTAAAAATGTTTTGTTAAGAGACTTTAACAGCGCTTTTAATCAATATTTAACTAAAAAGGGTTCTGATTTCTTCGGTAATTCTAGAAGGTTTCATGGTTTTTTGAGAAATGAGGCACCAAGTTGTTTCTGAGGATGTTAAAAGTTTGTCGGTATTTTTATCATAAATCTCAACCATCCTAATACAAGTGACACCACCTGATTTTTTGATATAAGTTTTGAGTTTGAGCACATCACCTAAGATAGCGGGATTTTTATAGTCGATGTGGTGTTTGAGAAGGACCCAAAAGTAATCGTCAATAATTTCTTTGGTGGCTTTTGCATGCCAATGATGTTCTGCAATATCTTGCACCCATTGCACATAGCGGACATTATTGACATGATTGAGATTGTCTAAATCATCTTGGGCTACAATGATGTGTTCTTCGAAGGTTTTCATTTGATATGGATTAATCAATAAAAGTAAAGTTTATTCTTTCTTTCTAAAAACATTTATGGAATTTTAAAGAACTTTTACCTTTGAAGATTAAAAAACTATTTAACAAATACCTCTACCTCAAACATTTTATCCCAATCCTTTCCGGTCACAAAAATAGTCTTGGTATCTGGGTTGTAGGCAATACCGTTCAAGACGTCCAATTCTGGATGTTGTTTGACCAATTTTTGAAGTGGCGAAAAATCAATGACACCTTCCACAGCACCATTTTCAGGATTGATGATCAGTACCCCATTGCGTTGATAGATGTTGGCGTAGATTTTTCCGTTTATAAATTCCAATTCGTTCAAACCATCAATTTTCCCTGTGTTTGTGTAAATTTGGATATGGTCTTCTTCGGCAAGTGTTTCTGAGTTCAGTTTCCAAATGTTGTTGGTCCCGTCCGTTTTATAGATCACTTTTCCGTCGTTACCCAATCCCCAGCCTTCTTTGCTTTTCCCATAATTAAAGCTCCCGGTTTTTTCCAAAGTCTCCGTATCATAAATAAACCCGATATTTTCTTTCCAAGTGAGTTGATAGATCTTATCGTTCATAATAGTAAGTCCTTCACCAAAAAACTGAGTACCTAAATTCACATTTTTAAGAACTTCACCTGTTTTATAATCTATTTTTCTAAGTTTAGATTCGCCGTATTGTCCAGTGCTTTCATATAAAATACCGTTATAAAACTCTAATCCTTGAGTGTAGGACGTGATGTCATGTGGGTATTCATTCACTATTTTATAGCTGTAAATTTTAGGGGCAGCATTGTTCAAAATGGTCAATGTTGTTGATGCTTCCTCAGTTGTTTCGTCATAGGCAACAATTGCTGTAATGGTGTGCTTTCCGAGGGGCATGTCCTTCGTATTGAAATTCTCGTCAATTGGTTTTGCATCCAATTTATAACTTATGCTCTTGATGGTTTTGTTTTTTGGGTTTTGTACGGACAGTTTTATGGTTTCTCCCAGTGCGATAGTGTTGTTTTTAGCATCGGTTCCAATAGAAAAGATATTTTTTTTACCGTTCGGATTATCACCACACGTCCATAATGTAAGGCTTAAAGCGGTGATTATAAAAAGTTTAATTGCTGACATAGGTATTCTAAATTTTAAGGCAAGGTATTTAAATAAATTCAGTTTAGAAAATCATTGCAAAAGTAGTAAAAGATTGTATCTTTGCAGCTGGCAAGTCCTACACAACCAGCTCCTGCTGAATCCTCCAGGGCGGGAACGCAGCAAAGGTAAGTGGTCGTAGCGGTGTGATGTAGGTAGCTTGCCTTTTTTTATGCGCTATACTGAAATCCTTCTCACAGGAAACTTCTTTTAAATATCTTCTTCCTATTTTAGCTTTCAGAAAAGAATCATTTTTCATATTAATTAGTAATTCAGCATGTCTAAAGTTGTATTGATCACAGGCGGTTCTTCAGGAATTGGTAAATCTATTGGCGAATTTTTGACCCATAAGGGATTTGTCGTTTATGGTACCAGCCGAAATCCTGAGCGCTATCCCGAAACCAAGTTCAATCTGGTTAAATTAGATGTGTCTGATACAACAACCATAAAGGAAGCCATTGCAACAGTCATCGCGCAAAGCGGACGCCTAGATGTACTCATCAACAATGCAGGTGCAGGCATCACAGGGCCAATTGAAGAAATTCCTGATGCTGAAATACAGCGCAATTTTGAGACGAATTTTTTTGGTCCTATTCGCGTCATAAAAGCGGTATTGCCACAAATGCGAGTGCAAAACTCTGGACTCATTATCAATGTCACTTCAATTGCCGGTTACATGGGTTTGCCTTATAGAGGTGTTTACAGTGCAAGTAAAGGCGCTTTGGAATTGATTACTGAGGCATTTAGAATGGAAATCAAAGATTTTAACATTCATATGACCAATGTTGCTCCGGGAGATTTCGCTACTAATATTGCAGCAGGACGTTACCATGCTCCAGTTTTGGAACATTCCCCTTACAAAAAACCTTATGGAGATACGCTGAGCCTGATGGATGCACACGTAAGCGGAGGCAAGGATCCGCAGCTTATGGCGCAAGCTATCTACAAGGTTATTTCTACTGAAAAACCAAACATTCATTATAAAGTAGGGGAGTTTATGCAGAAATTCTCCATCGTTTTAAAACGCATTCTACCCGATAAGGTCTATGAGAATATGCTCATGAAGCACTACAAGTTATGAAAAATTTGTTATTTGTTTTAGCATTTGTATTATGCCTTAGTTGTGAAAATATCTTAGAGTGTATCATTAATAGAAGTCCTGAAATACCTGATACAGCTTTCGTTGTAGGTAACGTAGACAGCTACTATTACCAAGAGCTAACCTCAGAAATAAAAAATGAACCTCGTGACGAAGCTTATGGCTATAGTTACAGAATTTCTGGCAATTTACCGGATGGATTGGAAATGTATGCCAATAATAGAACGCTTTCAATTGAAGGAACGCCAAAAACTTCGGGGACTTTTACCTTCACGATTCATCTTTATGTGGATCCACCGGAATACTATGATGAAGATTCAGGCGAATACGAAGATGCTTTGTGCTCAAGATCTACTTCTAAAAAGTTTAGCATTATAATCAATTGACTATTGTTGATATATTCTGAAAAATTAGTCAATTAAAAGATTCTTAAAGTCGTAAATTTGCGCCAAAATAAAACACAACAGGATTCTCTTTTACAAGGGAAAGTTAAAACAAGATTTTTATGAAATTTTTTATCGATACCGCTAATTTAGAGCAAATTAAGGAAGCCCAAGACATGGGTATTTTAGATGGTGTAACCACCAATCCGTCATTGATGGCCAAAGAAGGCATTACAGGAACGGACAATATCATGAAACATTATGTCAACATTTGCAATTTGGTAGATGGTGATGTGAGTGCTGAGGTTATTGCTACAGATTTTGATGGCATGGTGAGAGAAGGGGAGGCTTTGGCTGAACTGCACGATCAAATTGTGGTCAAATTACCCATGATTAAAGATGGTGTGAAGGCTTGTAAGTATTTTAGCGATAAAGGCATCAAAACCAACATGACTTTGGTGTTTTCAGCAGGTCAGGCTTTATTGGCGGCAAAAGCAGGCGCTACCTATGTGTCTCCTTTTATTGGTCGTTTGGATGATATTTCTACAGATGGTCTTAACCTTATTGCTGAAATTAGAATGATTTATGATAATTACGGATTTGAAACTGAAATTTTAGCGGCTTCAGTGCGCCACACCATGCATGTTATAGATTGTGCAAAATTGGGCGCTGATGTGATGACTGGTCCTTTGAGCTCTATTACCGGCTTATTGAACCATCCACTTACTGATATTGGTCTAGAGAAATTCTTGGCAGATTATAAAAAAGGAAACTAAAATTCCTTAAGAGATAGAGATATAAAAAAGGCTCCTCATGTGGGAGCCTTTTTCTATTGATTTAGTTCTTTTAACTTGTCTTCAAACTTAGTGTGGAACATATTGTAGTAAGAGTCCACAATGCGCATGTCTTTATCCACAACAATCATTTTATAGACCGTATTGAGCACCAAGGTCTGTTTGGCGGTTATTGGATCTTTAAATTGATATTCGCTATCAGTAGGAAACTTAAATTCGTCTAAAGTCTTCTTCCAGTATTTCTTATCGTTATCATTAATGTTGATGGCAATAAATTGGATGGTTGGATACTTTTTCTTTAATTCTCCTATTTTGTAATGACTGTTTTTATAATGAATTTTTAAGTTGGAGGACCAAAAGTAAATGACTGTTGGCTGGGTAATTAACTCACTCAACGCTCGGGTTTCGTTATTGTAATTGACCAAATCCACCTCAGGCATGATTTTGCCTGGCTTTAATTTTTTGATTGAACTCGCTAATCTTTCAATGTAAACTTTGTCTTCAGGATTCGTGCTTTTTTGAAGATAGGAAGCAATAATTTCATTGACTGCAGTAGAATCTTCGCACATTGATATAAAATCGCGAGCTGTATTTTTTAGCAGTTTATTTTTTATGGTATCGTTTGAAATACGATCGTCCATTAACTTGAGCTTCTCTAAATTGTAAACGATAGAATTTTTATTGAATACAGAATCCTCGGGTGCATTGGCGTAAAATTCCTTTAATGCCATATTGTTGAAATGTGAATACAAAAATCTGTTGTAGATAAAGAAATCACTTAATATTCCAATATTGTAATCAATTTCATTCCGGAAGTCATAGAATTGCGGAGGTAAATTTTTATAATCCTTTAAATTCTTGTAGCCATAATACGCAAAAGGATACATTTCTTTAGTGCTGTAATAACTGTAATTGATACTGGTTTCTGCAATTTTATCAAAAAGTTTGGACAATTGCTTTTTATCAGAAAAAACAGAAAGTTCATCCAAGCGTTCTGTGCGGGAAGAATCAATATGCTGCTCAAATTTTTCTGGCTCCATTTGGGAGATGTTGATGAAATTGCTCTGATCAGCCTCATTTTCGAGGAAAATTTTAATCAGAAAATTATTCTTTTTTGCACCAGTACCAGTAAATACCAAAGATTCATCAAAATCATTAGTGTTCAGTCTTAGCATCACACTGTCTTGTGGTTCCAATAGCACCATTTGATACTGTCCACCATGAATAAACGTATAGAGTCCTGATTTTAAAGGGTCTAACTTGGTAAAAAACCGATTGTTGTTGTTTAAGAAGAGTGTATCCGAATTTTCTGATTGGGAATTGGGAGAGAACAACAGCACATAATCATTGGTAGGATTGATGATCTCCCCTCCAAAGTATGCAAGCCTATCAGCATCATTAGCATTTTTTTTGCAACTTAATAGCGTTGACAAAATCATAAATGACATAATGAAAGTTCTCATAAAGTAGAATATTACTGATTCGGGGTGTGTTGCTAACAAAAATAAAACTTGTTTATCCATGATGTTGTTAATGCGCTGTTAAATGTTTTACAAAGCGTTGTAGTAAACCTGCTAAGCTTTGATAAATACTCATATAGTGCGAGTTTCAACTGCCTTTTCAAGCAGATTAAATATAGGTCGGTAAGTTTCATAAAATGATAGTATTTTTTTACTTTTGCAGCCAATTCAAAACGTATAAAATGTTATCAGTTTCTAATCTTTCAGTCCAGTTTGGCAAACGGATCCTTTTTGATGAGGTCAGCACGACTTTCAATCAAGGTAATTGCTACGGTATTATTGGCGCCAATGGTGCAGGGAAGTCGACTTTTTTGAAAATATTAGCTGGAAAGATGGACCCAACCTCTGGGCATGTCCATTTAGAACCAGGCAAACGTATGTCGGTTTTAGAGCAGGAACACAATATGTATGATGAGCATACTGTTTTGGAGACAATCATCATGGGGAATAAACCCTTATTCAATTTGAAGTCTCAGTTAGATGCGCTCTATGCAGATTATTCAGATGAAAATGCGGATAAAATTGGAGAGTTGCAGGTACAATTTGAAGAGATGAACGGGTGGAATGCTGACAGTAACGCTGCAGCAATGCTATCAAATTTGGGTATCAAGGAAGAATACCACTATACCTTGATGAAAGATCTGGATGGAAAACAAAAGGTGCGTGTGCTTTTGGCTCAAGCTTTATTTGGAAATCCTGATGTGCTCATTATGGATGAGCCTACCAATGACTTGGATTATGAAACGATTTCTTGGTTGGAAAACTTTTTGGCCAATTATGAAAATTGCGTAATTGTAGTGTCTCACGACAGGCACTTTTTAGATTCTGTTTGTACCCATATTTCTGATATTGATTTTGGAAAGATCAACCATTATTCTGGGAACTATACATTTTGGTATGAGTCCTCTCAATTGGCTGCAAGACAACGTTCTCAGCAAAACAAAAAAGCCGAAGAGAAAAAGAAGGAACTGGAAGAATTTATTCGTCGTTTTTCTGCCAACGTTGCGAAGTCTAAACAAGCTACGAGCAGAAAAAAGATGATTGAGAAATTGAACATTTCTGATATTAAACCATCTAGCCGTCGCTATCCAGCTATCATATTTGAACGAGATAGAGAGGCTGGTGACCAGATATTGAATATTACCGGACTTTCAGCCTCTTTGGAGAGTGAGATCCTTTTTCAAAATGTGGATATCAATTTAGCAAAAGGTGATAAGGTAGTAGTCTATTCGAAGGATTCTAGAGCTACAACTGCTTTTTATCAAATTCTTAATGGCAATGAAAAAGCAGATAAAGGTGAGTACAACTGGGGGATAACTACGGCACAATCTTATTTGCCATTGGATAACAGTGAGTTTTTTGAAAACAAATTAACGCTTGTAGACTGGTTACGCCAATGGACATCAACAGAGGAGGAGCGTGAAGAAGTCCATATTCGAGGCTTTTTGGGCAAAATGATCTTTAGTGGGGAAGAAGCGTTAAAAACTTCAAATGTATTGTCAGGAGGAGAGAAAGTACGTTGTATGCTCAGTAGGATGATGATGATGAGAGCCAACGTATTGATGCTTGATGAACCAACAAATCACTTGGATCTCGAAAGTATTACGGCGTTCAATAACTCCTTATCCAATTTTAAAGGGACGGTACTGTTTACAACTCATGATCATGAGTTTGCACAAACCGTTGCTAACCGTGTTATCGAGCTAACACCTAGCGGAGCGATTGATCGTTACATGACCTTTGATGAGTATATGGACGATAAGAAAATTAAGGAAATGAGAGATAAAATGTATGGGGTTACAGCATAACCTCTTTTCATATAAAACAAATCACCCTGAATTAATTTCAGGGTTTTTTTATGCTTGTAATTCAGATTTTATAGTTTCTACAATGGGAATGGCCTGTTTCAATTCTTCCTTAGAAACATAAATTTCTTGAAAACCTATAATGGAAGATGCGAAACCTGCCAATCTTCCTGATTCAGATTCATCTTTCACGATGGCATTGATCCCAACCCTTTCCAACCGATCCAAAACCATTTGGGCGAATATGAAGTTACCAGAAAAAACTTTTATATAATCGTCATCTAACATCATATGAAATTTATCAATTGAACATTCTAAAAAGGAAAATACAAAAATATACCATATATCTTGTTGAAATATCTTCAATTTGATACCGCTATTAAATAGAAGGCGTATTAAATATAAAAAAAGTAAAATAAAAAAAACCACTACGTCATTAATGACGTAAATGTCCCCAAATAATAATTTAAAAATTTACAATTATGAAAATGACACAATTATTTAGTATGGCCCTTTTAGTAGGTTCAATTTTTATGGGACAATCAGTTTCTGCGCAAGAAAAAATGATGAAGCAAGAAACCAAAATGGTAGGAGGTGCCGAGATGTATCCTACTAAGAACATTGTAGAAAACGCGGTAAACTCAAAAGACCATACCACTTTGGTTGCTGCAGTTAAAGCCGCAGATTTAGTTGATGTGTTGTCTAGCGAAGGACCATTTACAGTGTTTGCACCTACCAATGCGGCTTTTGATAAATTGCCAAAAGGAACGGTTGAAACTTTAGTTAAGCCAGAGAATAAAGAACAATTACAATCAATTTTAACTTACCACGTTGTTGCGGGTAAAATCCTTGCTCAGGATATTGTAAAATTAATTAAGGACAGTAAAGGAAAAGCGTTAATAAAAACTGTTAGTGGAGGAAATCTTACTGCCTGGAGAAAAGGAAAAGATGTGTATGTTACTGATGAAAATGGCAACTCAGCTAAAGTGACCATTGCTGATGTTAATCAATCTAACGGGGTAATTCATGTTATTGACGCAGTACTTTTACCAGGTATGTCGAAATAAATCGTTCTCAAGTTAGAAAAAGAAACCCCATCAGCATAAAAATTGTTGATGGGGTTTTTGCATGCGATTTATATTAAAATCAATAGTTTAATAAATTCGCTCAATTAATGCATAATTTATAAGAATATATATTTAATGCTATTTATTGAGTAATTTGTAAATTAGTTTTTTGAGAATTTAATAAAAATCAAATAACTTTTAATTATGGAAAATAACACACATTCTAGTGGAGCTGGAGATGGAAATGTTTGGGAAGTTAATGAATCTAGTGCTAAATGTCCGTTCTTAAACGGAGAAATGAACCACGCTGCTGGTGGAGGGACTACTCCAAGAGAATGGTGGCCCAACCTGCTCAAGTTGAATATTCTGAGGCAACATTCTTCGTTATCTGATCCAATGGACAAAGGTTTCAACTACGCAGAAGAATTTAAAAAATTAGATTTACCAGCGGTCAAAAATGATCTTTACGAATTAATGACCACTAGTCAAGATTGGTGGCCAGCAGATTATGGACATTATGGACCGTTCTTTATCAGAATGGCGTGGCATGCAGCGGGCACATACCGTATTCAAGATGGTAGAGGGGGTGCGGGATCTGGAAATCAGCGTTTTGCTCCACTCAACAGTTGGCCCGATAATGCCAACCTAGATAAGGCACGTTTGCTCTTATGGCCAATTAAAAAGAAATACGGAAAACAATTATCTTGGGCTGATTTATTGGTCTTGGCAGGAAATTGCGCACATGAATCCATGGGATTAAAAATGTTCGGTTATGCTGGTGGAAGAGAAGATATTTGGGAACCAGAACAAGATGTATATTGGGGTTCTGAGTCCGAATGGTTAGGTAATAAAGAACGTTATGCTGAAAATGGAGAACTTGAAAATCCATTGGCTGCCTCCCATATGGGGTTAATTTACGTGAATCCAGAAGGTCCAAACGGAAAACCTGATCCAATCGGCTCTGCACATGATATTCGAGTAACCTTTGGGCGTATGGCTATGGATGACTATGAGACCGTTGCACTAATTGCAGGCGGACACACGTTCGGAAAAACCCATGGTGCAGCTGATCCCAATCAATATGTGGGAAAAGAGCCAGCATCAGGATCAATAGTAGAGCAAGGTTTGGGTTGGAAAAATTCTTTTGGCACAGGTCATTCAGCAGATACAATTACCAGTGGATTGGAAGGCGCGTGGACAGATCAACCAACCCGTTGGACGCATAAATACTTTGAAAACTTATTTGGTTTTGAATGGGAGTTAACAAAAAGTCCAGCAGGTGCGCACCAATGGAAACCGAAAAATAATGAGGGCGCAGAAACCGTGCCTGATGCGCATGACCCGAGCATTAAACATGCACCTTTTATGCTGACTACGGATCTCTCTTTGAGAATGGATCCTGCTTATGAGAAAATATCAAGACACTTTTTGGAAAACCCTGAAGAGTTTGCTGATGCGTATTCACGTGCTTGGTTTAAACTGACGCATCGTGATATGGGGCCAATAGAACGCTATTTAGGACCTGAAGTGCCTCAAGAAGAATTAATTTGGCAAGACCCCATCCCAAAAGTGGATTATGAAATTATAAACGACCAAGACCTCAAAATATTAAAATCAAAAATCTTGGATTCGGGCCTTACTATCTCCCAATTGGTGTCTACTGCATGGGCTTCGGCTTCTACTTACAGAGATTCTGATAAACGAGGCGGGGCAAATGGCGCTCGTATTCGTTTGGCACCTCAGAACTCTTGGCAGGTTAACAATCCGAAACAGTTGAACACTGTTTTGAATACACTTGACCGTATTCAAAAGGAATTTAATGACGACCAATCTGGCAACAAAAAAGTGTCATTGGCCGATTTGATTGTTTTGGCTGGCTGTGCAGCAATTGAAAAAGCTGCCAACAATGCAGGACATGAGATAAACGTACCTTTTTCACCAGGACGTGCAGATGCGAGTAAAGAACAAACAGATGCAGAGGCGTTTGATGCGCTTGAGCCTAGAGCTGACGGTTTCCGCAATTATGTTTATGACGACCACAATGCCACTGCCGAAGAACTTTTGGTGGATAAAGCCCAATTAATGAAACTTACAGTGCCAGAAATGACCGTTTTAATTGGAGGCATGAGAGTCATGAACACTAATTTTGACAATTCTAATCATGGGGTTTTAACCAATAACCCTGAAACATTGACCAATGACTTCTTTGTGAATCTATTGGATATGGAAACGACTTGGAGAGCCACGTCAGATGCAGAAAGGATATTTGTGGGAAGCAATCGTAAATCAGGAGATATAAAGTGGACAGGGACTCGAGTAGACTTAGTTTTTGGTTCTAATTCTGAATTGAGATCTTATGCTGAAGTTTATGCATCAGAGGATTCTAAAGAAAAGTTTGTAAAGGATTTTGTTGCCGCTTGGAACAAAGTGATGAATTTGGATCGATTTGATTTAAAATAAATCGAAAAATAAAGGAAAAAAAGAAGGAATCTCAAAACCAAAACAAGTCCTTGAGAATTGGTATTTGAGATATGTTCTCCCGCAGTAGTCCAAATGTAAAACAGAAAAAGAGGCTATTTCATGAGTTATGAGATAGCCTCTTTTTAAATATTATAACATGACTTACTGCTTAATTAATTTTTTAATAAATGTGCTTTCGTCTCCAAATAATTTCACGAAATACAAGCCATCTGTCAAATAGGAAATGTTGATAGCATTCTTTACGCTTGATTCTTTCAATATCAGCTTACCGCTTATATCATAAATTTCAAGTCTCAAGATCTTGTTTTCAGAATCAGACAATGATACGTAATCATGTGCCGGATTTGGTGATAATTGAATGTTTGCACTTAAATTATTATCAGCAAATGATAACGTGGTGTCTTGAACATCTCCAATAAGTACGGCATTGGATGCCGTTAAGTTACCTTCGCAACCACCATCAGTAATATTTACTTCTTCAACCCAAGTTCCTAATGTCAAACTAGGAGGGTTGGGCGTTGATGGATTGGTGTTTGTAAATATTAAATACGGGTCGATAAAGTCACCATTGCCACTATCAGCTGTAAATTCCCACTGATTATTACTTTCGCTCCAGTAAATTCGGAATTCGCATGTTCCCAATCCCCCACAGCTTTGATCACCATTGATAGGCGTGGTTTCAAAGATGTTTCTTCCTGTTGCGTCCGAACCTATATTGGTAAAGGTGAAATTTTGATTTTCAAACCATGGATGACATCCATTAAAAGTTATTTGAGAATAGCCGAGATAAGAAAGCAACAAAAATGTCAGTACTACGTATTTTTTTTTCATTTGGTTAAGTTTTAATATGGGTACTTTGGGGTTTTAATTATTGTCTAGATGGATATATGCCTTGTATTGCAATGATATATGTAACAGTTTGAAAAGGTTGCATATTATTTATGGGTTCATTGCTGCCCGTGCTCCCTATCATTCCAGCATTCATGGCTGTTGCTGTGCCATTTGAGGCGTACTCTTTATCTAGCAACTTAGTATTTGCAGGATAATTATTTGTAGGAGAATCACTATTTCCTTCTTCAACAACGCCATTAACTTGATGATTGTGAGAGGGTAAATTAGCCACCGTTAGATTAGTGGTTGCACTTCCTCCTTTTTCACCTATTTCGTAAGCAGGTAAACCTGGACCTGTACCATTATGCATTGGTACGCGACCTCTCAGGTCTGGTAGAGCAAAAGTTGTATGGCCATCACCGCCATATATCGTGCCCAGTATCGAAAATAGAGCTGAGTTTTGTGAGATTTGTAATAATTGTCCATCACATTTTGCCCAGCCTACTGGTGCATAAGTCCCTCCGAACATTCTTATTTCTCCGATGAAAGCTTCTTGTGCGTTAGCTGTAGAACAAAGGCTCAAGCAAAAAAATAAAGATAAAATTGTAAATGTTTTTTTCATTATAAGTAGGTTTTTAGATTATAGGGGATGAATATAGATATAAATTTCAAAGTTTAAAACAAAAAAAAAGTGCCGAAGCACTTTTCTGTTTTAAAACTATATTGTTATTTATCTATTGACCCCAGTACACGGGACATAAAAGTATTTAGTGCCTCTTTTTTGGGAGTACCGTCTTTAACCATTTTATGAACTTCTAATGCACCATACATGTTGGAGATTAATTCTCCAATAACATCTAGTTCTTCATCCTTCAAAGAAGGGACTTCAGTCAGATTTTCCAATGTAACAATGGTTTCAACTACAAAATCTTCATCATTCTCCTCAATAAATTGAGTGAGGTGTTTAATTACTGGTAACTTCATTTACTAAATCTTTTAAAACTTCAAATTTGTTGGTCTGTACTTGATTTACAAAAGCTCCATTTTTAAAAATCGCAAAAGTAGGTAAGTTATCTACGGTGGCTAATTTTCTTGATTCTGGAAATTTTTCAGCATCGGCCATGACAAAAGTCATGTTTTCATTTTCTGTTGCTAATTTTTTAAATTTTGGTTTCATAATTCTACAATTACCACACCAACTAGCAGAATATTGGACAACTACAGTATCAGTGTCTGATATCAATTGTCCTAAATTGTCTTGTTCTAATTCCTTTACCATAATTCTAATTGTCTAATTTATAAAATCCAAATTCCAAATTAGTTTTATGGACTACTTCGGAATTTGGTGTTTAAAATATGTTTTTCTAAACTCTTAGTTTAAGTGTGCTTTCAAATACTCAGCAGTACCCTTAGCATTAGCTTGCATTGCATCTTGGCCTTCTTCCCAGTTTGCAGGACAAACTTCTCCTTTTTCTTGAACATGTGTGTAAGCATCAATTAAACGAAGATACTCCTTAACGTTTCTACCTAATGGCATATGGTTGATACCTTCATGAACCACTGTTCCTTCTTCATCAATGATATAGGTAGCTCTATAAGTTACGTTATCACCGTCAACAGTTACAATACCAGTTTCTTCATTATAGGTTTCGTTTGTAATATCCAAAATGCCTAATGTTGAGGCCAAGTTTCTGTTAGAATCGGCCAATATTGGGTAGGTTACACCTTGAATTCCACCGTTATCTTTTTCAGTATTTAACCATGCAAAATGAACTTCTGCAGTGTCGCAAGACGCGCCAATAACGATCGTGTTACGTTTTTCGAATTCTGGTAAAGCTTGTTGAAAGGCGTGCAACTCTGTTGGACATACAAAAGTGAAATCTTTTGGGTACCAAAACAGAACTACTTTTTTGTTGTTTTTTGTTGCTTCTTCAAGAACGTTAAGGCTAAAAGTGTCGCCCATTTCATTCATTGCGTTAACGTTTAAGTTTGGAAATTTTTTTCCTACAAATGCCATATTATTTAATTTTAAGATTAATATTTATTTCTACTGCAAAACTAGCTCTATCCTCCGCGTATAACTATAGAAATTTATTATATAAAATTATATTAGCATAAGTTTAATCAATGATCCAAGTGGGGCACAATACACCTATTGATTTACAAAAAGTAGCGGAATGCAACTTTTCGTTAACCTTATTATTGCTTAACAACTTCTGATTTAGGAGTAGCGAGCTGGCGGATTTTTATTCTAAATCCGGCGAACAATAGGGTCATAAAAGGGCTCAACCAATTAAAAATAGCATAACCGGCATAATGCATCGTGTCCACTCCCAACACACCACTATGATAGGCGCCACATGTATTCCATGGCACTAACACCGAGGTCACGGTTCCACTATCTTCCAAGGTTCTAGAAAGGTTTTCAGGAGCCAGACCTTTATCTTTATAAGCTTGCGCATACATTTTTCCAGGAACTACAATGGCGAGATATTGGTCGCTGGCAGTTAAATTCAAAGCCAAACAGCTGGCCACGGTACTCGCAAAAAGTCCGAAAGTTGTGTGGAACAATTTTAAAAGTGCTTTACTGATTGCAGACAAAGCGCCAATGGCATCCATGATGCCACCAAATACCATAGCGCAAAGAATCAACCATACTGTACCCAACATGCTCGACATTCCCCCGGATGAGAAAAGACCTTTTAAGGCTTCATTATCAGTAGGTATTGAGGTGTCCACCGTTATAGCATCCATGAGTCCTTTGTAAGCTGTACTAAATGTTAAGGAGGTTCCGCCTCCTATGGATGCTACAATATGAGGTTGAAAAATGAGTGCAGCCGCAGCGGCTAACAAAGTGCCTATTAAAAGCGCCACAAGCGGGGGTGTTTTCTTAACGATCAAAACAATCACAAGAACTGGCACTACAAATAACCATGGGCTCACATTAATTGCTTCATCCACAGCTTTTATGATACCGTCAGTGTTAGCTGCCCCTGTAGTGTCTATATTTAAACCAATAATGATGAAAACGGTCAGGGTGACAATTAAAGTTGGTACTGTGGTGTAAAGCATGTATCTGATGTGCGTAAACAAGTCTGTTCCAGCCATGGCTGGGGCTAGATTGGTGGTATCGCTCATTGGCGAAATTTTATCTCCAAAATATGCTCCTGAGAGAATCGCACCAGCGGTCATCCCTAGTGAGATGCCTAATGCATCCGCAATACCGACAAGCGCAATCCCAACGGTTGCAGATGTGGTCCAGCTGCTCCCTGTTGCTACGGAAATAATGGCGCAGATAATGACACATGCCGCTAAAAAGATTGTAGGATTCAATATTTGAAGTCCGTAGTAAATCATCGTTGGTATAATACCGCTAATGAGCCAAGTACCCGCAAGCGCACCTACCATAAGAAGGATCAAGATGGCACCACCGGTAGATTTTATATTTTCTGAAACTTCTTCGATCATCTGATCAAAGGAAACTTTATTGAAAACACCTACAATAGCAGCAACAGCACCTCCCAATAACAATATAAACTGATTGGATCCTTCTAAGGCGTCGCCTCCATAAACGTATACATTATAAGCAAGCATAGCTACCAGAGCAAACACAGGAATTAGTGCTTCCCAAATATTCAGTTCTTTATTTTCAACAATATGTTCATCCTGAGGTACTCTTGGTTTAATGTCTTGGCTTTCCATTAAGAAGGGCGTTAGTTGGTTTGATTTTTATTCTAATACGTAATGTTACGATTTTAGACAAACCTATGCAAATCAAATTAAGGCCATGCGTGAATGGGATTGGGTTTTTGCTGAAAAGGTGTATTTAGTTTGAGGGTAGTGGTGTTCTCTGACGTGTATTGTCATTTTTAAGAAACCCATGCCATAAATGAAAATACACTTGTTTTTTTATGGCCTTTATTATGGAGTAGCACATATGGGAACAGAGTGCTTAAAAGTTTGGTTTTAAGCGCTCAACCCATTATTTATTTTGATAGACTGCAGTGAAACTTGAGATATATTTGAAACGAATTTCAGCAATTGAAAAAAGACCTAATTGGAATTTGGTACTTTATTATTGGTAACTTTAAAGGACTTATTTTAAAATGTTAAGCGCCTTCATACAGGATTTCATCATGTCATAAGTTCTTTCAATATCGGCGTCCAATCCAATAGAAAAACGAATGAGGCCATCACTCAAGCCCATTTCTTTTTGTTCTTCTTCCGGGATTTCAGAAGACGTTGAACTTCCAGGTGCAGAAAATAAAGTTTTGTAAAACCCTAGACTTACCGCAAGATAGCCTAAGTTTTGTTTTTGCATCAGTTCCATTAACGCATTGGCTTTGTCCAGAGAACCAACGTCAATGGTTAACATGCCTCCAAACCCGTATTTTTCATTCATCATTGATTTGAACAAGTCATGCGATGGATGTGAAGCAAGCCCTGGATAGACCGTTTTTAAACCGTCTTTTTCGAATCTGTCTGCCAAATACGTGGCATTCAAACTGTGTTGTTGCATCCTGATGTGTAGCGTGCGCAGGTTCTTCAAAATGGATGCAGCCCTTAAACTGTCCATCGTTGAGCCTAATAGCATACAGGCGCCGTCGTTGACATTTCGTAGATCGTCAATAAATTCCTGAGTCCCACAGATGACCCCACCAACGGTGTCACTAGAACCATTGATAAATTTTGTTAAACTATGGATCACAATATCCGCACCCAATTGTGCAGGGGAAATAGACAAGGGTGAGAACGTGTTGTCAACCACCAGTTTCAGATTGTGTTTTTTTGCCAATTTTGAGAGTGCTTCAATGTCGGCAACTTCCAATAATGGGTTACTTACAGATTCACAGTACAGTACTTTGGTCTTTGGTGTAATGGCTGCTTCAACGGCTTCTAATTTGGTGATATCCACAAACGATGTCTCTATATTAAAGCGTGGGGTAAAGTTTTTAAGAAAGGCGTATGTGCCGCCATAGATGGTCCGGCTTGATACTATATGGTCTCCCGCGCCACAAAGTTGCATCAAAACGGCTGTAATAGCACCCATTCCAGATGCTGTTACATTCGCAGTTTCAGTACCTTCCATAGCGGCCAAAGCTTTTCCTAAATAGAGGTTGGAAGGTGTAGAGTGGCGTGAATACAAATAGCAACCATCAGCATTTCCCTCAAAAGTGTCGAACATAGTCTTTGCAGAAAGAAAGGTGTAGGTGGAGGAATCAGAAATGGAAGGGTTGACGCCTCCAAATTCTCCAAAGTATTGTAAATCCTGTATATTATTTGCTGGTTTAAATGCCATAACTGTAATTGTGAATGAGTTTATATATGTTCAAATGTCTTATTTTTTAGACGATATATCAATAGATGTGCTTTAAGTTAGATTATAAATCTATGTTTTATTAATTTTACAGATATCTATTCTATATTTAGTCTTTTAAATTTGTTTCATCAGAAAAATTTTCTCCTATGAATTTTGATCCCATCGATAAAAAACTTTTAAAACTGCTCCAAGTTAACAGCAAGCAGACAAATAAGGAACTTTCCAGCAAATTAAACCTATCCGTTACCGCTGTTTATGAACGTATAAAGAAACTGGAGAAGGAAGGTGTTATTTCAAATTATGTCGCTTTAATACAGAAGGAAAAGATTAACAAGAATTTTGTGGCCTTTTGCCATATTAAATTGGTGCAACATACACAGGATTACGTTATTAAATTTGAAAAAGAGGTCGCTAATCTTGCAGAAGTGATGGAATGTTACCATATTAGTGGTGATTATGACTATCTCTTAAAGGTAATTGTTTCTGATATGGAAGCTTTTAGGGAATTTATGGTCAACAAACTAACATCTATCAACCATATCGGTAGTACACATAGCATGTTTGTCATCAATGAAGTCAAACATACCACTGCCATAAACATGTAGGTTCATGCAATCGGTCACTTACAAACTCACAGAATTCTTCTTGATTTTTATAATCTTGCCAGTGAGTTTTGCGCTACATTATCCCTTTTTGATTAAAGCATGTCTTGCTATCTCTGGTTTTATTTATGTCATTTATGTTCTGGTCAAAGTGGAAGGGAACCAATTTAAATTAGCTCCAAATATCCGATGGATGTCATTTTGGAGAGCTGTTTTTGTCAAATTTCTGGTCATTGCATGTTTGACAATTGGTTATATGCTGTTGACAGCCAAAGCAGAATTATTTCATGTGCTCTATCAACAACCCAAACTTTGGGTGATTATGTTATTTGCGTATGCCATGTTTTCAGTGTATCCGCAGGAATTGATTTTTCGCACCTTATATTTTCAACGGTACGCTTCCTTATTTACCAGCAGGTCACTTTTTGTGTTTATCAACGCCACGGTATTTTCTCTAGCGCACATTTTTTATAGAAACCCTTTGGTTTTATTGATTACCTTTTTGGGGGGTATTCTTTTCGCACTAACTTATGACAAAACCAAATCAACACTTCTCGTATCCATTGAACATGCTATCTATGGCTGTTGGTTATTTACGGTAGGCATGGGGCACATGCTAGGTTTTCCGGGGTAAGATTTCAACTTAGAATTGGAGATCAAAGTTTTTTAAAATCCTAGGTTGTAATTCGTGAAACGCAAATCAAAATCGTATTTTTGTAATCGAATTTAACAAACATCAAAAAACAATTTTATGAATTCATATGATGTAGCCATAATTGGCTCTGGTCCTGGAGGATATGTAGCGGCAATTCGTTGCGCACAATTAGGCATGAAAACTGCAATTATTGAAAAATATGCAACACTTGGTGGTACTTGCCTCAATGTGGGCTGTATTCCCAGCAAAGCGCTTCTAGATTCTTCACATCATTATGAAGATGCCGTTAAGCATTTTGAAGAACATGGCATTGATATCCCTGGAGATATCAAGGTGAACTTAAAACAGATGATTGCACGCAAGCAAGCCGTTGTTGATCAAACAACTGGTGGTATTGATTTCTTGATGAAGAAAAACAAAATTGACGTTTATCAAGGGTTGGGTGCTTTTAAAGATGCAACTCACATTACGGTTACAGGTGAAAAAACTGAAGAAATTGAAGCGAAAAACATAATCATCGCCACAGGAAGTAAACCGGCCAACTTGCCATTCATCACTTTGGATAAAGAGCGCGTTATCACGTCAACCGAAGCCTTAAAACTTAAAGAAATCCCAAAACATCTTATCGTTATTGGTGGTGGTGTCATTGGTTTGGAGCTTGGTCAGGTATATGGAAGATTAGGTGCTGAAGTGACCGTTATTGAATATATGGATCGCATTATCCCAAGCATGGATGCTGGATTATCAAAAGAGTTGAACAAAGTTTTCAAAAAAGCCAAATTCAACATTAACGTGTCGCACAAAGTAAAATCTGTGGAACGCAAAGGTGATGAGGTCATTGTTAAAGCCGATAACAAAAAAGGTGAGGAAGTTGAATTTAAGGGAGACTATTGTTTGGTATCGGTTGGTCGTCGTCCTTATACCGATGGATTGAATGCTGAAGCTGCAGGAGTAAAACTGACTGATAGAGGTCAAATTGAAGTGAATGAACATTTGCAAACCAACGTTAAGAATATTTATGCTCTTGGGGATGTTGTTAAAGGTGCCATGTTAGCTCATAAAGCATCTGAAGAAGGTTCATTTGTTGCAGAAATTATAGCTGGACAAAAACCACATATTGATTATAATTTGATTCCTGGAGTGGTTTATACATGGCCAGAAGTTGCTTCCGTTGGTAAGACAGAAGAGGAATTAAAGGATGCAGGCGTTGCGTACAAAACAGGCCAGTTCCCAATGCGCGCCCTAGGTAGAAGTAGAGCGAGTATGGATTTGGATGGCTTTGTAAAAATTCTAGCAGACAAGGAGACTGATGAAGTTCTTGGAGTTCATATGATTGGTGCCCGTGCAGCAGATATGATTGCTGAAGTGGTAGTGGCCATGGAGTTTAGAGCTTCCGCAGAAGATATCTCACGTATGTCTCATGCACATCCAACATTTGCTGAAGCAACTAAGGAAGCTGCTTTGGCAGCTACCGGGGACAGAGCGTTACACATCTAATAGAAGAAATTTATAAAATTAAGTAAAGAAAAAGGCAGGCGAATATCGTTTGCCTTTTTTATTTAAAGTTCTTGAAGGATATCCTTAATGCGAAGTTTTTTGCTATAATCGGACTCATTGACATCTCTCACTAAACAGTAAGCGTTTATCGCATTCGTTTTCACCTTCTCAACAAGCTCTTTCATGGTGTAAGGACCATATTCCTTAAAACGTTGAATATAATAAAACTGATGATCTGAAATTAGCTCTGTTGCTTTTTTGAGGTATTTTTCTTTGAGATACTTTTGAATGTCCTCTTTTGTATTTATTGTGATGTCGTAATCGCTACTATTGATAAAGAACGCATAGTCCTCGGACGCTTTCTGATTTAAGACCAAGGTGTCTTTGTCTTTGTAAAATGCTTTGATGAGAACAATCCCGTCTTCTGTAGTAATAGAGAGAAAGTTGGAATTTATAAAGCTCCATCGGGTCTTGGTCACATGATCATTTTCAGAAATGAACAATTCATTGTTCGGTTTGAACAGGTACATCGCCTTAGCATCTTCTATACCATTGATCAGCACCCATTCTTGATTGATAAATTGCGTATCATGGTGCAACGAATAATCAAAGGGTTCTAACTTGGGGACAATATGATGTAAGATGTCTGTCAATTGAAAGAATGTAGGTTAAATTAAAACAAAAGGTGTTTAATCATTTCAACTTAAAAATACAAGATTTGGTTCTAACCGACACCATTTGAACGATATCAGGACGCTTTTTTAGACGAAATGAAAAATATAAGAACTTAATAGTGTTCAAGTTGCCTTAAAACATCTTTCTTATAACTTCTGCTTATAGTTAAAGCTTTGTCGTTCACAACGACGTGTTCATTAGTAAAAGCGCTAATATTTGCCGTTGCAACAATGAACGATCTATGAATTCTGATAAATTGGTTTCTGGGTAATTTTGCTTCTATCGCGGTAATGGTCTCTCTCGTAACGATAGTGTCATTGGCGAGATGAATTTTTAAATAGTCGCTGTAACTTTCTATATATACAATGGAGTGAAAATCAATTTTTATCATGCGTCGCTCTGATCGTACAAACATAAACGTCGTAACATCTGAACGTAATGGTGGGTTAGTTTGTGGTTTTGAATAAACTTCAAAATAAGTGTTTACAGCTTTGAGGAGGCGCTCAAAGGAAATGGGCTTTAGTAAATAGTCTACTGCCTGCAACTCGAAACCTTCAACAGCATAATCCCGATACGCTGTTGTAAAAATGATCTTGATATCTCTGTTAATAGATTTGGCAAAAGAAATTCCTGATACTTCAGGCATATTAATGTCAAGAAAGACCAAATCTATTTTGTTGTTATTGATGACATCAAACGCATCCATAGTCTTACTACAACTGGCAACAATGGTAATGTTATTGATTTTTGACAGATGGGTGGCTATAATTTCTCTAGCAATGATCTCGTCATCTACAATAATGCATGATATGTTTTTGGTGCGTTGCAATTAGTTGTGGTTTAATTCTAGATGGACCTTGAATATCCCCTTGGTATGTTGAATATTTAAATCGTAGTTATTATTATATAATAAATCCAATCGTTTTTTGATGTTTTCCAATCCTATGCCTTTTGAACCGGTATCGTTTGCAGAACTTGTGTTTTCGATCGAAAAGGTGATTTTATCTAAGGCACTGGTCAAATCAATTGAAATATGTAATACGCCATTAGTCAAACTTCCATGTTTAAAACTATTTTCAACAAACGGAATGAGTAACATAGGTGCAATTTTATCTGACTCCGAAGTATTGATGTGGTTGAAAACGACATTGAGGGTATTATTAAAGCGCAGGTGTTCAAGTGCAATGTAATCTTTTATATGTTGGATTTCTTCTGTTAAAAGTACAAAAGGTTTATCAGCTTGATAGAGTAAATAATCCAGTAGATTAGATAGTTTTAAAATCATTTCAGGGGTTTCATCCGCCTTTTTTAAAGAAAACCCATAAATGGTGTTTAGCGTGTTGAATAAGAAATGTGGGTGGATTTGCATTTTCAAATAATTGAGCTCCTGTTCTTTCAGCTGTAATTGAGTTGCCAGGATCTTGGTTTCCAATTTCTTTTTTTGTTCAGATTGCTTCAAATTCAGCTTTAATAATTTGAATGCGCTAACAACCAAAGTGACCATATATACAGCGATCATTACAAAAAAGAGATTTCTGCTAATTGGTGGCATATTTCTATACTGAAAATTTGACAAATATATCAGCCCATAAAATACAGAAACGACGATTAAATACCCCGACACGATCACCGTATAGAGACTATAAAGACCAAACAAAAAGTATCTCTTTTTAATCAGGTACTCTGGAATCAGCTTATAAATGGAGAGGTAAGTGGTAGCCATTGTTATTGGCATTAAAAACGATGAAAACGACAGGATAAAGTTAAAATCATTGCTATCAAAACCAAAAAAGTACATAAAAAACAGAAGAACGCCACACCAAAAAAGGACATGAAGTATAACTCTTATTGATATTTTTATAAAGTTTTTTTTGTTGAACATCCAAAGTAATTATATACAATAGTACTATAATTTTAATGCTAAATTTAAAATTGTAGATGAATGACAGCTTTAGCGCCTGTTTTGGCAGAATCGTTATTTAAGGACCTCAATTGGTTATCTGTCTCATTTTAATAATTTCGTTATAAATGCGACCTATGTTTGTGCCATGTTTAATTTAACACTCAATTCTTATGTTTTTAAAATTAGTATTTCAGAATTCATTTTTAATGATCAATCCATTTGTAGATAGGTTTAATGAAGGCGGACCCTTTATGATGACGCTTATTTTAACATGTCTAATCCTGTCCTTGGTTTTTATGGTTATAGGGTTTAGAAATCTCAAAAAAGACCCAGCGCATTCAAAAAAAATGACGCGGTTAATTGCAGATGTTAGTCTATTAGGTTTGGTATTGGGCTTTTTCGGTTCCATATTAGGAATGATTGAAGCCTTTGATGCGATTGAAGGATTCAATGATTCTGTGAACTCAACAATGATAGCAGGAGGTTTAAAAGTGTCTTTTCTTACCATACTATTTGGATGCTTTGTCTTTATAATTTCTAGGATAGGAATCTTGATATTAAAAGGACTTCAAAAACCTTAAGAAAAGAAAATAACAAAGGGAACAACAACTTTAAAATCGTTTGTTCCCTTTGCCTATTGTATTCCTTTTACTGGCATTATCCAGCAAGTTCAATGGGTATAATCTCAGCTAACTAATTAAGCACCCCAATACTATTTTAAAGATAGGTTTTTTTTTTGGATTTTTTAGAGGATTTAGAAACATTTAACATTATAAAAGATGGGTGAACTCGTTTATCGGAATGGAGGTGATAGCTTTTTAGTAAAAAAAAAAAACCTTTCTAGATGAC
>NZ_LZRN01000009.1 GCF_001678675.1 Gelidibacter algens
TTTTTGTGTTATACTTTAGAGGCCAACCAACTCGACTGCTTCTGTTTCATCTTTTTAGACATCTCCTTAGAATTAAGATCCATTAATTTTAAGCCATAAGATACATCTGTCCCAATGTTGAGTACCAATTCTTTTTGAATTCCGAATCGCTCAATTACGACAACAATCTTTTCCCCTACTTTAAAAGTGTTTAAAACCGCATTGATCCCAACATTGCCCTCAAGCGCTATTCCTCCTACTTGAAGGATCTTATCGCCTTTTTGAAAACCTGCCTCATAAGCTGAAGTACCCTTCTTAGGATTATTGGCGATGCTCTGATTTCTGACCGTCGCTCCAAATTCAATGTCATTCTTGGTTTCCAAAATTACACCAACATTTTTAAAAAGTCGCTCATAAGCTGGCATTCCACTTTTATAAATGTAAGTGTCGAAAAAGTCATTACCAAATTCTTTTCCGGCAAAAATATTTAAGGTGTTATGCAAATCTTCAACCGTATACGGAATTTCGTTTTTTCCATAGGTATTCCAAACCAAGCTCATGTAATCATCAAGATTCATATCGCGTTCTCGCAACGATAAATCTAAGGCCAGCCCCAACATACTTCCATAAGAATAATAGGAAATAAAAGTGTTTTCCCTGTTGGTTTCATCTACAGATTTTGCAGCATCTACAAATGGCGCTTGGTAGCTCATTTCTATCGGATTGAAAAACTGTCTTCCCGGCGAGGTCCACACATAATTAAACGTTCCTATTAAGCCTTGCACATAATTTTCATGAGTTAGGATGCCTGATCTTACCAACGACAAATCGTCATAATAACTTGTAAACCCTTCGGCAAACCACAACTCACCACTCATATTTGCTCGTGAAAAATCAAAGGGCTCCAAAGCTTTTGGACGAATACGCTCCACATTCCAACAGTGGAAAAACTCATGGGCAACGGTACCAATGTTCCCTGTCATTCCCCCTTGTGCCAAACTTCTAGAACTTGGAATGGCGGTTGAGTTTCTATGCTCCATTCCGTCACCAGTAGCATTGGGCATGTAGCAGGCCAAAAATCTATACTCTCCATAATCATAATTTGGTAACTCTCCAAAGACCATCATTTGCTCCAACACAACCTTCTTTACCTTTTCAAAATAGGCCTCCAACTGTTCTTCTGAAGCGGCATCATCGTGCAGTACCAAAATAACGGTTTGGTCTTTTACTTTGAAAGAGCGCTCCCTAAAATTGGCAATCTCCACCGGACTGTCCATAAAATATTGAAGATCTTTAGCGTAATAGGTGTTATTTTGTTGGTGCTTTAATTGGGTTGCTATCTTCCAATTCAAATCCTCTCGAACATTAAACGTGACTTCCATTTCTTGATCCTTTAGTTCAGGAACATAGATAAAGGTTGCTGGTAAATTCAAATGCGCGTGGGTTTCATCTACTTGTGCATACGTTCCGTCGCCGTGGTTGGCAAACAAGGTGTAACTTACTTTTATAGTGCCGTCATGCCCCTTAACGCTCCAAGAATAAGGGTCTGGCCTTGTAGCTTCAAGCACCTTCCCTTTGCCATCAGTAACTTTAATGTTGTATACGTTTTTAGCAAACTCGTGCAAGGCATAGCGACCAGGCGACGAACGGCTCATGCTAAAGGTGGCAATATCAGATTTTAAATTGGTGAACGTAGCGTGAACTGTGGCTTCATGATGTACCGCATCCTCAAAGGAAATAACATATTTTGAAGAAATTTGAGCTTGAAATACGATTGAAGACAGAAAAAACGTCAGACAGAAGATAATACGAATCATAGTTTGAATTTTGATTCTCAAATATACAATGTTTTTGAGAGCTACAAGTCCAGAGGTTTTCAGAGCAAAAAAATGCAACTCTTCGTATCTTTACACCATGATTCCCAAAAAACTGCAAGACAAATTAGAGGCGCGCAAAGTTGAAAACACATTTCGCCAATTAAGCAAACCACATCAGCTGGTCGATTTTGCTTCCAATGATTATTTGGGATTCTCATTGTCCAAAGAAATATTCGATCTCACGCACCATTATCTTGAAGAAGCATTTATCTTTCAAAACGGCTCCAGTGGTTCACGATTATTAACAGGCAACCACCAGCTCTACACAAATGTTGAAGACTTGATCTGCGACACGCACCATTGTCAAAGCACCCTAATATTCAACTCGGGATATGATGCCAATCTCGGATTCTTTTCTTGTGTACCCCAACGTGGCGATGTGATCTTGTATGATGAATTGATTCATGCCTCCATAAGGGACGGAGTTACCATGAGTCATGCAAAAGCTTATAAGTTCAAGCATAATGATCTTGATGATTTAAAACATAAATACCACTTTCAACAGGAAAAACGCGCTGAAAATTCAGAAGTTTATATCGTTACAGAATCTGTATTTTCTATGGATGGTGATACGCCAGATCTAAAAGCTATCGCCAATTTTTGTACAGAAAATAAACTTTACTTGGTTGTCGACGAAGCTCACGCGGTTGGCGTTTTTGGAGAAAAAGGTGTTGGATTGGTGGATAGTCTGGGGATTAATGCGGCTGTTTTTGCGCGACTCATCACCTTTGGAAAAGCAATGGGCTGCCACGGCGCCGCAATTTTGGGCAATCCGCAACTTACAGAGTATCTCATCAATTTTTCGAGGCCATTCATTTACACCACAGCCCTTCCGCCCCACTCTCTAATGACCATAAAAGCGGCGTATAAAACCTTACAGCATACCCACAACATTGAAAATTTATTTGAAAATATTGATTTTTTTAAAGAGCAAGTAGAAGAACATCAGCTCAAGGACCATTTTATTGAGAGTGCGTCTGCCATTCAATGCTGTATTATTTCGGGCAATGAGCGTGTCAAAAAAATTGCAAAACGTTTAGAAGAACATGGTTTCAATGTTAAACCTATCGTGTCGCCCACAGTCCCTAAGGGACAAGAACGCTTACGGTTTTGTATCCACGCTTATAATTCAGAAGACGACATTTTAAAAGTAGTATCTCTCTTAGCTACCTTTATAGAATGAAAAATGGAAAATTTACGACGGTTGCAGTATTTCAATATTCTGCGGAAGCACAGATTATCAAAGGCAGATTGGAGTCTGACGGCATCGATGTTTTTCTATCAGATAATCTGACCATTGATACTGATCCGTTAGTGAGCAATGCCATTGGTGGCGTTAAGCTAAAAGTCCTTTCGCACCAAGTTATTGAAGCCAAACAGATTCTGAATTCCATTCAGGACTATGCTATAGATGATGATGGCAATTCCATCCAGTGTCCCAATTGCAAGAGTACACATGTGGAACTTTTCTCGACAATTAAAGACCTAAAGTCATTTTTCTGGTTTATTTTTGGTTTCTTATTTTCTACACTTCCATTTTACACCAAGCATAAGTATAGATGTGAAGTGTGTGCTACTGAATTTGATTTAAAATGAACACATATTTCGTTACCGGAATTTCAACAGATGTTGGAAAAACCATCGCTTCAGCAATCTTAGTGGAAGCGCTCAACGCCGATTATTGGAAACCCATTCAAGCGGGAGATTTAGATAATTCTGATACCCATAAAGTCCAGCGTTTAGTGTCCAATAAAAAAACAAAGTTCCATAAGAGCAGTTTTTTGCTGAATACGCCCATGAGTCCGCATGCAGCGGCTGAAATTGACGGCATATCTATATCAGCAAAAACCATTAAAGTTCCCAAAACCAAAAACAACCTCGTTATTGAAGGTGCCGGAGGTTTGTTGGTGCCTATTAATGATTCCGAAACTATTTTGGATCTTATCAAACCCGATTATAAAGTGATTGTCGTATCAAGACATTATTTGGGAAGCATCAACCATACGCTTTTAACGGTAAATCTTTTAAAGTCTAAAGGATTGGAAGTCGCACTCATTTTTAGCGGAGCAGCAAACCAATCAACGGAAACTATTATCGAAAAAATGACACAAGTTCCCGTCATTGGAAGGATAGACGAAGAACCTTATTTTGATAAAAATGTGGTATTGGACTATGCGGACCAATTCCTGCGAAGGCAGGAATCTCATAAATATTTCGATCAAATTTGAAACAGAATGCTGATGCCCGAGAATTTTCATGATCTTAAAGAAAACAAATCCGCCTACTCAGAATCAGAAGTGCTTGCATAAAGACCTAACAGGTTTTAAAAACCTGTTAGGTCTGTGAAAAAATTAGTATAATTTATAAAACTCCCCCTTCGTGGGAACCACAAATGACCCTTAAAGAAAGAGATAAAAAGCACTTGTGGCATCCACTGACGCAACATAAATTGCATCCGGATACCATCGCCATTGTAAGCGCTAAAAAGTGCACCCTTACAGATGAAGATGGCAACACCTATATAGATGCCATTGCCTCTTGGTATACCTGCATGTACGGACATTGCAATCCATACATTACGGAGCGTGTTGCCGCCCAGATGCAGCAATTGGATCAGGTTGTTTTTAGTGGCTTTACCCATGAACCTGCAGTAGAACTTTCTGAGGCATTGATCAACATCCTTCCTGAAAATCAAAACAAACTGTTTTTTAGCGATAATGGTTCTACCAGCGTTGAAATCGGGATTAAAATGGCATTACAATACCATTTCAATCGTGGCGAAAAACGCAACATCCTGCTTGCTTTTGAAGATGGTTTTCATGGGGATACTTTTGGTGCTATGAGTGTTTCTGGACTATCGGTTTATAATGGACCTTTTGAAGACTATTTCTTGGACGTGAAACGGATCCCGACCCCAAATGGAGAAAATCACGAGGCTATTCTAAACCAGTTAGAAAAATTGGTTTTGGAAAATGACATCGCGGGTTTCGTTTACGAACCTTTGGTACAGGGAGCAGCAGCAATGAAAATGCACAATGCAGAAGGTTTAAATCAGATTCTAAAATTTTGTAAAGACCATCACATCATCACGGTTGCTGATGAAGTGATGACCGGATTTGGAAAAACCGGAAAACACTTTGCCTCTGACCATCAAGACACCAAACCAGATATCATGTGTTTGAGCAAAGCGCTGACAGCAGGATTATTGCCTATGGCCATCACGTCGTGTTCTCAAGCTGTATACGATGCATTTTATAGTGATGAGATGGGCAAGGGACTTTTTCACGGCCATACGTATTCTGCCAATCCGTTAGCGTGTAGAGCTGCCTTGGCCGGAATTGAATTGTTGCAATCTGATGCTATTCAACAAAACATAAAGCAAATTATAGCATCACATCAAGCGTTTAATACGCGTATCAAAACCCATCCAAAAGTAAAATCAACGCGACAAACAGGCGTTATTTTTGCGCTAGACCTCAATATTGAAATGGAACGTTATGGTAATTTGCGGGACCGACTCTTTAAATTTTTTATGGATCACGGCGTGTTTTTGAGACCTTTGGGAGGTACGATTTATATTCTAGCCCCTTATGTTATTACAGCAGATGAATTAGAAAAAGTATATCAAACTATTGAGGACGCTTTAGAAATCCTCTAAAGTTTTATTGAGCAAATGGATTTGTTCTTGGCTTTCTTTTATCAGCACATAGAGTTCTTCATAGGTCCATTGATCGGCTTCTTTACGGGCTTTCACAACAATAGTAGCTCGGCCTTTGGAGCCTTCAATAGGTATTTGAAGATCGGCTTTTGTTAGGCCATTATTATAAGACACAGATCCACCAGTCATGCCGTCTTTCTGAATATCATCGCCAATAGCGATAACAACCTCAGTACTGTTTTGTGTCATTTCCATGGCATATTCATAAGGTTCAGAATTGGTCATGACCTTGGTAACGCCATAAAAGAGAGAACCAATGCCTAAAACTGCCAAAACAATGAGCGTGAGACACCCACTTACGGGCACCACCCAAATCCAGTTTCTTTTAAACCAACTTTTCTGCTTTATTTCTTCATTCATATTGTTGCGATGTATTTAATAAAATTTTTGACTTCGGATATTTAAGACCTTCAAAAAAACGACTCCAATTGTTATTGAAGCGTCCAAGATAGTTTTATTTTTACTGAAATTTAAAATTTTGCAACACCCTATTTCCATTACTTCCATCTGTTCCATTTCACCTTTGGGTGGATCTTTGGAAGACATTTGGCAGCGTTACCAAAACAATGCCCATTGCCTTTCTGAAAAATCATTTGATCAAGGCAAAGCTTGGGTTGGCCAATTACCTTCATCTGTCAAATTAGAGATCAAAGCCTTAAAAAACTCAGATCCACTTTTCAAAAATTTGGACCCCTCAGTGCTTTATGCCATTTATACCGCCCGAAAGGCTGTGGCACAATCAGGTTGGATAGCAACAGATAATTTTGGTATCAACATTGGATCATCTCGCGGCGCTACGGAATTGTTTGAAAAATACCACGCCGAATTCTTAAAACAAGGTCGCGCCAAAACCTTGAGCTCGCCCACCACTACTTTAGGAAATATTTCATCTTGGGTGGCGCATGATTTACAAACTCAAGGCCCAGAAATAAGCCATTCCATTACCTGTTCTACAGCATTGCATGCGTTATTGAACGGAGTGGCTTGGATCAATTCTGGGATGTGCGACAAGTTTTTGGTAGGTGGCAGTGAAGCGCCCTTAACCGCATTTACAGTAGCACAAATGCAAGCGCTAAAAATTTACGCACCGCTTTCTTCACAAATAAATGAATCAGAAAGCGGGACAGCTGATGTATATTACCCATGCCGTTCCCTTGATCTCAATAAAACAGGAAATTCCATGGTGCTTGGAGAAGCAGCAGCCATGGCATGTTTAGAAAAAGGAAACTCTCAGAAGGCATTAGCAACCATTATTGGGGTTGGTTATGCCACAGAACTATTGGAACATAATGTCTCCGTATCTTCAGATGCCAAATGCTTTCAACGTTCCATGAAAATGGCATTGGGCACTCTAAACCCTGATGCTGTTGATATTATTATCACCCATACCCCCGGAACGCTTAAGGGCGATTCTTCAGAAATTAACGCTATCAAAACTCTTTTTTGTAACAAAATACCAGCTTTAACTACCAATAAATGGAAGATTGGTCATAGCCTTGGTGCCTCTGGTCTTTTAAATGTTGAAATGGCAGTATTGATGCTGCAACATCAAACGTTTATTCCGGTGCCATTTATAGAAGAGAAAAAACCAGAACGCAATAAAACTATTATGGTGAATGCGGTCGGTTTTGGAGGGAATGCGGTATCCATTTTAATATCAAAATGAGGATCGTATAAGTTAAAGGTGTTATCTTTCATATTTTAAATTAAATATATCCAACTATGATAGAATGGTTTTCAGACTTAGAGGTATTTGCAAAATTCTACTGGGTTATTGCCCTTATTGGTTCCCTTGTTTTTTTATTTATTGTCATTATGACATTTATAGGTGTTGATGGTGGTGAAGATTTTGATGATGTTGACACAGCCATAGATGCTGATACAGGAATAGAATTTCAATTTATTAGTCTTAAAAATCTCATTGGCTTTTTCACCATTTTTGGATGGGCAGGAATTGCATGTATTGGGGAAGGCTTTTCTAAACCAATGACGGTATTGATTTCTGTCATTGCAGGATTGATCATGATGTCCATCATGGCAGCGATGTTCCATTATATGAAAAAATTAGCGGATAGTGGCACCCTTAATTTCAAGAATGCTATTGGCGCCGTTGGAGAAGTCTACCTCACCATAGGCGAAAATCGTTCAAGAATGGGCAAGGTCAGTGTCCGGGTACAAGGTACTCTTAGAGAGCTGGAAGCGCTGACGGATTCTTTTACAGAATTAAAATCTGGCACCATTATTAAAGTTGTGGACGTGACTAGCAACGGCATCCTAATTGTCGATCAAACTATAAAACCAATTGAACCCTTAAAACCAATTACCTATGAGATTCCTGCTGACACAAGAGACCTTTAATTTAGGGCTGCCCATTGCAGTCATTGTGGCGATACTTTTTGTATTCGCATTTTTAATTATTCTTATTAGACGTTACAAACGTTGCCCGTCCGATAGGATTTTAGTAGTGTACGGTAAAGTTGGCGGTGGCCAATCTGCCAAATGTATCCATGGTGGTGCAGCCTTTATTTTTCCAGTGATTCAAGATTATCAGTTTTTGAACTTGACGCCGATGTCTATTGAGGTCAACCTAGTGAATGCACTATCAAAACAAAATATTAGAGTCAACGTCCCTTCAAGATTTACCATTGGAATTTCAACAGAACCAGGCGTGATGCAAAATGCTGCTGAGCGCTTGCTAGGTTTAGCCATGGGCGATATCCAAGAATTGGCTAAAGAAATTATTTTCGGACAGTTGCGTTTGGTGGTAGCCTCTATGGATATTGAAGAAATCAACAACGACCGCGATAAATTCTTGACCAACATTTCACAAAGTGTAGAATCAGAGTTGAAAAAAGTGGGTTTAAAACTTATCAACGTCAACATTACGGATATTGTTGATGAGTCTGGCTATATTGAAGCTTTAGGAAAAGAAGCTGCAGCACATGCTATCAATGCCGCCCGTAAATCGGTTGCAGAGAAAGTTAGGGATGGCTCCATCGGGGAAGCCAATGCGGTACAAGACCAACGCACACAAGTGGCTGCTGCAAATGCAAAAGCCGTAGAAGGGGAAAACACCGCAAAAATTGCAGTTGCCAATTCAGATTCCTTACGTCGACAACGTGAAGCAGAAGCAGACCGTGTGGCCACTGCATCTGAAAAAGTACAAACAGCAAAAGGATTGGAGGAATCCTATGCAGCTGAACAAAATGCAGAAATGGCACGGGCTGAGCGCGAGCGTTCCTCACAAATGGCTGATATTATTATTCCTGCAGAAATTGACAAACAAAAGGTAGAGATTGATGCAGAGGCAGAAGCAGAACGTACCAGAAGAAGAGCAAAAGGAGAAGCAGATGCTATTTTATTTAAAGCACAGGCAGAAGCACAAGGACTTTACGAAGTATTGACCAAACAAGCCGCTGGTTTAGATCAGATTGTGAAAGCTGCGGGCAACAATTCTAAAGATGCAGTATTGCTATTGATTGCTGATAAATTACCTGAATTGGTAAGAATGCAGTCTGAAGCCATTAAAAATATAAAAATTGATAAAGTGACCGTTTGGGAAAATGGCGGCAATGGTGATGGCAAATCATCTACCGCAAATTTCCTTTCAGGAATGTACAAATCTGTACCACCTTTGCAAGAAATGTTTAATATGGCGGGTATGGAATTGCCTGAATATTTAAAAGGGAAGGATGTGGCCGCTGCAAAAACAGAAACGCCCACTTCTAAAACTGAAACTAAAGTGGAGGAATAACAGTTTCTAAAAATAGAAGAAAGTGAGTTACTGAGTATCCATTTTAATTTTTCAGATAACCCAATAACTTCCTAAGTTTTTATCTATTTTTAAAGAATGAAAGTTTTTTCCACCATCGGATTTTTATTGATTTTTGGATGCGCCTCGGTGAGCCCAATTAAAAAAGCTGTTTCTTCAGACGACGAAAAAATTATGAACGTCATGAAAGACTTGCCCTCTCACGAGGTGCAAGTCTTTTTTTCTGAAGTTATTCGCGATAAAAATGGCAAGATCAGTTTTAAGGAAGATGAATTTCAAGTGGATGATAGCGCTTATTTCTACCCAGCGAGTGCCGTCAAATTGCCCATCGCCATTTTGGCATTGGAGAAGTTGAACGAAAACAAACTACTGGACAGAGACACCCCGTTTAGAGTCGATAACGATAGCATCACCTCAACCTTTGGAAAAGACATCATCGATATTTTTGCAGTGAGCAGTAACGACACTTATAACCGCCTTTTTGAGTTTCTAGGACAAGATGAGATCAATAATCGTCTCAATAAAAAAGGGATTGCCGCCAGAATTTCACACCGCTTGTCCGTACCAAATTCTGATGATTTAACCACCAAGCCTCTCGTATTTTATAAAAACGATCAGGTGCTTTACAAGACAGGAGCCACTACCAACCAACCTATCATTCCATTAAATCTGAACAGCGTCACAAAAGGTATTGGCTATACTGTTGGCGACAGTTTGTTCAACCAACCTATGGACTTTTCAAAAAAGAACTATCTACCCATCACGTCCTTGCATGGCATTTTAAAACGATTGCTGTTTCCTGAACTGTTTACCAAAGAACAGCAATTTCATTTATCAGCATCCGATCGTAAATTTTTAATCGATGCGATGCGCGTTTTACCAAAAGAAGCCGGCTATACTTCAAAAGATTATTATGATGGCTATGTGAAATTTTTCGTCATTGGCGATTCTAAAAACCCTATCCCCGAGTATTTAAAAATTCACAATAAGGTAGGTTACGCTTATGGTTATCTCACCGACTGCGCCTATATTATAAATACAAAAACCAAAAAAGAATATCTCATTACGGCAACCATTCATGTCAATAAAAACCAAATTTATAATGACGGTGTGTATGAGTATGACACCATTGGGATTCCTTTCTTGGCGGCTTTGGGGAGGAAGTTGGTTCTAGAACAAGGTTCAGAAAAATAGCGCTCATAATCCATATTTAAAAGCTCCATATAAATTTTATGCCCTATTTGAAGAATTCTTTAAAATTAAATAAGTTATTTTTGAACTCCATTAGAAATACATTACAATGACTACTATAAGACATAACTGGACCAAAGAAGAAATCCTCAACATTTATAACAAACCTTTTATGGAGTTGCTTTATGAAGCAGCAACCGTACATAGGGAGCACCATGATCCTAATACGGTTCAGGTGTCTACCTTGCTCTCCATAAAAACTGGTGGTTGCCCTGAAGATTGTGGCTATTGCCCGCAAGCCGCGCGTTACCACACCAATGTTGAAGGGAATGATTTGATGAGCGTTCAGCAAGTGAAGGCACAGGCATTACGCGCAAAATCTACCGGAAGCTCGCGTGTGTGTATGGGTGCTGCATGGCGAAATGTAAAGGATGGCGCAGAGTTTGATCAAGTTTTGGAGATGGTGCGTACCATCAATAAACTGGAGATGGAAGTATGCTGTACTTTGGGTATGATTACTGAAAACCAGGCCCATCGTTTAGCAGAAGCTGGATTGTATGCCTATAACCACAATTTAGATTCCTCAGAAGAATATTATAAAGAAGTGATTTCCACCAGAGGTTATGAAGACCGTTTGCAAACGATAGACAACGTTCGTAAAACCAATGTCACCGTGTGTAGTGGCGGAATTATAGGAATGGGAGAAAAAATTGAGGACAGAGCAGGGATGCTCGTCGCCTTATCCACTTTAAATCCGCAGCCAGAATCTGTACCAATCAACGCTTTGGTAGCGGTTGAAGGCACGCCTTTAGCAGAAGAAAAACCGGTTGAAATTTGGGATATGATCCGGATGGTGGCTACTGCCCGAATAGTGATGCCAGAAACTCAAGTGCGGTTGAGTGCAGGACGCACACAAATGAGCAGAGAAGGTCAGGCCATGTGTTTCTTTGCAGGGGCCAATTCTATTTTTGCGGGTGATAAGTTATTGACTACGCCCAACCCTGATGTGAATGAAGATCTAAAAATGTTTGAAGCTTTGGGTCTTAATCCACAAAAGCCATTTACCAAAAAAGTGCAACCGCAGTCGGTTGAGGCTTCAGAATCTAAATTTCAAGCCTTGGGTGAAAAGCCGAAATGGACCCGTCCAGAACATAAAATTGAACGTAACGAAGTGGCAAAACAACAGGCAAAAGTTTTAAAATAATTAGGAGTTGTGTTAGGGATGGCAGCGGCATCCTTTTTGCTTTTTTCAAGCAAAAAGATATAGCGTACAGCCCGACCGCGCCCTAGCGTGGTAACACCCAAACATTTAACATTCCTTTTAAAACATTTCCTAACCATTTCTTTACTTTGCGGGTTAAATTTTTAGAACATTGGCATTGGACCTAAAAGACATTCCTCGTGTAAAGACCATCACTAAGGACGATTTCATAACGCTCTATTTTAAGCCTCAAAAACCCGTTGTTATTGAGCGCTTTATTGAGGATTGGCCTGCATTTACCAAATGGAATTTAGATTACATTAAGGCTGTTGCCGGAGACAAGATCGTTCCACTCTACGACGACCGTCCCGTCAACCATGAAGATGGCTTTAACGAGCCACATGCCACAATGAAAATGGCCGATTACATAGACCTTTTAAAACGTGAACCCACCAAATTTCGGATTTTTTTATGGAATGCGCTAAAGGAAATTCCGCAGTTACAAAAAGATTATGTCTATCCTGAATTTGGACTCAAACTGATGAAAGGTTTACCCATGCTATTTTTTGGTGGTAAAAATTCGCATACCTTTATGCATTACGATATTGATCTCGCCAATATTTTCCATTTTCACTTTGAAGGCAAAAAAACATGCATTCTATTCGATCAAAAGCAGAATAAATACCTTTATAAAATTCCACACTCCCTGATTACACGTGAGGATATTGACTTTTCAAATCCAGATTTTGAAAAATGGCCGGCACTTCAAAAGGCCTCAGGTTATAAAACAGAATTAAACCACGGTGAAGTCTTGTATATGCCGGAGGGCTATTGGCATTATATGAAATATCTGACGCCGGGGTTTTCAATGAGCTTACGTGCGATTGCCAGAAATCCGAAAAATTTTGGAAAAGCAGTCTATAATATTGTGATCATGCGCCATTTTGATACCCTGATGCGCAAGATCAAAGGACAAAAATGGATTGATTGGAAAAACGAAAAAGCCATCATCAGAACCCGAAAGAGTTTGGGCTAAAAATCCAAGGCATTTTAAAAAACATAGCTATCTTTGCCCAACAAAAAATTCAAAAATTTTTAAAATGAAAAAACTGATTGTACTCCTAAGCGTTTTAAGTGTTTCTTTTGCAAACGCACAGGCTTTTAAAGGCAATACCGATAACAAATTACAAATTGGTGCCAATTTACAAGATGCAGCAACGGGCATTAATGTAAGCTTTGATTATGGTTTAGGCGAAAACATCTCTGTAGGTGTTTCTGGAGCTTATGCCTTAGGTGTCAAAGAAGAATTGGATGCTGATTTTGGCGATCGTTTTGATTTGAAAGGCCGTTTTAATGCCCATTTGGGAAGTGTGCTGAATATTGATGAAAACTTTGATTTTTATCCAGGATTAAACTTGAGCTTAAAGAATTTTGGCGGACATGTTGGCGCACGTTATTTTTTCTCTGAAGGTTTTGGACTTTTCGCAGAAACGGTTTTCCCACTGGCAAAATATGATAAAAATATTACAAACCCAGCCCACTATATTCACAACCAGTTTACAGTAAATATTGGTGCGACGTTTAGTTTATAAACTGTATTTAGATTACTATTAAAACTGTATTATTCTGAAGAATGATACAGTTTTTCTGTTTTAAGAAAGATTCGCATTTGTTATTGATGGTTAGTTATATGCTACCAAAACCACCATCAGTCTTCAGTCTTCAGTCATCTGTCCTCTGTCATCTGTCAACTGTCATCCGTCAACTGTCATCCGTCATCCGTCATCCATCATTTTCCCTCCTAAAACAATTCATTCACCTTATCATACACTAAGTGACTTTCCCATCCTCTGTAGAACAAATAATCTGCTAACTTTTTCTTTTTCTTTAGCGGATTGGTTTCTGTAATACTTTCCGCTTTTTTTTCAGCAAGCGCATGGAAGGTGTTTAAATACTCATGGTCGCTGATGGTTTGAAGCGCCATAGTAATTAAGGTTTTGCCAATATCTTTTTGTTTCAGTTCTCGCGTCAAGCGCTGTTTGCCCCATTTTTTGATCCTGAATTTCCCACTGACAAAAGCTTTCGCGTAGCGCTCTTCATTTAAAAAATTGTCCTGCATAAGTTTCACCATGATATGGTCAATAGCGTCAGGAATCATACGCATAGTGTACAATTTTTGAGCGACTTCTTTATGGCAGCGCTCTTGATAACTACAAAAGTGCTCCATTTTCTTCAACGCCTCATCAACTGTATAGGTTTTTTGTGATTGCATATGCAAAAATAGGAACAATTTATCAATAAAAATAAAGCTGTAACATGTTGACTGTTAGGCTTTATGAATTATATTTACTTACTTGTGTTGGTAGCAAGGATTTATTTATTTTAATATGGATAACAAACTTACCCTCGTAGTCTTAGCCTCACTAAGCTTTGTGTTCTATTCATCTGGACAAGGTTCAGAAAGTTTTACCAATTGCAATGCATCAGGAACCACCTACACTGATGGCAGCTATATTGGAGACAATGGAGCAGTTTGGACTTATGGGGAAGCGCGGTTAGTGAATACAACCTACAATATCACAGGATCTTCTATTGGTTTTAGCACCACTTCGGCACGATTTGTATCGGCCTTATCAGGGCCAAATGGTGTTGGTTACCTCTACTACAATGTCCGTTCCTATTTCACCAGTGGGGCTGCTTCAGATAGACGAATTGATGTTTATGTAAACGGAATACTTTATGACAGTTATACGTTAGAAGCAATGAATACCATTTATAATAGATCTATTCTCGTCAACGAAACGGGAAACGTTACCATAGAATTTCGGTCCATTGGAACATTGCAAATTGTCTTGGATGATATTTCGTGGACAAAAGCCTCTACCGCCACGGTAGATTATGGTAACCTTCAATTTCCACAAAATGGGAATACTAACATCGGAAATTCATTCGACATCTATGCTCAGGTTTATGAGCTTGGTGTCACTGAGAGTTCAGGACCGGGGACTGGAATTTTAGCTTGGATTGGTTATCATACCATTAATAACAATCCTAAAACCATAGGCTGGACTTGGGTACCAGCAACTTTTAATTCCCAAGTAAATAATAATGACGAATTTGTGGCAAATATTGGTGCTGCGCTACCATCTGGGACCTATTATTATGCGAGCCGATTTCAAATTGATGACGGACCTTATTCTTATGGTGGTTATAGTACAACTGGTGGCGGATTTTGGAATGGAACTACCAATGTCAGCGGGATCTTGAGTGTAGACACCGTTGACTTTTGCAACCTTCAATTTCCGGGTGCTGGTAGCATCAACTTGGGTGATCCTTTTGCAGTTTATGGACAAGTCTTTGAACAACTGGTCACGCCTGGCACTGGACAGGGTGCAGGCATTGTGGCAGAAATAGGCTATAGTACTTCCAACTCCAATCCGAATACATGGAGTAATTGGATTCCAGGCACTTACAATGCGGCCTGTTCAAATTGCAATTCTGAACAGAACGATGAGTATTCTGCTAACTTGGGCGGTTCGATTACTGCTCCTGGAATCTATTATTTTGCCACACGTTTCAAACTAAATGGCGGAATCTGGCTGTATGGTGGCATTCTGCCTGACGGGACGGCTGGTGGCTTTTGGAATGGAACTACTTATATTTCAGGAATACTCCAGGTTCTTGCTCCTGAAATAAGAGTTGAAAGCAACTCAGGCACTTTTCCTGAGATTATTAGTGGAGACACGACTCCGCAAGGAACGGACAATACCCTATTTCTCGCACAACTTATTGGAGCGACACAGTCAAAATCTTATCGCATTCGTAATCAGGGCAACCTAGATTTGACCCTTTCTGGTGTCACCATAACAGGTGCAAATCCCACGGATTTTACAATTACCATAACTCCGGCATCTTCCATCAGTCCATCTACATTTTCGATTTTAGAAATTCAGTTCTCTCCTTTGGCAGCCGGTGCAAGAAATGCGACAGTTTCAATACCAAACAACGACAGTAATGAAAACCCCTACACCTTTGCTATACGGGGGACGGGAATTTGTGTAGCTTCCGCTCTTATGATTAATCCAACAAGTGGTCCATCTGGAACAGTTGCAACCATTATCGGCGAAAATTTTGGGGCATTAACAACAGCAAAGATCAATGGTGTGTCTATGCCAATTGCCCTTATTGATCCTTCCACTATAGAAGTTAGCATACCCTTTGGCGCCGTAACAGGAACTATTGTGATTGTAAATAATATCTCGTGCACCAGCACTGTTCCGTTTAAAGTAGTAGATCAAAAAATTGGCGGATGTGAAGGAAGCGCATTTCTATCTGACCTATTCATAAGTGAAGTCACAGATGCTACTATCGGTGGGTTGAGCTATATAGAAATTTACAACGGAACAGGTTCCTCAAAGCCCATGGGCGATTACTCCATAGGGATTTACAATAATGGCGCAGCCACACCAACCAATACCGTCCCTTTAATTGAATTTGCATTGCCAAATAATAGCACTTATGTTTTGGCACTTGGCATTGCTGGAACGCCCTCTATTGGCAACACCTGTCCTCAATCAGGAGGAGATGGACAATCTGCCAATCAAAAAAGCACTATAGTAGGCGTCAACAAAAAAGATAATGAACACGACGTCATTAGACTATTAAAATCAAGCGGCTCCGTTGTAGTTGACGAATTTGGAATATACATGAGCAAAAACTGGATGGATGCCACCATAATCACTGGAGATCGTGGCTTTAATTTCAGGCGTTTAAATACCGCCTCACTTCTTCCAAATCCCAATTTCAACCTTGCTGATTGGAATGTGATCGATTGGGTAGGTGCTGGTGCTGGTTCCTGTCACACAAATGATTATTCAGATATTGGAAGCTACGATTTTTCAAGTGGTACGCCTCCAATTGTACATCTTCAACCACTACCCCCACTCACAAGTTGTAAGCTGGCACAAACGTTAAATGTGCTGGCCGTTGAAGGCCTTGACAATGGGTTGCCCTTGGCCCATCAATGGTATTATAATGCACCTGGAACTTCTGATTGGGTAGAAATAGTAGCTACAAATCCGCTTTATACTGGGCAACAAACCGAAAATTTGAGCATCCTTAATACATTAGATCTTAATGGGTATCAGTTTTACGTTCAGATACGCGAGAATCTTGAAACCTGCTACACCGCCAGCCAGGCAATTCGTCTAAAAATTGAAAAGACGATTTGGAATGGCTCCAGTTGGAGTCCGACACTTCCAAACTCTAACACCATTGCCGTTTTAGGTGAAAATTATACCACCAGTTCTATCACCGGCAGTTTCAGCGCCTGCAGTCTCATTGTAAATTCTGGATACAATCTAAATATTACGGATCATCATTATGTGGAAATTATCAATGATGTTCTGGTTAATGGGACTTCACCTTCAAACTTTGGCGAGATCATGGTAGAAACAAAAGGTGCCTTTATACAACGAGGTGATGCCGCCGCTGCAGGAACTTTCAAATTAGCGAGCACCGGGACTTCACGTGTTAAAAAGCAAACAGCGCTGAAGCAAAAATGGTATGATTACACCTATTTTAGTTCGCCAGTGCTCAACGAAACCGTTGAATCAGCGCTTAGTATGGCATCTTCTAGCAGACGTTTTTATTATGAAGCCGCTAACTATTTTGACGGAAATTCAGATGGCATTGATGACAATGGCGACGATTGGCAGTTGGCCACAGGCATCATGATTCCAGGAAGGGGCTATGCGGCAACCTCTGGAATAACAGGACTTCCATTTCCGAGGATTGATGCCACAGTTTTCAATGGTGAATTTAATACTGGCGACATTCCTGTAACGATTCACACCAATGCCATCACCACCGATATTGATTGGAATTTTATCGGCAATCCTTATCCGTCTGGCATAGATTTCAAATTAGTGCATAGCGCCAATATGACCGTCATTGACGGCGCCGCTTATCTATGGTCTCACTACTCCCCTCCTTTAGCCAGCAATCCGGGGAATCAAGTTCTTAATTTTAATGGCGCCGATTATGCTATTATTACTACCGGAAGTGGAAACACTGCTGGCGCAAGCGGAATTCTGCCTTCTGATTTTATTCCATCAGCCCAAGGTTTTTTTGTTATAGGGATTAACAGCGGAGGCGAATTCAACTTCAAAAACTCCATGAGAATGGTCGATGCCTCAAGTAATTCACAATTCTTCAGAAGCGAAACACAAGATGTGCCCAATAAATTTTGGATCAATCTTACATCAGACAATGGAGTGTTCAATCAAATATTAGTAGCTTATGTTGAAGGTGCCACCGATGGCTTTGATGGGTTTGCTTTTGATGCAGAACGTAACTTATCCTCCGGATTGAGTTCTATTATCTATACACAGATTCCTGAACGTACTAAAAAATATGCTATTCAGGGCAAAGCACCCCAAAGTTTGTCGTTAGATGAAGAAGTAGCGCTAGGCTTCTATACCACAATTACCCAACCTACGCTTTACAATCTTTCAGTTGCCAAAATACAAGGTGCTTTCTTTGATGAACAGAAGGTGTATCTCAAGGACAACTTATTAAACATTGATCACGATCTCTCTTCTGCTGATTACAGGTTCACTTCATCAACGGGCGATTTTGAAGATCGATTTGTTATTGTTTTCAGAAATCAAACTCTAACTGTTGACGAGTCCGTTATAGGCACTAATGATTTGACTATATTGGAGCTCAGTAACGGACAGGTCCAATTTTCTATTGGACAGCAATGCGCTATCAAATCTGTAGAAATTATGGACGTGTTGGGCAGAACCTTATACCATTTAAAAGGAAGCCTCAGCACTGAAATTTATGACTTAAGCAACTTAAGTAAGGCGGCATATATAGCGAAAGTAAAACTTACAAATGGGCAAACCATTATCAAACGTGCTATAAAGAGATTCTAAACAATGAGGCAATCAACTATTGCGTTATAAGGTATACTTTAATGCAATAATCAAGTTTCGTCCTGCGGCTGAGATACCTGAAGAATATGGTCTGTAACGTTGGTCAGTAATGTTTTCCAAGCTCGCCGTTAATGAAACAGCAGCATTAAATTGATATTGCGTCCTTAAATTGAGGGTGTACCACGATGGTGAATAAGGTTTTCCGTTAGCATCTAAAGCATACATGTAACCCTTTTCCTGTTCTGAGGGTGCTAATTGATTGTTTGATAATTCACTATTATAGTTTGCGAAAGCGTCCAATTGGAGCTTATCTTTTTGCCAAACCAAATGCGTAGCGCCAAATTGTGGCGCGGCATGACGCAACGGAGTAGTTTCACCAGCATCATCTTGTTCTTTACCTCCAATAATATTATAATGCGATTTTAATTTAAGAGCGTCAGTTACCTTGACCAACATCCTAACTTCAAAACCATAAATTCTAGACTCTGCAGCGTTTTGGATGGCCTGCACATTACTCAACTGACCATCATACACGATCTCAGAATCGCCATTTAGTGTAAAATCACGCCTTACCAAAGTATGATCCAAAAAAGTGTAGTAGGTGGCCATATCCAAAATAACACTATTTTCAAAATTCAGCTTTACCCCAAATTCGAGTCCGTAAGCATATTCTGGTTTTAAGTTGTCATTGGGCACCACTACTGAGCCCGGTTCTGAATCAAATACTTTACCTATATCGTCGATATTAGGCGCTCTAAAAGCTGAGGAGGCGTTTAACTTTAGCCCGAGCATTTCATTAGGATTCCAATTTACACCGGCAGTTCCTGTAAAAGCACCTGTGTTAATCTTGGTTGTAGAATAAGGCAGATTTAGATAGACATTATTTTCTGTAAAATCAGCATTGACAATGACCTGATTATACCGGATGCCAGTTTGCAATACAAACTTTGGGTTGGGTTTAAATTTCAAACTTGAATAAGCGGCTACGGATTGCCAATCAGACCCATTGGGATAGCGAGATATTGTAGGCACAAGGATTCCTGTCACTACATCTTCTTCAATTCCTGTGGACGTCACCTTATTATAAATATACTCCAGACCGTAAAATAGTTCTGTTCTTGCACCCAGTTGCTTTTCCAAATCTAAATTTGCAGACAAAGCATCAACCGCTTCCTCCCTAATATTTTTATCTGGTTTATTAAAGTCTCTATCCATGCGGCTTTCCTGAAAATTCTGATAAGCCACTGTAGCTTGGATTTTATCATATAAATTAGAGTTGCTGCTCAATTTGGTCACTTGCAAATTCCCCATAAACCACCGTTGTGGACCGTAGTTCCATACAGCGGAACGCAAATTGTCACCTTTATAGCGAATTAATCGGTCATAACGGGCATAATCAGACGTCGTGGTATAATATAATCCCAAATCAAAGGTCCAATTTTCTCTAGGCTCATAATGCACTTTCTGTAAAAAGTTGATTTGGTCATAACCTGTTGGCACTTGAACCAACGGATTCTCGTTTGGCACAACAACATCACTACCGTTAACCGTCTGCACATATTCTGGCCGTATGTAATCTATTGGGCCATAACTGCCCATGCGCAAATTATCAAAATCAGTGAAACTTACACTAGTCAAAAAGGCCCATTTTTTCAATCCGAAGTTTACATCAATATGCCCTGTTTTTTCTTTGTTGGCAGAGGCATATCTTGCTACAGCATTTCCTTTAAAGTACAACGAATCAGAAGACGACAATTGTGGCTTTTGGGTGTAAAAACTCATCACACCACCAAGGGCATCACTTCCATAAACTACAGAGCCCGCACCTAATGTAACCTCTGTATTATGAATTATAAAAGGATCTATAGAAATCACATTTTGCAAATTGCCGCCTCTAAAAATAGCGTTGTTCATGCGCACGCCATCAACCGTAATCAAAAGACGATTGGTAGATAATCCTCTAATCATAGGACTTCCACCACCCATTTGACTTTTTTGGATGAAAACATTTCCGGTTCCTTCCAACACATCGGCACTGGTTTGAGGATTTGAAAACGCTATTGATTTTGCACTGATACTTATAATCTTTTGCGGAATATCGCGTTTGTTTTGTTGAAATTTTGAGGCGGAAATCACTATTTCATCCAAGCCTTCTATTTTAGATGTTAGAAAAATGGTTTTGTTTACAATTTCAGAGACTTTCAAACTTGAGGTTTGGTATAGCAAATGTTCTACATAAATCACTTCTTCAAAAGAAAACATATCTAAACTGACAACCCCATCAATATCAGAGGTTGTAGAGGTAACCTTTGAATCATTAAAAATTACAGCGCCAGCAACAGGCAGATTAGTGAGTTTTTCTAAAATTTTAATGTTTTGGGATTGCGAAGAAGCAATCGTTATTAGAAGCGTACATAGTGACAACAAAAATTTCATTCAGCTTGTTTGGTTTTAATTAAATACTTGATTTAGCACCTGCAGAGATTTCGGTTTTTTGAAGTCAGACAGATGTAGTTCAAAATAAAATAGTAGGGAGTTCAACAATGACTGCCTTTGCTGAGAGCCCATTTTTATGGTATTTAACTCATCAAATTTGATGCCCAACAACTGTTTCAAGAGCATTAAGTTTTCTCCTGAAATGGTATATTGTGTTTGTGGCTTTAATTCAAAACTTCCGGTGCTTAAATTGAAATATGGGTAATTTAACTGAGAAATGTCTGGATAAAAACCTAAGTGCTTGCTGAGCTCCAATAAAAACAACAAGTGAAAATTAGCAAAATCCGTTTCATGGTCCAGCCATTGCAAGGTAGTTTCTAAAAATTCATACAGTGATAAATTGCTTTCTTCCTCTTTTAAGGTGGATGCCAAAACTTCAGACAAAAACATCACAATGGCACCTTTCAAGATATTGGTATGCATGCTGTGATAGGGCACGCTCAATTTGACGTCTGTTATGAAATGTAAGGAATGGTTGGCTTTGTAGTTTTCTTCAATTTCCAATTGTGAAAGTGGCTGGTAATAGGCAATTTTGGAATTGCTGCGCTTGCTTTTCAAAATCCCCCGTAATAAGTAACTCACCACACCCCTATTTTTGGTGTAGCATTTTACAATCACATCATGGTCTCCATATTTTATTTTGGAAAGTACAATAGCATTGGTTTTAACTAACATCGTTTTATGGGTAAAACTATTATCTGATGATCAACAATTTTAAAACCTTGGTTTCAAAAGATTCCAGATCAGAAATTAAAATAAGATAGACACCGGAAGCGACAATATTATTGGCGAGATTTTTACCGTTCCAGATGGCCGTGCCGCCATCAATGGCAAAATTGTTATTGGAACGAGACGCTCTTAAATTGACTCTTGACTGTGCTTCAGCAACAAGATTCCCTTCAATATCTGTGATTTTGATATTGACATTTTCAGTAATACCCTTAATTTTAACGCCTTTATTGATGTCGTTTAAATTGTTGGCGCCAAGAACATCGTATTCTGGCCTTACCGGGTTAGGATACACATAGGCACTTGCCAATTCTTCTTTGGGGTCTGAACCGCCAGAATTAAACGAAACAAGGCCTTTCTCTGTTGCAATGTAGACTTTGCCGTTTTGGGCATCTATAGAAATGTCTTTTATAAAATTGGACGGTAAGGGCGAATTAGTTGTAGTAAAGTGATAGATGGTCTCTTGACCGTCTGGAGAAAAATAAAAAACCCCGGCATCAAGCGTGCCTATCCATTTATTATTGGAACCGTCTATCTTAATATCTGTAATGAATTGGTTAGACAGCAATTCTTGAGGGATCCCATCATCAAGCACCACAATTTCCCTAACAGTTGGGTTGGGCTCTTCAAAAAAGCTACTCGTATTGTAAAGCACTCTCAATCCTTTGATAGTACCAAGCCAAAGTTGATTATTATTATCAACAGCCACTGCCGTTACGACACTTGAAGGCATGTTCTGGTCTTCAGAATTTAAGTTTCTAATGCTATTGCCGTTCTCATTGTACCCTATAATGCCTTTGAAAAATGAACCTATCCACTTGGTGCCATTTCTATCAATGGCAATATCCCCAAATCCTAGCTCATCAACAAAAGCATCTGGTATAATTTCACTAAAACTATAACCTTTCCACTCACCAGTACTAGGATTATAAGATTTTAAACCTTTATCAACACGACATGTTAAGGTCCATAACAAACCATTTCTATCAAATATAGAACCTGTTTGTCTTACTGAAATTTCATTGGGAGCAGATGGAACAACCAACGATTCCAGCGCACTATTGGTATGATCCAAAAGAAGGGTTGGAACCTCATCGTTAAGTTCAAGAACACCTTGATGACAGGCGCTAATAAAAACTTGAGAAGGCTTGAACGGATTAACCGCAACATAATTTAAATTTTTGGCAGTTAATAGACTGTCATAAGGGGTGTTTTTCCAATTTTCCTCAACTAAATGACTAAGGCCAAAACTGCGCAAAGGAAAAGGATTATAGGAAACTGTATAATCGCCATAAGTCACCCACAAATCACCATTTCCTGCTTCAATTTTAAAAGCATCATTCATCAGTGGGCCTTCTGGCCTTACCACTTCAAAATTACTGGGGTTTGAGAAGGTCGTTTTCATAACGCCAAAACTGCTAGTCCCTAAAAACATGGTGTTTTCAGCAACTGTGGCACTAGTAAATTGTGTGTCAAACTCAGAGGTTAGTACTGCTGTGGCCAGAGTTGTAAAACTGCTGTTGTACACATAAACATTAGTTTCGGTAGTCACAACCAAATTCCCATTTGCCGTTTTCGTATCTAAAGGTAAGCCAGAATAGGTAAATAACGCGGTGAAGGTTCCATTTGAAATTTCATAAATAACCTGATTGGTTTTTATAGCATACAGGCGATTTTCAACACTTTCGACTGCCACAAAATTACCATCCCCCAAGGTTTGCCATTGCTGATAATCAATCAGATTTGGATTGGAAAGATCTGCTACTTTTATGGCATTATTATCTCCGCAGGCCGCATAAATTGAATTATTTAAAATAGTTGTTTGTTCAACCCTTATTTGACTTCCACCGCTTCCAATAAAATAGGAATCGCCAAATTCCAATCGCTCCAAATTGTAAACGGAAACGCCATAATCAGTAGAAATATAGACGCGACCATTATCAACGTTAAAATGGTTAATGCGTTTGAGGTTTGGAGGAATCGTTTGTTTATCAACAATATCAACTACTGATAAGATTTTATTTTCAGATCCAGAAACAATTTCAATAAGGCCGTTCGCATATCCTATCAACAGGGCTTGGTAAGTTTCATTGTACGCAATTGTGGTGATGGTTTGTCCTGACAAACCTTCTATGGTAGTGATTGTTTCTAATTCTTTAGTTGTTAGATCATAGGTAAAAACGGCATTTTCTGAAGCGCCATATACTTTGGTAGTGCTTACAACAACATCCTTAATATTATAATATGAAAAATAACCCTGCCATAAAGCTGAAAAATCCTGCGCATGGGATGACAGTACAAAAAAAACTAGAAATATAAGGGTCGTAATCTGTTTTATCATAGCTTAATAGTAGCGATTAAAGATATTTATTACTAACGACATTTTTACCTTATTCATATATTAAGAACAGCAAAAAGGCTTCTGTAAATTGATAGAGAAGCCTTTTTTATTTAATTTTTAGAATTTATTATACAACACCCTGCGCCAACATTGCATCGGCTATTTTAACAAAGCCCGCTATGTTTGCTCCTTTTACGTAATCAATATATCCATTGTCCTGTTTGCCATAAGTAACGCAAGAATGGTGGATGTTATTCATAATTTCATATAATCTGCTATCCACTTTTTCTCTTTCCCAATTGAGACGTAAAGAGTTTTGACTCATTTCCAATCCGGAAGTTGACACGCCACCAGCATTTGAAGCTTTTCCTGGAGCAAATAATACCATTGCTTTCTGGAACGCCATTATGGCCTCCGGAGTACATGGCATGTTAGCACCTTCTGCAACAGCCATCACATTATTTTTGATAAGAATATTTGCTTCGTCCTCATTCAATTCATTTTGTGTGGCACATGGTAGGGCAATGTCACACTTTGTGTTCCAAGGACGTCCTTCATGAAACGATGCTGATTGGTAATGGTCAGCAAATTCACTTATTCTTCCTCGTTTTACATTTTTAAGATCCATAATAAATGCCAATTTTTCAGCATCAATACCTTCAGGATCATAAATATACCCAGACGAATCAGACATGGTTACAACTTTCGCTCCTAACTCAGTAGCCTTCTCACACGCATATTGTGCCACATTTCCTGATCCTGAAATTGTTATTGTCTTACCTTCTAAAGTGTCGTTTTGCGTCTCCAACATATGTTTAACAAAATACACACAACCGTAACCTGTAGATTCTGTCCTAATTAAAGAGCCGCCATATGACAGTCCTTTACCCGTCAAGATTCCGGTAAACTCATTGCGTATTTTTTTGTATTGGCCAAACATATACCCAATTTCACGAGCCCCAACGCCTATATCTCCAGCGGGAACATCAGTATTTGCACCTATGTGGCGGTATAATTCATTCATGAATGATTGGCAAAAATGCATCACTTCATTATCACTCTTACCCTTTGGGTCAAAATCAGAACCTCCTTTGCCACCACCCATGGGTAATGTGGTAAGTGAGTTCTTAAACATTTGTTCAAAACCCAAAAACTTAAGAATACTCAAATTTACGGAGGGGTGAAAGCGCAGTCCACCTTTATAAGGGCCTATGGCCGAATTGAACTCAACCCTTATGCCTCTATTTACTTGAATTTTACCATGATCATCTACCCAAGGCACTCTAAAGATAATGGTGCGCTCTGGCTCCACCATACGCTCAAGCAACATTTTTCCCTGATATCTAGGATTGGCTTCGATAAAAGGAATTACGGTTTCTGCAACTTCGTGCACTGCTTGTAAAAATTCTGGTTCGTGAGCATTATTTTTTTTCACAAACTCTAAAAAAGAATCAATCTTGTCTTTCATGTATTAGCTTATTAAGAATCAATATAATATTTGGTGATTCAAAGATACAATATCTTGAGGTTTTTATGACAATTTTCAATTATCTCTAATGGTGTCTCAAAAATTTAGGTGATGGTATTGAATTCTAAATACATATAACATTATAACTAGAGGATATTTAAGATGACGTATTTTTTTTCCAAATTCATAACAGAATAAATGGAATTTTACAACTTTCACGATATGAATCTTTTGTTTGGTAGTTAAGTCAGTTTTCATATATTTGTTGACACCAACAACATAAATGAGACACAAGCACATGACGCTTATTTTAAAACAGCTACTATTTATATCTGTCTTGTTTTTAGGTATTTCAACCAGTTTTGCACAGTTTAATTTCTCAAATGAATTAGGGGTCATTTTTGGTCCTGTAGCACTTCAATCTGATTTTGGTGAACGCAGAGATTTTGAAACCAATGCAGGTAATACGGGAATTGGAATTGGATTTGTACATTTTATGAATTTCGAATATACAAGGGGATATAGTCAATATTCTTATTTCAAAGATCATTTTAGGGTACGCAGCGAACTTTCTTGGAACAAGACCAAACTCAATCACTTTGGTGAATGGGTAGATCCTTCCAAAACAAGCGCAAATGCCGATAAATTAAGAGCCCATTCCGGTGAAAGCAACAATCTTGATATTGGTATGCAGTTAGAGTATTTTCCTTTTAGCATGAGGGAGTTTTCATATGAGATCAATACTTTGGCTCCCTTTGTGAGTTTGGGGGCGCATTTGACCTCATATAATCCTAAGGTGTCTACAACCTATGATGATGGAAACCCAACAAACTTGAATAATTATTTTGATCCTTGGCACTTAAATTCCAATGGATCTGTGAAGGACACTGACTTTATAAAATTTCAAAGTGGCGCCGTATTTTCAATTGTGGGAAGTATTGGTACTCGCTACAAACTAACAGCTTTGTCAGATTTAATGTTGGATTTAAGACTACAATACTATTTCAACGATTCTATTGATGGACTAGACCATAAATTAGCCTCAAACCAATCTAATGACTATTTGATATGGCTGAATTTCGGTTATATCTTTTACTTCGAGTAAGAACGCACTTCAATATAATAAAAAGATTGAGGTTGAAATTTGTCTATTTTGCTGATTCCATAGCCTATTTTTTACCCTATCGCCTGTTTCAAATCGGCAATTAAATCTTCCTCATCCTCAATCCCAACGCTCAATCTTATCAAAGAATCTACAACTCCAATTTTTTCACGTTCCTCTTTAGGGATGCTCGCATGTGTCATACTCGCTGGATGTCCCGCAAGAGACTCTACCCCACCTAAGGATTCTGCTAAAGTGAAGACTTTCAGTTTTTCAACAATTTTGATTGCTAATTCATAGTCATTCCCTTTAGTGGTAAAAGATACCATTCCTCCAAAATCCTTCATTTGCGCTTTTGCAATCCCGTGGTTGGGATGGTCTTCAAAACCGGGCCAATATACCTTTTCTATTTTTGGGTGATTCTTCAAATATTCAGCAACTACTTTTCCATTTTCACAATGGCGCTGCATACGGATGTGCAACGTTTTAATACCTCGTAAAACCAAGAAACTATCTTGAGGCCCGCAAATTGCCCCACTCGCATTTTGGATAAAATACAATTTCTCTGCGAGGTCTTTATCTTTTACAACAAGTGCGCCCATAACCACATCACTGTGGCCGCCTAAGTATTTAGTGGCAGAGTGCATCACAATATCAGCACCCAAATCTAATGGCTGTTGTAAATAAGGAGTAGCGAACGTATTATCAACCGCTAAAAGAATGCGGTGTTTTTTCGCAACTTCGGCGCATGCTTTAATATCAATAATAGTCATCATGGGATTGGTGGGCGTTTCCACCCAAATCAGCTTGGTGTTCTTAGTGACATAAGATTCTATTTCTGAAGCATTCTCCATACCAACAAAATGGAATTTGATTCCGAAACCTTCAAATATTTTTGTGAATAATCTATACGTTCCACCATAAAGATCACTTGTAGAGATCACCTCATCTCCAGGCTTTAAAAGTTTCATCACCGCATCAATAGCGGCCAATCCGGACCCAAAAGCCAAACCGTGCGTTCCATTTTCAATGCTCGCAAATGAATTTTCTAAAGCAGTACGCGTCGGATTCCCACTTCTTGAATATCCATAACCTTTATGCCCGCCAGGAGTGGATTGTGCATAAGTTGATGTTTGATATATAGGAGGCATTACAGCCCCATAAGCTTTGTCATGTTCTTGGTTACCGTGAATGGTCTTGGTGTTGAATTTCATAACCTATCATTTTATTGATAACAAATTTAACCTTTAACTCGTTGGTTACAAAAGGATGTAATACCTTTATTGAATGTTTAACAAATCCCCGAAAACCTTGAAAAAAATAAGTTCTTTCCTGATGATGGCCTTACTTATAGTGTCCTGTAATGAAGACGTCAAATTAACTTTCGAAACCCAGCATATTGAAAAATCTTCAGATGCCTTCATTGCCATCAACTATCCAAAAGCGATGGGTACAAAGGCTGTTACAGAAAAGATCAATCAGCAGATTGAGCACGTGATTGCGAATGAAATGAACATGGCCGATACTCCTGAAAATGACATCTCAATTTCTCAAGCTGTTTCACAATTTGACAATGAATACAAAACCTTTAAACAAGATTTTCAGGATACCAACCAGCAATGGGAAGTAGACGTTGAGGGGAAGGTTCTTTATGAATCTCCAGAAGTGATCTCCATCAGCCTTCAATCTTATATCGATACTGGAGGCGCACACGGCAATACTAGAATTACTTATTTAAATTTTAATCCGGAAACGGGGGCTCTTTTGGAGCAAAATGACATCATCAGCAATCTAACCGAATTTAAAAAAATTGCTCAAAAGGCTTTCAAGGAACAAACAAAGCCTAAAGATAACGACGAGACCATTGAAGATTTTTTCTTCGGTGAGGAATTTCAATTGCCTGAGAATATCGGATTCACAAAAGATGGTTTGTTGTTGCTCTATAACAATTATGAGATTGCGTCATATGCCCAAGGGGTAACAAAAGTCGTTATGGCTTATGATGATATCAGAGGTTTTCTGAAGGTGAATCCTTAATATTGGCTGTCAATTTTTTGATAATCGGTCCCACAGTTAACCCTTGTCCGACTACTGAAAAAATGACCAAAATATAGGTAACCACAAGAAATAATTCTCGATACATTGCCTGTGAAAGCGACAAGGCCAAAGCAATTGAAATGCCTCCTCGCAATCCACCCCAAGTCATAATCAGATTTGTTTTTGGTACAAAATCCAATCGTTTTGCAAAGAATTTTATGGGTAGCCATAATGAGGCGTATCGACATACCAGCACAATAGGTATGGCAATCACACCTGCTAAAATATAATTGGTTTCAAATTTTAAAATCAGCATTTCCATACCTATTAACACAAATAGAACAGTGTTGAGCAAAACATCTACAAGTTCCCAAAACCGATCTACATAACTCTCTGTCTTTTCTGACATGGCAGCATTTCTGACAATATCATTCCCTACAAACAACCCCGCAGTTACCATGGCCAATGGTGCGGAAAGATGTAATTTTTGGGCCACCAAGGTTCCACCCATTACCGCAGCTATGGTAATAATGACCTCTACTTCATAATCGTCAATGGCCTTCAACAATTTGTACGTGACGTAGCCCAAAATCAATCCTAATGTGATCCCTCCCAAGACCTCCTGAGCGAACAGTTTTAAAATTGGCAACGGTTCTAAACCTGCTCCTGGAGAGGACGCAATTGAGAAGATGGTCAGGAATACAACCACTCCTACGCCATCATTAAAGAGAGATTCACCTACAATTTTTGTCTCCAATCTTTTGGGTGCATTTGCTTTTTTCAAAATACCAAGCACAGCAATAGGGTCTGTTGGCGAAATTAAAGATCCAAATAACAGACAATATATAAAATCTACTTGAACTCCTAAAAAAGGCAGGAGCGCATACATCAATATCCCCACCAAAAATGTAGAAGTCAACACTCCTAAGGTCGCAAAAACTATCACAGGTGCACGCTGTGCCCGCAACTCTTCAAAATTAGTATGTAGGGCGCCAGCAAAGAGCAAAAAACTCAGCATAATATCAAGCAACACCGTTTTAAAATCAATTTGCTCAATAAGTTGCCGCTCTTCCATTAATAAGGTGTCATTGAATTGCCCGACCATAACCAGGACCAACGTAAAAATGATGGTAATAACCATTAAGCCTATGGTTGTAGGCAACTTCAAAAAACGAACGTTAATAAATCCGAAAATAGCAGACAGTACCATTAAAATTGAAATAATAGCGTAGTAATCCATGAACTATATTTTAGGCATTAAGATCAATTTTAAGGTCCGATCCAGACTATGCAATTTTCCTTAAAAATACCTATTTTTCATGTGAAATCCTTTTAACTTGCATCGCAAACCGATTGTTTTGAAAAAAATATACTATTTAAAAACCTGTAGCACCTGTGTCAGGATTGTCAAAACCCTAGATCTGCCTTCCGATTTTATCTTTCAAGATATTAAGAATGAAGAAATTACGCCAGCTCAACTTAAAGACCTCCACAAATTATCTGGCAGTTATGAGGCCTTATTCAGCAAACGTGCACAACGCTACAAAGCATTGAAACTTAAAGACCAAAATTTGACAGAGCAGGATTTTGAAAATTATATTCTTGAACATTATACCTTTTTGAGCAGACCTGTTGTGGTTTACAACGATCAAATTTTTATTGGCAACAGTTCCAAAACCGTAGAAGCTGCCAAAAAAGCCATTCATGAAAATTAGAACACTTGCGCTACTTGCTGTACTTGTTGTGCAATTACTTTATGGTTTAAATTACACCCTGGCCAAAGACGTCATGGTAGGCGGCCATGTCAAGCCTTTCGGGTTTATTGTGCTAAGGGTGGCGGGAGCTACCATATTATTTTGGCTTTTGAGTTTTTTAGGTCCAAAAGAGAAAATAGATAAACGAGATTATATCCGTTTTTTTATAGCCGCTATTTTTGGAATTGCTATTAACATGCTCCTATTTTTCAAAGGTTTGCAGCTTACCACGCCAATACACGCCTCGGTCATTGCCACCATATCACCTATTTTAGTCTTGATCATGTCTGCTTTTTTTTTAAAGGAAAAAGTAACCTCATTAAAAATTTTAGGAGTGATTTTTGGATTTACAGGGGCCATCATTCTGACCGTTTATGGCAAATCATTGCGTGCGGCCGATAATGTCCCACTTGGCAATGCGCTGGTGATGGTCAATGCCATTTCCTACAGTATTTATATTGTTCTCATCAAAAGGCTTACAGATAAATACCATCCCCTTACCTTTATCAAATGGTTATTCCTTTTTGGACTAATCATGGTGCTGCCTTTTGGCTATTCTGAAGTCATGGAAATTGACTTACAAACATTCACACCATTTGTCACCTTTGAAGTGCTATTTGTAATCATTGGGGCTACGTTTGGAACTTACCTTCTAAACCCTTTGGCTTTGAGACATTTAAAGGCCTCAACCGTTACCATTTTTATTTATATACAGCCGGTAGTTGCAGGCGTAGTGTCCATTATGATGGGAAGTGACTACTTGGGAACTGTAAAAATCATCGCCACCTGCCTAATCTTTCTGGGCGTCTATTTAGTCACCAAGAGGCCGAAAATTTCAGCTTAAATCAATCGGTTTTTTACCAAATTTTCGGGTGTCGTCTTTAGTCAAAATTTTAAAATCTTTAGATTTCGGGAAGGTCTTCATTTCCTCCAAAAATTCTGCTGGCAGAGGTGTCAATCCGCGCGACTTTAAATTGATCCAAGCCCCCATAAGCTCACAGGTCGCTAAATTTTCTCCTTTCTGATTGTATATATTATGTTCAATCCCAAAGAACATGCCGTCAGCGCTCAGGCCTGTAACTTCGAGACTCACTCGAATAGGAGTTCCTAAAAATGCTTCTTTAAAATAGTAGATGTGCTCATAAAAAATAACGGGACTAATCTGAAATTTAGCAAGATTGGACAACGAAAACTTATGGTCTTCAAAAAATGCCACACGGGTATGGCTCATAAAGTTAACATAAGCGGAATTGGCCAAATGTCTGTTGGCATCAACATCACTCCAGCGTATTTCAAAATCTTTTAGATACATATTTTTTTAAATTATAGATGATAGAATTTAGATTATAGACGGGTTTTACCACATTGAAAAATCTCTAGGGTTCAAAACCTCGTTTTTTCTACTGTTTGAAAGAATGCAAATCTAAGAATTTTAATCTCTTTGTTACAATTCCAACAGCTTATAAACCTGTTAAAACTGATGATTTTTAGTACCTTTGTGCAACTTTTAAAATAAGTCTATGATACAATCCATGACAGGGTATGGAAAATCTGTAATACAGCTTCCTACTAAAAAAATATCCATAGAGGTGAAGTCGCTTAACAGCAAAAACCTTGACCTGAATACCAGAATGCCTTCTTTGTACAGAGAAAAAGAACTGGACATCCGTAAACTGATTGCCTCAAAATTGGAACGCGGCAAGGTGGATTTTTCATTATACATGGAGATTACTGGCGAAGAAACCTCAACTCAAATCAATAAAACGGTTGTGAAACAATACATCAAACAATTGAAAGAGGTGGTTGACGGTGATGAAACTGAATTGCTCAAAATGGCCATCCGATTACCAGATGCCATAACTACGGAGCGTGATGAGATGGATGAAGATGAATGGGAAGAAATTGCTGCAGAAATCAATACGGCTTTGGAGAGAATACTTCAATACCGCTTGGATGAAGGCCAAAGCTTGGAGTCTGAATTTCTTGATCGGGTTAAAAACATTGCAGATCTTTTAGAAGATGTCATTGCTATGGATCCTGAGCGTATAGAAGGTGTTAGAGAACGTTTACAAAAAGGTGTTTCTGAATTGAAGGAAAAAGTAGATGAAAACCGCTTTGAACAAGAGTTGGTATTTTACATCGAAAAATTTGACATTACTGAAGAAAAAGTACGCCTAAAAAATCATTTGGATTATTTTATTTCAGCGCTAAATAGCGACGATTCCAACGGAAAGAAATTAGGATTTATCAGTCAGGAAATGGGCCGTGAAATCAACACTATTGGTTCAAAAAGCAATTATGCGCCAATGCAAAAATTGGTCGTCCAAATGAAGGACGAACTAGAAAAAATTAAAGAACAGTTGTTAAATGTGCTTTAAAAGATAAAAGAATATAGATAATAGACTGACTACAATAAAAGCATATTCGTGACAAAAATTAACGACATCACCAACCAAGGCAAACTCATTGTATTCTCAGCCCCTTCTGGCTCAGGTAAAACGACACTTGTAAGACATTTACTCAAGCAACAAGAGCTCAATTTGGAGTTCTCCATCTCGGCAACTTCCAGAGAAAAACGAGACAATGAAACAGACGGCAAAGATTATTACTTTTTAGACACCCAAGCTTTTAAAAACCGCATTAAAAATGACGAGTTTTTAGAATGGGAAGAAGTTTATCGTGACAATTTTTATGGCACCTTAAAAACCGAAGTCAAACGCATTTGGGCAAAAGGCAAAAATGTTATATTTGATATTGATGTCTCGGGAGGCTTACGTATCAAACGCAAATTTCCTGAGCAAACTATTGCCATTTTTGTAAAACCGCCTAGTATCGACGAATTAAAGATCCGGTTAAAAAAGCGTCAAACCGAAAGTAACGATAAAATTAATATGCGTATTGCGAAAGCTTCCGCAGAATTGGCTACAGCTCCCTTATTTGATGTCATCGTTGTAAATGATGATCTCGACAAGGCCATTGCTGAGTCTTACAAATTGGTGTCTGATTTTGTAAATACCCCTGAGAAATGAAAATCGGTCTGTATTTTGGCACTTTCAATCCCATTCACATTGGCCATTTGATCATTGCCAACCATATGGCAGAATATAGTAATCTTGACCAAATATGGTTTGTGGTCACTCCTCAAAGTCCGTTCAAGGTAAAAGCGACAATGCTTGCTAATCACGACCGGCTAGAACTGGTGTACCGCGCCACAGAAGATTACGATAAATTGCGACCAAGTGATATTGAATTTGGGTTGCCACAACCTAATTACACCATCAATACCCTCACCCATTTACAAGAAAAATATCCTAAATATGAGTTTTCCTTGATTATGGGCGAAGACAATCTTAAAAGTCTTCATAAATGGAAAAATTATGAATTGATCTTGGCCAACCATCATCTTTATGTGTATCCAAGAATATCAGAAGGTGTGATTGAAACCCAATTTGACGAGCATCCTAAAATCCATCGTGTGTCGGCTCCCATTATGGAATTGTCTTCCACGTTTATAAGAAAATCTATCAAGAAAGGCAAAAACGTCAGACCCATGTTACCTGAACACGTTTGGGAATATGTGGATGAGATGAATTTTTACAGGTCATAAATAAATCCCTGCGAAAGCAGGGATCTCATGAAAAGATTATCGATTTTGAATTATAGCCAAATGCTTCATATCCGATAGAGGTTAAAACCCTCTCAGCTATTGAAAACCTGAGAGGGTTAAATTCATCCTCAGAAAACATCCAAATTCAATAGATTAACATTTCAGAGAAAAAACCACCTTCCCTTTTTTCGAGGCAAAGTGTTCTTAAACTCATAAAAAGACTCAAAGGCGGAAAAGCTCTAGATCATAATACAAAGATCTTAGTCACTGAATTTCAAAAAATATCCAAATCAAAAATTCCTTCCCATTTTTCAAGGGAAGGTGGATTTAAGCTCAGCAAAGAGCTTAACGGAAGGGTTTTAAATTACAAAACAGGAATCATAATCGTATTCAACTCGTCTTTACAAATCGTAATATCAGATTGGATTCCACAAGTGTTAGAGTTCTCCGTTCCCATAAACAGATGCTGGTAGTAAACAATGCCATCTAATAAATTGCTTTTAAAGGCTGTCCATTTCTTTACGTTTTTAGTCGATAATTCGTCTGTAAAAGTCGCAATATCATTTTTCAAATACTCCACATACATTTTTAATTCCTTTACAAACATATTGGGCCTGTATGCTTCTGAAAGCACCGACGCTTTTCCGTAAATATGTCCCACCATTTGAGGTAACGAGACTTCTTTATCAAAATAAGCTAAATTGGGCCCTGGACAAATGACCACACCTTGCTGCTGCCCTTTAATAGGAATTTCATTTTCAAGATAAGAGGCGTTGGCCAAACCAACACAAAGACAGGCTTTTTCAGTGATCTTGTTTTTAGCCATTTCATAATAGGAAGAGGTCATTGTTCCTTTTTTTGTGTCGAGCGCTTCCAACTTTACATCCTGATATTTTTTTGAAGCCGTACAGATCCCTTCAGGTCCAAACTCCTTGCTCAAGGCCAGAAACTTCTTAGGACAGGAACTTCCAGCTTTATGGTTATCAATCCGGTTTTGTTTATAAAATTCATTTGAGGTTCCTTTTAAGGTATTGAAAGGCACACCTAAAGGCGAAATATTACTCAAATATAAATCAGATTCTTTAGCCTCTGCCAAAAGCTTTCGCGTTTCATTATCAACAGATGTTGCTTCTGGAACCAGCAAGAACGGACTGCCCCAACCTACAGAGTCTACATGATAATTATGGATTAAAAATTCGTGCTCGGCCGCTGTTCCAACACCGCCTTGGACCGTAATTTTTATTTCCAAAGGTTTTTCAGGAACAGGGATCTCTTTATCAGCGAGCGCCTTAAGAAAAACGGCATGGGTATCTTCTATTAATTCTGATTTTTTCGTTTTAAACTCTTCCAAAATTGGACCCAATAAATAGCCTTCAGTAGCAAATGCATGTCCGCCGCAATTCAAGCCAGATTCTACCCGGTACTCTGAAACCCACAGCCCTTTTTTAGCCAAAAATTTTCCTTGGATAATTGCTGAACGGAAATCGCTCACCTTTAATATAATTTTCTTTTTTAATCGGTTATGGGTGTCAGGATAAAAATCTTTGAAGTTCTCAAAATAGCTATATAATCTTGGATTCATTCCTGCGGAAAGCACAACGGACGACTCCAGGTTGCTATTGGCAAAACCCCGAAGAGACGCATGTGCATCGTTAAATTCAATAGGTAACTGTTCAGATCCCTTAAAATTATCCTTGTCAATTTTGGTCATGATGTTGACATCAATTTCACCAGCAGACAAATGCTCATCAATATAATTTTTAATAGATTCCTTTATGAGCATCCCTTCTTCCACCATTTTTGATAGCCCCTCTTTTATGCTGGACTTATTTGGGAGCATGCTTATAAAGTTTTCAAGAGCAGACTTACTTTCTGATAGTTCTTCTTTAAATCTCCCAAACTTATCTTTAACGATGGTATCCACCAAATTCAAATAGGCCGTGATACGTTTGGCACGATAATCCTCAACTTTTTTGGAAATTTCTTGATAGGGTAAACTGAATTTCTCGCTATAAAAAGCATTCATTTTCTCTAAGAGATCATCGTCAATAATGGAAATGACGGAGGAAATACCGTATTGTGCAACACGAATGGGACTATCTATAGTATAAGCTAAACCCATCACCGGAATATGAAAACTATGGGCTGGTTTGGTGGCTATATTCATTGACTTTTTTTAAAATAATTAAGCCCCAAATATAAAAAACCAGACAAACCCAAAAGATGACAATTGTCATGCCTTCTTACGTTTTATTGGAATAACTTAGGAGATTTAGTTCGGTTTAAATTGTGAGTGTATTCGTGAAAATGCTTTCAGATTTGAAAAGAGCTTGGAGCTAGTTAAAACCTCTCAGGTTTTGAAAACCTGAGAGGTTTGGCGAACTACTAAATATATTCAACACGACCTCATCTTCTGCTTCTCTCTAGAAGCAGAATCCACTCCTCCTTCAAAGTAGCAAAATTTAAGTTTAAGCTAAATTTTTAAAGACATCCGAAGCAAAAACATTCCTTCCCTTTTTTCAAGTGAAGGTAGAATTGAGCTCATAAAAGAGCTTAGAGACGGAAGGGTTATTGTATCTGACTATAAAAAAATAAACCAACTTCTCATGAGACACCTGCCTTCGCAGGTGCTAGAAATGATAAAACGCATTCTCATAATGGGTCAATTCTTCTTTGGTTTTATTCTTCAGCACCGCAATAATATCAAATCGAGATTCCTGCTCAATATCATTTTCAACTATAAAAGCATCCATCGCTTTAACCAATAATTTGATTTTACTCGGCGTGACGAAATCCTGTGGATCCCCAAAAAAGTCAGAATTTCGGGTTTTGACTTCCACACAAATCATCATATTGTTATGCTTCGCAATGATATCAATTTCAGCTTTTTGATAAAAATAGTTTTTGCACACAATCTCATACCCTTTTGAGAGCAGGTATTCAGCGGCAAGTTTTTCGCCTACTTTACCAAGTTCGTTGTGGTGTGCCATGGTAAATGAGTTTTCAGTGTTCAGCCTTCAGTTGGCAGTCGGCAGTCGGCTGTGTTCAGTTGGCAGAAAAAGAACTACATTTTGAATTTTATAGTTGAGGACTCTTTACTTACTGAAAGTTCAATAGGGCGTCCAAGGATCAAAGCCCTATTATCATCTTCATGCCCCGCAGGCATCTCAAATGCAATTGGAAAATTGTATTCAGACAAGGCGTCCAGAATCAATTGCTCCATAGAACTTCCCCAAGGCGTTGTGTTTGTTCTAACTTTAGAAAAATCGCCCACAATCACCCCTTTACAATTGTCAAAAAATCCAGCACGTTTTAAACTTTGCAGCATGCGGTCCACACTATAGGCGTATTCTCCAACTTCTTCTATAAACAGAATTTTTCCGGAGACATCAATATTGGTTTTAGAACCCAACATACTATACAATAAACTCAAATTACCGCCAACCAAAGGTCCCGAGGCTGTTCCTACTTTATTGTATCCTGAACCTTCCAAGGTGTAGGCCAGAGGTTTCCCAAAAAGAGCATCCTTAAAGGTGGCAACCGTTTCTTTGATCTCGTCCAAATCTTCTACAACACTTACCGCCATCATGGCGTGCATGGACTCAAAACCCTCCACATTCAACTGGTTATGCAAGGCGGTGATATCAGAATAGCCAATCACCCATTTCGGTTTCTTTCTAAATTTAGTGTAGTCCAACTTGTCCAAAATTCTCACCGTTCCGTAACCACCTCGTCCCGTCCAAATAGCACTAATGCTTGGGTCATCCATCGCATTCTGAAAATCAGCACAACGCTGAGCATCAGTTCCTGCAAAATGATTGCCGTCAGCAAATAAATGATCGCCTAACACCGTGTGCAAACCCCAGCTGCTCATCAAATCTTGAGCACGTTGGATATCTGCTTGTCGGTTTTTTAAAATTCCAGAAGGTGCCACAATGGCAACCGTGTCTCCCGCTTTTAAATATGCAGGACGCACCAATGTATGTGGTTTCATAGATGACGAGGTTTCTTGCGAATAGAACTTCTGAGATCCAAGAACCAAAACTAAGCAAGTTAATACGAGTGTAAATGTGATTTTCGACATAATGTAAAAGTACATTTTTTTTCTAAATCGAGGTCAAAATGTGTACTTTTGTGGGGTCTTTAAGAAGATATTTGTCTTCATTTCAGAATACTTTCAAAACTTTAAAACCCATGAATAAAATAAGATATATTGGCTTAGCAGTTTTAATTATCGGACTTGTCTTTCAATTTACTATGGACAACGACGCCATCGATTTTATTCCTGGACTTCTAATTGGTTTGGGTATTGGATTACTACTTACGGGTAAAATAAGAACATCTGCATCTTAACAAAGCTATGGATTTTAACAATTTTTCATAGTCTAGAATCCTTTCGATTCTGAAACATTGAACAACTAAACAGCGCTCTCGACAGTATTTGAGACGATATATTAAAACACATGAATCAACCAAAAAGATATACCATTACCGCCGCATTACCTTATACCAACGGACCTATCCATATTGGCCATTTGGCTGGTGTGTATGTGCCTGCCGATATTTATGCACGCTATTTAAGATTGATTGGAAAGGACGTGGCATTTATCTGCGGAAGCGATGAACACGGTGTACCCATTACCATAAAAGCAAAAAAAGAAGGCGTCACTCCGCAAGATATTGTGGATAAATATCACGCCATCATCAAGACCTCCTTCGAAGATTTTGGGATTAGTTTTGATAATTATTCGCGCACCTCAGCGAAGATCCATCATGAAACCGCTCAGGAATTTTTCAAAACCCTGTATGATAAAGGCGAGTTTATTGAGGAAGTCACCGAGCAACTTTATGATGAAGAAGCCGATCAGTTTTTAGCCGATCGTTTTGTTACGGGAACCTGTCCAAAATGTGGCAATGAGGAAGCTTACGGCGACCAGTGTGAAAAATGTGGCAGCAGCTTGAATGCTACAGATTTGATCAACCCTAAATCGGCCATCACCGGCAACGTACCTACTTTAAAACGGACCAAGCACTGGTTTTTACCTTTAGATAAGCATGAAGCGTTCTTGAAAGAATGGATCCTGGAAGGTCATAAAAAAGACTGGAAACCTAATGTTTACGGACAAGTTAAATCGTGGATTGACGATGGCTTACGCCCAAGAGCAGTGACCAGAGATTTAGATTGGGGAATTCCGGTACCTGTTGCCGATGCTGAAGGCAAAGTGTTGTATGTGTGGTTTGATGCGCCAATTGGTTATATTTCTTCTACCAAGGAATGGGCAGATCGGGTTGGAAAAGATTGGGAACCGTATTGGAAGGATCAAGACACGAAATTGGTCCATTTTATCGGGAAAGACAATATTGTATTTCATTGCATCATTTTCCCCGCGATGTTAAAAGCGGAAGGCTCTTATATTCTACCAGATAACGTTCCAGCAAATGAATTCTTGAATTTAGAAGGCAATAAACTTTCCACTTCAAAAAATTGGGCGGTTTGGCTGCCAGAATATTTAGAAGATTTTCCAAACCAGCAAGATGTGCTGCGCTATGCATTGACCGCTAACGCTCCTGAAACGAAAGATAACGATTTTACATGGAAAGATTTTCAGGCCAGAAACAATAATGAATTGGTGGCCATTTTTGGAAATTTCATCAATCGTGTGGTTGTGTTAACTGATAAATATTACGACGGCGTCGTCCCTGAAGCCTCAGAATTTAGCGCTGTTGATGAGGAAACTTTGGCCGCATTAAAAGCATATCCAGAGGTGATTGCAAGTTCTATTGAGCGCTACCGTTTTAGAGAAGCGAGTCAGGAACTGCTGAATTTAGCCAGATTGGGCAATAAGTATTTGGCTGATGAAGAACCATGGAAATTGGTTAAGACAGATGAAACGCGCACCAAAACTGTCATGTTTGTGGCGCTTCAAATCGCAGCTGCCTTGGCAACCTTGAGTGCCCCATTTTTGCCATTTACTTCTGATAAATTGAAAACCATTTTAAATAGCAATTCCAACGGTGATGACAATTCATGGCATGATGTTTCCTCCAAAAAAGTATTACTTCCTGCAGGGCACGCTATTGGAAAAGCAGAGCTGCTATTTTCAAAAATTGAAGATGACGCCATCCAAAAACAATTGGATAAACTGGTGGCTAGCAAAAAAGCAAATGAGGCCGCTAACAAAAAGTTAGAACCTCAAAAGGAAACCATCACTTTTGAAGATTTTTCAAAGTTAGATATGCGCGTGGGCACTATAATAGAAGCCGAAAAAATGCCAAAAGCCAATAAATTATTGGTCTTAAAAGTAGATACAGGTATTGATGTACGCACTATAGTTTCAGGCATTGCTGAGAGTTTCACTGCAGAGGAAGTGATTGGAAAACGCGTTACGGTTTTGGTCAATTTGGCACCTAGAGCATTGAGAGGTGTTGAAAGCCAGGGGATGATTTTGATGACAGAATCTGAAGATGGGAAATTGGTTTTTGTAAATCCTGATACGTCAACTGCTGCTAACGTGCCTAACGGATTGCATATTAGCTAAATTAATGTCATTAAGCAATACCCCGTATGCTTTTGAAATTAACTTGAAACAGTTTACTATCTTTAAAAACATAATCCTTAATTACATACGCCATGAAATACGTTCTAAGTTTATCATTAGTGATTTGTCTCGTTCTTTTTAATTGCAAATCTCAAGACGCCAAGCAAATGTCTGCAAACAAATTTGAGACACAATTGATTGGTACAAAATGGGTATTGACCAAACTTAATAAAGACCTAGTCAATCTCACCAGTCCTGAGCTCGAGCAACCTTTTATTAAGCTCACCGCTAAAGATTATGGTGTGGGCGGCAACGGTGGCTGCAATGCATTTGGAGGCACATTTACTTTAAAAGAAAACCAACACATTGAGTTCTCTCAACTATTGGCGACTATGAGATACTGCGATGATAATGGCATTGAACGCGTCTTTATGGGTAATTTGCAAAAAGCAAGTAGCTACACCATTACCAATAATATCTTGACTTTTAAAGACGAAAACGGCTATATTTTAGCGACGTTTAAGGCTACGAAATAAAAAAAGCAATAGCGAGAACACCTTGTTAAGATTCATCTAAAACCTTTCTAGTGTCGTCAAACTTCAATAGATTTCCTAGATCAAAACCCCAAAAACATGAAGACTACACTTATAAATAGCCTCTGCATAACTCTTGTACTATTGTTTACAAGTTGCAATTCTGAAAAGAAAAAAGAGACTCAAATAGAGGGTTCCCAAATGGAAGCCATGTCAGATAATAGCATGACCTCCTTAGATTGGGGAGGCACTTATGAAGGCCAATTGCCCTGTGCAGATTGTGAGGGCATTAAAACTATTGTGACCATCAATCAAGACAACACCTATGTGATGAAGGAAACCTATTTGGGAAAAAATGCTACACCAAATGAATCTAAAGGCACCTTCAAATGGGATGATCAAGGCCAACGCATTATTTTTTCGGACAGCAAGAGAAACCCTTATTTTGTTGGCGAAAACACATTAACGCATTTGGACAAAGATGGCAACAAAATTTCTGGAGATATGAAAGCCCAATATGTTTTGAAGAAAGTCAACGACAAATTGGTAGGTGAAAAATGGCATTTGGTATCTTTTAAAGGGGAAGAAATACAACTTAAAGAAGCAAAGTCTGAACATGCCTACATTGAGTTCAATGAGAATTTTACAATTTTAGGCTACACAGGTTGCAACAATTTACAGGGCGCCTACAAATTAGAAGATGCACAAAAAATAAAATTCTCACAATTGATTAACACCCTAAAAGCCTGTCCGGAAATCGAAACGGAAAACGAATTTTTAAAAACTATAAACTCAACAGCTTCTTATGCTTTTGAAGATCATGCTTTGGTGATGTATGACAAGGAACATCAAAAATTAGCAACATTTAAGGCAGCCAATTAAACCAAAACATCATAAAAATAGACTTAAGAACTGTTTGAAACCTCAAACAGTTTTTTTTATCTTCCTATCTTTACAACCAATATTTAAAGCGTGCCCATGCCATTGATTTCTTATATTATTTCGCAAACAAAACTGCCGGAAACCTCAGTCAAAAACACGGTTCAATTATTGAATGAAGATGCGACCATCCCGTTTATTTCGCGCTATCGGAAAGAACGCACAGGCAATCTGGATGAAGTTCAAATTGGCGATATTGTAAAATATAAGGAACAGTTTGAAGCGCTTGAAAAGCGAAAAACAGCCATCCTAAAAGCGATTGAAGAACAGGGTGCGTTAACACCAGAATTAAAACAAAAAATAGAAGCACTTCAAGATTTAACAGCCCTTGAAGATCTGTACTTACCCTTCAAAAAAAGCAGAAAAACCAAAGCAGACACGGCACGACAAAACGGCTTGGAGCCTTTGGCCAAAATCATTATGTCGCAAAATGCTACGGATGTAGAATCGCTTGCTTATAAATATATAAAAGGTGATATCGCTTCCGCAGAAGATGCTCTGGAAGGCGCACGCCATATCATTGCAGAATGGATCAATGAGCGTACCGATGTTAGAAACAACATTCGTCAGCAATTGGAACGCTTTGCGATGATTGCCACCAAAGTTGTCAAGTCGAAATCAGAGGATGACAACGCCCAGAAATTCCGAGATTATTTTGATTGGGAAGAATCTTTAAGTCGAATTCCCTCCCACAGACTTTTGGCCATCTTGCGTGCCGAAAGTGAAGGATTTATCAAATTCAAAATTGCGATTGATGATGACACGGCACTCTCTAAAATTGAAGATCGCATCCTTCGCTCTAACAATGAATGTTCTCAACACATTCAAATGGCCATTCAAGACGCCTACAAACGGTTATTGTTGCCTTCCCTTTCAAACGAAGCACTTCAAAATGCAAAAACAAAAGCAGATGAAGCCGCAATTTCAGTTTTCGCAAAAAATTTGAAACAATTGCTTTTAGGTTCACCTTTGGGAGAAAAACGCATTCTCGCCATTGATCCTGGTTTTAGATCGGGGTGTAAAGTGGTGTGTCTCGATGCACAGGGCGGCTTGCTCTATAATGAAACCATTTATCCGCATCCACCAAAAAATGATACCATTGGTGCCATAAAAAAAATAAGTTCTTTAACTGAGGCCTATCAGATTGAAGCCATTGCAATAGGCAACGGAACGGCATCTAGAGAAACTGAAGCTTTTATCCGGAAAATCAGGTTCAAAAATGACATACAAGTGTTTGTGGTCAGTGAAGCTGGCGCCAGTATTTATTCGGCATCCAAAATTGCGCGTGATGAATTTCCTAATTACGATGTCACAGTCCGTGGATCGGTTTCTATCGGAAGGCGACTCCAAGATCCCTTGGCCGAACTGGTAAAAATTGACGCCAAATCTATTGGTGTTGGGCAATACCAACATGATGTGGATCAAACCAAACTCCAAAAAGAATTGGATATTGTGGTCGAAAGTTGCGTCAATGCGGTTGGCGTCAACCTCAATACCGCAAGTGCCAGTCTGTTGAGCTATGTCTCCGGTATCGGCCCAAAATTGGCTGAGAATATCGTGAAGTACCGTGATGAACACGGCGCGTTTTCCTCAAGAAGCGCTATCAAAAAAGTGCCACGCTTAGGCGATAAAGCTTTTGAGCAAGGGGCCGGATTTTTAAGGGTCAAATCAATCAAAAATCCTTTGGACGATAGTGCAGTACATCCTGAAAGTTATGCGATAGTTGAAAAAATGGCGAAAGACTTGGGCCAGAATGTCTCCGATTTGATTGGAAACAAAACTGAACTCCAAAAATTAAATTTACAAAACTACTGTACAGACAGCGTTGGGTTGCCAACACTTCAAGACATTATTAGAGAATTGGAAAAACCAGGTTTGGATATTCGAGAGCAAGCCAAGGTATTTACCTTCAACCAAAATATCAAAACCATTAGTGATGTGCAGGAAGGACAGTTGCTTCCGGGTATTGTCAATAATGTCACCAATTTTGGCGCTTTTGTAGACATTGGCATCAAAGAAAGTGGCTTGATCCATGTCTCCAATCTCTCCGATACTTTTGTTAGTGATGTTAATGCACATGTGTCCTTACACCAACAAGTTATCGTAAAGGTTTTGGATGTTGATATTCCGCGGAAGCGCATCCAACTCAAGTTGCACAAGTAAACGTTTATTGGAGTTCTTTGCCTACGAGATAAGTGGTATATCCAATAAAAATCAATAACAATACCGCAGATTGCCAACGTTCCAACGTTTTCTTTTTGCCCGTGAACATTGCGAGAAATAAAAACAGGGTCCCTCCCAACAGAAGATAAATATCCATATTAAAAACAGGGCTAAATGCAATTGGCCGCACCAAAGAACTCACGGAGAGAATTAGAAAAATATTGAAAATGTTAGAGCCGATAATATTCCCAATAGCGATATCACTGTTCTTTTTCAGCGCCGCAACAACAGAGGTCATCAACTCTGGTAGGGAGGTTCCTGCGGCTATTATAGTCAGTCCGATTATTTTTTCACTCACGCCCAAATCACTGGCTATGGTGACCGCATTGTCAACAATCAATTTCCCGCCAATAACCAAACCTATTAGTCCTAAAACAATGTAACCCCATATTTTAGTATTGGATGCTGTAACGACCACTGCTTCAGCAACTGTCTCATCAGTTTTCATTTGCTTATAAACATAAAACAAGAACAGAAAAAACAACGACAGCAAAATAAGCCCATCAATTCTCGATAAGCCCATATCACCAATGAAATACCCATTGGCCAGCACCAAGAAGACAATAGCCGCCACAAAAGAAATGGGAATCTCTTTCCAAACTGTTGAAGATTGCACGGCAATTGGAAAAATAAGACCTACAATCCCCAGAATCATAAACAGGTTAAAATTATTGCTGCCAATGATATTGCCCAAAACAATATCAGAATGATTTTCATAGGACGCCACGGTATTCACCACCAATTCTGGAGCAGAAGTTCCAAAGGCCACAATGGTCAGACCGATGACCAAATCAGGAATTTTATTCTTTCTAGCCAACAGCGTAGAGCCATTGACCATCCAATCCGCACCTTTTATTAAGAATACAAAACCTAAAATGACAAGAAAAACAGAGAGCAACATAGTGTGTTTTTTTTGTCAAATGTAGAAGATTATATGATACCAAATATGGCTCTCAAAAAATTTCTATATAAAAAACCATCTCTATTTTTCATACTCTGGAAGCATCCAGAAGGTTGAAAGAGATGGTTTCTTTACCAATTTCAGTGCCGATTAGGCAGCGATGACGTTGTTCTTGTTGTGTTTGTGCTTATCAATTATGGACAACCATTTTTCAGCACGTGCAACTTCTCTATTCTGAGAAAAATTGTCTTCAGCGTTATATAAGGTAATCACAACAGGATTGGTATTGGAAACAAAGGTAAATTCCAAATCAAGACGTGACATCTCAGAATAATGCTTGTCTCCATTTTTATATTCTTTGCTTGTTTTATTAATGACACACTTTCTAACATCTTCCAATGCAACTTTCTGAACTTTGGTTTCAGCAGTGTTAATATTGATGTAAAATAAGGTGTTTTCCTGTTCATCAAAGCCCAGACAAGTATTGTTCCAGGCTTCCTTTAGCGTAAATTTGATATTGTGCCCTTTGGCAGCATCGTTAAAAGCTTTCTTCTTTTTAGACGCGCCACTTTTTTCTGCCAAGACAAACCAGATAAAAGGCACTGTGACAATTAGTGTGACGAAAACCATCACGAAATTCATTGAAATATGCATTGTTTTATATTTTAAATTAGAGATAGACTTATAGAGGTGCTGTTGGACACCTTCTAAATTTTAACCGAATAAAAAAATCAGTCTATGTAAAACAATGAAAGGGAAAAATAATAGCTTTTGTAGAAAGATTGACCACAATTTGCTGGCCAATAGTATAATATGAAAGTTGATAAAATAAAGGAGCAACCGGGTTTTTGGCCAATTTAAAGGGCTGTGGAAATATTTTTACCCCTGGCGTTTCATAGGTGTAGGAATAACTAACATCAAGAACCGCATCAAAGAATAAAGGGTTTTGATCTTGTTCTTGAGTCGCCACAATATTGTCCACTGGCGTGTACGCTGCACTTGGTACTACTGTAAGATCAGAAGATCCGAGCAACATCAACCATCCAAAGATGTGAAGAATGGCACCTTGTAATGTGAACATCATATACATATTAGGCCACGAAGGTAAGTGAATGTCGTGTTAAAAAAATCCACAACTCAGGGAATTAATTTGGACCAAAAAAATAATATAGCCGTAACATTGAGATGGCAGAAAGAAATTACATTTGCCGGATTTTTATTTTCTTTCCTATGGAATTAATGATTGGGGCTATCGGGTTTATTATTTGTGCCTATGCTGTAATTGCAAATGACGTGATCCAAACCTTGGGTACGTTCATGGCTTCAAATAATAAGTTACAATGGTGGTGGCTATGGCTGTTTGCCGTAAGCATTCTATCTGCCACGCTCATTTATGGTTGGTATACAAATTCTGGTGATGTGTCTTATGGGCGCTTGCTTAACATTCCGTTGCCTTCAAAATTGGAATGGTGGTATTTGTTGGTGCCCTTGACCCTCTTGGTCATTACGCGCATTGGAATTCCGGTGAGCACCACATTTATGATTCTGAGTGTCTTTTCAACCGGACAGATTATCGAAAAGATGATCTTAAAATCAGTGTATGGCTATGCCTTGTCCTTTGTTTTTGCGGTGTTGGTTTATATCATCATTTCTAAAAAATTTGAATCGAAGTTATCTTTAGAAAGGCTTGACAAACATTCCCGTAAACATTATTGGCTAGTAGCACAGTGGGTTTCTACCGGTTTTTTATGGTCGCAATGGCTCATTCAGGATTTTGCCAATATATTTGTTTTTTTACCAAGAAAACTGGCTATCACAGAACTGCTATTGGCACTCTGCGTCATCATGGTGATTATGGCCTATATTTTCCAAAAGCGCGGGGGTAAGATTCAGGAAATTGTCAATCAAAAATCGAACACCAAAAACATCAGATCCGCAACAATTATTGATCTTATATATGGTATTTTCCTGTTTGTTTTTGGGAACCTCAACACCATCCCGATGAGTACCACTTGGGTATTTATCGGTATTTTAGCTGGAAGGGAATTGGCCATGACCTATTTGCTGAACAAGAAAAAGATGACAAATACGTATATCATCATCGCCAAGGATTTTGGGAAGGTCAACATTGGTTTGGCGGTTAGCGTGGTTATTGCTTTTTTAATCCAATATTTAAAATAGATTTTATAATTTGCACACGCTGCAGTCTTTGAGACGCTGCTTTATTTAAAAGTCTTGTACAAGTTATGTCCTTATGCTCAAAATAGCGTTTCACCCTATTTACAAACATCCGCTGCCAGAAGGCCACCGGTTCCCGATGCTCAAATATGAACTGCTGCCAGAGCAGCTTGTATATGAAGGCACCTGCACCGCCGCTAATTTTTTTGAGCCTTCCGTTCCAGATGATCGCTATATTTTAAAGGTCCATACTACCGAGTATTACAATCACCTAAAAAATCTTACGCTAGACGCAAGAGCTGCAAGAAAAATCGGATTTCCATTAAGTGACATGCTCGTGAAACGCGAAACCATAATTGCGGATGGCACTATAAAAGCCAGCGAATTTGCACTAAAATATGGTATTGCGATGAACATTGCCGGTGGCACCCATCACGCGTATTCTGATCGGGGAGAAGGATTTTGCATGTTGAATGATCAAGCTATCGGTGCACGCTATTTACAGGATAAAAAATTAGCAGAAAAAATCCTGATAGTAGATCTGGACGTCCATCAAGGTAATGGCACTGCTGAAATTTTCCAAAATGACCCTTCAGTATTTACCTTTTCGATGCATGGGAAAAGCAATTATCCATTTAAAAAGGAACACAGTGATTTGGATATTGCACTCGAAAATGATTGTGATGATGCCACGTATCTTTCCATTTTAGAAGAAACATTGCCGCAGTTGATTCATGCTGAACAACCAGATTTCATTTATTATTTGTGTGGTGTGGATGTGATTGCTTCTGATAAATTGGGAAAGCTGGGGCTGACCGTTGCGGGTTGTAAAGAACGTGATCGTTTTGTATTGCAAACCTGTAAAAACCATAAGATTCCTGTGATGTGCAGCATGGGCGGTGGCTATTCAACAGATATCAAAATTATTATTGAGGCGCATTCCAATACGTTTCGGCTGGCTCAAGAACTGTTTGTCTAAAATTCCAATAAAAAAAATTCCAAATCCCAACAGATAATGATTGGGATTTGGAATTTGGAATTTAAGATTTGGGATTTTATTTTTTACTTCCCTCCCAACAGCAACAGTTCATTACAAACTATTTCTGTCATATACTGCTTCTTGCCATCTTTGTCGTCCCAAGAGCGGTTGGTCAATTTGCCTTCAATGGCAACTTCCTTCCCTTTAGCAACATATTTTTCAACGACGTCTACCAATCCTCCTCTCACAACAATATTGTGCCAGTAGGTGCGCTCTACTTTGGCGCCATCTTTATCTTTATAGCTGTCGTCTGTAGCCATAGAGAATTTCGCCATTTTGTTCCCATCAGGAAAACTAACGATTTCAGGATCTTGTCCTAATCTTCCAATCAACTGTACTGTGTTTCTTAATGCGTTCATGAGTTCTAAAATTTAAAGGTTAAACAGTTAATACTATTGAATATCGTTCGGTCAATTCAACAACACAAAGATGCGATGGCTTCCTAATGGTATTCGGTTGTTAACTATTTAAATTCGTTTGTAAATGCTTGTAGTCGTTTGTAAATGGATATTGTTATATTTACGTGTTAGCTGTTATTACCTATGAAAATTTATAAAGCCTTTTTACATACTATATTTTTGGTAGGTATTCAAATTTTGATTGGAATAGCTATCGTTCTTATTTTTCAACTGATAGATAAAAACAACAAAAACTATTACGAACACGCATTAGGATTATTTAGAACATTTGCTCAATTATCGGGATTTCTAATATTCTCCTATTATTTTTGGAAACCTTGGAATAATTGGATAAATAAATCTGATTTAAAAATAGACAACTTTAAAATTATATCATTACTTTTTATAATTGGAATTGGATTAGAATTTATCAAATCTCCTTTCGCTGATTTTAATAACATTTCAAAATACATAAACCAATCTGATTTAATATATAATTCACATAATTTTGAGGGATTTGACAAAAATTTAATTTATCGAGTTGTTGGGGTTATAATAATTGCACCGATAATTGAAGAATTATTTTTCAGAAAATATTTGATTAATAGATTACTCAAAGAAAATAGTAAAATTGTTACTTTGATAACCTCAAGTATTTGTTTCTCTTTAATCCATTTTGAAACACCGAATAATCTTATTCCTGCTTTTCTTTTTGGTTTAGCTAGTGGATTAATATTTATAAAAACAAATAAAATTGGGTATTCAATATTGCTGCACTTGATTGGTAATAGTTTATGGTTAATAGATGTACTTTCAGGAGATGAATTTTACAATTATTTATTCGAACTTGAGTTCAATTCTACTTATTGGATGATTTTCTCTTTGGGAATAATAATGACTTATTTTGGATTAAAAAGAATAACAACAGCTAACACTAAATATAGGTCATTGGGCAGATAGTGCTAAAGTTGAAAATAATTACATTTAAGAAAACATGTAGGGAATTGGTGGTTTGGAGCCTTGAAGTGCCCAACGCCACATATTCTTAACGTTGTAAGTAATTTGAGGCAACCTTTTAAAGAATTTAACATCTACATAGAAATAATAAATTCAGTTCTAATGAAAAAACTAAATATCCTTTTGGTAGTATTAATCACTTTTTTTTCTTGTTCTAAAGATGACCAAAATTCAATGAAAAATTATCAAGGGAAATGGAAACTTACTCAAATGACAGGGAGTATTCCAAATTCCGAAACTACTGGTTCTGAAATGGAATGGCAAGAATTCTATTTATTAAATACAGATGGAACATTTAAAAAATCTAGGGAAAGAAATGGAATCTTAACTGAAATTTCTGGGACTAATAAAGTAGTTAATTCTTCTAATGAAAATCTATTAGAGTTTATTTATGCAAGTGAAAACGAAATTATTGGAACTTGTTATTCTGACATCCTAAAAGAAGAAATGTATTTTCAATCTAAAAGTATCCTAATTAGCAATTGGGAACAATGTGATGGACCAGGTTTGAAATATGAAAAAGTGAATTAAGACTACTTAAGCCGAATGTAAGCTACGACTTGGTCTGTGCTCACTTGGAAAACCCTCGCAGATTTTCCAACGGAGTTTTGTATTGCAAACCTGTAAAGACCATAAGATTCCTGTGATGTGCAGCATGGGCGGTGGCTATTCAACAGATATCAAAATTATTATTGAGGCGCATGCCAATACGTTTCGGCTGGCTCAAGAACTGTTTGTCTAAAATTCCAATAAAAAAAATTCCAAATCCCAACAGATAATGATTGGAATTTGGAATTTGGAATTTGGATTTTGAAATTTGGAATTATAATCTTACTTCCCTCCCAACAGCAAGAGTTCATTACAAACTATTTCTGTCATATATTGCTTCTTGCCATCTTTGTCATCCCAAGAGCGGTTGGTCAATTTGCCTTCAATGGCAACCTCCTTCCCTTTAGCAACGTATTTTTCAACAACGTCTACCAATCCTCCTCTCACAACAATATTGTGCCAGTAGGTGCGCTCTACTTTGGCGCCATCTTTATCTTTATAGCTGTCGTCTGTAGCCATAGAGAATTTCGCCATTTTGTTCCCATCAGGAAAATTAACAATTTCAGGATCTTGTCCTAATCTTCCAATCAACTGTACTGTGTTTCTTAATGCGTTCATGAGTTCTAAAATTTAAAGGTTAAACAGTTAATACTATTGAATATCGTTCGGTCAATTCAACAACACAAAGATGCGATGGCTTCCAAATGGTATTCGGTTGTTAACTATTTAAAATCGTTTGTAAATGCTTGTAGTCGTTTGTAAATGGATATTGGTTATATTTACATGTTAGCAAAAAGCAAAAAAAAAAAAAAAAAAAAAATTGTAATGAAAAATAAAATTTAAGAAAAAAAGAATTTATATAAATTTAATACTCGGACTTGTTTGGATTGGACTTGGCATTTTTAGTCTATTAGAAAATGAAAGTTTAAGATGGACAGATTATGGATATTTGTTAGCAGGGGTCTTATATCTTGGACATTACTTATATGATTTAAACAATCAGTATCTAACAATTCAGAACGGAACTATTCGGAAAAATGCATTATATGGATTTAGAAAAAAAATGAACCTAAACGAAATAAATTGTATTGAAAAATACGAAGGAGATTATACTCTAAAAACAGAAACAAAAGAACTGAAAATCAATACGAAATTGATTGACGAAAAATCACTTGCGGAATTGAATAGAATATTAAATGAATTAGATATATCGCCTAAAAAAAATGCCATTTGCTAACACTGTGTAAAAATAATTGCTACTTCTCGCCTACTTGGAAATTCCTGCGGAATTTCCACAGGCTCGGTCAATTTTTGTTATTTTAGGTGTTTACCCCACGCAACTATTCTTACACCAAACGTTAGCCTTAATAAAAAATGATACTTATAGACAAACCATATATTTCAGATTTTCTAGTAAGAACTATTAAAGAAAATAATTTTGAAATTATTGCTACTAAAGAAGCAAAGTCATTGATTAATGATGATTCTATGAATTGGATTTCGGAAAAGGATGCGAAAAATAAAATTATAAACAGCCCAAACCCTCTTATTTATACAAATTCTGAGAATTCATTAACATGGATTTTCAACAATCTAAAAGCAACTAACCTACCTAACCAAATAAGATTATTTAAAGACAAACTTAAATTTAGAGAACTAACTAAAGATTTGTTTCCTAATTTCATGTTTAGAAAAATTAAAATAGATGAAATTCAAACCTTAGATATTGATGAATTAAAACTACCATTTGTTATTAAGCCTTCATTAGGTTTTTTTAGTATTGGAGTGCATATCGTGAATAACAAGTCTGATTGGTATGCTGCTCAAAAAGAATTAAACTATGATAATCTAAAAAGTATTTACCCTAAAGAAGTAATGGATGCTTCTACTTTTATTATAGAAGAATACATAGAAGGAGAAGAATTCGCCATAGATGCCTATTTTAATAATGATGGAGAAGTAGTTATTCTAAATATTCTACATCATAAATTTTCTTCACGTACTGATGTAAGTGATAGGGTTTACTCCACTTCTCAGAGCATAATTCGTAAGTACAAAGAAAGCGTTGAAGAGTTTTTAAAACCCATAGGGGAAAAAGCGGATTTGAAAAACTTTCCTTTACATGTAGAGGTTAGAATTGATAAAAAAGGAATACTAAAACCAATAGAAATAAACCCGCAGCGATTTGGAGGGTGGTGTACAACTGGCGATCTTTCGTGGTATGCATTTAAGTTTAATTCATACCAATATTTCATTCAAAATAAAAAACCGAATTGGGATGAAATTTTCAAAAACAAGAAAGATGAAATTTATAGCATTATTTTATTAAACAATAATTCAGGTTTTAAACCATCAGAAATTTCTCATTTTGATTTTGATGCGCTGAAACAAGATTTAGAAAATGTATTAGTTGTCAGAAAATTGGATTTTAACAAATACCCTGCATTTGGATTCTTATTTACTGAAACAAGTGAAGGAAATGAAAACGAACTGAAAGAAATACTAAATTCTGAGTTAAGTAAATATATTAGAAAATAGAAATTACTAAGGCTAACAAAAAATATAGTGCATTTGGCAGACAATGCTAAATATGAAGATGATAGCAATAAATAAACAAAGTAGTAAACTGAAAATTTGGAGCGTTGAAATGCCAAACGCACCATATTCAAATCGTTGGCAGTAATGCCAGAATGCATCCGTGAGATGACAAATAATTTAAAAAGTAGAAATGAAAAAATTCGGCTTGTTTTTAATCCGGACAGTATCAGCTCATTTTCAGCGCTACTTTTCATATATAAGCCGTTATAGCACTTAATGAAACTGACCGCAGAAAATATAAAACACAACTATCAGATTTAATAATCAAGTTATTAATAATAATCCTTTTTATTTTATCATTAATCAATGGTTTTAATAGTGTATCGGAATATTATTATGCCTTTTCTGATTATGGAAATAATAAATTATCAGAGTTTATATCTATTTCAATAAACAGGTCGTTTTTAAGACCAGCTTTAATTTTATTAATCCCATTAATTGGGATTTTTATTGGTAAGAAAATTGGATGGATTTTAATCCTATCCTATTTATATTTCTGATTTCTAATTTAGTCTTTCAAGTTAAATTTGTTGACCTAACTGAGAAAACTCTGATTTTAATATATATTTTCGGAATCTCAGCCTTGCTTCTGATTATTATACTAATGAATAAAAGTAAAATAAGTAATCTGACTTATGGAATTGCGAAAACGGAATTGATTAGCATGAATATTATTGCTTCTACTATTGGAATGTCAATAACAATAATTAGAGTGATTCTGTAAGACAATTGAATTTAATAAAAAAACGTGCCGTATAAAATTAAATGCTTGGTTTTAGTCTACTGGAAAGGTTCGTCCTAAAACACCCCACATCCCATATAAATAGACATTGCCTGCAATTAAAAACACACAATTAAAAGTTTAACAAATGGAAAAAAAATGGATATTATTAATAGCACTACTGATTTTCTTCACCTTCATTTTTCTTTTTTGGAGGTTAACTAGTGGTTATGCTAAAAAAGAATATGGTACAAAGATGTCGAAGCATTGGCCGACGAGATTATCATATTGGCAAGCTGCAATATTGTATAGTACGGGGTTTACAGCTGTAACATTGTTTCTTTTGAAATGGGGAAATATTTTGAATTTTTAGAAGTTAAAAAAACAAGTAGAATAGGGAACACGTTGAGGCGAATAGGGTAACCACTGCAAATACACTAAAAAATGAGCAAAGAATGTTTAGAGTGTGGCGAAAAGATTATCGGGAGAACCGATAAAAAATTCTGCAGTGATGCCTGTAGAAACTCTTATAACAACACCATTAATAAAGACAGTAAAAACCTGATCAGAAACACGAACAATAGGCTCCGTAAAAACTATAGGATCTTGGAAATCTTAAATCCGGAACAAAAAACCAAAGTCTCTCGTGGAAAACTCATTGAAAAAGGATTTGATTTTAATTACTTTACAAGCATCTACACCACCAAAGTAGGAACGGTGTACTACTTTGTGTATGATCAAGGCTATTTGCCCATTGAAGGTGATTATTATGCTTTGGTGAAACGCGAGAGTTGATGTTCGAAAATATTTCAAATCTCTTAGAATTGTTTAGTCCAATTTTGCGGATTTTTGCTTGTATGGAAAACGGCTATGACTTTTACAGTGTTATCTTGAATGGTAAAATGAATTCCAAAAGGAAAGGTTTTTAAAAAAAGAATACGAACACTTTTATATCTTTTTTGTATGTGGTAAGGCTCTATTGACGATTTAATTTCTGATAAAAATTGGGTCTTCAATTCTACTTGTTTTGTATGATACCAAAACATAGCATCAGAGATATCAAAATACGCCTCGTCTGAAATCAAGACTTTATAAGACATACAACCTATTTCAATTTTTGCTCAAGATCTTCCCAAGTGTAAAACTCCGTTTCATCATTTTCCATACGTCGAAGTCTCCGATCCAGTTCTGTTTTTTGCAATAACGTCAGTTCATGTTGATTCTCATTAACGTCATCGACAAGCACTTGTTTCAGCTTTTTTAGAACTGATTCCTTTTCTGTCTGCAACACCAATTTTATCAATTCAATTTTTTCTGCATGCAAATTCATACTGTCAAAGTTATTAATAGTATTCAAAATTTCGATTCTTGTTTTCAAAAATATAATTTAACAATTGCTGTTCTTCGTGGTGGAGTTCCAATTATGTCCCTTCATTTCTAAAGCGGCCACTAAAATGTCTTTCTGGCTAATTTGCCCCACTAATTTCCCATTTTCAAGAATTGGAAAACGGCGGTGTTTGGATTCCAAAAACACATTGGCAGCATCAAATACATTCATGTTACCATCTAAGGTATCTACGTTTTTTACCATCCGCTGTTCCACGGTATCATCTTCCATGGGCATGTTGTAATATCTGCTTTCACTAATCTGTTTTAAACAATCTCCTTCTGAAATAATCCCGACCAATTCGTTCTTTTCATTGAGCACTGGGCCTCCTGAAATTTTGTGCTTGATAAGAATCTCTACCACTTCAATGACCTTTTGATCTGTTCTAAACGTGATCAAATCTCTGCTCATATAATCACACACCCTACATGGCAACTGTTCAGTGACTTTTTGCTGCTGCCTTCGTGCCCCTTGAAAACTCTTTATCCCCATAACTTATTAATTTAGTGAACTTTAAATTTAAAAAAAATTAACCATTTAACCTAACATCCCTTATCACCAAATTAATTTTGTAATTTTAAGCTACCAACCAATATTTTCCTACATGCTTAAAAAAGCCATTGCCGTAGCACTCATTATTTTGGCCATATATTGGAGCTTTTTTGCTTTAATGCCTACCCACATTTCTGATCTCAATACTGAGCCCAACGCTTTCTCCTCTGAACGCGCTTTGGTGCACCTCAAAAACATAACAAAAGAACCGCATTACGTAGGTTCAGAAGAACATGAAGTGGTTAAAAATTACTTGGTTAAGGCGTTGAATGACTTCGGTCTGGAAACCCAACTACAAGAGGCCTACAGTCAAAACAAGAAATGGGGAAGCATTGTGAAACCCAAAAATATCTTGGCCCGGATTAAAGGCAGCGACAACTCTAAAGCCTTGCTCCTGTTGTCGCATTATGACAGTAAATCTCATGCTTCTTTTGGCGCCAGTGATGCCGGTTCAGGCGTGGTGACTATTTTGGAAGGGTTACGTGCTTTTTTGAGCGACGGGAAAACGCCTAAAAACGATATCATTATTCTGTTTTCTGATGCCGAAGAACTGGGATTGAATGGCGCTGATATTTTTGTCAACCAACATCCGTGGGCAAAAGATATCGGACTTGTTTTAAATTTTGAAGCACGCGGTAGCGGCGGGCCAAGTTATATGCTGATAGAAACCAATGGCGGCAATCAGAATTTGATCAAGGGTTTTAAAGAAGCAAATCCCGATTATCCGGTAGCCAATTCTTTGGCCTACAGCATCTATAAAATGTTACCTAATGATACAGATCTGACGTACTTTAGGGAAGACGGCGATATTGACGGCTTAAATTTTGCCTTTATCGACGACCATTTTGATTACCATACCGCCTTAGACACCTATGAACGTTTGGATAGAAACACTCTAGAACATCAAGGCAGTTATTTGATGCCTTTGCTCACATATTTCTCTCAGGCCAACCTGAATAATTTGAAGAGCACCGAAGACGCCGTCTATTTTAACCTGCCACTTTTTAAATTGGTCAGTTATCCAAATTCGTGGATTTTTCCCATGCTCATCCTTGCCATACTCATTTTTTGTGGGCTGGTTTTTTATGGGATTAAAAAAAGAAGCTTAAATTCCAAACACATGGCTTTGGCGTTCCTTCCTCTGTTAGGCGCTCTTTTTATTAATGGGATGGTAGGGTATTTTGGCTGGAAACTGCTTTTGGCCATGTATCCGCACTATGACGAGATTCTTCACGGTTTCCCATATAATGGACATCTTTATATTTGGACGTTCGCCTTATTTTCTACAGCGGTTTGCATGTGGCTGTATAGCAAAGTGTATAAACCAGAAAACACCGCAAGTTTATCAGTACCGCCATTACTATTATGGCTTATCATTTGTGGCATTGTAGCGTTTAAACTTGAAGGGGCCAGTTTCTTTATTATTCCGGTCTATTTTGGGTTGCTCAGTCTTTTTGTATTGATAAGACAAAAACATCCCAACATTATTTTATTGACCTTGTTGCTCTTTCCGTTATTGCTGATCATGTCGCCATTTATAAAAATGTTCCCCGTGGGGCTGGGACTTAAAACGATCATCGCAACTACAATTCTGGTAACTCTTATGTTTTCATTGTGCATTTCTGTTTTTGGATTTTCACGCTATAAAACCAGATGGGCCTTGCTCCTGTTCATCACAGCGTTCGGCTTTTTTGTAGCCGCACATTTTCAATCTGATTTTAATGAAGAACGTCCAAAACCCAACAGTCTCGTTTATGTATATGACGCTGACAAAGACACCGCACATTGGGCTACTTATGATCATATTTTAGATGATTGGACCAAAGCTTACCTCACCGATGACCCAGATGTGTTTGACGCTTCAGCAGTCAGCTTTGAAAGCAAATATGGGACTCAGTTAGCATACAGCAAAAAAGCAGTCATTAAACCTCTCAAAACCCCTTATATCGACACCCAAAAAGATACTATTATTGGAGAAGTCCGCCATCTTCAGGTTTTTATTTCACCACAACGTGCGGCCAACACTTTAGAATTTTACGCAGAAGCATCCAACCAGTTTTTATCCTTTAATATCAACGGCTTGGAAATTGATAAAAATAAGGGCGACCATTTCGTTTTTAATGACCGAATCAAAAACAGATTGTTCAGTTATATGGTCACCGATCATAAAGCGATCGAATTGAATTTTACGGTTCCGGCAGCGCAAAAGACCACTTTTGAAATTTTTGAAGTTTCTTTTGACTTGTTGGACAATACCTTATTTCGAATCACTAAACGTCCAAACACGATGATTCCGAAACCCTTCGTCTTAAATGACGCCATCATCATAAAAAAAACCATGTCTTTTGAATAAACATATCAGCATTATTGGTTGTGGCTGGTTGGGATTGCCCCTTGCCTCAACATTGGTCAAAAATGGCCATACCGTGAAAGGCTCCACCACATCTGTGGACAAATTAGATCTTTTGAAACACGAAGGGATCCATCCATTTGTAGTGACCATTTCCGAAGAATACATCGAAGGAAATATTTCAGAATGTCTGAAAGGTTCCGAAATTCTGATTATCAACATTCCGCCAGGACTTAGGAAACATCCAAATGCTGATCTTGTAAAAAAAATGCAGCTGCTTTGTACCCATATCGAAAACTCTGAAATCAAGAACGTGCTCTATGTGAGCTCCACGTCTGTTTATGAAGAAACTATTGAAATGCCCATCATCACCGAAGATAGTCCTACAAATGGGCAATCGTCCTCATCAAAGCAATTGATTGCTGCTGAACAGATTTTTAAAATCAATCCTAATTTTAAAACTACCATCTTGAGGTTTGGCGGATTGATTGGTGATGATCGTTATCCGGCAAAATTTCTATCTGGCAAAAAAGACGTCAAAGACCCTAAGGGTCCAGTCAATTTAATCCATCAAAACGATTGTATTGGCATTATCAAAGCCATTCTCGAAAACGAACAATGGCAAACTGATTTTAACGCTGCAGCACCTCAGCATCCTACAAGGGAACATTACTACAACGCGGTTTGTGAAGCAAAGAATTTACCGCTTCCACAATTTGACCATGGAACTCCAAGCAAAGGAAAAATCATTTCAAGTGAAAAAGTGGAACACCTATTGAATTATGAGTTTCTGTATAAACTGTAACAATTAGCAAGCTTTTAAGAGTTTATTTTATTAATTTTTATAGATTTGGCGCAATTAATTTAATAATGTCCTGAGAAAAAGACACTGAATATCTAATTTAAAAATGAAAAAACTAATACTACTCGTGGTTGTGATGAGCTCCTTAAGCATCACTGCACAAACAAAAACAGAACTGCAAAAGCATTTTGAAAGCTATTATAAGCAAATGAAAAAACAAGGTGATATACAAGGCGTCATCAATGCCATGACTCACTTAGATGTGCTTGCACCAACACAAGCCAGAAAAGATACGTTAGCCTATATCTATGTTTCTGAAGGTAGAAATATGGAAGCTTTAAATACTATTGGTATTGAAAAAAGTGGTACAGATTCTGATTTGAATACTGAAATCAAAGCCATCGCTTTAAACGCTGTGGGTGAACGTAAGCGTGCTCTGGAATTTTACAATGTGCTTTTCAGCAAAAAACCGACACCAGCAATTGCTTATGAAATGGCTGACTTGATGTTGCAAACTGGCGATTTAACCGGAGCTAAAGAAAAAGTAGAATATGGTCTTGCTAATGCTACTGATGACATGAGACGTACCTATTATGAAACACAACAGCCTTATCAAACCTCATTAAAAGCTGGATTTTTATATTTAAAAGCGATTGTTACCTATAGTGAAGATAAAGATGCCAATCAAGAAATTGCCTTGGCAACTCTAAACCGAGCGTTAGCCATTGATCCTAATTTCAACATGGCCAAAATTAGTAAAGACGCCTTATTGACTCGTAAAAAAGGAACCGATTAAGTGTCATCTGGTTTTAAATAAAAAGACAGCCTATTTAAATTATAGGCTGCTTTTTTTATTATCATTGAACGGTTCCGGCTTTCTACCAAATTCTAACCCGCTTTTCAGGTGCCAAATACATTGGATCACCTTCTTTAATATCAAAAGCTTTGTAGAATGCATCCACATTTTTTAAAGGTTGTGTGGCTCTTTGAATACCAGGAGAATGCGGATCTGCTTTAATCTGCGTTCTTAAAGCATCTTCTCTGGTTAAGGTTCTCCAAACGGTTGCCCAACTCATAAAGAAACGCTGTTCTGGAGTATATCCGTCAATGTTTTCAGGACGTCCGTGTTTCTCAAAATGTAACTGTAAACCGTCATAAGCACCAAGCACACCACCAAGATCGCCAATGTTTTCACCTAAGGTAAATTTACCGTTGATGTACACACTGTCCATCACTTCAATATTGCTATACTGTTCTGCCAAAGCATCACCACGTTTGGTGAATTCTTCCAAATCTTTTTCTGTCCACCAGTTTTTCAAGTTTCCGTCGCCATCAAAACGCGCTCCAGAATCATCAAATGCATGAGAGATTTCATGACCAATTACAGCGCCAATTCCACCATAATTTACAGCAGCATCTGCTGTATAGTTATAGAAAGGCGGTTGTAGAATGGCAGCAGGGAATACAATCTCGTTGTTACGCGGATTGAAATAGGCGTTTACCGTTTGTGGTGGCATGCCCCATTCTGACTTATCTACTTTCTCATTGATTTCAGAAAAGTTTTTCTCTCTAGCCCAATTACCAACAGCCATCATATTTTCTGCATAACTGTTGCCCTCTTTAATTTGAAGTTTTGAGTAATCTTCCCATTCATCAGGATAAGCAATCTTTACTGTAAATTTAGCCAACTTCTCAATCGCTTTTTTCTTGGTTTCTTCAGTCATCCAATCCAACTTCGTAATTCTGTTTTGGAAAGCTTTGATCACATCAGCAATCATTTCTTCAGCTTTAGCTTTGGCTTCTGGCGGAAATTTTGCTTCCACATATAATTTGCCAATAGCCTCACCAAGAGAACCATCAACTGTACCTAGAGCACGCTCTTGAGCTGGGCGTTGTTTTTGAGCACCATTCAAGGTTTTAGCATAAAAGTCCCAGTTTGCTTTTTCAATTTCTGTGGTCAAATAGTTGGCATTCCCATTTAAAGTATTCCAAACCATCAAGGTTTTGATATCTTCAATAGGTGTTTGCTTCAGGAAGTTTTGCAATGCGGCCATATATTTAGGCTGCATGATATTTACGGTTTCAATCGTTTTATCAATACCCAAATCATCCACCATTTTTTTCCAATCGACAGCTGGCGTCATTTTTTGTAAATCGGCAAAAGGCATCGGGTTGTTATAATTACGTGCATCTCTCATGGCCACTTTATCCAAACGTGGTTCAGCCAATTTGGTTTCCATTTCTAGTACTTTCTTAGCAGCTGCTTTTGCTTTTGCTTCATCGTAATCAATAAACTGAAGCATTCTGGCAATATGATCCACATATTTTTGTCTGATTTCCTTTGACTTGGCATCTTGATCCAAATAGTAATCTCTTTGTAATCCAAGTCCGCCAGGAAATACCCAAGTCATGTTCATGCTACTATCATTGAGGTTTGGAGACGCTCCAATACCTGCAAAAGGCGCCCCAACTCCATCAACTGTGGCGTAAACAGTTTGCATGTCTTTCAGGTTTTTAATGCCCTCAATAGCGCTCAGTAAAGGTTTAAGTGGTTCAATACCGGCGTTATCTCTAGCCAGAGTATCCAATTCACTTTCAAAAAGCAACAAGGCTTTCTTTTGGTCGGTACCATCGGCGTAAGTACCCAACTCTTTTGAAGTTTTTACAATGTCAAGCACATCTTGACGGGTTGCTTTGCGCAATACCCCAAAACCGCCCCAACGAGTTTCATCATCAGGAATGGTTGTGTTTTTCTCCCAATTGCCATTCACGAATTTGTAAAAATCGTCCTTCGGACTTACTAGAGTGTCCATGTTTTCAAGGACAATTCCAGGTAATTTTTTCTTGTGCCATTGCAGTATCATTTTTAGGTTCTTCCTTACAGCCCACAAGGGTTGTAACGGCCAAACCAGTAACTGCCAATACATACTTAAGATTGGTGTTCATAGTGTTTAAAAAATTTTAGTTTGCCTAATTTAGGTACTTATGTGTAGCTTACCTGTTCAATTTGTTACATGTTAACAAAACATTAGGAGAATATTTGGGTTATAATTGCCGTTTCTTTTGTTTCTAGTTTCTAGTTTCTAGTTCAAGGAGGAGATTAAAACACTAAAGGCGTAATGCTGCCCCTTAAATCTCCTTCATACATCTAAACTCCTACTCTGTTCTCACGGGAATCTGAATTTGCTGTGCTTCTTTTTCAAACTTTTTATTCATTTGCAGTTTGAGATTCACATCTGCTAAAAGCAATTCTTTGATGGCTTCCAACAACACTTTTTTCTTAATGTTATCAAGATTGGAAAGGTCTTGCAATCTTAGGAGAGTGGTTTCTAGGACCGTCATTCTCGATCTGATGGCTGGGGTAACCACTATTGGAGGCTGCTGCGTGTTTAATTCTGTGATGAACGTTTGCATGATTTCTTTCTCAACTCTAAAAAAAGACAAGTTACCGCTTTTTAGGAGTTCAATTTGAGTTTGCAGTTCTTGGTAATTTTGCCAATCTAAAATAGCCTCTGCACTTTCAGGACTCAAAATATAGTCAGTATACTCTAATTTTTCAATATCCTCGGCTTTTATCGTATAGGACTTTTCTTGATTTTCGGAAATATTTTCTACAGATTCTGGTTCAGATTTACAGCCGATAAAAATTAAGACACTTAGTAACAACAGCTGTTTCATAACACAGGAACAATTAGGAATAAGAATTAAAGTTCAAAGGTAAATAAAAATTTTATTGAAATGAGGCATCCTTTAGGTTGAGGAATCGAGTTCTTTGCCCTTCTGTTTGAATGGAATTTCGAAAATCGAAAACTGATGGTTTAATTCATTACTTCTGGAAAGCTATATCAGTTTGAGATAGCGGTATTTTTTTCAGATAATAAAAATTAATATTCAACCTATCGCACGCATTTTTTATTCTTGCTTTGTCTTTACAATTATTTTTATGAAAGCCTCCAATAGAAAAATCACGTTTAAGGTCCTTTTTGGGTATATCGCACTCGGCATTTTAGCTGCAGTTTCAGGGTGGCTGGTGTTTTCTGAGCTGCGCAATTTCACATCGTCGCAAACTGATGACCTCAAAGAGCGGGATAAACTTATCAGAATTAGCGGTTTTGTGGCCGACATTTATGAAAACGAAAGCCTATCCAGAGCAGCACTGCAACTCAATACTGAAGAACAATTCAACGCCTATCTTTTACAGAATGATAGTTTGATCACCACCATTGACACGCTGAGCAATTTGGTCAATAACGAGTATCAAAAGGCACTATTGGATAGCGTTAAGGTAATTTTTGCGAAAAAACAACGCGATTTAAACGAATTGCGCCGCCTTAAAGACAACAACAGTTCTGAAAACGCCATTGAACAGACCATTACTAAACTAAAAACCATAGATCCTATTTTGGGAAAATTAACCCTAGAGGATTATGTAGAGAATCCAAAAACAGCCGATCCCAAAACCAAAGAAATATTAGAACGCGTTATTACACGCCTAAATGAAGCAAGGGCCAAGGATTCTGTCAACAAAGTTGATCAAAAGCAGATTGATTCCATTGTGACCTCATCACGCGACATGCTCAATAAAATTCAGAGAGAGGCCGCTGTACAAAAACAATCTTTGATGCTTCAAGAGCGTGAACTGGCTGAAAATGATTTGATCACCTCCAGACAATTACGAAACCTCCTCCGCACTTTGGAGCGTGAAATGGTGGCGTCTTCCCAAAGTATTATTGTACAACGTCAAGACGTTCTGGACAGGAGTACCGGCATAATTTACTTGGCAGCCTTAGTCAGCTTTATTTTAGTGGTGATTTTTTCAGTGGTCATTTTAAACGATTTTTGGAAAAGCCAGCAATACCGTGAAAAACTTGAAGCATCCAATGCCTATACCAATTCCCTATTAAAGAGCAGGGAGCAATTGATCAATATGGTAAGCCACGATTTGAGATCACCGTTGAGTACCATTACTGGTTACAGCGAATTGCTTCATAAAACAGCCCAAAACGCAAAAGAGGGCAATTACTTGGACCATATTAAAAATGCATCTGGTTATATGAGCCAATTGGTAGATGACCTTTTGGAATTCTCAAAACTGGAAGATGGTCATATTACAGTAGAAAGCATTCCCTTTAATCTTCGCTCTATTTTGGACGAAACAAGTTCGAATATTGAAGCGATTTATACAGATAAACCTATTGCGTTATACATTAAACACGACCCAAAGCTAGACCGGACTATTGTTTCAGACCCCTTCAGGATCAAGCAAGTTCTATATAACCTAATAGGAAACGCTTATAAGTTTACGGAGCAGGGGAGCATTACCATTAGCACCCAACTGCATTCCGTCAACAATAAACATACGGTGAGCATTATGGTATCAGATACGGGTATTGGGATCAGCAAGGAGAAACAGGAAGATATATTTAATGCGTTTACCCAAGTCAACAAAACCAGCACTTCAAAACATTCAGGATTTGGATTAGGCTTGGCCATTTCAAAAAAATTGGTGCATATTTTGAAAGGGAAATTGTTCTTAAAGAGCATCCCTGGAAAGGGGAGTACTTTTGAAATGTCATTCCCAGTTAAACTTTCTGATGTCATCTTGGAGACGAGCCCAATAGTTTCAGAAACTCCACTTTTTAAATTGAAAGCTGTTATTGTAGATGACGATGCCTCTTTACGACAGTTGATTACAGATGTTTTGGAGCAACATCACATTACCACTTATACTTTTGAAGATGCCAAAGCTGCACTTTCAGCAATGGAGACAGTGCCCTTTGATGTGATCATTACAGATATCCAACTCCCAAAAATGAACGGTTTTCATTTTATGGAAACTGTAAAAAAGAGTCCATTTTATAAAGAGCAGCCTATTATTGCGATGACTGGCAGAACCGATATCGGTGCCGAAAACTACATTGAAAGCGGCTTTTCAAAAGTGGTTTTTAAACCGTTTACCGCGCACATTTGGTTTGATATTTTGAGTGAGCTATTTCCTGAAAGCATCATAAAACCTGAACAAAATACGAATAAAAATACCTCCTACCGCTGTGATTATTTTGACACCAATTCTATTGCAGGATTTTTAAACCATGATGAAGAGGCATTGAAATCACTGCTCGATATATTTTTGGAAGACACCAAAAAACACATGGCCGAGTTAAAAACAGCACATCAGCAAAAGGACCTTAAAACCATCACCGATTTGAGCCATAGAATGCTGACCATGTTTAAACAACTTAATGCAACCACGGTAGTGCCGCATTTAGAAGTATTAGAGAATACCACCGTTGTGGACAACGCTATTTTTGAAGACTTAGAATTAGAGCTCCACACTTTTTGCAAAGCCATGGACGCCTATATTACTCCAAATTATATTCCTTGAGTTTGTTATAAAGCGTTTTTCGTGAAAAATTAAGAAGTTTTGCAGCTTTCGTTTTGTTGTTGTTGACCTCATGAAGGGCTTTGACAATCAATTCCTTTTCGTTTGTTTTGGCGGAAAAAGAATGTGTTTGGCCTTCTTTTGTAGGGGCGGACAATTCGCGAGGCAGCACCTCTTTTTGGATGACCTCTCCAGTGGTCAATAATGTGGCGCGTTTGATGACGTTTGAAAGTTCACGCAAATTTCCTGGCCAAGAGTAGTTTTGGAAAATTTTAAGGACTTCAGGTGAAAACCCGATAATGGATTTATTGAGCTGCTGATTTGCATTATCCAGAAAGAAATCGGCATAGAGGATCAAATCATCCCTACGTTCCTGCAAATTAGGAACTTTAATTGAAAACTCATTCAGTCTATGGTAAAGATCTTCCCTGAAATCACCTTGCTCAACGGCATTCAACAAATCTTCATTAGTGGCGGTCAACAACCTGATGTCAACTTCAATTTCGTCATTGCTTCCAATAGGTTTGATACGTCTTTCCTGAAGTGCCCGTAACAACTGTATTTGATTTTCATAGGTTAAATTTCCTACTTCATCCAAAAAAAGTGTCCCGTGATTGGCTGCTTCAAAGTGGCCAATTTTATCGTTGATGGCGCCTGTAAAAGAGCCTTTTTTATGTCCGAAAAACTCACTGGCAGCAATTTCTTTCGGAATGGCACCACAATCTACCGCTATAAAAGGCTGTTGCTTTCTTGAACTTTTTAAATGAATAGCTTTGGCTACCACTTCTTTACCGGTGCCGCTTTCACCAAAAATCAAAACAGACATATCTGTAGGTGCGACAAGGTTAATATGATCGTCTAGAACTTTGGAAGCGGCACTAATACCTTTTACAACATTAGAAGCCGATTTTGATGGCGTGGCAACAGCAGGATTTGTTGAAGCTGTGGGTTTGGCTTCCTCCTTATGTTCCTGAAGTGCATTTTTTACAACCTGTAGCACTTCTTCAGGATTAAATGGTTTTGAAATATAGTCAAAAGCACCCTGCTTCATGGCCTTTACGGCTGTAGACACCTCAGCATAACCTGTCATCAAAACCACAGGAATGGACGTATCCTTACTTTTAATATGGTTCAATAAGTCAATTCCATCACCATCAGGAAGCCTGAGATCTGTAAATACTAAATCGAACGGTGCATCTTTGAATTTTAATTTAGCATCTTCCAGTGTATAGGACAAGATCACTGAGTGCTGGTGACGTTCTAAAAAACGTTTCAACATCTCAGAAAAGCTAACATCATCTTCAACCAAAAGAATGGTACTCATGGGTTACTCATTTTTACAAAAATATTAAGTTAAACTCAGTAAACCCTCTAAAAAAAACAATAAAAAAAGGACGTCTTTAAAAAACGTCCTTTTTTCTGCTAAAATGTGGATGACTATTTCTTTTCGATCCAGTTTCCATCTTTATCAGCATATACAGTTGATGCCGCTCCATCAACAGTAATATCCAATTTATATTCTTGCTTAGCATTCACGTAAGCTTTATCTAGAGTGGCGGTCTGAAAATCTGCTGCTAAGGCATCTTTTACGGCTTGTGGAAGCTCTTCAATTTTGACTTCTTTAAATTCTTCCTGAGCTGTCATTATAACTCCATCTGCTTGGTTCAATGTCATTGCTGACGTTGCAAATGTTGACAATCCTCCTAGCACTATTGCTGCTGTTAAAACTACTTTTTTCATAATTTTTGAATTTTTGAATTCTTGTTAATTGTATGTTGTGAAAATATTGAGAGTGAAACCCTAATCTTTTTTGATCCAGTTTCCATCTTTATCAGCGTGCACTGCATAGGCCTTTCCATCAACAGTAATTTCTAATTTATATATTTCCTTAGCGTTTACGGAAGCTTTATCAAGAGTGGCTGCCTTAAAATCTTTTGCTAACGCATCTTTCACGGCTTGTGGAAGCTCTTCAACTTTAACTTCTTTAAATTCTTCCTGAGCTGTCATGATAACTTTATCTGTTTGGTTCATCGCAAATGCTGATGATGCAAACGTTGATAATCCTCCTAATACTATTGCTGCTGTTAAAACTACTTTTTTCATAATATAATTATTTAATGTTTATTTGTTAATAGGTTGCGCTACTAGTTAAAGTAAAACCTTATTTTTTTTCAATCCAGTTACCTTCCTTATCAGCATATACTGTTGATGCTGTTCCGTCAATGGTAACGTCCAATTTGTATTCTTGCTCCGCATTTACGTAAGCTTTATCAAGAGTGGCGGTCTCAAAGTCTGATGCCAATGCATCTTTCACTGCTTGTGGAAGTGCTTCTAACTTGATTTCTTTATATTCTTCTTGTGCAATTATTTCAATTTTCTCTGTTTGGTTCATCGCAAATGCTGATGCTGCAAATGTTGATAATCCTCCTAATATGATTGCTGCTGTTAAAACTACTTTTTTCAAAATATAATTATTTAATGTTTATTAGTTATTTCTTGTGTTGTTTTACTAATTAGGTATTTAGTATGGAACCTTATTCTTTAACAATCCAGTTTCCATATTCTTTTTCTTTAACAATCCAGTTTCCGTCCTTGTCAGCATATACCTTGTCAGCGTATACATTGGATGTTACTTCTTGAACGGTAATGTCCAATTTGTATTCTTGCTTAGCATTTACATAAGCTTTGTCTAGAGTGGCGGTCACAAAATCTGAGGCCAATGCATCTGTAACGGCTTTAGGAAGTTCTGATGTTTTGATTTCCTTATACTCTTCCTGTACTGCTATTGCGATTTCATCCAATTGGTTCATTACAAATGATGTTGCATGTGTTGATAATCCCACAAATATCATCGCTGCTGTAAAAACTACTTTTTCCATAATCTTGCACTTGATTAATTTTAAAATATATTTATTATTATACGTTTTTCTAATGTGTTAAAAGAAATAAACATGCCATTGAGATAATTAAAACGATATTAAGTATTATAAGATTGATCTTCAGGATATTAAAAATTTATTCTGATTCTTTGAATTTTTATAGAGTGTGTAAATATTCCATTTCTAGGGTACATACCGGGTAAAGATTATACGATTATCCATTAAAAGAGCGGTTTTTGAAAATTGTCACGTTATGAAAATGGAGACGGTCATTCTGCCAAATTCTATTTCCTTCAGAAAAAAACTTTGTATTTTTGCAGCTAAATCAAACAACAATGGCTCAAAAGATTTTAATTATTGGTGCATGTGGTCAAATTGGCTCAGAACTAACCTATAAATTACGCAGTATTCATGGTGATGAAAATGTGATTGCATCTGACATCAACTATAATAATCTCGACGTAGTCAATTCAGGTCTTTTTGAAATTGTTGATGCCCAAGATTATGGCTCTATCTTACTTTGTGTAGAAAAACACCAGATAGACACCATCTACTTAATGGCTGCCATGTTGAGCGCCACTGGCGAAAAATATCCTATGAAAGCTTGGGATTTGAATATGGACTCCTTATTTCATGTCTTGAATCTGGCAAAAGCCAAATTTATAAGCAAGGTATTTTGGCCCTCCAGCATTGCTGTTTTTGGACCAACAACACCTAAAGATGATACGCCACAACATACCATTATGGCGCCTACCACAGTTTACGGCATTACCAAACAGGTGGGAGAACGGTGGTGTGAATATTACTTTGACAAATATGGTGTAGACGTGCGCAGTATACGCTATCCCGGAATTATCAGTTGGAAAACAATGCCAGGAGGTGGCACTACGGATTATGCCGTAGAAATTTTTCACAAGGCGATCACTGATGGACGGTATGAGAGTTTCCTTTCTGAAGACACACAACTCCCTATGATGTATATGGATGACGCTATTGATGCGACCATTCAGCTTATGAATGCGCCAGCCAACAAGCTGACGATACGGTCTTCTTATAATTTGGCCTCCCTTAGTTTTACACCTAAAGATATTGCCAATGAAATTCAGAAGCATGTCAAGGATTTTATCATTTCGTACAACCCTGATTTCAGACAGCAAATTGCAGATACTTGGCCAAAATCTATTGATGATAGCGTAGCCAAGAAAGATTGGAATTGGAGCCCTAAGTTTAACCTTAAAAAGATGAGTGATGTCATGATGACTGAATTAGGCAAGAAATACGCGACTTCAGAAAAATAAGTCTTCAAAAAGATGCTATTCTCAGGTTTGAGATAGTTGCCCATGTTGCTTTTAAATAATGGCAAAAAGAAATCATAAAAAAAGGTTATACCAAAACGGGTAACCTTTTTTGTGTTTTCAAAGGCTCATTCAAACATACTTAAAAAATCAGGAGAAGGTTGCAGAAGCTTGAAATAAAATAAGATTAACCTGATTAGCAGTTTATTAACACTTATTAAGAGAATCCTATTAGAAAGTTAATGCTATCCCAAATAAGAATTCTTTAAGATAATATGGTGCCTGTTGCTTGTATCTTAGTAATCAACTTAAAAATCAAAACATATGAAAACCTCATTAGAAGAAGCCAGAGAACAAACACATAAAGACACTGTCAACGTTTTGCAAAACATTATAGAAAAGAATTATGATGCTGAAAAAGGTTATAAGAAGGCGATGACGGACGCAAAAACACCAGCCTTAAAAAACTTTTTAAAAGAACAAGCGTTGCAAAGAAGTCATTTTGCTACTGCAATTGACAAAGAACTGCGTCAGTTAGGGGAAGCGCCAAAAGAAAGTGGAAGCGTTACAGGATCATTGCACCGTGCATGGATTGATATCAAAAGTTCACTCACCGGTGATGATGATGAAGCCGTACTTGAAGAAGTGATCCGTGGTGAGAAAGCAAGTGTTGATGAATATCAAGATGTGATAAAAAACAACACATTGGAGCCGCACATCAATAGTGTGTTGGAATCACAATTAAGAGACATTCAAAGGACATTGGGCCGTGTAAAAACGCTTGAAGATATTGCCTAATTTTTGATTCATATAAATTATTAGAAAGCCTCCTTTTAGGGAGGTTTTTTTATGTTATAAAAGGTCTCAGCAGTACTCGCATTTTTTATAATTTGAGCTACTAAAACTCACCTTATCCTTAATATATAGGAATATCAAAATAGCGAGACTAAAATTTTCTTGAGGGTTTGACTACTAATAACACGTAGTATAAAAAAACACTCGGTATCATTACCAGCTCCCGCCTCCGCCTCCGCCAAAACCTCCTCCCGAAGAGCCACCTCCTGATGACCCACTACTACTGGGCGAACTGACCATTGTTGATGTGGCAGTAGACATTGTGTTTGCAAAAGAATTGGTGAAACTGCTCATCGTAAAATTAGTATGCGCCGCTGAACTATACCAACTGGGTGGTGGTATGTTTAACGCATCAAATTTATTAGCCCACTTGTCAAATAGGCCGAAGGCAAGCGCATAACCCATGGTCGTCTCAAAATAGGAAGGATCTTCAATAATGAGCATTTTCAATTTATTGATTTCTGCCACTTTTATAAACTGCTTAAATCCCTTCAATTCAGAAAAGGCTGCGTTCCCTTTTGGATTCTTTTTAACCATAAACCTATTCATAATAAGCAAAAGAACATTTAAAATGACTAGGGCGAACGTCGCAATAAATCCCCAGACAAACAACAGCACAGGTACCAATACAATGGTCACTAAAATAATGCTCCCATAAGTGATATTCCGCACACGTTTGGAACCTCCTTCATAATAAGGCTGCGCCTGCTTCTTTAAAACACTGCGTGCGCTGCTCATCTTGGTATAGAATTTATCTTTTAAACTACTGATAAGCACTTCAGTATCATCTGGGCTAATAGAACTCCCAAACAATCCGCTAAAGATGGTCCTTTCATAACTTGAGGCCTCATCAGGCAAGGCCTTTAGTGCTACCAGCTTCGTGTCAGAAGATGAGAACCATCCTTTTTTTGGAATCTCTTCAATTCTTAAAATCCCTTTCGAACCCCAATATGGAATCAAGGAAATTAGATCAGACGTGTCATCTGCATCATTCATTAAAAATCCCGCCATGGCAGGATCCATCCCTTTGGGTGGAAAATAACTAGTACTACTAATCACTTCATCATCCTTACCATAACTTTTCCAAGTCATATAAAATCCTCCAAGGAGCGCAAGCAATACAAACACCCACCCATAATCCGTCCAAAAAGGCCAAAGGGGTTTTATTTCAGCAATAGCATTCGGCGGCAGATTAATGAGAATGGTCACACTTTGCCCTTCCTCAGACTCAAAGCCGGGTTGGCTCTTACCTTCCACGACGCCATTCGCGATGGTAACGTCAAAGTTTCGACTCAAATCGGTCGTCGCACTTAATCCAGAATACACAAACACATCACTAGTATCCGCCGCTATTGAAGTTGGTAGATGTACGCTAAACACAATACTATTAAAAGTTGCCCGCCAGTTACTAGGCTTCAAATTCCAATAGAATTTAACCCCATCAGCTTCATATAAAAAGGCATTCCATACCCGGTATCTGATTTTATAATGTTGCGCACCTGTAATGGACTTGTCGGCATCCCCTATTTTTATTTGAAAGGTTTCACTTAACTTTTGTTCAAAGTTAGAAGGTGTTATAAACGTGCGTCCAGGCACCTCAACATTGCTGATCATAATTTTTCGAGTCTCCTGCTTCACTTCTTCGGTTACTACATCATAACTGGTTTGGATATCCCTATAAATTCCGTGCTTTGGAAATGCAAAGGTAAGATCATAGCTTTCCACCACATCAAAATAACCTTCCTCATGGATGGTAATATCTACAGCGTACTTATCAACCGTAAAGTCTTGAGCATACCCAAAACTAAGGCTCAAAAAAGCAAGGAGTAAAATTGGTATATGTTTCATTAGCCCATAAATTGGAGGAGATGGCGCATCACAAATTAATCAATGGAAGGGTTTAAGTAGTGAAATAGACACGGTATTTACGAAAAATCAACTTTCACGTTCTCTCTGCTGCCAGCATCCGCTTCAAAAAAGTCAAAGTGCTGATAACGTAGCATTCCAGCAAACAAGGCACCCGGTAGACTTTCACCATACGTATTATTTTCCCTTACCGTACCATTATAATAACGGCGACTCCGTTCAAGGTTTTCTTCAATTTCGCTTAGTTTGGCCTGTAAATCGAGGAAGTTGGTATTCGCTTTCAAATCAGGATAGGCCTCACCCAAGGCAAAAATGCTCCTTAAACTATGCTGCAATTGGCTCTCTGCTTTTATCTGCGCATTGATATCGCCCTCTGGCACTTGCATTGCGGTATTGCGCGCCTGAATGACTTTTTCTAAAGTTTCCTTTTCGTGCGTGGCATAGCCTTTTACGGTTTCTACTAAGTTTGGAATCAAATCATAGCGCCGCTTGAGCGCCACATCAATATTGCCCCAGGCATCCTTTACCAAATTTCTGTTTTTGGCAAAGCGGTTGAACGCACTTACCATCAAAACGCCAAGAAGGACAATAATGCCCAAAAGAATATAAATAATCATAAACTGTTGATTTTTAAGATGAACCTGCTTTTAAAATAGGAAATTCATTCATTATAACACCCCAAGATAGTCATTTTTGGAGTATCTTTATCAAGCAATCAAGCGTTCTATTGTCTATCAAAATCATACCTAAAAAACGGTTCGATCACGATACATCCCTACACCGACAAAGCAGCGCATAGTTTTCATCTTCAAACTAATCATTATGTTACAACCCACCTCACCCGGTGTTTATGTGGAAGAAGTTTCCACCACCACCCCAATTGTTGTTCAAGTAAATGGCAGCATTCCTGCCTTTGTGGGCATTACGGCACTTATTCCTCCAATTGGCTTCAACACCCCTTTACGGATAACTTCACTTTTGGAATACGAAGCTCATTTTGGCAAAGCAAAATATCCCAATAATTTTCAGATTGAACTGGTCAATAATTCTGGCACCCTAAAAATAAAACAGATCTCTCAAGAACCCGCGGCGCAACAAGCCATACTCTTTTATGCCATGCAACTCTATTTTATGAATGGTGGTGGCCCGTGTTATATCGTTCCAATTGAAACACCCATCAAGGCGCATTACATCCTAGGCATTGATGCGCTGGCCGCTGTTGATGAAGTCAGCTTGCTGGTTTTGCCAGATGCATGTTTGCTACTCAATACAGCAGACTACCATGAGATCTGTAATAGTGCATTGCAACATTGTGGTAGCATTACCAACCGTTTTGCTATTTTAGATGTGCTTGACACCGCTAATGGTGTAAGGCAGTTTCGGAATCAGGTGGTGACCAATTTAAGAGATGGCGCTGCGTATACACCACATTTAAAAACCAACTTCAGTTTTGACTATGATGAAAATGAAGTGCTAGTAACAATTGACGCTGCAGCTCCCGTGAATATGAGTACGCTTGCCAGCAGTAGCAATTTGCATTACCGTTTTTTAAAAACAGCTTTGGAAAATAGTCCAAAAGTGACCTTGCCACCAAGTGCTGCCTTAGCAGGTATTTATGTGCGCACAGATAAAGAACGAGGCGTTTGGAAAGCCCCAGCCAATGCAAGTATCATCGGTATTACGGGAATTACAAGAGCGATAGCAGAGGACGAACAGACCACTTTGAATGTAGATCCTATTTCTGGAAAATCAATCAATGCCATTAGGAGTTTTCCTGGAAGGGGCATATTGGTTTGGGGCGCTCGCACTTTGGCCGGTAATGATAATGAGTATCGTTATGTTTCAGTACGAAGGTTTTTAAACGTTGTAGAGGCATCCGTTTACAAGGCTTCTCGTTTTGTTGCGTTTGAAGTTAATGAGCAATCCACATGGAACCGTTTAAAAGTGATGACAGAAAACTATCTTCAAACCTTATGGCGGGCAGGAGCACTACAAGGAACCTCAGCAGAAAAGGCCTATTTTGTACAGGTCGGATTGGGATCAACGATGACGGAACAGGACATTTCAGACGGAAACGTGATCATCCAGATTGGTTTGGCTGTTGTAAGATCTGCGGAATTTGTGATGATCAAAATCATACATCATCAAAAGAACCCATCACCAACGGACATCACGCCGCCAGAAACAAAGTCTCTCACGTCAATTCAAACCAACATGGAATGGTCTGATTTGATTATAAATCCTGAGACGAAGCATCAATTGATGGATATTAGCCAATGGATTTCTCACAACAATACCTTGTTGAATGAATGGGGATTGGCCGGAAAGGTTCGGCAGAGTTTTAGCGCCCTATTTTATGGCCCGTCAGGCACCGGGAAGACTTTATCAGCTGCCCTCATTGGGAAATCTGCAAAACGCTCTATTTACAAAGTAAAACTTTATGAAATATTAGGCAAATACATAGGTGAAACGGAGAAGAATCTGGATCAATTATTTCAGCGAGCTGAATTACAAGGCTCAATTTTATTCTTTGACGAGGCTGATGCACTTTTTGGCAAACGCACTGAAGTTAGAGATGCACATGACCGTTATGCCAACGTAGAGGTTTCCTATTTACTTCAGCTGCTTGAAAAGCATTCAGGCCTCATTTTATTTGCCACCAACCATAAAGCTAATATTGATCCCGGTTTTACACGTCGTTTGGATATGCTTGTAGAATTCCCTATGCCTACGATAGACGAGCGCCTGCAGTTATGGAAACAAAATATCCCGACCAAAGCAATACTGGCCGATACTATTGATTTAAAAACCTTAGCCGAAGCACATGAACTTACTGGTGGCGCTATATTGAATGTCATTTACTACGCTTGTTTGCAAGCACTGAAAAAAGCAACACATAGGATTGAGGAGTCGGACGTTTTAGAAGGCATTAGGAAGGAGCTTTCCAAACAGGAGACGGATTGAATGTAAGTTTTACCATTCTGGCGTTCTAAAACCAACCAATAAGACTCCTTGGGTACTTTCTGCTGTTTACTGTTCCATCCCAGCCAAAATCATTTGGTTTTAATTGAGTTATCAAATATCCATAATTAGAGCAATTTCCAATCGCACGGCTATTGTATGTGGTTCTTATGTCAATGGGTTTGATAAGCCTGTCCATGCTATTAATAACAGTATTTATAAGTATGACCAACTCATTAAGTCCTATTTGCAATTTTATTCTACCAATCTAAGCCAATTACATACTCTAAATTAATGTGTGTTTCCTTAACGGTAATGGTACCTGGTTTCGAATTTATATAATTTGACAATGGAATCAAACTTTGAAAAGGTGGACCCAACATGATATCTTGGGCTATGTTGCCGCCATCATCATCTGCAAAGGCAATATATGCTGTTAGTTCTGAAACATTGATGAATAATTCTTCATTTTGTAAATTCCAACTAAGGTCATTTTCATTTTCTCGAGTTTGAGATCTATACCAGAGCCATGAACTTGATGGCACTCTACTTCTTGTACCATCTAAGAAATTCAGCCTTGGTTTGAGGACACCAAAAAACACGTCTGCTAAATGATTTGGGTCTGTTGTTGCGTACTCACTATCCCAAGTGTTTCCCATATCAAAAAAAGAGTTGAGTTTTACACTTAGTAGTTGCACGGCATTACCTCTTTCAACAGTTACGCTTACAATATTATCCACAACATCGCCTGCGCTATTTTTAACTCTATAAATAATAGTTTTAGGACCAAGCGTATCAAAATCTAAATATAAATTAACTGTTGTATCGAAGGTTGAAGATGAAAATTCTGAGTCAAATGTTTCCCCGCCATCTTTAGAAAAGCTAATTTGATTTATCTTCTCGTTGGCAGTTGCAGTTAAGGTTAGTATTTGGTCAACTACGAGTGAAGTAGTACTTTGTGTCACTGAAACTTCAAAAGTTGAAGTGTCGGCGTCATCTGATGAATTGCAGGCAAAGCATAAAAACAAAAGGATGTAAGTTAGTTTTTTCATTTTTTTTAAATAAAATTTCGTGATATGTCTCTAAACTTTCAGCAATTTACAAAGCTTTACCAGATAAATGCATAATAGCTTTTTAGAGAAATGATTCTCCCTTATAAATAGGTTGAAAAATTTGAGTAACAATAACATCTTCAGCTCCTTTTCCAAAAGCACGATTTATGAATTTGAATACTGTTTTACTTAGTACCTCATTACCGATATACCATCATTTTTCTCCAAAACGGATTTAAATTTAAGGACTATTTTAATCACGTCTTTGTTGATGCAGTTACAATAATCGTTTTCGTTAATTTGAACGGGCCTCAAGCAACTATAGGAATTGAAAATGTAATCACCGCTCAAGACAAACTTATCAAGAATTATATGCTTAATCAGCTAAACCTGATGTTGCAACAAAAGAGGTTTTGCGTTACAGAGAGGCTTTAAAAATGGGTACTCAATTATTTAAGGATAAATGGTTTCTTAATACAAACGGAATTATTGCTATCCAAAAAGAATTAGAAGAAAATAACGCTGGATTGAGAAAGCTTACCGGAACGGCATTTTCAGTTACTCCACAACTTTTTGACTTGATCCTATAAACCCTTGTAAACACCGAGTAAAACCTAAAACTTCCCCAAAACAAAAAAGAGCTACATTTTCATGTAACTCTTTGTTTGCTCCTCCTCTTGGGCTCGAACCAAGGACCCTCTGATTAACAGACTCTCAAATTCAGTTTTCATTTATTTACTTTTAGCTTCTTATAATCTCATTATCAGTGTTTTATGACTTTTTATTTTGTTTCTGTTTGCATTTGATTTACCTTTAAAAGGCAATTTGTTGTACATATGTTGTACTGATTTTAGGCTATCTAAAGTAACATCATTGTTGAGATTGTGAAGATATAATGCATAAATGTTGTACTAATTTATTCAAAACCTATGGCAACCGTAAAAACCGTATTAAGAAAAAGAAAACTAGCTGAAGGAAGTTACCCCATCTCTTTGAGGGTGTGTAAAGATAGAAAATCGAAATATTTTCAAACAATATTTAGAGCATTCCCGATGGAGTGGAATCAAGCAAAGGGTAACTTCACTGGCAAGAATTCCAATAATATCCAAAATAACAGATTACTACTTAAATTCAAGGATAGGGCTTTGAAAATCCTTTCGGATTTGGAAATGGAGAAAAGTGATTTCACGCTAAAGGATTTTGAAAATCGTTTTAGAATAATCCACAATCCGGTACAACAAAACGTTTTCTACTTCTGGAATGAGATTATGGAAGAATTTATTTTTGCAGGGAGAACAGGAAATGCCAGAGCTAATAAAGGCTGTTATAATTCCTTAAAAAAATTTAATAAAAGCACCCAACTTAACTTTAAAGAAATTACCCCATCTTTTTTATTATAAGTATGAAGCTTTTTTAAGGTCTCGAGGGGGAAGCGACGGTGGTATAGGTGTGCGGATGAGGACCATTAGAGCATTATACAACTTTGCCATTGAAAGAAAAATAGCCAAAGAACTGGAATATCCCTTTAAAATCTATAAGGTCTCAAAACTAAAAGGTAGAAGTCTCAAAAAGGCATTAACATTAGAGGAAGTGCTCAAAATTAGAAATCTGGACTTGAAAAAATATCCATGGTTGGTGAATACACGACACTATTTCATCTTTAGTTTTTACACTAGAGGTATGAATTTTGCGGATATGATGAAACTTGAGTGGAAAGATACTGACCAGGACAAAATTTATTATAAGAGATCCAAAACGAAGGGTAATTTTAAAATTAAAATTGTACTCCCTGTTCAGGAGATATTGAATCATTATAAGGAGTTTGCCATTGATACAAAATATGTGTTTCCTATTCTATTAAATAACAATATGACGCCACCACAATTAGAAAACAGAAAACATAAAACGCTTATACGCTATAATAAAGAATTAAAAGAAATTGCAGTTATATGTGGTATTGATAAAAACCTAACCAGTTATGTCGCCCGACATAGTTTTGCAAACTGCTTAAAACAAAAAGGAGTTGCTACGGATATAATTAGCGAATCTATGGGACATCAAAATCTTGCTGTAACGCAAGCTTATCTCAAAGAATTTGACAATTCCGTTTTGGATGATGCGATTGAAATATTGGTTTAACATTACTGTATGCATGGTACTTTTGCATTTTCTTATTTGTTGTTAGGTAATGTTCTATACAGGAGATAAGTGTCTAAAGTTTAACTAAATTATTTAAATTTTATTTTCCCAATCACTTGATGTCACTTGGTTTCCAAAGGATGAATGTCTAAAACCGATTTGGTTTAGCTAAACTTCCATCTAAACAGATTTTTTATTAAGAGGTATAAAGATTCAAATAGTCTTTAAACACGTAAATTTTTCCGCGTTTTGCACCAGTAACTTCTTTTAATATTTCTAAATTTTCTAAATCAGCTATTAAACTATAGGCAGTACGTTGCGAAACCTCTGTAATTTCGATGACTTTGTTAACCTCTATCATTGGATGTTTTAATAAATAGTGCAATATTTTTTGAGCATTATTTGCTCTAGACCCTAAAGTTTGAATTTTAAGTTCTGAATTTTGCTTCAATTTTAAAACTTCGTCAAATGTGTCCACTCCCTTTTTAGCCGTCTCTATAATGCCCACTAGAAAAAACTTAAGCCATTGCTTTAAATTGTCATGAGTTCTAACACGCATTAAATTATCGTAATACAAGGTTTTATTGCGTTCAAAAAAATCTGAAAGGTATAATATGGGTTTTTTTAAAATCCCTTTATTTACTAAATATAAGGTTATTAATAATCTCCCAACTCTGCCATTACCATCCAAAAAGGGATGAATGGTTTCAAACTGATAATGGATAATTCCAATCTTGAGTAAATCTGGAAAAAAAAGTTCTTCGTTATGGGTAAATTTTTCTAAATCACTCATCAAATCTCCTATACTGTTATGCACAGGCGGTATAAAAACGGCATCGTTGATAGATGCGCCTCCGATCCAATTTTGACTTGTACGGAATTGACCTGGCATTTTATATTCACCTCGCACGCCTTGCAATAGCATTTTATGCGTTTCCTTAATCAAACGACTTGAAAATGGTATTTGCTCTAACATACCAATAGCCTTTTGCAAGGCTGTTATATAGTTTTGAACTTCTTCCCAGTCATCTCTTTTTTCATTACTAACATCTTCTTTGTTTAATAACGCCTCTTCCATATTTGTTTGCGTACCCTCAATTTTACTACTTTGTGTAGCTTCTTTAAGTACATGCATACTAATAAACAACTCAATATCAGGTATATGTTCACTATACATATCTAGCCGTCCCACTTGTCTATCTGCCTTTGAAAGCAACGCTATCAATTCCATATCAGTTAATAACCATTGCTTATTTATTTCTTCTGGTTGGAAACTTTTATAATAACCTTGATTTATATATTTTCCGGCTTTAAAGTCTTGCATTTTTTTTCAAGAATTTTAGTTTAAAACTTTTCTTATTGCAAATTAAAGATAAAATTTACAATAGAGCACGTGTTATTGTAATTTTTTGTATTTTTTTGCAATAGTGTTCGGTCTATTGCAAAACTCCAAGATTTTTTTGATTTCTTTTTTTCTGCCCGTCCTGCCAAACGGAGTCAAACAGTCGGGCGACAGAAAGGTTAATAGCCTTTTTTAAAAATGTATTCTTTTGTCTATATGCCGAATGGTAAAATAGATTATTCTTTTTAAAACTCAATAATAAAATGACAAAATCACAATACTGGATTTAGCACATGTACTCATTCATATTGAACCGAAGGAATAAAGATTAAAGCGATCCATTCAAAAAATTTATAGTTGCTTATTTCCCACTCTTGATTAATACAAACAACACTCAAATCACAAAGCAGCACTATAAATATATAGCTAAGATTTAATAGTTAGGTAAAATGAATCCAATTCACTATTCCTTAAAGATTTAAACAATAATCTATCAATCAATAGTCACGAAATATTCTAAAAACTTAAAAAACAACGTAAAGCAAATCAAAAGAATAACAACCACTAGAATACTAATCCATAGTATTTTATCCCTTTTAGTAATGGCCGTTTTTTCAGTTTGCTCTTTCTTTTTTTCCTTCTGACGTCTTTCCCGTCTATTTTCTGGCATATTATGGTTTTTTAGTTATAAATCTGTCTAGTTCTTCCAATCCATCTTCTGCAACCGAACCGCATTCAAAATAGCCAACAAAGCTACGCCAACATCAGCAAAGACTGCTTCCCACATTGTGGCAAGACCACCTGCACCCAAGACCAAAACCACCGCTTTCACACCAAATGCCAATCCAATATTTTGCCAAATTATTCTACGTGTGGAACGTCCTATTTTTATTGCTTTTGCAATCTTGCTCGGTTGATCGGTTTGTATAATAACGTCAGCGGTTTCAATGGCCACATCACTACCTAAACCACCCATTGCTATACCGACATCACTTGCTGCCAACACTGGAGCATCGTTGATACCATCGCCAATAAAAGCTACTTTATTATCGGTTTCGGACATCAATTTTTCAACTTCGGCCAATTTATCTTCTGGCAACAAACCACCTTTAGCCCAATCGACGCCCATTTCTTTTGCGACTTGTTGCGTAATAGAATCTTTATCACCAGAAAGCATTATGATTGTTTTAATGCCAGATTCACGTATTTGTTTTATCGCCTCGTGAGCATCATCCTTTAATTCATCTGCAATGATTACATAACCAGCGAATTTACCTTCTATGGCAACCATTACAATAGATTCCACAATAGTATCAGTTTCAGATGGCACTTCCATGTTGTTTGAAGTCATCAAAGGTTTATTTCCAACTAAAACGGTTTTACCATTGACGGTGCCTTTCAATCCCTTTCCTGCAATTTCAGATACATTGGTCGCCGAAAAATCTTCACCATCGGCTTTATATGCCATAATCGCCTTGGCAATAGGATGGGTAGATTGTTCTTCCATCGCCATTAAGTATTTCATCATTTCGGCTTCGCTCAAGGACCTATTTTCTTTATCGCTTATAACAATAGATTTAATTTTAAAAACACCTTTAGTGACGGTTCCGGTTTTATCCATTACGACAGTAGTCACTTTGGTCATTTCATCTAAAAATGAAGCACCTTTAAAGAGGATTCCATTTTTTGAAGCGGCTCCCAATCCGCCGAAATAACCTAACGGAATGGAGATAACTAAAGCACACGGACAGGAAATAACCAAGAAAATCAAGGCTCGGTACAACCATTCCTGAAATATATAGTCATCTACAAAAAAGTATGGTAAAAATGTCAACGCAATTGCAAGGAATACGACAATTGGGGTGTAAACCCTCGCAAATTTCCTGATAAACAATTCGGTTTTTGATTTCCTCGCGGTGGCGTTCTGCACCATATCAAGAATTCTGGCAATAGAGCTGTCCTTGAATTCTTTGGTAGTTTCGATTTCGACAACGCCATCCATATTGATGCTTCCCGCAAATACTTTTTCACCTTTTGCAATAGTATCTGGTTTGCTTTCACCCGTTAAGGCAGCTGTATTGAAAGAGCCTTTTTCAGAAAGTAAAATACCATCTAAAGGTATTTTTTCTCCCACGCGGACTTGCACTTTCTCGCCAATGTTGACGGTTTCTGGATTCACTGAAATGTAATCATTGTCGCGATATACCAACGCCTCATTCGGCCTTACATCCAACAACGCTTTGATGTTTGATTTTGCCCTGTTAACGGCTGCGTTTTGAAACAGTTCTCCAACGGCATAAAACAGCATTACTGCAACACCTTCAGGATATTGACCAATGGCAAACGCACCTATTGTGGCTATGGACATCAAAAGAAATTCAGTAAAGAACTCGCCTTTCATAATGCTTTGCAATCCCTCTTTTACAACTGGTAATCCAACAGGAATATAAGCAATCCCATACCAAACGATGCGAACCCAATCTTTAAAAAATGGAACCTCATAGTAATCCATCGCAATTCCAGCAATGAGCATTACAAAGCTGAAAATTGCTGGTAAATATGTTTTGAAGGTGGCTTTCTCTGTTCCGTGGGAATGCCCATCATCGTGGGAATGTTCACCTTTAAGTTTTTGGGTATCTAAATCCCGAAGGTTTTCTTTTTTCTTCATTATCTATTTATTTATTTAACCAAATTAATGCTTCGTCTTTCTCGGTTAACTCAAAATATTTTACTTCAGAACCTGTGAAGAAATTGGTTGCCTTAGCGGCCCATTCCTGCCATTTCTTTTCGCCAACTTATGCTATTTTCCCATAATCTGAGAGGTGCGAAGCATCAACTTTCAACTCTGCCCATAAACCTTTGAGATCGTATCCGTGAAAATCGTGCATCTCAAAATAGAAATCTGTCTTTTTTCCTTGTTTAGTAATTTTGTCGGTAAGTGGATGTATTTTTTCAACATCACTTTTCGATATTTTGCCTTCCAATTTTACGGCAATTAGAGTGTATTTCTGTGTTTCAAAAAGATGTATTATAACCTTAGATTTTTAAATAATCTAATGATTTTATAGATGCAATGGAAGTGCATTTAGTGTCCGCTACACTTTTCACATAACCCTTTGATTACCAAATTTACATTTTCTGCCAAATAGCCTTCTGGTAAATTGATGTGTGGGATTTTGTATTCCGTTAAACAAACGGTTTCATCACAGTTATTACAGTAAAAATGTAAATGCAGGTCTTGTTCTAATTCACAATTGCAATTTTCTTCACAAACAGCATATTTAATTGTTCCTGTGCCATCGTCAATTTGGTGGACAATCCCGTTTTCCTCAAAGGTCTTTAAGGTTCTATATAAAGTAGTCCTTTCAGAATTGTCGAAATATTCCTCGATGTTTGTGAGGCTTACTGCAACTTTCTTTTGCAACAGGAATTTTAAAACCAACAATCGCATAGCAGTTGGCCTAACAGTTCTTGATTCAAGAGTTTTCTCCAATTTGTCCATTTTTCACAAGGTATTGCCTTTTAAGGATTCTCCCGTTTTAATCTGAAACGCATCTTCAATGTTGGCAACGTAGATGATTCCGTCTCCTGGCTCTTCAGTTTTGCCATTTTTTATAATGATATCAATTGCGGTTTGGGCTTCTTCATTTTGGCAAACCAATTCCAATTTTACTACGGGACTTTCTGTTATATGAAAATCCAAGGATGGTCTTGCACCTTTCGCCTTAAAAGCTCCTGTCCCTTCTGATTGTGATAAGGTCATACTCTTGAAACCATTATCGGTAAGGGCATCGATTACTTTCTGAATCCTGTTTGGTTTTATAAATGCTTTTATTTCTTTCATAATTCTGATTTTCTGTTTATTTAGACCTCACAGGCTTTAAAAACCTGTGAGGTCTTTATTTTCTTTTCAGTGATTAGAGAACTTAATGGCTGTGTTCCAATTCGCCTTTCATCATTTCTGACGATAGCGTATAGGCGCCCTTGGTAACCACTTTTACGTCTGCTGCAATTTCTTTTGGAAGATTGACTTCCACATACCCCAAATCGGAAATCCCAATGGTTACAGGTATCATTTTAAATTTCATTCTATTTGCTTCCTTCTCGCCACTTTCATCTAAAATAAAAATAAACGCTTGCGCCCTCTCTTTGATTATCGCATCTTCAGGAACCGCGAATGCCATTTTTTCATCTTGGATTATCCGGCCTTCCACATACATTCCGGGAAGCAACTCTTTATCTTCGTTGTGAACGTCTGCGTGTACGTGCAACGCTTTTGGGTCGGTTTCAAATGTTTTACCTACGGCGTGGATTTTTGCCTTTAAAAGCTCGTCTGGTTTTGAGGCCACCGTAAAATAAATTTCCTGTCCCTTCTTGACCTTTCTGATATCCTTTTCATAGACTTTAAAATCTGCGTGTATTTCAGAATTATCGCTCACCGTAAACATTTTGGTCTGTGGTGCCACGTAATCTCCAATGCTCACCATCACTTCATCTACATACCCACTTATCGGTGTTGTAATAGCGATTGCAGAAAAAATCTGCCCTTGCAAAACCTTATCGGTGTTTATCCCCAATAATTTCAACTTTGAACGCAACCCATTTACCGACGACGTGGTGGAACGAAATTTTGATTGTGCCATTTGAAAATCTTTACCAGAGGAAACGCCTTTGTCAAAAAGGATTTGTTTACGTTCAAAATCCTGTTTCAAGAACGCGAGCTCGTTATTTTTTTCCTGATATTCCTGCTGCATTGTTATAATATCTGGATGCTCCAAATATGCCATTACTTGACCTTTGTTTACTTTATCACCTTCAATAACCTTAATGGAACGCACGTTGCCGCCCACAAAAGGACTGATATTTGCTCGGTCTTGCGGAAACAATTCCAACTGCCCTGTCACTTTTATGGTATTGCCCAAACTCTTTTTTTCCAAAGGTTTCATTTCAAGACCAATTGTTTCGGCCTGTTGTTCTGTAATTTCCACGACACTTTCTTCATCACTATGGCCTTCTTCGTGGTGAGAATCTTCGCCGTTTTCCGTAGATTCGGAAGTAGTTTCATTGTGTCCCATTTCTCCCTTCGCTTTCTCATTACAAGAAGCGAGTACCAAAGTCAAGGCCAAAAATAGGGTTACTGCTATTGCTTTATTTTTCATTTCTATAGTTTTTTATATTATAAATTGCCCAATTGGTACTGCACCTCAATGGCCTGTTGGTTATATTGATTGATATATTGTAAATGTGTTTGTTTAATCCTAATGGCACTATTTAGGATAGTGATATAGTTTACATAATCTATTTCGCCTTCCTTTGATGCTAATTGCGCGGTGGCTATTTGTTCTTCCGCCAAAAGCAAAGCCCCTTCTTCGTAATACGTTAATGTCTTTTGCGTTTTTTCGAGGGATTTGAGCAGTTGCGAAACATGGCTTTCGGTAATCGCCTTATGTTCCAAATATTGATTTTCTGCGACCATAACATCTGCCTTGGCTGCTTTTACCCTTGATTTCTGCGGAAAAAACCACAAGGGAATACTAATTCCTGCCTGATAGGTATTAAAGCCTGAAACATCTGCTACCACTTGCCGTCCGTATGAAAAGTTAAGTTTTGGTAAAAACTCCGATTTTTCAACGCCTACATTGGCTTTGCTGACTTCCACATTTTGCAGTGAATATTGCAAAATCGGATTGTTTGCTACAGAAGTTGAATCCATCAACGTATTCAAATTCAATGGCTCATAGCGAACTGAAACCGTTTCAATAGAACCATCCGTTCCCAAAAATTGCTTTAAGGCACGTTTAGTAATTTCAATATCATCATAAGCCTGTTGCCGTAATACTTGAACCTGTTGGTATTCCGAAGAAGCAGAAATAAATTCCAACTTGCCCGTTTCTCCAGTATCATAGCGCAACTGTGCAGCGTTTTTAAAATTGCCATACACACTGTCCAATTGTTCCGCAAAAAGTAATTGTGCCTTGTTGTAGTTTATTTGGTCGTAGGCTTGCATCACATTGCGCACCAATTCTTGCTCATTTACGGCATAGAACTTTTCGCCCAGAGCCACACGTTGTTTATGGAACTTCGATTTTGAAAAACCCGAAAGCAAATCGATATTCGCTTGCTGAACACCAATGGTGGTTTGAACCCCTGGAAGGTTATTTCCATATTCCTCCTTTCCTGTATAAATATGCGTACTTCCCAAGTCAAAACTTGTGCCTTTCAGTGCTTTTTCACGCGCTATAAAGGCTTGGCCTTCTTTAAGGGACGGATAATTCAGCTTTGCCATTGCAATGGCTTCTTCCAAAGTAATTGTTTTTGAAATTGTCTTTTCCCGATTTACTTCTTGTGCAAAAGTATTTCCAGATGTGAACACACCTCCCAACAATAATACTATAGTAATTATTGTAGTGCTTTTATTGATATAGCTTACAGTACCACCATTACTTTTCCGCTCTTTTCGTGATTCCAGCCAATAATATAAAATAGGAATAACCACCAATGTCAAAAATGTTGCCGTGAGCATTCCTCCAATAACTACCGTTGCCAACGGGCGTTGGACTTCGGCACCTCCAGAAGTGGAAACCGCCATTGGAATAAAGCCCATAATTGTTGTAATGGCGGTCAATAAAATGGGACGCAAACGTTCATGTGTCGCTTCGTAAATACGTTTTTTTAAATCTGTCATGCCACTTTCTTTTAATTCGTTGAATTTATTGATAAGAATTAATCCATTTAGAACAGCGACTCCGAAGAGGACGATAAACCCGACTCCCGCTGAAATACTGAAAGGCATCCCACGAAGCCATAAAACGAGAATGCCCCCAATGATGGCCAAAGGCACTGCGATATAAATCATTAAGGCTTGTGTAAATGAGTTTAAAGCAAAGTATAGCAGAATAAGGATTAATAAAAGAACGATTGGTACCACTATAATTAATCGGTCTGTGGCGCGTTCTAAATTTTCGAAAGACCCACCGTAAGTGACGTAATAACCAGCTGGCAATTTAACTTCGGTTTCCAATTTCTGCTGAATTTCTTCCACCATCGTCTTTACATCGCGTCCACGTACATTTACCCCAACCGAAACGCGACGGTAGGTATTGTCCCTTGAAATTTGCATAGGGCCAGGTTTGTAGCTGATATCAGCTACTTCCTTTAATGGCACTTGTGCACCGTTTGGCAAATCAATAAAAAGATTCTTAAGACTGTTGATGTCTGTTCTAAATGCTTTGTCTAAACGGATGACCAGATCGAATCTTTTTTCGCCTTCAAAAATTACCCCAGCTTTTTCTCCAGCAAAAGCGGCACTTACATAATCGTTCAATTTATCGACGGTTACGCCATATTGTGCCATTTTTGCCCGATTGTATACCACCGTCATTTGAGGCAAACCGCTAGTAGCTTCCACATTGAGATCTGCCGCTCCTGGAACCGTTCTGATGACTGCTGCGATTTCCTCAATCTTCTCAGCCAAAACTCCCAAATCCTCTCCATATAATTTTATGGCAACATCTTCCCGCACGCCGGTTAACAATTCATTAAAACGAAGTTCTACAGGTTGCGTGAATACAAAGTTAACCCCTGGAATGACTGAAATTTTCTCTTGAATTTTTTCTATGAGTTCTTCTTTACTGCTTGCCGAAGTCCATTTGCTTTTATCCTTCTCCAATATTATATAACAGTCGGCTATATCCATTGGCATTGGGTCAGTGGGAATTTCGGCAACCCCAAATCTTGATACCATCGTTTTTACCTCTGGAAACTGTTTAACTAAATTTTCAATTTTTTTTGAAGTTTCGATGGATTGGGTAAGACTGCTTCCGGGTTTCATCAATGCCTGCATGGCGATATCACCCTCATCAAATTTGGGTATAAATTCGGCTCCCATAGTGCTAAAGATATATGCGGCAAGCAAGAATAGCGCGACTGTCCCAATAATGACCCCTGCTTTAAAACGCAGTGCAAAATTCAATAAGGGTACGTAGGCACGATTTAAAACGCGCATAATTTTATCACTGAACCTATCAATTCCGTTTTCGAGTTTGACAAACCAACCATTTTGATTTTTTGCTGGTTTTAGGACTAAAGCGGAAACCATTGGCACATAAGTAAGACAAAGAATAATGGCTCCCAAGACGGCAAATCCAAAAGTGAATGCCATTGGGCGAAACATTTTTCCTTCCACACCTGTTAAGAACAGTATAGGCGTAAAAACAATGAGAATGATCAATTGTCCGAAAAAAGCCGAATTCATCATCTTACTTGCTGAATTGTATGCTATTTCATCCATTTCTGTCTGGTCAATAACTGATGTGCTTTTTTTCATTCGTTGATGGATATGGAACACCATTCCTTCCACGACGATGACCGCACCATCCACAATAATCCCAAAGTCAATTGCACCCAAGGACATGAGGTTGGCCCAAACACCAAATTGTTTCATTAAAATAAAGGCAAACAATAAACATAAAGGGATAACCGAAGCTGTGATCAAGCCCCCACGGACACTCCCCAAGAGAAGCACCAATACGAAAATCACAATCAAAGCCCCTTCTATTAGATTTTTTGCAACGGTACTGGTCGTTCTTTCTATGAGGTCACTTCGTTTTAAAAAAGGTTCAATGTAAACCCCATCAGGTAACGATTTCTGTATAGAAATCAAACGTTTCTCTACATTTTTAACCACATTGCTGGCACTTTCACCTTTTAACATAAATATTTGTCCACCTACAGCTTCCTGGCCATCTTGTGTAAAAGCACCATAACGTACTTGACTGCCGTAGCCAACTTTTTCAGCCACATCACGTATTAAAACAGGACTCCCGTTTTGCGTAGTAACAACCGTGTTTTCTATATCGGAAATGCTACGTGCCAAGCCTTCCCCTCGGATAAAATTGGCCTGGTGATTTTTCTCGATATAGGCACCACCAGTATTCGCATTATTGGCTTTCAAGGCTTCAAAAACTTGATGCATTGTAATCCCAAAACTTTTAAGTTTATTTGGATTGATCGCAACTTCATATTGTTTTACAAATCCTCCCAACGCATTGACCTCAACAACACCGGGCACCAAAGCCATTTGTCGTTTTACAATCCAATCTTGGATGGTACGAAGTTCCATGGCATCATATTTATCTTCGTAACCTTCTTTTACTTTCAGGGTGTATTGGTAGATTTCTCCCAAGCCCGTAGTAATGGGTGCCATAAAAGGTTTGCCAAATCCTTCGGGAATTTCCTCACTTACTTCTGATAGTTTCTCTTGCACAAGCTGACGCGGTAGATACGTTCCGGCTTCGTCTTTAAAAACAATGGTAACCACGGAAAGACCAAAACGGGAAACGGAACGCAACTCAATAACATCGGGCAAATTGGCCATTGCCAATTCCACAGGATAGGTAACAAATTGTTCAATATCCTCCGTTCCCAAATTCGGGGCGGTTGTTATAACTTGTACTTGATTGTTAGTAATATCGGGTACAGAACCCAAGTTTATCGTAGCCATAGAATAAATGCCTGTGCCAATAAGCGCCACGATAAATAGCCCAATAATAAATTTGTTATTAATGGAAAATGAAATGATTTTATTAATCATAAATAGAGTGTTAATTCAGTTGAAATGATTAATCCACGCGAAAACGTGAACTAAAATTAAAGCAATGCTTAAATTAAAAAACATCACATTAGGATATAGCTATCCCTTAAAAAAACTGAATTATGCTCTTGGGGGTTGGAAAAGAGATTCCAGATATCTGGAATTTAATTGAAAAGTGTAAGAATTAAATTGTTTTCCCTCTTCAATCTTTAATCGATCGAGTAGAATAGAATTGGCTTCTATAATAAATACTAAAGGATGACAACATTGCTGATGAGCATGAACAGGCATATTCTCCTTATCCTGATTGTTATGATGCCCTTCATTTTTTGCATCATTATCAACGTAATCTTCCACTACATAGTCAAAGAAAGAGTCACCATAAATTTTATGGTCTTGATAGTGGGTAATAAAATTTGAAATTTTCTGAATTGGCTCGCATAGGTCCACATCTTGGCTAATTCCTTGAAAAAGGAATAGAAATGACATGGATATGGAAAGGAGTATTTTCATTAATTTTGACAAAGATACAAATTAATGAATGCAATGGTTGTGCAAAACTCAAGCTAAAAATAGATACACTTTCGTCTTTAATTGAAAAATTCAACTCAAAAAGATAACCTGCAATAACTTCAATATTTTGGTTTTTAGATCAGACTGTAATTAATAGCGAGCAACCAATAAGGTCTCGTATCCCAATTCGAAATCTATAGACATATATCAATACCAAAGTAATTTACTTTACTTACTAATTTTTAACTTACAAAATTCATTAAATATTCCTCTATTTAACAAATTCCGAGCAATCGTCAGTCGGTTTATAAGTTCCCGCACCTTGCTGGTACACCAAGGATGCTCCCAAATGCCCTGTATAAAGCAAACCTAAAAGTGCAATAATTAATAAGCAGAAGTTGATTGGTTTAATTACATTTAAATATTTGAGAGTAATAAATTTAGGAATTATTTTAAGGCTCAATGCAACTGAATAAACAATCAAAGTGGCATAAGACCACCATTGATGCTCTTGAAGAACTTTCGGGTCGCAAATTTTTCTAACTTCTATTGAATAAGCCAATTCGCCTGTATAAATAGCAAGCCAACCACTAAACACGCCAATAATCAACATTACAAAAGTCATCTGTTTTACAAACAGATGATAGACCTTATTTTTAACAGCTAAACATAAGATAGCTGCAACAGAAGCCAAAAGCAGTGCGACTATTGGTAAGTGTACAGAAAGTGGATGCCATACTTCTTCTCTCCAGAGTGAAGGAATTTCAGCAGTCATTTAGTTAATCTAAAGTTTTCACTGATATAGGCACATTTTTATTACCTTTTTTCTCAACTGTTATTTCAACTTTACCATTTTCTTTTAATGCATCAAAAGTGGAAGCTTGTCCATCATTTGTCATCACTTTGGTCTCATTTGTAAAATACAATTCAATGAGTTTATCATCCGCAGTTCTAACATAAATTTCTTTTTCACCCGCTTCTACTTTTTCTGCAACGCCTTGATAAGTTCCTGAATCTACAACATCAGTTTTTTTATTTTCACCACAAGAATTTAGCAAGAATGCAAATCCTAATACTAGTCCTAATACTAATTTTTTCATTTTTAAGGTTCTTCAAATTTAAAAAATATAATTTGTCTTTTCGAGTTAAACCGTTTTTAACTTGCTGGCAACTGCGATTATTTCAATGTTTTTTTATGCTATTTACACGCTTTTATCAATCTACTATTATAAAATGTTCTAAAAATTGAAGAGAAAGTAATGAACTGAATAGCAAGACGGAAATAACTATAATCCCTATCCAAATTATCTTACTTCGTTTAGAAATAGTGCTTTTTTCGGATTGATTTATATTTCGATTTTTAATACGTCTGTTTCTACGCTTTTCTGACATAATTGTTTCTATTTAATTAGAACCTTATTTCTTCTCTTTAATTCATATAATTTTTAATCACCATTACAATTACCTTTTTTATTCATTCGGTTCAATATGAATCAATACGTGTCCCAAACTCGGTATGTTATTTCGTAAATGATCCTTTAGGTTATGAGAAATATCATGCCCAACCTTTACTGTAATCTCACTATTAACAATGACGTGTAAATCCACATGAAATTTCATGCCAGATTTTCTAATAAAACATTTCTCGGTTCCCAGAACACCTTGTACTTCCAAAGATTTTTCTCTAATTTCAATGATCAGGTCATCATAAAGCTGCTCGTCCATAACTTCACCTAAAGCTGGTCTTAAAATTAAGTAGCTATTGTATAGAATAAAAGCAGAAGCAAATAAGGCTGCCCAATCATCAGCAGTTTCATACCCTTTTCCAAATATAATGGCAATAGTAATTCCTATAAATGCCATAACCGAAGTTATGGCATCACTTCTATGATGCCAAGCATCTGCTTTAAGTGAAGAACTATTTGTTTGTTTGCTTTTTTTAATTACAATTTGAAACGAAATTTCTTTCCAAACTATTATTAGACCTAACACAATCAAAGTCCAAGATTTTGGGGTTTTATGTGGTGTCTGAATATTTTGAATACTTTCGTATGCAATTATTGTAGCAGAAACAACAAGAAAAGCAACTACGCCAAACGTGATTAAGGGTTCAATTTTCCCGTGTCCGTAAGGATGATTTTCATCTGCTGGACGTTTCGCGTATTTAAAACCTAATAAAACTAAAAATGAAGCGAAAATATCTGTTGTGGATTCAATAGCGTCTGCAATTAAAGCATAAGAATTACCAAAAAAACCGGCAAGTCCTTTTATAAGGGCTAAAACAGTATTTCCAATGATGCTGAAATATGTTGTTCGTATGGCAGTTTGTTCGTTATTCATTCTATTTTAATGTAATACCCATAAAAGTAGTATTATTAAATTTTAAAGTGTAATTATGAAATCTACAAGAATTGAAATGCCTATTTATTCAAAATATGCTTTTTAACTATGGTTCCTAAATCTTTCTCCGAAAACCAAATATCCTCTGGATGCAAATGAAGAACAGGCGCTTGTTCACATTTATTGTTGCAATCCATTTGTTCAACGTCAATTTTATTTTTTAGTTTGTATTTTTTTATATAGTAATCTAAAAGCTTTCCTTTTTTCTTTCTGCAGTTTGCACCGTCACATCTGTAAATGATGGATTTATTATTTTTAGAATCTTCCATAGTGTTATTGTTGATGATTTTTGTGAGTTCAGGATTTAATTTTCAGATAAGGTGTTAATTGGTTGTTTTGTTTTTGGTCTTAAAAAACCAACCACCAGAATCAGCAATACTATTGAAATTATACCTCCATACAAAAAACTTTGGTCTGGGAATGTTGTTCCCAAAAAGCCAGCTAGTGGATACGCAAATGCCCACCATAGGTGTGAAAATGCAAAATGCGACCCATAAACTTTCCCCTGTTCTTTAATCGGAACGGTTTCGCCGATAAGGGTTTCGGAAGGAATTTCCGCGAGACTTTGTCCGAGTCCTGCAACTATCCACACTAAAAATAGCATTGAAAAATTGAGATAATTAGCAAAGCTGATGGCGATTCCTAAAATTAATACCCCCAAAATTAGTGAGATGCGTCTTGATTTGGATTTGTCAACTGCTCCAGAAACGAATGCTGCAATGGTGGCACCTATGGCAAAAGCTGCCATTATGATTCCATAATCTCTATCTGTAAGCTGTAATCCTCCTTTTACCAAAACAATGGTATTAACCAAAATCATTGCGCCTGCAACCGCAGACACCAATTCAATAAGTAATGCAAAGCGCACATAATGATTTGAAAACAACAAGCGTATGCCTTTCAAAACATCTTGCCAAGTGGACTGTGCAACGGTATCGTCATCTTTCTTTTGTGTTACATCCAATGCACTTTTGGGAAGGCTCACTAATAAAATTCCTGCGATAACAAAGGTTGCGGCATCAACAAGAAATATTTCCCTCGCACCTAACCAAATTGCCATTATACCTGCGAGTCCTGGACCCAAAACTCCTAATAATTGATAGGTCGCTGCGGATAGTCCGATAGCTTGTCTGTATAATGATTTCTCCACAATTTGCGGAATTATGGAACGGTAGGTTGGACTAAAAAATGCATTAAATACATTCATAAGAAAAACAAGCACATAAATTTGCCACTCTTCTGTTACAAAGGGTAAGCATCCTACAATTCCCATTCTTATAAAATGTGTGATGTACAATATTTTCTTTCGGGACACTCTATCTGCCAAAACCCCTGCAAAAGGCGAAAAAATAATAAATGCCGTGACCCTTAACGTTAGAGCTGTCGCCAATATGATGGCAGCTTTTTCTTCTCCAAATTGATATGCCAAAAGTGCCAAACCAACCCATGTAAAAGCATCTCCCAATAAACTGATGGTTTGCGCCAAATATAGTTTTGCAAATAATTTGTTGCGAAGGGCTTGGAATGGTTCTAATAATTTTGACAGTGTCATCTTTTTTTAAGAAATAGGTTTTTTTAATTATAAGTTAACTCTTATCATGAACTAATTAGTGCCTACCCAATGGAAGCTAATTTCAATTGGGCGTAGAAATTTACCTTCCATTTCAAGACATATTGTTATAATGCATATTGACCTTTAAGTCTCAAATTTACTACTACGTCCTTGTCACTCGTATTTCTAAAAAACCATCCGTGCTTCCCTTCATAAGGTGCATAAAAAGTGCCTACCATATTATTGGAATTGGCAATGGTGTAACTTTCAAAGTAAACTTCCTTTACCTCTTCTTCCTGTTTTACCTCGCCGTGAAAATCGAAATAGAGAACCTCCCCATTCGAGGTAGTCCATTCGTATTTCATTTTTCCGTGTTTGAGCATATCTATTTTGAATTCGATTCCTTTTCCAGCAGGAACAATCACTTTGGTTTCATCTTCACGTGAACTTAATTGTGTGGTTGGAGGTGGATTATCGGCCTCTTCAGGTCTTTCTACATCAGGCCCAGAACCTGCTTTTTCGAGTTTGATTGTTTGAGTTGAAGAATTTGACACCATAGCTCCCAGACCCGTATCCCCTGCTTCTTCTGGAACATAAAGTTTGCTAAATCCAAACAATTCTCCTGCACCCGTTGGGTCCATTCCGTATTCTGCTGGCAATACTGCTACTACCAATAATATCCCACCTACAATAAATGATATGATGGTTGCTTTTATAATTTTACTTTTTTCCAATATTGGATGTTTCATTTCTGACATAATAATTCTTTTTTTAAGATGTAAAATAGCCTGTTAATTGGAAGCCGAGCAATAAAAACCCAGCGGCCATAAGTGCTGTATTTGTAATTGTTGAAAATTTCATAAAACTGGGTTGCCTTCTCCAAATAGTTATGAGGATTAACACAACTGCTAAAGCAATAAATTGTCCTATTTCGACTCCTATATTGAAACCAATTAGGTTAGTAAAAAGGCCGTCTTTATCAAATTTGAATTCCTGCAATTTACTGGCAAGACCAAAACCGTGGAACAGTCCGAATATTAAAACTGCTGCTTTCGTATTAGGCTGTTTACCAAAGAAACGTTTAAAGCCACCCAAATTATCGAATCCCTTATAAACGATAGATAGCGCAATGATAGCATCTATTAAATATGCATTTATATTTATATCGGCCAAAACACCTAATAGCAACGTGGTACTATGGCCAATGGTAAAAAAGCTAACATATAAAAGCACCTCTTTCGGTTTATACAAAAAGAAAATAACACCAACCAAAAACAGTAGATGGTCATAACCGGTAATCATATGTTTTGCTCCTATATAAAGAAAGGGACCAAATGCAACACCGCTATTTCCTAAAAGGAATGTTTGCGTGTCTTCATCTACTCCGTGCGCATACGCCATTGAATCAAATGCTCCGCAAAGAAACAGAATTAGAAAGGCATATATATTTTTGATTTTCATATTTTATTTGTTTAAGTCCCATTGGACATTGTAGTACAATGGGACTTTGATTATTAATGGGCGTGCCCGTGAGATTTGACCTGTTGGATGCTATCCATTACGCGATTTTCTTCTCTTACTATTTTCAAGCTATCTTCCCTTTGGCGCATTTCTTCAGGGCTTAAGGTAGTTTCAGTATTTTGCTCCTCCATATTTTCAACTTTCTTGTTTTCTCTACAAGATGCTAATAACGTTAAGCTAATGGTTGCGATAAAAAGTACTTTTTTCATAATGTTTGATTTATATAGTTATTAATTTTAAATTATTCTTCTTCTTCGGAATTCCGTAATGCAGATAAGATGGAATACGCGTTTTTGACCACAGGTTTAAAATTTTGAATAGTAGCACCTTCAGCAAAAGTTATAGCGGTGTATCCTTCCTGTTCGATTCCTTTTTTAACCTGTTCAAACTTGAATGTATAGCCGCCTTCAGTTTCTTCTGTTTGTAGGATTACGAAATCTTTTCCTTGATATTGAACGATAGCTTCTGAAGGGATTGCATTTTGCTTATTTGTACCGCTTTCTACCCAAGCCTTAACGTACATACCTGGCAAAAGACCTTTTTCGTTCTCTTTGTTTATATGGCAATGAACTGGCGTCATACGGTCACTTCCTGTGGCTTTTCCAATTAGGAAAATCTCGGCAGTACGATTGAAGGTATTGTCGTCGGAAAGCGAAAATTTAACGGTTTGACCAATCTCCAACTTTTCCAAATCTTTTTCAAAGGCATTCAATGCCAAATGAATATCGTTTAAATCGACAATTTCAAAAAGCACATCCTGTGGCGAAACATAATCGCCAATATTTACATTACTCTCTTTTATAAAACCTGAAATTGGCGCATAAAGATTCGCGGTTCGGGTTATATTGCCATTTTGGACAGAACTCCTACTGATTCCCGCAAGGGCAAGTTGTTGTTCGTATGCCTTCACGCTACCTTGTGTAATCTTATAATCAGAAGAGACCTGTTGAAATGTTTTTGCTGAATTGATGTCTTGCTCTCTCAATTTTTTCTGGCGATTAAATTCTTGTTCTAGAAATTGAAGTCTGCTTAAACTTTCCAAATAGCCTTGTTGGATTTGGATAAATTCAGGATTCTCAATGGTTGCCAAGATTTGCCCTTTTTTAATCTCTTCACCAGGAAGCCGCCCGGCCGTTTTTAAGTACCCTCCTAAAGGTGCAGATACCGATGCCATACTTTCAGGCTCTACGTCTACGGTTCCATTTAGTTTTATGATGTTACTTAAATTTCTCATTTCAATCGCACCGGTTTCAATTCCCGCAAGATTGTATTGGTCTCTGGTAAAAGTGATTTGTTTGGTTCCAGTTGCAACTGGTTGTTCTTCTTTCATCGAACTTTCTTCGGAAGCTTCCGTTTTTTCGGAATCCTTATTGCCACAAGCCACCATAAATAAGGCGGATAAAATGAGCAGCGAACTTTTTTTATTGAATTGAATTTTCATCTTTTTATATTTTAATTTGAAATCAATAGTTTTTTATAGACCCAATAAGGCTTCAATCACTATGATAGACTGGTTATATTGATATAGTGTATTTAAATACTCCGTTTGAATGCTGTTCGCCAAAGTGAGGTTTTGTAAATATTGCGTATAAGAAACATCTCCGCTTTTAAAGCTCTTTTCCGAATTATCAATAATAAGTTCCGCTTGTGGCAAGGCTTCATTTTGATAGTAATCTAAAGTACCTTGAAGTTTATAATATTCTTGTAGCAAATTTTGTAGTTCCCCTTGCAATTGCGTCTGGTTCAACTCAATTCGAGATTGGGCGATATCCTCTTCAATTTTTGCCGCTTCAATTTTGGCACGATGCCCACCCGGAAAAATGGGTATTGCAACACCTACCTGAAAGAATGAAAACCGGTCATCATCATTAAAATTTTGGTTTGCTATACCGCTATTTTGAGCCCCATTAAATGTTTGGGTATTATAGCCGAACATTATATCTGGCAACACATTATTCCTCTCTACATTGGTCTCCCGTTTCCTAACTTCCAACTGTTGTTTTAAATAAACGAAAAACGGACTTTGCTCTAAAGACTGACTTTCAATATCTAAATCTATTTCGCGACGAACAAGTTCACTATCTACAATACTAATGTCATCATTTGTGTTCAAAACTACCTGAAGCTTCTTTTTGGCGATTCTCATATCGGCTTCGTTTTGTTGAAGCTTGTTTTTTATTTGCATCGATTGGGTTGCAGAGGTTACACTTTCCAGTTTTGTGGATTCTCCAGATTCATAACGCATAGAACTTGAACGGTTGAGATTGCCATATAGGCTATCTTGACGTTGCAACAATTGTTTGTTCTGCAATAAAAACACATATCTGGAATAGGCAGCTTTTACATCAGCAATCAGGTTATTTTCTTCTATAACCTTTAGCTGTTCACTGCTACTAACTCTTGCTTTTGCCAGTTTGAACTGACTGGTATAAACTGTAGGAAAATTTATCCTTTGGGTCACTCCGTATTGATTATCCCTTACCGTAGGTGTATTAAATTCGCCACTTTGATATGAAAATTCTGTTCTCGGAATAGTTATAGCACCGTACTTTCCTTTTTCTTCAACCTCTATTTCATATTGGGCAATCTTAATACGGTTATTGTTCTGAAGTGCCATTTCAATAGCCTGCTGCAAAGTAATTGTACGCTCCTGCACCAGATTTGTTTCTTGTGCTTGAAGTTGCATCGCCGGAAAGAATAAACCACCAATCACTATTAAAGTGGTAACAATTTTCTTTTTTCCTAAATTGAATTTTACTTTTCCTTCAGTAAAATAGATATACAAGATTGGTAGGACAATAAGCGTTAATGCAGTCGCTGTAATCAAGCCACCAATAACTACTGTAGCCAATGGTCGTTGTACCTCTGCACCTGATGAATTTGACAATGCCATAGGTAAAAAACCTAAAGCAGCCACAGTCGCGGTCATTAATACAGGTCTCAATCTCACACGAGTTCCTTTGATGACACGTTCATAGATATTTGTAACACCTTCTTTATCCAGCCTATTGAATTCTGCCACCAATACAATTCCATTCAAAACCGCCACACCAAATAAGGCAATAAATCCAATTCCTGCTGAAATACTAAATGGTATGTCTCTTATGATTAGTGCAAAAACACCACCAATGGCAGATAAAGGGATTGCCGTAAAAATGAGCAAACTTTGTTTCATTGAACCAAAAGTGAAATAAAGAAGTACTAAAATAAGCAACAAAGCTACGGGCAAAGCAATCATTAATCGTTGGTTAGCCTCTTGCAAGTTCTGAAATTGACCGCCATAGGTTACATAATAACCTGCTGGCATATCAACTTTCGAATTCATAATTTGCTTTATGTCCTCAATAATACTTTGTACATCCCTGTCACGCACGTTGAAACCGACAATAATTCGCCGCTTTGCATTGTCACGCTGAATTTGTACAGGTCCCGGTTCAAATGAAATGCTCGCCACCTGACTTAACGGAATTTGATTGCCTTGTGGTGTGCTAACATATAGATTCTGAACATCTGTAATATCGGTTCGGAAATCTTTGGCCAGTCTCACTACAAGATCAAATCTGCGCTCTCCTTCATAAACAAGTCCTGCCGAAGTGCCAGCAAAGGCAGTTTCGATCGTATTATTTATATCCTCGATATTCATTCCATATTGAGAAATCTTATCACGGTTCATTTGAATATTAATCTGTGGTAGTCCAGTCACTTCTTCCACGTACAAATCTTCAACACCTTCTACCGATTTTATTTTGCTCCCCACATTACCAGCCAAATCTGAAAGAATATTGAGGTCTTCGCCATAAATTTTAATTACAACATCTTGTTTAGCACCGGTTAAAAGTTCATTAAAACGCATTTGTATTGGTTGTTGAAAACTAAAAGTAGCATTCGGTATTATTGACAGGGATTCTTTCATCACCGCAGCCAGTTCTTCTCTTCCGCCAGCTTTTGTCCATTCCGATTTTGGGCTTAAAATAACCATCATATCGCCAGCTTCAATGGGCATAGGGTCTGTTGGAATTTCCCCTGAACCGATTTTATTAACAACTTGCAATACTTCATCTGGATATTCATTTAATAAGATGGTCTGCGCCTTTTGAGAAACATCAATCATCTGGTCGATGGAGCTTCCGACGGGCACTCGGGTTTCAACCGCAAAATCCCCTTCGTCCAATTGGGGAATAAACTCACCACCCATATTTGCAAAAACTATCAGCGTTATTACAAATAATCCTACTGCCAATCCAAGTACCAATAGTTTTGCGTGTAGGGCAGCTTCTAAAATAGGTTGGTAGATACGCTGAAAGAAATCCATCATTTTATCTGAAAAATTCCGTTTATGTTCCGTCTTGCGACCCAGTGCAAGGGCAGACATCATTGGAACGTAGGTAAGTGATAAAATTAATGCTCCCAAAATAGCGAACATTACCGTTTGAGCCATTGGATGGAACATTTTTCCTGCAACGCCGGTCAAAGCCAAAATAGGCACGTAAACGATTAATATTATGATTTGTCCAAAGGCAGCGGAATTCATCATTTTTCCGGCAGAGTGCCTTACCTCGATATCCATTTGTGCAGACGATAGTTTTGCAACGCCTGCGTACTTCTTTTTACTGGTATGAATCCCGAACATTACAGATTCTACAACAATTACCGCCCCATCTACAATAAGACCAAAATCTATGGCGCCCAGACTCATTAGATTGCCAGAAACACCAAAGAGGTTCATCATCGCGATTGCAAAAAGCATTGAGAGCGGAATGACCGAAGCCACTATCAATCCACCTCTTAAATTTCCGAGAAATAGGATTAGCACAAAAATGACTATTAAAGCACCTTCCGTAAGATTTGTGGTTACAGTTCCTATTGCACGGTCTACCAAACCTTTCCTATCCAGATATGGCTCAATGGTTACGCCTTCGGGCAAAGTTTCTTTAATTTGCTCAATTTTAGCTTTTACATCATTGATTACCGCGGAAGAGTTTGCTCCTTTTAGCATCATTACAATGCCCGTAACAACTTCGCCTTCACCATTTCGCGTAGCCGCTCCATAGCGTACACCGTGACCAAACTGTACTTTGGCAACGTCCCTTACAAGTACTGGTGTCCCATTATTTAATTTAACAGCTATCTTTTCCAGCTCTTGTAGATTGTTAACCAGACCTTCGCTACGGATGAAATAGGCATTAGGACCTTTATCTATATAAGCGCCACCCGTGTTTTGATTGTTTTTTTCCAGCGCACTAAAAATATCTTCAATAGTAACATTCAAACTTTGAAGTTTATCTGGGTCTATGGCAATTTCATATTGTTTGACCAAACCACCAAAACCACTTACTTCTGCAACACCAGGTGTTCCCAATAGTTGTCTTTTGATAATCCAGTCCTGAATAGTTCTTAATTCGGTGGCATCATATTCATCTTCATAACCTTTTTCGGTATGAATTACATATTGATAAATTTCACCCAAGCCTGTAGTAACGGGTCCCATTTCGGGTTTTCCGATGCCTTCAGGAATGTCTTTGGAAGCTATTGACAAGCGTTCTTGAACTTGTTGTCTTGCCCAATATAAATCGACACTTTCCTCAAAAACAATAGTTACAATGGAAAGTCCGAAACGAGAAAAGGAACGCATATCCTTAATTCCTGGAATGCTTACCATTGTTTGTTCTACTGGAAACGTAACTAATTGTTCTACTTCTTGTGCCGCTAAAGTGGGTGATATGGTAATAACCATAACTTGATTGTCTGTGATGTCTGGCACTGCATCAATGGGTAACTGTGTTAGCGAATAAGCTCCCCACCCAATTAAAGCCAGCGTAAATAATCCGATAACAAGTTTATTGTTAATCGAAAATGCGATGATTTTGTCTAACATTCTGTTTAAAATATTTTTAGTCGTAATTACTGAAATTGAAAATACCATACAGGTTATCAATGAGTTTGAATGATACAAAACCAGTGATTAATTTTTAAAAAATATATATGGTAAAATGGTAATTATAGCGAAGCTTGCTATTACCAAGGCTTAATAAAATTGTAGATACTATTATTGTATCTATAACAATTTATTAAACTAAAGAAAATTTAACAGGTAGGTGGGCCTCGCGAATCGAGGTCTGAGAGATAAGAATTGAAATAATTATTGGGTGAATTATAAACCGCTACTTTTTCAGAATCTTCATCATCATAGTTTATACAAATGCTATAACGATTAAGAAAAACGGGCGTTTTTACGTCTTTTTTAACCTTTAATTGCTTGACACTACTTTCGTGAGCTGCTAATATTTCATTAGAAACAACAGAATGAACGTGAACCTCCAAAAATAAATCAAAAAGCCCTTTTTTAGAATTTTCTTTCTCTGGAACATCGTGATGTTGGCTGTGACTGTCGCTATTGGCGACAGCTTTATGCGAGTGCTCAATTTCGTGTAAATGATGTAAATGAGGCATTACCTGATGCAAAAGCAATAGGCTGAATATACCTAAAAAGAAAAGTGCTTTTATGTTGTTGTGTTTTTGCATAGTCCACGAAAATAAATAATTTAAAGACCAAAAGAAAACTTTTTATTGAATTTCGTCTGTACCGATTCCAAAAGGAAGTAAATTATAATTTAAACCCCATAAAATAAAATATAAGCTATAATTGAAATACTTTTTCGTAAACAACCTTTTCAGAAATACAATAAAAGTAATAATTACATTAATTTTTAAACAAGTGTAAATTTTGCCAATAATTACTATTATTTGCGTAAAGATTACTTTATTGATTAATTTGAAATCGATGACATAATTTAAATAGCGATTATTATTTAAATCATGCTTTTTATCTCAATAAAAATAGTAACACACATACAAACCCAAAAATCAAACTCACAATAAAAACTATTACAGCCCAATTGGGATAAATCTTTGCCTGCTTTATCTTGCTCTCAAACCGACTTTCAAAACTCTCAATATTTTTTATACAGCATTTCATTTGTTGCTGATGGGTTTCGATGCTAGCTTTATATTCGGTTAAATCCATCTTGATTTTCGTATCCGCTAAATGGGCATTAATCTTCTCCAGTTTTTCTACGGCACTTTTAAAGTCATTGATCTCATTGACCAATAATGCAGTGAGTTCTTCAAGTTTTGTCATGATCCATGTGTTTAATAAGAGAGTCCATGTTGTATTGTTTTTTTGATAATGAACTTGGTCAGCTTTAAGGCTAATTGTGGCGCCAGACCTACTGTTTTACCTGCAAGCGTTACGCCCACCGTATTATTCTTTAGAATCTTTGCCCCTTCAAGACTACTCATTTGTTTGCCTATATTTCCTATCGACATGCTACGGTGCACTTCACTGCCCTTTAAATTATGTCCATCAAATTGAAACCGAAACCCTTGCAAATTATTCTGATTATTTATTGCAGGAATCACTTTAACACCATTGGTCTCCATGTATTTTATATAGTCCTCAAATGATTTTGGCTTAAATTGATTCATGGTCAGGTCATGCCTACGCTTGATTTCGATTCGTATTTCCTTCAGATTGAATTCCTTTTCAAACTGAACTTGTTTAACAGTGGTCAGTCCCATTTGTTCTGCTACTCTTTCTGCAGCCAACTGGCTCCGCTTTCCTATAAAACTGTCATTATAGGCCACGCCCTTAAAATCAATCCGATTGACATATAAATGGATGTGCTTATGTTCTTTGTCCTTATGGACAAAGGCAACGGCCTGACGTGCGCCCAATTTCATTTCATGGATGAAGCGTTTTGATATTTCTTCCAGTTTGCTTTTGTCCAACCGCTTGCCGTCCTCTATCGTTGGGCTTATAATAAATGACAAGGTGTTTTTGGTACAATTGAAATTCTGGTCCTGGAGCATTTTAAATTCTTGGGTGATTTCAGCAGGGGAATCCCCATGCAAAAATTCCTTCAGCACAATTTCAGCATCTTTTTCTTGATCCCAACCATAGGACATCGACACCTTTGTATGTGATATACTTTTGCCCTTTCCTATCATGATTGAAAATTTTTAAGATGCGACTTGATTTCATTGGCAATGTCGTAAACAGCCTCGGTCAGTTTAGGATCTCGTTTTCGGTACATGTTGCCGATCGCCTTAAAATTGTTATGGTATTTGATCAGCATTTTGTAAAGTTGAATATGCTCTTCCGTAAAACGTTCCGTGATTTCCTTTTCAAATACGCTACGTCTTATGTATGCGCTTAGACTCAATCCACAGCGTGATGCTTTAATGTTCAAAAGCTTCTTTTCATAGATGGAACATCTAAACTTAACCAGATCACTTTTCCCCTTAAACACTCCTTTTTTTTCTTTGCGACCTTCGGGAGCAAACAAGAATGTGTCCACAGACACACATCTTGAATTCCTACCCAGAATAATTTTCGTTCCAGTTGAATCTGTTTCCAAATCCAATTCCAGACTATCGGAATTAATCAGTAATTCAGTAGAAATCTTTAGATACTGCTTCGGATTAACCTCTGCCTTAAAATTTTCATTTTCTTTCATCGCACAAATAATCGTTTAAGTCTTTATGGTTTTTATAGCTACCACTTTCATCCATGACATGACTAAATTTTTTTGTCAGATACAGTGTTGCATTTTGACCAGCTGAATCTTGGTCTAAATAGAGATGTACCAATTGATAATTCGAAATAAGTAATTCAATATTTTTTATAAATGAAATGGAATTTAAAATCAAGACATCTGAATTTTTCAATAACGTTTCGTTTAAGACCGCCAAGGACAACAAATCAAACATGCCTTCGAGAATTATTAATTGGCTACAATTCCTTTGAATTTGCGTATACGATTTCGGACTGCTACTATTCTTGAAAATCTTGTTGCGCAATTCCCAACCGTTTCTGTTATTCTGCAAACCAACAGCGAAAAATTGTTTATCCTTAAAAGTGTACCAAACTTCGCTACAATAAGAATTGGCAATCTGTAATGGAATCTCTCTAAAGTTTAGGTATTGAACCAATGCGGGATGGATGATGTTTTTAATTTTGGTAATGATTATTCCTGTTTCATTTTTACTGAAAAGTCGCTGCTGATGAAAAGAAAAACAGTCACTTTCTGTTTCCAAATAGATCAATGCTTCCTTTACATGGCAATTTAAAATCCTACAGACCAAATCGATTACATTACCTCCAACACCTTCGCCATGGTCATACCATCGGTTTTTGTTTTTAGAGACTTTAAAAGAGGCTTGGGTTTCTGACCTGAAAGGACTCATAAACCAAGCTTCTTTTTCCGCTGTTTTAGTTGGAAAGTGCCCGAGTGTTGCCAGCGCTTTTTCGATGGGAAAAGCTTTGGCTCTTTCGCACGACAGCCTGATTGTTCTTTCTACTTTCATATCCTATTATTTTATCCGAATTTTTGTCATCGTTTTTATTTTGATGACAGAATGATGACAAAACGATGACGGTTCAAATCCTTATTCTCATTGGTCTTAACGCTATCTGTCATCATTTCATCAAAAAAAGTATGAGTTGTAAGTTGTTTTTTCTTTTCATCAGCGATTTTTTTTTACCGAATGATGAGAATTGGTCGTACTCCCTGTAAACATTAGGTTTCTGTGTCATCGCTTTATCATCGTTTCATCGTTTGGTTATTCTTCCCCGAAATGTTCCATCAGAAAATCTCTTTTTATGGAATAGTACCTTCCCTTCGCATCAGTCAGCCCCATTCCGCCTTCTTGCCAAATCATCAATTTACTATACATCATAGAGTTATCCTGATTTCGAAGCTTCCAGTCCTTTTTAAATATATGCCGCAGTTGGGTAAGATCCGTTTTGATCCGAGTTCGATTTAATAAGTGAAGTGCATCTAGGGGACATATTTGAACCTCCTCCAAGTCCAAGGTTTCCATGGCACTGAGAATGACACTCGCAAGTTCTTTTTCTACGCGGTTTCGATTGTTCTGCATCAAGTTCTCCAAGGCTTGTGTTCTGATTTGGGATGGCGAGAACCACATTCGGGTACTTTGGAGGCTTTTCAGTTTTCGGTGTTGTAAGTGATAGAGGAATGCCGGCACTTCTGCTTCCAAATATTCCAGAAATCGTGTTTCCTCCTTTTTCAGGGAAGGAATCTTCAAAACCCAAAAACGTGTTTCGTTAGTATCAATTTTTATAAAGTTGTCCTCATTGTTACTACAAAGAATGAACTTTCCAAAGAATTCCACCTCTCTTTTATCTTTGCCCTTGGCTTCAAGTTTATTGAAATTGGTCGTACTTAAGTATTTGATCCGTTCGGTCAATTCTTCTTTGTTGAACAGAACCTCGTCGATACAGATCAAAAGCTTGTTGGCCCAATCTGCATTAAATTGGCTACTGAAACTATCATTGGTCAGATAAGTTAAATTATTGTCGAAAACCATTTTTAACCATTTAAGAAAAGTAGTCTTTCCTGTAGATCGTTCCTTGGACACCAAACACAGAATTGGCAATATCTGGATTGGTTTTAAATACAGTAGCTGTAAATAATCCATACCTAAATTAAGCTGCTCACCGAAAATATGTTCCAATAGTTGTGAAGTGGATGGAAAGTCGCCTTCTTTAAGTTTATGAGGTAATGGCGCATAGGTATTATAGAAACCATGGCAATCTCTTTTAAAGTCGACATGGCTTGGGAGACAGGTAAAGCCATCAAATCTTTTGATTGATCCAATAAAACTCCTGCCATGATCATTGCGTATCGTTTCCAATGTCCATAGCACAATGATTTCGTTGAATTGTCCAGCAATAGTTGGAACTTGGACCAATTTATAATAAGAGGTACCCACCCGAATGTAAATTGCGTCTTTCATTATCCAGATTTTTTATTCATCAGCAACTGTTCATTGAATTGTCGCTCTAAAAATTCATCAGATACATTAGGTTCTCCCAGAAGCCAAGCATCGATTTCTTCTTTGTTGAAGAACAGTTGACGGATATGCCTGTTGTTTCCTGTAGGTATCAGTTTTAATTGGGAGAGTTTGTAAATCTTGCTTTTGGATAAGCCTGTGTATTTGACAAGGTCGTCGATGTTAAATACTTTTTTGGTGAGGGACAGCAGGCCTCTGATATCCTGAAGTAATTCCACAACATTTTCTTGCTCATTCATAATCTTTATATTTTAAGAATTAGTAATGAGTAAAAGGCCTTTTACTTTTATTGAACGTGACAAACATATGACGTTACATACAACAGAAACAATAGAGCAATGACGATTGCTTTAGGATTGCCCTAAATTTTCTTTATAAATATTGACTTTGAAGAATTATTTGGAAATACCAAGAGCTTTTAAGACATCTTTTCGCACGTCGTCATAAGTACCGTCGTGAGTCGATGAACACCATTTAGAATAACTTGAAGGAAGTGTTCCTGAATTGATTTCGGAATTCTGAAACGTAAACCGTTCCGATATAAGCATATTTAATGATTCTTTGGGTTTTGTATCCATCCTAAATATTCCTCCACGAACAATCAAATCCAATAAGGTAAATAGGAATCGGATATTTCCTGTTTGTTTGTTTTTAGGGGTTTCCCTAATTACGATCTTTTGCTGTTTGGGCAACCCATTAATCAGCCTAAGAAGATTTTCTACATCTTTACTATCAAAACCGAAAAAGACGGTATCGATTCTGGACGACGACAACAGCAAGAAAGAAAAACCCTGAACATTATTCTTGAATAGTTCTTCGGACTTGAACCATGTAATCACCAGCAATAAGGACAAACTGAACAATAACGTAACAAATATATAGGTTGCTACGATTTGAGTAACGGAATAACTAGTACCTGAAATTAAATAATAAAGGGTCAGCGGTACTATCCCGAAAATTACGACTACTAAGAAAGAAAGTCTGTTGGTGGTCAAAGCGGTATGCTTCAACCATAATAGTTTCAACTCTCTTCTACTTTGATATAGCCAACTCGCAAATATTTCAGCTAAGCGTTCCATATCTTAAAGATAAGAATAAATGAAAGGAAAAGAAAGATGAATTGTTGTACAGATGTTGTACTGATGTAAAAAACAAAAGCCACTCAATTTCTTGAATGGCTTTGTCTCACTGTGCTCCTCCTCTTGGGCTCGAACCAAGGACCCTCTGATTAACAGTCAGATGCTCTAACCAACTGAGCTAAGGAGGAAGGTATAATGCCTTTTTTGAGGATGCAAATATATTCTATTTTTTATCTTGAACAAAACTATTTTCAACTATTTTTAATCCGTTATTGCTTTAAAAATATCATTCCCATTGGCGAACAACACTAACATAATGAGAATCACGAATCCAACCAATTGTGCACCTTCCAAAAACTTTTCTGAAGGCTTGCGTCCCGATATCATTTCGTACAATAAGAACATCACATGGCCGCCGTCTAACGCTGGTATTGGCAATAAATTTAGCACGCCCAACATGATTGATAAAAATGCTGTAATGCCCCAGAAATATTCCCAGCTCCAATTACTTGGGAAGACATCAAATATGGCCTTAAAACCACCAACACCTTTATAGGCGCCCGTACTCGGACTAAAAATTAATTTTAACTGTGTAAAATAACCCGTTATTTGACTAGTGAACCTTTCATAACCAACACCAAAGCTTTCACTAAGTGTATACTTTTTTGTTATAATGTCAAAATAACCTAACTCTGCAATATCTTTATATGACCCACCAAGTTCAACACCTAATTTGCCCCTATCATCAACTTGTAGATTAATAATTTTGATTTCACCATCTCTTACAATTTCAGTTGCAACGGTTTGTCCTTTAAATGATTCTAGAACTCCTTCAGCTTGGTCAAAATATTCTATGGATTTGCCGTTAATGGATTTTAAAAGATCTCCTTTTTTTAAATCTGCCGATTTATTTAATGAACTATCACTTACTGCACTGACTATAAATGGCGTTCTTATATCGAAAAGTGTTCTGTCTTTACTTGTAGACAATTGCCCTAAAAAATCTTCAGGTAAGGTTATTGTTTGTTCAACCCCATCGCGATTAATCGTCACCGTTTCAGCCCCTATGATATTCGTCCTCACATCAGAATAGTTGACAACATTGGCATTTCCAACCTTTACGATGTCATCCCCCGTTTGGAACCCTAAATCGGTTAACAATGGGTTGTCAATTAAATAACCATCTTTTATACTTTCTGCTGAAATATCTGTATCCCCATATGCAAATGCCATAATAATATAAATGACTAGGGCCAAAATAAAATTAACCGTAACCCCACCCAACATAATAATCAAACGTTGCCATGTAGGTTTGGCACGAAACTCCCATGGCTGCGGTGGCAGAGCCATTTGCTCCTTGTCCATGCTTTCATCAATCATTCCTGCTATTTTCACGTAGCCACCAAGAGGCAACCACCCAATACCATAGACGGTATCGCCAATTTTTTTCTTAAATAAGCTATACTTGATATCAAAAAATAAATAGAATTTTTCAACACGTGTTTTAAATAACCTTGCCGGTATAAAGTGCCCTAGTTCGTGCAGCACGATTAGTAGGGACAAACTCAATAAAAATTGAGAAATTTTAATTACAAACTCCATTGATCTCTTTTCAAAAAAAATTATAAGGCACAAAAGTAACGTTTTAACCTCATTTAGAAAACTAATACGATTCTATTCGCTAGTTTTTTAACAGCGATTTATTAAGGCGGCCCTTATTGGTTTGGAGTTCTATAAAAAACAGACCGGAAGAAAATGAAGACACATCAATAGATGTAGTCCAACCAGAAGTATAGATAAGCTGACCAAGCGTATTATATATGTTTATGCCATCAACAGTAATCTGGTCTGGTTTTCTTATGGTAATGCTATGTGAAGCTGGGTTGGGATACATCAATACTTCAGCATCCAAATTGGGTTCATCTGCACTCAAGACCACCACATTGTTCTTTGACACGATATCAAATTCAGGATTTATCACCACCTCAGCAACTGTAAAATTTACTGACTTTATGAAATTTTCCTGATTGACGGTATGATCTAAAACCACATCCATAGTTTCTCCTATAGTACCAATAAGCCTTACAGGCAATAGCGTCTCAAAAAATGACACTGCAGGATGACTCTGGGTTTGTTTCAAAATGAATTTTATTTCTTTTGGATTGGGTTGGTACCATTGTAAGTCAAAACTTGGATATCCTTCGCCATACACCCAATCTTCAAAAAACTCAGTTAAATCTTGGTTGCTCACAGATTCCATAATCGCCCTAAAATCTTCTGTTTTGGCATAGCCATAAGCATGTTCAGGATCATTTAGATAGGACTTCAAACCATCAAAGAACACGGTATTTCCTAATTTTTTTCTCAACATATGCAAAACCATTGCCCCTTTGTTATAAGACAAGCGGTTATTAAAAACACGATTCACACTCAGCGTATCTGCATCTTTTATATAAACAGAACCGCCATTAGCCGAAGTTATCGAATTAATTGTCTGTTGCTTCCAGGTTTTAAATGGCGTATTCCCATCTAAGTTTTCTACAACCAGTCCTGACAGATACGTTGCAAAACCTTCATTGAGCCAAATATCCTTCCAACTGCCGCACGTCACTTTATTTCCAAACCATTGATGGGCCAGTTCGTGTGCAATTAAGTTCCGGCCAAAGCTTCCCATAAAAGACACCGTGGTATGTTCCATGCCGCCATTCCAACCAAATTGTGCATGGCCATACTTTTCATCAGCAAACGGATACTCTCCAAATAGGTTGCTGTAAAGATTCATAACATCAACCGTTACTGGTGTAGCTGCTTGTATAACAGCCAAATTTTCTGGATACACATAATTGACAATTTCAAAAGGCTTGCCATTATTGGGTACGGTATCGGAATATACTGCATAATTGGTAACCGCAATGGCGACCAAATATGCTGGAATGGGGTACCTATGTTTAAAATGGGTTGTTTTATTGGCGCCATTCACAGCTTGGGATTGCTCCAATCCGTTAGAAACGGCTACATACAAATCGCCATCAGGATTTATTAATGGTGCTGTAATAAATACATCAATACTATCAATTTTATCAATGAGATCTTGTTTACACGGCCACCATCCTTTGGCACCATAGGGTTCAGAAAGTGTCCATAATACTGGTTTTCCATTGTGTTTATTCACCTCGAAAGATCCAAAACCGGAACTAACAGGATTTCCTGAGTACCTTATGGTTAAGGAATCCAAAACCCCCGAAGGTTGTTCTTGAGCTAGCGTAATCACTAGTTCATCTGTATTGTTATGTGTAAACACTAAAGGAGTGCCACGTTGTAAAACTTGTGACACACTCATGTTTTTTGCTAAATCGAAAGTAATTTGACTCAAGGGTGATTTCGCTTCAAAATAGGTAGTCACTGCGCCATTTATTCGCGCTACTGATGGGTCTACTTCCAATTCAAGACGATGGTATTTCACATCATAATTACCGGTATTGACATTAGTACGGAACGCCATGCGCTTTACACCTGATTTCAGTTCTGCTTCTTTGAGGGTATTCAGTTGCTCATCTTGGGCATGTAAGAAAGAAAAAACAAACAACGTAAGTAGAAATACAATGTTTTTCATAGAACGCAATTTTAGGATTAAAAATACCTTTTTTGACGCTTATCTATCGTATTTTTGCAAACAAATCGCACAAAGATCCTCAAAATCATTAAAAATGCTCTCATTTTTTAAGGAATATAAGTATTTCGGAATCGTTCTACTCATCCTATCCGCTATTATTATTACCATTATTTATAGCATTCTGAAACCTGAAAAAGTACTGCCCATATACCAACCCTCTATGGTGAATTTTGAAATGGTGGACAGCACCGTGCAGTATAAAAGTAAGTATCATAAGATTGCCGATTTTAGTTTGATCAACCAAAACGGCGAAACCATTACACAAAAAGATTATCAAGATAAGATTTACGTGGCCGATTTTTTCTTTACGACCTGTCAAACCATTTGCCCTATCATGACAGACCATATGGTGCAAATTCAAAAAGAAATCATGAATGATGATGAGCTCATGCTCCTCTCCCATTCCGTGACCCCCGGTATTGACGATGTGGCGCAATTGAAGCGTTATGCTATTGAAAAAGGTGTGAATGACACCAAGTGGAATCTGGTCACTGGCGATAAAAAACAAATTTATGAGTTGGCCAGAAAAAGCTATTTAGCTGTCAAAACAGACGGTAACGGAGACGAATATGACATGATCCATACTGAAAATTTTATGCTAATTGACAAGAAGCGCCAAATTAGAGGGTATTATGACGGCACCAAACCTGAAGATATTGAGCAATTATTGAAAGACATAAAGGTGTTGAAAAAAGATTAAATCGCCATCTGAAATTGAAGTCAAATAGCTATTAAACAATAGAAACTTACAGCAATAAATCCTGATATTGCTTAAAAAGCAAAGTTTGAACCCTAAACTTTGAACCTGAAATATATTTCCCTTACTTTTGCTTCTTTAAAATCAATCTAAATAAGCTTGCAACTTACAGTCGCACATTTAAAACGAGGGCAACGCGGTATTATTACTGACGTATCGTCTATTTATATCCCGTTAAAACTTTTAGAAATGGGCTGTTTACCGGGCAATTATGTGGAGCTAGTGCAAGTAGCACATTTTTCTGATCCGATGTATCTCAACATCAATGGCACCCACTTGGCCATCAGAAAGGAAACTGCACTTCATATTTTTATAGAGATCTTATAAATGAGTAAACAAATCAATGTTGCCTTAATAGGAAATCCCAATACAGGTAAAACTTCAGTTTTTAATGCACTCACCGGATTGAACCAAAAGGTAGGAAACTACCCGGGTATTACCGTTGAAAAAAAAGAAGGCATCTGTAAACTTCCTCGTGGTGTAAAGGCTCATATAATTGATTTGCCCGGAACTTATAGTTTGAATGCCTCTTCTTTAGATGAAAATGTGGTCATAGAATTATTGCTTAATAAAAACGATAAGGATTTTCCAGATGTGGCCGTTGTGGTGAGTGATGTAGAAAACCTGAAACGTAATCTACTCCTTTTTACACAAATTAAAGATTTAGAGATTCCGGCTATTTTGGTCATCAACATGGCTGACAGGATGCGCTACAAGGGTATTTCTTTAGATATTCCTCATTTGGAAGAACAGCTAAACACTAAAATTGCACTCGTAAGCACCCGTAAAAAAAATGGAATTGTTGAATTAAAAGAACTGATTTCCAATTATAAAGACTTATCCACAACGCCTTGTATGAATGCGTCTGAAATTGATAGGGAATATTTTGACAATTTACGAAAAGCGTTTCCTAACCAATTGCTGTACAAACTTTGGTTGGTTATTACCCAAGATGTCAATTTTGGAAAGACCGATAGAAATGAAATTGATGCCGTTGCCAATTTTAAGACCAAAACCAAAGCCGATTTAAAACGCCTACAGCAAAAGGAAACCATTAAGCGGTATCAATTTATAAACAACACGCTTAAAAAAGGGCAAACCATAGATTTAAATACGGCCAAGGACCTACGGATTAAATTGGACCGTATTTTAACACACAAAGTTTGGGGCTATGTTATTTTCTTTGTCATTTTATTGACCATTTTTCAAGCCATTTATGATTGGTCGAGCGTGCCAATGGATTTCATTGATTCTTCATTCGTATCATTGAGTGAATGGACCAAGAACGGACTTCCTGAAGGCGCTTTTACCAGTTTATTAGCTGAAGGGATTATTCCAGGATTGGGTGGGATTGTTATTTTTATACCACAAATCGCATTTTTGTTCCTTTTTATTTCAGTACTAGAGGAAAGCGGGTATATGAGCCGCGTCGTTTTTTTAATGGACAGAGGCATGCGACGGTTTGGACTGAGCGGAAAAAGTATTGTACCCCTAATTTCTGGGACGGCTTGTGCCATTCCCGCTATTATGGCTACCCGAAATATTGAAAACTGGAAAGAGCGCCTAATTACCATTCTTGTCACGCCCTTTACCACGTGTTCCGCACGCTTGCCTGTGTATCTGATTATTATTTCGTTGGTCATTCCTGAGGGTCGGTTTTTAGGATTAGGCTATCAGGCCATGACCCTGATGCTCTTGTATTTAATTGGTTTTGGAGCCGCTTTAGTATCAGCCATGATCTTAAACAAAATCCTCAAAATCAAAAGCAAAACCTTTTTTGTGGTAGAAATGCCAAATTATAAGCTGCCATTGTTCAAAAATGTCGTGCTGACCGTTATTGAAAAAACAAAAGCTTTCGTTTTTGGTGCCGGAAAGATCATTTTGGCAATTTCCATTATCCTATGGTTCTTGGCATCTTATGGTCCGGGAGATGATTTTAACAAAGCGGAGGAAATTATCAGTACTGAATACGCCAACCAAAACCTAACCGAAGATGAGGTAAATGAACATGTCGCTTCCTATAAATTAGAGCACTCCTTTCTTGGCATTACGGGTCGCGCCATTGAACCAGCTATCAGACCTTTGGGGTACGATTGGAAAATTGGCATCGCCCTTGTGAGCTCTTTTGCTGCCCGCGAAGTATTTGTAGGCACCTTGGCAACAATTTACAGTGTTGGTAGTGATGATGAAGAAACCATTAAAAACCGAATGGCCGGAGAGGTAAATCCTATTTTGGGCGGACCTTTGTTTACATTTGCCTCAGGAATTTCTTTGTTGCTATTTTACGCCTTTGCCATGCAGTGCATGAGTACGCTAGCCATTGTACAACGGGAAACAAATTCATGGAAATGGCCGATACTACAGCTTGTTATTATGAGTGGTTTTGCGTATCTTATAGCATTGATTGCCTTCCAGCTTTTGAAGTAGTATAAGAGTGACTGGCGACCGATCATTAGGGCTGAAATTGAATGATTAAAATAGAGAAGAAATGAATGAGATAATTCAAACCATACTAGTTTTTATAGCGCTCGGACTTGCAGTAAGTTTCATGATCAAGAAATTCTCTTGGAAAAAACCGAAAACAAAAAAGGCCTTTAGTGATGCTCATGATTGTGATAAGTGCCATTAGCGCTTTTTGAACAAATTAAAATTTCTATCGCTATCTGACATTTCCTATCCTTTTCAAACCTAGCCAAAATATGCGCTACCTTACTAATGTAATTGTTAAGTTTCTTTTCTATACCATGAGAGGCTCCAGGAATTTCCACCAATACCGGTTCATTTTTTGAACTTTAAGCGTTGAACCCTTAAACCTCTTTCAAAAACAAATTTTTACCTACAGTTTGAGAGACCATCAGCTCTCTTCCATTTAATCTAATTTTAATGGAATGGTCAAAAGGCTCCTTATGCACAATTTCCATCCTTGTTCCTAAAGAAATCGCATTGTTATCTAAATATTTTAGAAAATCAACCGAACTGTCATTAACACCAACGCACATATACACGATACCTACTTTTGCACTGGCCAAACTTAATTTTTCAATGTGAATGAACTTACCAGATTTGTCCGGAATGGGATCGCCGTGAGGGTCATGTGTTGGAAAGCCCAAAAACGCATCCAATTCATCGATGAGTTTTTGAGACTTGATGTGCTCCAATTGCTCGGCTACATCATGAACCTGATCCCAAGTAAAGTTCAGTTTCTCAACCAAAAAGACTTCCCATAAACGGTGCTTTCTAATAATATTAACGGCCACACGCTTTCCATCCTCGGTTAAACTGACCCCTTGATACTTTTTGTAGTTGGCATAGTTTTTTTCTGCCAGTTTCTTTATCATATCAGTTGCAGATGAGGCTTTGGTGCTCATAGCCTCGGCCAATGCATTGGTATTGACCGTCTCTGATCCTTGTTTTCCCAAGTGAAAAATGGCCTTTATGTAATTTTCTTCTGTTAGTGTGATCATGGTTTTGCAATCTAAAACAAATATAACGATATAAACAAATTAAATATATTTTTAGACTTATCTAAATATATATTTATATTTGTATAAAAATTATTTCAATTGAAACTAATAACTACTCTTCTTTTAATTTCTTTTGTAGCTCAGGGGCAACAAACTTACGAGGTGAGTGGTCAGGTGACTTCTGAAAAAAAATCACTTCCCTTTGCAAATGTCTATCTCGAAAGTAGTTCAAAAGGCATCATGACTGACAGCAATGGTAATTATAAACTCACCAAGATTGAACCAGGAACGTACACCATAATCGCTTCCTTTGCAGGCTATAGAACACAACAGCAGAAATTTACAATCACTGATAAAAACAAAACCTTACACTTTAATCTTGATAATGAAGCTCTTGACGAAATTGTCATAACAGGAACACGAACTGAAAAGCGCAAAACGGATTCTCCTGTGATTGTAAACCTGATCAACAGTCAAACTCTTGAACAAGTTGTTGCAACAGACCTCTCTGATGGTTTGCGCTTCCAACCTGGTTTGCGGGTGGAAACTAATTGCCAAACCTGCAATTATACACAAATCAGAATGAACGGACTTCAAGGTGGCTATTCTCAAATTCTTGTTAATGGACGTCCAATTTTTAGTCCGTTGACAGGCCTTTATGGTTTGGAACAAATTCCGGTGAACATGATTGAGCGTATTGAAGTGGTTCGTGGTGGTGTTTCTGCACTATATGGCTCAAGTGCTATCGGCGGAACTGTTAATGTAATTACAAAAATTCCTAAGCAAAACAATTACAGTGTAGGCTATACTTTTGAATCCATTGATGGAGACGCTACCCAAAATATCACCAACGGTAACGCTACTGTAGTCAGCAAGGATTATAACTCAGGTGCTAATTTCTTTGTAAGCAATCGCAAGCGGACTGCCTATGATGCCAACGGCGATAATTTTTCAGAACTGCCAGAATTAAAGGACAATTCTTTCGGGGTGAACGCCTTTTATTTGCCTACCGAGAATTCGAAGTTGGAATTGAGCTTGAGCAGTCTTTTTGAATATCGTTATGGCGGCGAGATTGTAGACAAACCAGCGTATTTGGCCCAACAATCTGAAGAACGATACCATCATGTGCTCATGGCAAGTTTAGATTATCAAATTAATTTTAATGATGATAAAAGCGCATTAATTCTTTACTATGGCGGCCAACGTACAGATCGGGACCATTATACAGGTATTATTCCTGATGACAGTTTTGATCAACAAGCCTTTTTTGCTGATCCTCCTTACGGCACCTCTGAAGTTACAACCCATCAGGGCGGTGCGCAAATCAACCAAAAAATAGACGATTTTATAGTAGGAAAAACGGTTCTCACAGCTGGTACGGAATTTGTTTATGACGCTGTTTTTGATGAGATCACCGCCTATAATTATTTGATCAATCAAACCACGCGCAATCTTGGAGTATTTGTTCAAAATGATTGGGACATTTCAGAAGCATTGAACTTTCTTTCCGGATTCAGAATTGACAAACATAACCTTGTGGACCATGCTATTTTAAGTCCAAGGTTATCACTATTGTATAAATTAAAAAAAAACGCCCAATTCCGTTTAGGTTGGGGCACCGGGTTTAGAGCGCCACAAGCTTTTGATACAGATTTGCATATTACCTTTGCTGGTGGTGGGGTTTCAAGAATTACACTTGCCGACGACTTATTTGAGGAACGCTCCAATAGCTACACGGCTTCCATCAATTATGATAATGCAACTGAGCACTTCATTGCCGGCTTTACTTTGGAAGGCTTCTACACCCAGCTTAGAGATGCTTTTTATCAAGCCCCAATGGGTGAGGATGCCTTTGGACAACGCTTTGAAAAACGGAATGGTAGCGACGCCACTGTAAAAGGTTTTACTTTGGAAGCACGTGCAAATTTTGATTATGTGTTTGAAGTAGAAGCTGGTTTCACATTACAGTCAAGTTTATTTGACGAAGCTGTTGAAAATATTATAGGATTAGAATCAAAGCGCGAATTTTTGCGTACCCCAGATGATTATGGCTATGCAACATTGACCTACACACCGACTAAAAAATTCAATTTGAGTGCCAACTTTGTTTACACCGGGCAAATGGACATTGCTCATTTTGCTGGAGAGGATACCGGTCAAAATGTTGATGAATATTACAAAACCCCATCTTTTACCGAATTGAGTTTAAGAGCAGGTTACAATTTCGATATTACAAGAGTAAGCACCAATTTAGAAGTTTTTGGAGGGATCAAAAACATAACCAACAGTTACCAAGACGATTTTGATATTGGAAAAAACAGGGATAGCAATTATGTATATGGACCTAGAGCACCACGATCCGTGTTTGTTGGTCTCAAAATAAAATCGCTTTAAATTTGAATGACATGTGGAGAATTTGTGTTACTATTTTTGTCTTTACATGGGTCATGACCGCTTTTTCACAACAGGAAAAGTCGGTACAATGGTTAACTTTTGAACAACTGTCAGTTGCTCTTCAAAACCATCCAAAAAAAGTATTTATTGATTTTTATGCCGATTGGTGTGCTCCCTGTTTAAAAATGCAACGAGAAGTTTTTACGGATTCAAAGGTCATTGAAGTACTCAACAAAAATTATTATGCAGTCCAAATGAATGTTGAAACTACAGACACCATTCAGTTTGGGAAGCAAATTTTCGTCAATAAACGCATTAACAGACGTAATCCTATCCACGAAATTGCCCTACTAATGGCAAGCCAGAAAAATAAACCATTTTCTTTACCTGCGCTCGTTTTTTTAGATGAGAATTTTAAACCAACAGCACGCTACTTTCAATATTTAAATACCGATCAATTTTTGGAGATCATCACCTATTGATCTTAGAAATCGTTAATTATCAGTGGGCCATCCTCAATTTTTTAGTACTTTCGTAACTTATATTTAGACTTATGAAAAAAATAGTTTTCATTCTATTAACTTTTGTATTCATTTCTGCTTGCAAAGATTCTGAACCTAGCAACGGCAACCTCAATATCGTTACCACAACCACCATGATTACAGATTTGGTAACACATATTGGTGGTGATAAATTGAATATTCAAGGGTTGATGGGAAGTGGTGTAGATCCGCATTTATATAAAGCCAGTGAAGGTGATGTCTCTAAATTGGCAAATGCCGATTTGATTTTTTATGGAGGCCTGCATTTGGAAGGAAAACTTGTAGAAGTTTTTCAAAAAATGGAAAGCCAACATATTAAAACTATAGCTGTTTCTGACGCATTGGACACCAAAACATTGATTGGCTCTGAATATTTTGCGTCTAATTATGATCCACATATTTGGTTTGATGTCAACAATTGGGAATTGATTACCAATTTTGTAGTTCAAAAACTATCTGAAGCAAATCCAGAAAACAAAGCCCTATTTGAAGAGAACGGCAAAACTTATCTTGAGGAATTAAAATCGTTGGACGCAGATATCAAATCTATCATCAGCACACTTCCAGAAGAGAAAAGAATATTGGTCACTGCACATGATGCCTTTAATTATTTTGGACAGGCCTACGGATTTGAAGTGGTAGGTTTACAAGGATTGTCAACTGCCACAGAAGCTGGTGTACAAGATGTTCAAAATTTGGCTACTTTTATTATCGATAAAAAAGTAAAAGCCGTTTTTGTTGAAAGCTCAGTACCAAAACGTACCATTGAAGCACTTCAGGCTGCGGTGAACTCCAAAAATCACAATGTAGAAATTGGAGGCACTTTATATTCTGATGCTTTAGGAAATGCCGGTACTCCTGAAGGCACTTATATAGGCATGTTTCGGTATAATGTCAACACCATTGTGAGTGCGCTTAAATAAAGATGGCAGTGTCAAGTCATAGTGGGCAGTAACCTAGGAGGTTTAACAAAAATAATACAATTAATTATTTGAAGCTATTCCTGCTATCCGCTATATCTTTTTTGAAGAAAAATCAAAAAAGGATGCCGCTCCTATCAGGGCTAAAACCTGTGCTATCGGTAAAGCTCAAGTGACGAAAAGTCTCTAGCAGTCGTGAAAATTTTAATACCAATTACGCCCATATTTTCAGGGAACTAGTGAATCTGTGAAAATTCGTGAAATCCGTGTCAAAATTTTTGGAAGTCAAAGTGAGATGCCCTAAAGTACATAGTTTTTACTTAATTTGAGACCAATAAAAGCCATATTGATGGATGATAACATGAAAGAATCAAATGCATCAACCGCATTTGCCGTTAAAGTTGATGACTTGACAGTGGCTTACAACTATAAGCCTGTGCTTTGGGATATAGATCTTGAAATTCCTGAAGGTGTGCTGATGGCCATTGTTGGCCCAAATGGTGCTGGAAAATCTACCTTGATCAAAGCCATTTTGGGTATTCTCAAACCTATTGCAGGAAGTGTCAGTATTTATGGAAAACCCTATAAAAAACAGCGTTCGCTTGTAGCTTACGTACCACAAAAAGGAAGTGTGGATTGGGATTTCCCCACCATTGCGCTAGACGTGGTGATGATGGGTACTTATGGAAGTTTGGGATGGATCAAACGCCCTGGAGCAAAAGAAAAGAAAGCAGCCTTGGAAGCCTTGGAAAAAGTGGGCATGCTCCCCTTTAAAAACAGACAGATCAGCCAGCTTTCTGGCGGACAACAGCAACGCATTTTTTTGGCAAGAGCATTGGTACAGGACGCCTCTATCTATTTTATGGATGAACCCTTTCAAGGTGTAGATGCTACTACCGAAATTGCCATTATCAATATTTTAAAAGAATTGCGAAAAGAAGGAAAAACAGTTGTAGTTGTGCATCATGATTTGCAAACGGTTCCAGAATATTTTGATTGGGTGACTTTTTTGAACGTTAAAAAAATCGCTACAGGTCCGGTTAAAGATATTTTTAATGATGATAACTTGACGAAGACTTATGGAATTAATTATAAGGTGAGTGTGCAGAAGTAGAGAAGGCAGTAGTATGCAGTCAACAGTTGGCAGTTGACTGACATTATGTTTGACCCATAACGTTTCAAAATGCTGAAAAGGTTTGCAAAATGAGAACTATAAAAAAACATTCGTGTATTCGTGGCAAAAAAAATATACGTTAAGATTTAAATAAGCTAGAAGTTTTCAGACTCAAAACCTGAAAAATTATAATAAAAAAAGATTCCTGCCTACGGAGGAATGCGCTATGAATTTACAAGAGTACTTTTCTTTAGTTTTCAGTGATTACACCTTGCGAACCATCACGCTAGGCACCGCTATTTTAGGCGCTGTCACCGGAATGCTCGGTAGTTTTGCGGTGCTGCGGAAACAAAGTTTGCTAGGAGACGCCATTTCGCATGCCGCCCTACCAGGAATTGCTCTGGCTTTTTTAATCACCGGCGCAAAAGATAGCAACACGTTATTGCTTGGTGCTTTGGTCAGTGGACTTATTGGCACCTTTTGGATCAGGGGCATCATCAGTAAAACACACCTAAAATCAGATACCGCTTTAGGACTCATCCTTTCCTTATTCTTCGGATTCGGGATGCTATTGCTCACCTTTATCCAAAAACAACCCAACGCAAATCAAGCGGGATTGGACAAATATCTCTTTGGACAAGCCGCTACATTAGTGGAAAGCGACGTGTGGTTGATGGCTATAGTAACCGGAATTTGTGTGGTGGTCATGCTGTTGTTTTGGAAGGAATTCAAATTGCTGCTCTTTGATGCAGATTACACTAAAACTTTAGGCTTCAATACCAAATTTATTGATATTTTAATCACAACCTTTATTGTGTTGGCCATTGTTTTAGGCCTGCAGACGGTGGGGGTGGTACTTATGAGCGCTATGTTATTGGCACCTGCCGCAGCGGCAAGGCAGTGGACAAATAGCCTAAGCAAGATGGTGCTTTTAGCTGCAATTTTCGGGGCCTTCTCCGGTGTTTTTGGAACAGCCATCAGCGCCAGCCAAAACAACCTATCAACAGGTCCAGTGATTGTTATTGTCGCTTCCGTATTTGTGGTCTTCTCATTCATTTTCTCACCCAGTCGTGGATTGTTGTTTCGTCAAATCCGGTTTATCAATAACCGAAGAGATTTGGAACTTCAAAAAACGCTCTCCTTCATGTATCGCATCGCAGAGACCCATGACGATATTTCACATCCTCACGCCATTAAAATATTGAACAATTTTCAAGGGTTTACAAAAAAAACCCTTCAGAAATTGGTCAACAAAAACTATGTAACCATTGATGGTACTATGTGGAGCTTAACAGAAGAAGGTTTTGAAACCGCAGCCAATTTATATAACCAAAACTTCAAAGCAGATGTCTAGTGCACAATTGGAAATACAACTCATCGCGAGTATAGTGGCCGTGGCCTGTGCCATTCCAGGTACTTTTTTGGTGCTCCGTAAAATGGCCATGATCAGTGATGCCATTAGTCATTCCATATTACCAGGAATTGTGGTTGGTTTTTTTATTACCCAAGACCTCAACTCCCCACTTCTCATCTTATTGGCCGCTCTAACTGGAGTGATCACCGTAGCTTTAGTAGAACGGATTCAAAAAACAGGATTGGTAAAGGAGGATACTGCTATTGGATTAGTATTTCCTGTCTTATTTAGTATAGGCGTCATCATGATCGCCAAAAATGCAAACGACGTGCATTTAGACATTGACGCCGTGTTATTGGGTGAATTAGCTTTTGCACCCTTTGACCGGCTCACGGTTGGAGGAACAGACATTGGCCCAAAATCATTATGGGTTATTGGCACTATTTTGCTCATCACCATTGCGCTGCTGATTGCATTTTTTAAAGAATTAAAAGTGAGCACTTTTGATGCTGGTTTATCAGCCTCTCTCGGATTTTCACCAATCATTATCCATTATGGACTGATGACCGTTGCTTCTGTTACCACTGTTGGTGCTTTTGATGCGGTTGGTGCAATATTGGTGGTAGCCTTGATGATTGCCCCAGCGGCCTGTGCATATCTACTGACCACCGACTTAAAAAAAATGCTCGGGCTCGCCATATTTTTCGGAGTGTTTAGCGCCATTGCTGGATACTGGGTAGCACATTGGTTGGATGCCTCAATTGCTGGATCAATTACGACGACCCTTGGAGTGGTGTTTTTTATCATTTACTTATTTGCGCCAAGTAAAGGACTTATAGCCGTGACATACAGAGAAAAGCAACAACGTATTGAAGTTTCTTTACTGACGTTTTTACTGCACCTTAAAAATCATAGCGAAGAACGGGAAAGACACGTCAATCATCTCAACGAACATATCAATTGGCAAAAAGTGAGAAGCAAGACTGTTTTGGATCTAGCACTTAAAAACAACATGATTCTTATTAACAATAGCATCGTTTCCCTTACTGAAAAAGGAGATGCGTTTACGTCTCAAGCCATCAACTATATCGTTACCAATGAGGATGCCCAAATTGAAGATATGAAAGAAGATTTCTTTTTGTTCAGGGGTTAGTTTTACCAATTTCTTTAGGACCAAATAATTTCGCTAACTTTGATTTCTACCAAATGTTCAACAATGAAATATACCCTCTTTAGTATTAGCATGCTTTTATTTTTTGCTTGTGGCGGTTTTAAAGAAATAGTGGACAAACCCATTATTTTTGATGAAGAACGCATCCAACTTACCAAAGACTATTTGTTAACCCGTTATGGTTTGGAGCAAGACAATTCCACCATCGTACCAAAAATGATCGTATTGCACTGGACGGAAATCCCAACGCTCCAACAATCGTTTAATGCGTTTTATAAATCTGAATTGCCAAGCAGGCCTGATATTGCCACCGCAAGCAGTCTAAATGTTTCTTCGCAATTTTTAGTGGATTTGGATGGTACCATTTACCGTTTAATGCCCGAAACCACAATGGCACGGCATGTCATCGGTTTAAACCACGTAGCCATTGGTGTTGAAAATGTTGGAGGAACTGCAGATGTGCCTCTAACCAAAGCTCAGATAAAATCGAACATTTGGTTGGTCAATTATTTAAGCAAAAAGTATCCTATTGAATACCTCATTGGTCATTTTGAATATACTAATTTTGAAGGTCATGAGTTATGGCTTGAGAAAGATGACGGTTATAGAACAGAAAAAGTTGATCCAGGAGAAGACTTTATGAAGGCCGTTAAAAAAGGCACTAAAAAATTCAATTTGAAATCAGCTCCGGCCAAAATTAATAGAGCATTATAAAATGGTCTAATCATATTTGGGAAACCAACCGACATGATAATTAAGGCAATCACCCGACTGAACGGAACGGACAGGTTTGTCAATAAAAAACACTAAAAATTAACAAATGAAATCTATTTTCACCTTAGTCCTTGCCATTGTTTCATTCTCTGCAATGGCACAAGTTAATTCTATGACTACCAATCTTTACGACAGCTACTCAAAATATAAAGAGGCAAGTCTGGACAATCGTCGTATCAAACATGACGACATCCAACCGCTGATTATGAAGCTCGAAAGCGATCCTAAGTATACCGTTCAGAAAGTGGGCGAGAGTATAAAAGGAAAAAAAATCAGCTTGATCAGTATCGGAACTGGAGATACCAGCGTTTTTTTGTGGTCTCAAATGCATGGGGACGAACCCACCGCCACCCAAGCCATTTTTGACATTTTTAATTTTTTGAACAGCGCTGATTTCAAATCGGAAAAAGAAGAACTTTTAAGCAAGGTCACGCTTCATTTTTTACCTATGCTCAATCCTGATGGTGCTGAGGTATTTACCAGACGTAACGTTTTGGGTGTTGACATCAACAGAGACGCACTGATGTTGCAATCTCCAGAAAGCAAAATCCTTAAACGCATCAGAGACAGTCTGGATGCTGATTTTGGATTCAATCTTCATGACCAAAGCACCTATTACAATGCTGAGCGCACAGCTAAACCTGCTACTATTTCCTATTTAGCGCCTGCCTACAATTATGAAAAGGACATCAATGATGTTCGCGGAAACGCCATGAAAGTGATTGTGTATATGAACAGCATTATCCAAAAATATGCACCAGGACAAGTAGGACGTTACAACGATGATTTTGAGCCACGCGCTTTTGGTGACAACATCCAACTGTGGGGCACAAGTGCCATTTTGATTGAATCTGGTGGTTATAAAAACGATGTTGAAAAACAAGAAATCAGAAAGCTTAATTTTGTCTCTATTTTATCTGCGTGTTACATAATTGCCACCGGAGAATACAAAAGTATTCCCTTGGAAGATTATGAAAAAATACCAGAAAACGATCGCAAATTATTCGATTTAAAAATAGAACGTTTTACCCATAAACTTTTAGGAAATGATTATATTTTGGACATTGGTATCAATCATTTGGAAGTTGAGGACAAAAATCACGAGACCTTCTACAATGTAGGAAGTATTGTTGAAAAAGGCGATTTATCAACCTTTTATGGTTACGAAACTTTGGATGCTACGGGCTATCGTTTGATAGAAGGAAAAGTATATCCTGAAATCGTTCAAACCATGACCGATTTGGAGGCTATGGACATTTATGGCTTATTAAAATCAGGATACACCTATGTGCGATTGGCGCAATTTTCTCAAAAGGACAAAGACGTTTCCGTGCCCATTAATATTTTGAGCAAAGATCAAAAGGTACCAGGGTTTTATGTGAATATTGGCAACAATCCTAATTTTGTCCTCCAAAAAGATGGTAGCGTGGACTACGCCGTTGTGAACGGATTCTTGATCAACTTACAAACCAAAAAAAGCAATTTTAAGAATGCCATTTTCTATAAGTAAGCACAAGTTGAGACTAGTAGTGATCTCTCAAATATTCGAAAATAAGTTGCATTTGCTCCTTAACTTTGGTTGAAGATGTCGTGTAATGGTTGTTCATAAAACTAAAAATCAATACCTCGCCAGAGCTGGTCAATAAATACCCACTTAAGCAGTAATTATTTCCTACAGTGCCTGATTTTGCGTAAATATAGGGGCCTTTATCGCTTCCATACCAGTTTTTTAAAGTGCCAATATTTCCTCCAACGGGAAAGTAATTGAACAAACGCTTTCTTGGAATTTCGGTATAGAGCTTCTCAAGAACCTGTACAAAGGATAACGGCGTAAAGAGGTTGTAGCGGCTTAATCCGGAGCCATCCACCCAACGGGGTTGCTGCTTGAGATGTTTGAGCTGGTTGTCAAGAATGGATTTACGTATGGTATCAGCATCTAAAGTATCAGACACTGTTGAAGAGGCTAAAATCAACAGTTGTTCAGCCAAAAAATTATCACTTACCTGCATCATCCGTTTGTATAAACTGTCTGACGGAATACTGTAAAGAATCTTATCAGTGTTTGCGCTGGTATAGGGAATGATCTCAACCTTATTAGGAAGCAAATTATCCCAAAGTTGTTTCACCATAGTGGTATCCATAACAAATGGCACTTCAATGGTATCTTTGTCGGTAAGTTTATAAAAGAAATTGTTGGCATTAAAATCTCGGCGCTTGTCCATTAAGGTGTAAGTTGTCTGCGCTTTTAAAAACTCTGGAGAAGTCTTTAAATCTGTAGTATTAGAAACTTTCAATACATTACCATACATGGGGAATGCACTGCGTTCTGGACTATAATAGGTGTCATAATCTTCCCACGCCCACCCCGGTCCAAATTTTTCATTATTGTAATTATTCGTAACAAGTTTTATGGCGCTGAAATTCTTCATAAAATTAATGGCGGTGCTGTCTTTAAAAAAAGGATGCAGAAAACTTGGGTCTCCCGTTCCTTTAACAATCAGCGTGTCCTGATGGATGGCGTATTTAAAAGCCGGAATTTTTTCAGGCAAATACTGTAGCGCGGTAAATAAAGTGAAAATTTTGGTGTTGCTGGCCGGTGTGAAATACCGTTCTCCATTAAAATTGAACACTGTATCCTTGGTTCTTGGATTATAGACCATCAAGCCCGTAAACTGATTTTCATAAAAGTTGCTGCTCACCGCTTTTTTTAAGTGTTTTGAAATATGAGATGATTTGCAATTAAGAAGCATTAATGAAAGTACTACAACAGCAAAAAAACGTCCCATTAAAGGCGTTGTTTTCAAATAATCTAACACTCTGTTCATATTTAATTGTATACGTTATCGACATTTAAAGTTACACTATAAATTTAGAAATTTCCAAGCGACATCAATAATCTCTTAAATAAGATTGTCAAAATATGATACTCCTCAATTGTTTATATTCAATCTAAGAAGCTGGAAATATGCAACTTAAAATAATATTCGCTACATTTACTAAGCTAGTCTAACAAAAACAATTCATATTATGCAAAAAAAAACTACCCTCACATTACTTGGTTTTTTTACTTCTGCGTGCTTGATGTTATTCGCTCAAAACATTACCGTAACTGGTAAAGTTACTGATGCAAATAACGTTCCAATGCCAGGGGTCAACATTCAAGTAAAAGGCACAAACAAAGGTGCCACAACAAATTTTGATGGTGATTATACCATCAATGCCTCTTCAGGAGATGTATTAATCTTCACCTATATTGGATTCAAGAAAGTTGAAACACCAATCTCTGATTCTGTTATGAATATTAAATTAGAGGAGGACACAGGTGCACTGGATGAAGTGGTTGTGACCGCATTTGGTATTAAAAGAGAGACACGAGAATTGGGTTATTCCGTCACCCAAATTAAAACTGAAGATCTTGATCTTACTGGTTCAACAGATCCACTTTCTGCATTACAAGGTCGTGTTGCTGGTGTTCAAGTCAGTCAAACCTCAGGTTCTTCTGGAGGTGGTATTGATATCTTAATTAGGGGTATTACGTCAGTAAACCCAAACAGGAGCAATCAACCTTTGATCATTTTAGATGGATTAGCTTTAGATAATGATACCTTCTCAGGGAGTGTGCTCCCAAGTGCTGGATCCAACTCACCAAGTAGCTCAGAACAGTTTTCTTTTACCAATAGAGGTTCAGACATCAATCCTGAAGATATTGAAAGTTATAATGTTTTAAAAGGCGCTGCAGCCACTGCTCTTTACGGTGTGAGGGCAGCAAATGGAGCCATCATTATTACCACAAAAAAAGGAAAATTAGGGAAAGCTAAAGTTAGTATTTCCGCCTCAACAACATTTAGAAGCATAAACACAACCCCAGAACTTCAAACCAAATATCGAGAAGGTTTTAATGGCGCTCCAAGAACCTTATACACACCTGAAACTGAAACAGGGTTTACCAGACTTGGCGGTACCTCGTTTTTTTCATGGGGACCGGAATACAGTGCTGACAGCGCTGTTGTGGGTGGCAATACTGTAGATCTTACTGGAGACCGTTTCTATGATCCATATGATCTTTTTCAAACAGGTGTTAACTCTCAAATAGATTTCAACATTAGTGGTGCCACAGAAAAAATGGACTACTATTTTTCTATAGGTAATGATAGTGAGAAAGGTGTTTTACCGAATACAGATTATGACAAAACAACCTTAAGATTTAAAGCGGGTTACAAAGTCGCTGATAATTTCAATATTAACTCTTCCATTAGTTACACCAATGCTGGCGGTAAACGCGGCAATGGTGGTGATAAATCGGTATTTAGTTCTTTGTCCTATTATTCTGCAACGTTCCCAATTAACGATTTTATCAATCCAAATGGCACTCAGCGTAATTACTCTTTTGGTGTGATTGATAATCCTCGTTATTTATTAGAAACAAGTCCATTAACTGATGATGTGAACAGATGGGTTGGAAACGTAACATTAAATTGGACGCCTAAAGATTGGATCAATGTTACATATGCGGCTCAGGTTGATAATTATTCTGATCAAAGGAATCGTTTTGTTGCACCAGATCTTGATGCAGGTGCAGCAGTTGGTGGGTTCATTGTTAATCAAAATATTAATTTCTTAGGATTGGAATCTAATTTATTAGTAAGTTTTGAAAAAGATTGGTCAGAAGATTTTGGAACCACATTGACATTAGGAAATCAAATTTCAGACTCAAAAAGAGATTATGCCATGATTCGCGGTGAAACTCTGAATGTTCCAGGAATCAATGACATTGCCAATACAATCAATATTTTTGCTGATAAAAATGTCACTCAGTTAAGAAACATAGGTGTTTTTGGAGAGTTAAAAATAGACTTCAAAGATCAGTTGTTCCTAACCATTACAGGAAGAAATGACTGGGTCTCAACATTGCCACAAGAAAATAGATCGTTCTTCTACCCTTCTGTCAGTTTAGCTTATGATTTTCATGATCTAATTGATAAGGACAGTGAAATATTTACATTTGGTAAGCTTAGAGGCTCATGGGCTGAAGTTGGGAAAGGTCCTCTATTTGGTCAGATTGGTCAGTACTTTGTTTCAGACAGCAATTTCCCATTTAATGGTGCTGGAGGTTATCGAGCCGATATCACTATTGGCGATCCGAACATTACTCCAGAAAGAAATAGGTCTTTTGAAGTTGGAACTGATTTACGCTTTTTTAATAATAGATTACGACTTGATTACGCTTATTACAAAACCCGCATAAAAAATCAAATTTTCACAGTAGGTACCGCGTACTCAACAGGATTGGCGGGAATCACAAGAAATGCTGGTGATTTTGAAACCTTTGGACATGAATTTTTAGTGTCTTATGATATCTTAAGCACTGATGCTATCAAATGGGAAACCATAATCAATTGGAGTACCAATGAAGGGAAAGTGCTCTCTTTACCTGATGATATTGACGCCCTAATTTTTGCCGATTCAGGATTTGCTGGTGTTACCTCAGAAATCAGGGAAGGTGATAATATGGGAGATTTATATGGCTATACGTGGCGCTATGAAGATGGCCAGCTCTACTTAGGACCTGATGGGTTGCCACGGGTTAATTTAGACGAACGTGTTAAAGTAGGAAACGCATTCCCAGATTTCATTGCTTCAATAAACAATGTATTTAGATACAAAAACATTGGTTTCAATTTCTTGTTGGAATGGAAAAAAGGAGGCGACCTTTACGATGCAGGAAGGCGTAATGCACTTAGAAACGGTGTTCTTGAAACCACCGTGCTTAGAGATGAAACTATTGTTTTTGATGGCGTTATGGATAATGGGAGCGGCGGATATGTAACTAATACCACACCAGGTCTGATAGACCAAAATTATTACCGAGACTCTGGTCGTTATAATAGAGCTGCTGAAGTATTGGTTCAAGATGCCTCTTGGGTTAAACTACGCAACATAGGGTTGACCTATTATTTTGAAGGTAATATTCTAAAAACCTTAAAAATGGACAATTTAAGTGCTTCCTTTAGTGCCCATAACATCTTGTTATGGACACCTTATGATGGCTATGATCCTGAAGGCAATCAGTACAGTGCCGGTAGCAATGTTTACGGATTTACTGGACTTGGAACACCCTTGAGTGAGAGTTTTTCGTTTGGAATTAAATTAGGATTTTAAAAAAGATGAAGATGAAAAATATACTAAAAACAACAGTTATAACTTTACTTGTCTTGAGTGCAAGCTCTTGCAGTAACGACTATTTTGACGTAAACACACCTTCAGGTACAGCACAGGAAGAACAGATTAGAGTTAGTGATTTGATGGCACCCGTTATTCTAAGAACGATTGAAGGGCAATATTCTGCTGAACTTACATACGGCAACTACGCACAAAATTTTGTAGGTCAAGGTGGTACCGCAGCAGGAGAAACATCATCTTCTGGATTATGGAGTAATATATACTTATACATACTCCCAAATGTTCAAACCATTAAGCAAAAGGCTGATGCAGCCAATGCTACACATTATGCAGCTGTTGCTGATATTATTACAGCCATGAACTTAGGTATAGCCGCTGATTCTTGGGATAATATTCCTTACAGGGAGGCTACTTTGGGTGAAGGAAATTTATTTCCTGGTTTTGACACACAACAGTCTGTATATAACGATATATTTTCACTATTAGATGGCGCAATTACTGCATTGGAAGCACCAGATAACTCTGATATCACTCTTGGGAGTGAAGATTTAATCTATGGTGGTGATATAGATAAGTGGTTACGTGCTGCTTATACCTTAAAAGCGCGTTATCAATTGCACTTGGTAAATGCAGGCACCGTGTCTGCAAATGATGTCTTAAATACAATTGCCAACGGTTTCACATCCAATACAGATGATTTTCAGCTGGAGTATAATGAAAGAACCATTAATCCGTGGTACGCCCAAGAAATTGTGGCCAGAAATACAGGTAATTTTCATAACGATTTGGCTAGTCAATTAGTAAGTTCCATGAACGGCGACTATTATCCTTTTCAAAGTGACTTACTGGACATTGACCCCCGGTTACCACGCTTTGGCACAAGAGATGAAGGCAGTACAGAATGGAAAGGTTTTATAAGTGGAGGTGGTGGCGATAGTCCCGATGGGACACCAGGCAACGCCAGATTTGTTGAAGGTGGTTACTATACCAGTATTGACTCTCCAATTATGATCATTAGTTATGCTGAAGCTCTTTTCATCAAAGCTGAAGCCGCATTTTTAGCCAATGGAGGTACAACTACAAGTACAGGAGCTACGGCAGCGGCTTATGATGCCTATATGATGGGTATAGCAGCAAGTATGAATAAATACGGAGTTGATGGCAGTGACTATCTGGCTGATGCCGCCATAGATGTCGGAGCTTCTGGACTAATGCTCCATCATATCATGAAAGAAAAATACATTCACAATTTTTTAAATCCAGAGTCATTTGTGGACCATAGACGTTATGATTTTTCTGATGATGTGTTCACAGGTTTGACTATTCGTGAAGAAGAAGATTCTAGTGGTGAATTCGCAGGTCAATGGTTTAGACGTGCCAGCTATCCATCATCAGAATTGACTAGAAACAGGATTAATGTTGAAGCCAACCAACAAACACCAGTAACTCCGGTGTGGTGGGACGCTCAAAACTAAAAGTCAATTGGTAATCTATAAAAAACCCTTCATCTAATTTTAGTGAAGGGTTTTTTTTTGAAACAACATCAATGCTGTTTTAAGATGCTTTAAATCTTGTTGGGTGTGGTTTGCTGTAATCACGATCCGGTTCATCATCGTATCATAATTGGGATATTTAAAATTGGTGATGATAATGCTTTTAGATTTCAAATACTCAAAAATACCATCACTATTGCAGTAGATCACTGGATAATTAGGATCAAATTGAAAAGCCTCCGACAAATAAAGATCGGCATACAAAAAACGCAGATTTTCCCTTAATTTTTTAAACTGTTGATCGAACAAGTTTTGAGCCTCATAAAAAGTTTGTAAAAAAATGGGATTCATGCCTGAAGCAGAGATAAACACCGCATCATTCTTAATTGTTCCAATAAGTTTAAGATCTCCTGCAATTACACCTCCAGAACACCCATAGGCCTTGGTTAATGAGCTGATCATTATTTTTTGCGAAATTTTTGGGTGTGTCATAGTTCTGAAAACACCTCTGCCGTGTTCTCCAATAATTCCCAAACTGTGGGATTCATCCACCAACAAAGTAATCCGTTTGCTTGAAGAAATATCATTCAAAAAATCGAAGTTTGTAGGTGTAACTGCTAAAGACGTTATAGCATCTGCAGCAATAACGATGGATTCCTCTATGCCATTTGTTAATTGAGGATCCAATTTTCCATCCACAAATAGCGGCTTGCTAGAACTTTTTAAAATTGCGGGATGTGTTTTCGGATAATGAAAAAAATGATCGTGGCTCTGTGCCAGATAAGCAATCACCAGATTTCCCGCAAGAGTGCCTGAAGAAACTGTGAGTACCGCTTCAGCTTCTAAAATTTCTGCAAATAAAGTTTCTGCCTTTTGATAGATGCCCAATTTAATATTTGAATTTCTCGAACTCCCATAGGCTGTCCCCCATTTTTTTAAACTCTTGTAAAGCAGATCTTGAAAGTCAGGGTGTGTAGCCATCCCCAAATAAGAAGTCCCTCCGAAATATAAATACGTCTTTCCTTCAATTAAAATAGTTCTATCCGGAAATTGCTCAACAGTCATCCATTATGAGGTTAAGGTGACACCTGTGCCGTTGAGGTCGCTATATATAACCGTACCATTTTCTAACTTTACACCAGTGGCAATATCATTGGCCAATAGTAGGGATCCATCCATATCTACATAATCTAAAAGTGGTAATAGATGGGCAATTGCTGAGATCCCTACGGTAGATTCGGTCATACAACCTACCATAGTTTTCATTCCCAATTCTCGTGCTTTTACCAACATACGGCGTGCTGGGGTTAAGCCCCCACACTTGGTCAGTTTTACATTGACACCATGGAAATGTTGGTAACATTTGTCAACATCAGCTTCTACCTGGCAACTCTCGTCGGCAATTATTGGTAGTACAGAGTGTTCAAATACGTTCTTATGGCCTTCCCAATCATCTGCAGGGAGAGGTTGTTCTATAAATTCTACACCCAATTCTTTTAACACTTTGGCGTTTGCAATGGTTTCATCTGCCGACCAGCCACAGTTGGCATCCACTCTAAAAATGGCATCGGTATGTTTGCGCAGTTCTGTAACAATAGCAATATCTTGATGCGAACCCAATTTTATTTTATAGATAGGCCATGGCATCTCTTGCATTTTAAATACCATCTTTTCAATGGTATCCAAACCTATAGTATAATCTGTTAATGGATTGTTGGCAGTGTCATAATCCCAAAGTTCATATAACTTTTTGCCTTCTTTTCTTGCGTACAAATCATTATAAGCCAAATCTAAAGCACATAAAGCAAATTTATTATTTGGTAATTGCGAAAGCATCTTTTCCCAAAATTCGTCGGGAGGCATGCCTGATGATTTTGCTATGAGCGGTTCCAATTGCTCTAAATCGCTCATCATTTCAGGGACTCCAATTTTGTAATACGGATTTGCCGTGGCCTCACCATAGCCAGACACGCCGTCTTCTCTCAATTCAACAACCAATGACGCTTGTTCATCGCGGGATTCTCTCGAAATTGTAAAAGTGTGTCTTAGTTTTAGGGTATATGGTCTTAGTATAAGTTGCATAGTGTAGCGTTTAACAACACCCTTTGTTTATCTCAAAACTCAGGTATATTTATAGTGAACTAAATTAATAAATATTTAAATGGATTAGTTTGCTCTAAGCATATTTAAACTGCAATTCTCAATAATTTCAAATGTGCTGCTTTAAATTGTAAAGGATAAAATTTTATAGCTGTACGATCAAAATCCACGCTCCTTCTGCAACTTCTCATAAGCCTGTTGTACCTGCCTAAATTTATCCACGGCTCCTTTTTGATGCTCTTCACCTAAATGGATCACACGGTCTGGATGGTATTTTTTGGCCATTTTTCTATATGCGGTCTTGATTTCATCAACACTTGCTTCTTTTGTGATTTCAAGAATTTTATAGGCATTGTCACTGCTATCATAGAACATCGCCTTAATGCTTTCAAAATCACGCGAACTTATACCGAGATATCCTGCAATGGTATAAATTTGACTCACTTCATTCTCTGTCACCATACCGTCTGCTTTGGCAATTCCGAAGAGGAAATGCAACAATTGAAGGCGGGACGCATGATCCATCATGCGCTGTATTTGCACGCACACTTGACGCACCGGAATTTGCTGCTGATTGATGCCCTTAAATAATTTGAAGGCATGGTTGGCACGATCCTGACCGTACATGTTTACAAATTGCTGGCGCACAAAATCCAGTTCACGCTGGTCTTGATGCCCGTCAGCCTTGATCACCACTGAGGCCAAAATCAATAGGCTGACTTCGAAATCTCCAGGTTGGGTTTGCGGACGTGCCTGAGGTTGGCTATCATAAGTTGGACGCTTTTGTTTGGATTGCCAATCACCTAAAAGTGGTGTCCCATTTTTTGATAGCGAATCAGCAATACTTCCCAACACCAACCCAATAATAGCGCCAATTGGCCCACCAAAAGACCATCCTAAACCTGCACCAATCCATTTTGAAAAATTCATCTCTCTTTTTAATTTTAGAATTTCAAATATACTATAGTTTGAGCTTTTTAAGGTGAACTTTGTGACTGAAATTTGTATTGAAAACGCGAATGGTTACATTCAATATCCTAACCTATTAGTGCCCGGTGAAAAGGATATTTTCATATCTTTGCAACCCCGAGCTTCGGGATAAATTATTAATTTTAAATATCAAAATATATGTATCCAGCAGAATTAGTAAAACCAATGAGAGAAGACTTGACAAAAGTTGGATTTGAAGAATTACATAATGCTCAAGAAGTTGATGCAGCCCTGGCAAAAGAGGGAACAACTTTAATAGTTGTCAATTCAGTTTGTGGATGTGCCGCAGCAAATGCACGCCCAGGAGCGAGAATGAGTTTACAAAATGATAAACGTCCTGACCATATTGTCACCGTTTTTGCAGGCGTTGACAAAGAAGCTGTCGACAAAGCAAGACAACTTATGGTGCCATTTCCTCCAAGTTCACCTTGTATGGCTTTGTTTAAAGATGGCGAATTGGTACACATGTTAGAGCGTCATCATATAGAAGGAAGACCTGCAGAATTGATTGCAGAAAACCTTGTGGATGCTTATAACCACCACTGTTAGAAAGCTAGAAGCTTGAAGTATGGAGCTTGAAGCGTCACTTTTAATTTTACACTATTAAAACCCACGGTATTTATCGTGGGTTTTTTGATTTCATGTTGTTCCTTTAAAAAAATTAAAATCCTATTTTCAATCTGAAAAAGGTAACGTTATTTAAAAATTCAATCTCGTTAAAAATAACATTCGAAGTGCTGCAGAGGATTCTATTTATAATGTAAATCAACATAGGCATAACGATTATTAGTAGGTTTTTAGACCAAGTTTTTGTTAATTTTGCAGCATGCGAAAAATATTGGCTTATCCCCTAACTGTTTTGTATTTGATGTGTTTTATAATCACACTCGTCATATTCCATCCCATTCAATGGATTTGCTTTAATGTGTTTGGTTACCAAGCGCATAAGATTAGTGTAGACTGGCTGCAGTTTTTCTTAATGCGTTGTCTCAATGTATTGGGCACGCGTTTTACATTTACAAATCCTTATGAGATTAATTTGGACCAACCGCTCATTATCGTGGCCAATCATCAAAGCATGTATGACATTTCTCCAATTATGTGGTACATGCGCAAACACCATCCAAAATTTATTTCAAAAAAAGAGTTGGGCAAAGGCATCCCAAGTGTCTCTTATAACCTCCGCCATGGGGGCTCAGTATTGATAGATCGTAAAAATCCGAGACAAGCCTTACCCGCCATTATGAAATTTGGAGAGTACATTGAAAAAACCAAACGTGCAGCGGTTATTTTTCCTGAAGGCACCCGAAGTAAAACCGGTGCACCCAAACCTTTTCAAACTAAAGGATTGGAAATAATGATCAAAAAAGTGCCCTCAGGTACCATCGTTCCTATCAGTATCAATAACTCATGGAAAATGTTGCGCTATGGCAAATTTCCCATGGGAATAGGAAATCATTTGAAATTCACTGTACATCAACCTATCAAAATTGCTACCTTTGTAGATAAGGAAGAATTGATCAGGACTGTTGAACAGACGATTTCTTCAAATATTCATCCCTAAATTACAGCACTATGTCTTTAAAAAATGTAAGATTGGAAGTGATGCAACATCTGGAAAAAGACGTCGAATCACTTATTGAAAAATACTTAATCCCTGTTGAAAAAATTTGGCAGCCCAGTGATTTTTTACCAAATTCTGAAAGCGACAAATTTTATGATGAGGTTAAAGAAATCCGCGAATTATCTAAAGAACTGCCTTATGATTTTTGGGTAGTTTTAGTAGGTGATATGATCACGGAAGAAGCTTTGCCAACCTACGAATCATGGTTGATGGATGTGGAAGGTGTAGACCAAGTGGGACGAAATTCTTGGGGCAAATGGATACGTCATTGGACCGCTGAAGAAAACAGACATGGGGATTTGCTCAACAAATATTTGTACTTATCAGGGCGTGTCAACATGAAAGAAATTGAAAAAACCACCCAACACTTAATTGCTGATGGTTTTGATATTGGAACCGATAGAGATCCTTATAAAAACTTTATTTATACCAGTTTTCAAGAATTGGCAACTTACGTATCCCATAACCGTGTTGCAAAAATTGCCAAAGACAATGGCAATAAGCAACTCTTTAAAATGTGTAATATAATTGCCGGTGATGAGATGCGCCATCACCATGCGTATTCTGAATTTGTGGAACGTATATTTACAGTAGACCCTAGCCAAATGATGGTGGCTTTTCAAACCATGATGAAGCAAAAAATTACTATGCCTGCACACTTCTTAAGAGAGTCTGGTGATAAGATAGGAACTGCTTTTGAGGAATTTTCCAATACTGCACAGCGCATTGGGGTTTATACCTCAGCCGATTATGTAGACATCTTAGAGAAATTGATCAAACGTTGGGACATAGGCAACATTAAGGATCTCACTGATGATGCCGAAAAAGCAAGAGATTATCTCATGAAACTTCCAGACCGTATGAAACGTTTGGCAGACCGTATGAAGATTCCTGAAAATTCTTATCAGTTTAAGTGGGTTGAGCCGGCGAGTCTCAAATAGGATAGAACGCTGATGACGCTGATTGAGCAGATTTACACTGATTATCTTGTTCAAATTAGTAAACTTAACGTTATCTAACTCCAATTTTATTTATAGATAAAACGCTGACGACACAGATGAGACAGATTTTCACTGGTGCATCTGTGTCAATCATAAAACCAGCGTCATTAGCGTTAAATTTAAAAATCGAACTTTGGAAAACTATAAGCATTCAGAAACCACAGAACTTATTTTAAAATGCTTCTATAATGTTTATAATCAATTGGGTTATGGTTTTCTAGAAAAGGTTTAAGAAAATGCCATGTTTTTAGAATTGAAATCGATAGGCCTTTTTGTAGAAAAACAAAAGCAAATCAAAGTGTATTATAAACAACAACAAGTTGGAGACTATTTTGCTGACCTAATCGTTTCAGAATCCGTAATTATAGAAATAAAAGCCGCGGAGTCACTATGCGAAGAACACGAGTTTCAGCTTATAAACTATCTAAAAGCTAGAGAAATAGAGGTTGGGTTGTTGCTTAACTTCGGAAAGAAACCTCAGATCAAAAGAAAAATATTTTCCAATTCTTCAAATCAGAACAACTCATAATTTAGAATTCCGGTTCAACAAATGAGAATTAATTATCTGTGCAAATCATAAAAAATCAGTGTCATCAGCGTTCCATTCCAGATGAAGATAAAAGACCATCAAATTTCCGAAACTATTGCGTTCGTAAAAGACCAATTAAAAGCAGCTGAAGGTGGTCACGACTGGTTTCACACCCAAAGGGTGCTCAACAATGCCATGCTCATCGCAAAAGGCGAAACTGTGGATTTCTTTGTAGTTCAGCTTGGTGCGCTGCTCCATGATATAGCCGATAGCAAATTCCATAATGGTGACGAAACCATTGGTCCGAAAGTGGCCCGTGAGTTTTTGATGCATCTCAATGTGGATATAGCCATTATAGAACACGTCATCAAAATCATTGAAAACATCTCCTTTAAAGGCGGAAATGAGCCTCAAAAATTCAAATCCTTAGAATTGGATGTGATCCAAGATGCCGACCGATTAGACGCCCTGGGCGCCATCGGAATTGCAAGAACCTTCAATTATGGCGGCTTTAAAAACAGAGCGCTTTTTGATCCTGAAATCGAGCCAAATCTCAAAATGACCAAGGAAGAGTACAAAGCATCAAACGATCCTACCATCAATCATTTTTATGAGAAGTTGCTGCTTCTTAAAGATAAGATGAATACACATACCGGACGACAAATAGCTGAAAAACGCCATCAGTTTATGGAAGCGTTTCTCGATCAATTTTATGCAGAATGGGATGGTACAAAATAAAAAAGACCTCACAGGTTTTAATCCCGAGGCTTCGGGGCTGTGTGGTCTTAAAATCTCAAAAGACTGAACTAATTTTGAATCTTAATCTAGTATTGGAGTAACAGTGTAACCAGCATTCTTTAATAAGTTGACAACGCCTTGCGCTCCTCCCAAATGCCCAGCACCAAAACCATAGAATGTGGAATGTTCTTTAGAAAATTTGGCAATTTCAGGAATCCAATTGTGGTTTCTATCATCTAAAAATTTCTTCATCATTTCAATATCATTATCCATAAATTCATCCATATAGTCATACAAGCCCTTAACATCTTCTGCTATATAAAGTTGCGCCATTTTATCGTAAAGCACAGCGCTTTCTTCAGGATTTTTGATCATCTCCACAAGATCATCTATTTGTTTCTCATAAGATGTATGCTCAAAAATAGCCACTTGGGACGCGTAGGTTTCCAAACCTTCAATGTCTTTATTCGCTTCTTTTGCCATGGTCATCAAAGTCATTTCAAAACTTGCCATAGGCTCATCTGAAGAAGCCATCAAAATAACAGATAGTAGCATAAATGGCTTGACGGTATTATACATTTGCATGCCAGTACCTGTTTTTTTCTTCAAATAGCTATCAAGCAACTCATATTCACTTTCATCCATATACGCTTTTAACTCCGTTCCTTTTTCCAAATAAGAATAAGCCATAACATCTTTCATGAATTCAGGGCTCGCCATATCGAGCTCTAGAACGACTTGTTCAGAATTATCAAAAGCAGTTTTGACCTTATCTTTTAAGTTGAAATCCTTTTGTGGAATAAGGTGCATGGTCCCGAAAAGGTAGGAAGTTTTAATGCCGTTGCCTTCAATCTTCCAAAGGTTACTTGACTCTTGAGCGTTTGTGGCTGCGGTAAGGATGCTCAATAAAATAGTTGCGATAATTTTGATAAGTGTATTCATAATTTTATAATGTTTTTAAAGTTAAAAAAATAATTCTAATGTGAGATAAATAGCTGCTCCTGCAACAATACCAAGGAGGAGTTTAATGGTTCTGATTTTTTGATTTGTTTTACAGTTTGTTTTCATAACTGTTGGATTTTACCATTATTGAAACTGATTTTTTGATGGTGATTCTCAGATACAAAGTCTAATGTAATTTGATCAAATGTTTCAAATCCTTCTACTTGGTCCTTTAATAATTGGTCAATGCGCTCCACTTCTTCGTTAAAATTGGAATACGCACAGTTAATGAGTTGATATTCCACTTTTTCAGTAGTAAAGCCATCATCATTGTTATATTGAACACCTTTAGCATACATTGTTTTTTTAATTTTTTCGCAGTTGCAGTGCGTCTCTAAAATACTTTGGATTTGCTCTGTGCTGTCGTGGTCTTTTTTAAAGTTGATGACTGTTCTGCCAACAACAAAACCAAATATTCCAAAGAGGATAAATGTGATGATGAGTTTTTTTGATTTCATAATAATAGGGTTTAAATGATTGGTATTTCTGAAATCAAATTTCCATCAATTAAAACCCTAAAACAAGACAAGCAACCCGATTTTTAGAAAAATAGGGCAAGAATATCAAACTATAAAAATTTAATTATCAATAACTTAAGAATAAAAAGAGGTTGCGACAGCAAACAAAAATGAGCCACCCCCAATTTTATAAATTTAGGGCAAAACTGGACGCTTTTACTTTAAATTATTGAGTTGTTTGATGTAGAAAGAAGGATTTAAACCAGTATTTTGTTTGAAGTATTTAGTAAAAGAATCAGCACTTTTATAACCCAGTTCCTCAGCTATAGATTGAATGGAAAAAGATCTGAAACGCTTATCATTTTCTAATCTTACAATGGCATAATTGATACGAAGGTCGTTAATATAGGTGTTGAAATTCTTTTGGCAATGTGAATTGACCACTTTTGACAAATAAGAGGTATTTGTTTTTATTTTTTTTGAAACGTTATAAGCGTTGCAGTCTTGTTTTAAAAAATACTCTTGAGCCTCCAATTTTTTCAACCCTTCAAGAATGTGCTGCGTTACGTCTTCGCCCACCTCTGAAGTTGTATTTTCTTCCAAAATGTCGTCTTTAGTATCTACTATTTGAGCACTTTCTTTAGTTTTAACAGTATTCAATCTTTGATGGAGTTCTTGGAATTTTTGTTCGTTCCTTTTCTTATTCCTATAAAATTTCAGAAGTATGACCAGCAATCCCAAAATCACTAAGGTTGCTCCTAAACCCAAATACAATAAGTAATTTTGTTGATCGTCTTTCTCAGATTTTAATTGTTGTAGTTCGTCTTGAAATTCCTCAACCTTCTTCTTATCAAAGCTTGTATCTATAATTTGATGTAAGTCTTTTTTAAAATTGTGCTTTTGAATGTATTGCTCAAAATAATAATTTGCTTTTTCATAATTGCCTTTTTCTTTATAGGCTTCCGCTAGCAACTTATAATTATCGTCATTATTTGGATAGTTAAGACTGTCACGCTCCGTTACAGAAATGGAATTCTCCAAAATGGCAATCACCTCATCATAATTTTTTACCTGATAATGAACCGACGCCAAAGAAAATCGGGTTTCCATAAGTGTAATATTGTTGCCCATGGCAACACCCAAGGAATCAGCTCTATTCAAATTTTCAAAAGCCTTTTTATATTGGCTCTTTTCAGCATAGGCAGAGCCTAAATATTCATAAATGCCTTGTTCTGAAAATTGATCCTTCTGAATTTTTGCAGCCTTTAAAGCTCTTTCTCCATAAAATAGAACCGAATCTGGTTGGCGTAATTTTGTAAACACCATGGCTTGGAGCATATCATTTTTAGACAAAATGAAATTGTTGACATTCTCTGATCCTTCATTTTCAAGAATTAGTTTTCTATTCTCTTTAATAATTTGAAGTGCCTCCCCATATTCTCCAATTTGATCTTTAAAATACGCTAAATTATGTTTCAAGGAAATAGTGCTCAAGGTCAAATTATTGAACTCAGAAATACGTATCGCTTTAAAATAGGCGGGCAACACTTTATCATAGTTTCCTATATCAGAATACGTGTTTCCTAAAGCGTTGTACACACTTACTTTTAATTCTGGATTGTCAAACTTCTCTAAAAGTTTTTCTGCAGACAATTGATTTTTCAAAGCAAGACCTAAATTTCCCAATACACGATTGGAAGCACCCATTAAATTGAAAGCTAAACATTGGGTTTCAAAATCATTGGCCTTTACAGCTCTTTGTAAAAGATGTTTTGAATAGGCAATTGACGCTTTAGGATCAGACCTCATTTGTTGACCTATTAATTGCTCAACTTCGTCATTTGACAAAGCAACCAAGGTGTCCTTTTCCTGTGCATTTAAAGTGAATGCAAATAAAAATATAATGAATGAAAGAAGCTGTTTGCTCATTGAAAGTTGACCATCAAAATATGGTGTCAAATATAACAATTAAAACAACTTTAGCTGGCCATCCTTATATTGTTCATGAAGTGACGTATTGAGTGTTGGCATCTGTTTATCTCTAAAATATTTGAGCTTTGCCAATTTGACCATGTCGTTTATTTGTTTGGCTATTTCACCTTCACCCCGCATGCGCGTGCCATAACGAGAATCATTTAAACTCCCACCATGGCAGCTTTCAATTTGATGCAACACCTTATCTGCACGTTCGGGCATTGTTTTTTTGATCCAATCAGTGAAGATTTCCGCAATAGCGCCGTTTAATCTTACAATGGTATGACCAATGCTCAAGGCACCCAATTCTGAAACATTTTTAGCTAAAGACAATATTTCATGACTGTTGATAGATGGAATAATGGGTGCCATCATCACATTAACGGGAATACCATTTTCTGACAAAATTTTTACAGTTTCCAATCGTTTTTTGATGGTTGCTGTTCTGGGTTCTAACACACGTCTTGTCTCTTCTGAAAGTGACGTAATGCTGATGTTTACACTTATTAAATTGTCTTTGGAAAGTTCTTTGAGCAAATCAAGATCTCTTAAAATCAAGGCATTTTTTGTAATGATACTTACGGGGTGTTTATATTTTAAAAAGATTTCCAAACATTGCCGTGTGAGCTTAAATTCTTGTTCGGCGGGTTGGTAACAATCTGTATTTCCAGACATCACAATGGGGTGTGCTTCCCAGCTTTTCCTTTTGATAAATTTTTCTAAAAGCTTTGGTGCATCTTTTTTGACCAGAATGCGTCTCTCAAAATCCAGCCCTGCACTGTATCCCCAAAATTCGTGTGTATTTCTCGCATAACAATAAATGCAACCATGCTCACAACCTTGATACATATTCATGGAATAGCCCATACCTACATCAGGACTTTCAACTTTATTGACAATTGTTTTTGGAAACACTTCTAAGTAAAGGGTTTTATTTTTGTCAGCGTCTTCTCCTTCCTTAGCACAATATTCAAGGAAATCATCGCGCATTTCATGACTCAATTGGAAGAATCTATTGGGCACGTTGATTTGTGCTCCACGACCTTTTATGGTAGGATTTGGGTCCATTTTTATGATTTTTTGTTGACTCTCGTCGTTAAAGTGAGGCCTTAAAGATACTACCACATCTCTACTTTTGATGGCTACAAAATGTAGAGAGTGGATAAAATCACTCGTTATGAGTTAGTTAAACATTCTTGTACCGATAAAAAATAACATCCTTTTAACATTAGCTGACCCTGACAACCTCCCAAAAATTGAATACTTTTAGAGCTCACAAATAATTTTAAAAAATGAAGAAATTACTTCTCTCTCTTACCATTTTTATGTTGACATTTTCATCTGCTATAAAGGCTGATGAAGGCATGTGGTTTTTGATGCACATTGAGCGTCTCAACCATAGAGACATGCAAAAAATGGGACTGCAATTAACTGCAGAAGAAATTTACAGCATTAACAATCAAAGTTTAAAAGATGCCATTGTACAGTTTAATGGCGGGTGTACGGCCAGTATTGTTTCGGGTAGCGGTTTGGTTTTGACCAATCATCACTGTGGATACGATGCTATTGCAGAATTATCTTCTGCAGACAGAAACCATCTTAAAGATGGCTATTGGGCAAAATCTTTAGATGCAGAATTGAAGCCAGAAAGCCTATACGTTAGATTTTTCGTAAGAATGGATGATGTTTCAAAACGTATGTTAGCTCAAGTTAATGATAACATGAGCGAGAAAGAACGTGAAGCTGCTCTCAACAAAGAAATTGCTAAAATTGAGCAAGAAAATAATGAAGGTGGAAAATACACCGTTTCTGTGCGTTCGTTCTACCAAGGCAATGAGTTCTATTACTTTGTTTATGAAGATTACAAAGATGTACGTTTAGTAGGTACACCTCCTGAAAGTGTTGGTAAATATGGTGGAGACACTGATAACTGGGAGTGGCCAAGACATACTGGTGATTTTTCCTTGTTTAGAGTTTATGCTGATAACGAAGGAAATCCAGCAGAGTATTCTACAGCTAACGTGCCATTAAAATCAAAATACCACCTTCCTGTAAGTCTTAATGGTGTTAAGGAAAATGACTTTGCCATGATTTTGGGCTATCCTGGGAGAACCAACCGTTGGATGCCTGCACAAGGTGTAGAACAAAATGTGAAGTTTGCTTATCCTGCTTGGGTTGAAGGTTCAAAATTGAGCATGGACGTGATGAAAAAATATATGGATAATGATGATGCCATCAATTTAATGTACGCGTCTTCTTATGCCAGTATTGCCAATTATTGGAAAAACCGTGCCGGTATGATTGACGCTTTGACGGCCCATAAAACGGTTGCGACAAAAACTAAAGTTGAGGATGCTTTTGACAAATGGGCTAACAAAAAGAAAAACAAAGCTGAATACGGCAACGTTATTTCTGATATCAACGCCTATTATAAACTGACCAATGAGAAAGCACAACACGACAATTACCTAACCGGGATTTTACGTGCTAGCAAATTTGCGGTGTTACCATCAAGAATGGGTGGCGCTTTAAAGCAATATGCCGAGTCAAATGAAGCTGCGCGTGAGAATATGCTGCCTAGATTACAATCTTTTATTGACGCGTCTTATAAAAATTACTACTTGCCTTTAGAAAAAGAAGTGCTTGCAAAGCAACTCAATTTATATGCGTCCAAGGCCAATTACGCTCTACCTGAAATGGTAAGAGTAGTTGCTGATAAAAATAACAATGATTTTACAGCCTATATCGATACTGTTTTTGATGAGAGCATCTTTACTTCAAAAGAAAGTGTGGAGGCCTTCTTAAAAAATCCGGATGCTGCAAAATTGGAAAATGACGAATTGTACAAATTATCAGGACAATTATTGACAAAATACAGAGAGCAACCTGAAAATTTGGTGCAACCTGAAAATGATTATCAAGCTGCTTTTAGAAAGTTGGTTGCTGGGTTACGTGAATCTGGGTTGAGCAACATCCAATATCCCGATGCTAACTCTACATTGCGTTTGAGCTACGGAAAAGTGAGAGCTTTACCTGCTGATGACAGAAATGACGCCGCAGTTAACAACTATACTACTTTAAAAGGGATGGTTGCCAAATACAAACCAAATGATGATGAATTTGATTTGCCACAAGACATGTTGGACATCTACGAGAAAAAAGATTACGGACGTTACGCCAACGAAAAGGGGGAACTTCCAGTAAACTTTTTATCAGACAACGATATTACTGGCGGTAACTCAGGATCTCCAGTAATCAACGGAAACGGTGAATTGATTGGGTTGGCTTTTGACGGAAACATTGAAGCTATGGCTGGTGATGTTATTTTTGATAGCAATTTGCAGCGCACCATCAACGTTGATATCAGATACGTACTTTGGTTGATAGACAAATATTCTAATGCCAAACATATTGTTGACGAGTTGACGATTGTTGGTGGAAAGTCTTAAGTAGATTTTAGATGGCTTCGCTTTTAGACATTAGAAGTGAGATTACAATTATAATAAAAATAGCGACTAATTTTACTAGTTCG
>NZ_LZRN01000010.1 GCF_001678675.1 Gelidibacter algens
TAAATACTAATTTATTAAGGACTTAAATATTGACGTTATAATGCCGAATTTTTATGGTTGTTTTACAATCTAATACCTCGATTTGTAAATATGAAAAAAATAAACTTAGCCGTATCATGTGCAGGAAGTGGAATTGGCCAATCCATAATCAACTCTTGTAAACTCTCCGACTTACCTTTAGTTCTGTACGGATTTGATTCAAATCCGCTAGCGTATGGTTTATATTGTTGCGATTATCAGATTCAAACTCCAAAGTTAGTCACACCAAATTATATTGCATTAATAATTCAACTGTGTGTTGACCATGCCATTGATATCATTATACCAGGAACCGATGATGAAGTGCACCTGTTTTCAAAGCATATCGCAGATTTTGAAAATTCTAATATTAAGGTCATTGTTTCTGAAGAGAAATTTCTCGACATAGTAAGAGACAAAGTTTTGGCTAATGTTGAGTTTGGTAAACTGGCCGATATATTTGTTACAAGTTACTATAACGTGGGGTCATTGTTAATTGCGCTAGAAAGTAAAGAGGTAGCGTTGCCAGTTATCGCTAAACCAAGGAACGGCTCAGGATCTGTAGGTATTAAAATCATCAATACGCTAGAAGATCTTCAGGAATTAACGTCTCAACATATTTTTCAGGAACTTGCTGTGCCTCGTAAAAATGATGTGAATATCGAGAAGTTTAACAGCCTGATAGCAAAAAACATCAATCCACAAGTCTCTGAGTTGTCTATCCATTTGGTGGTAGGTAGAACAGGAGAAATCCTTGGAAAGATGGCCACCTTCAACCGATTGAAGCAAGGCGTGCCCGTTGAAATTTTGCCCTATACCAATCCATCTATCTGGGATGACATTGACAAATTGATTCCAACCTTTGTAGCATTGGGTTTAAAAGGGCCTCTCAACATCCAGGGGCGTATGACCGATAAAGGTCTCAGAATTTTTGAGATGAACGCCAGATTCACGGGAATCACCGGACTGCGTGCTAGTTTGGGATTTAATGAAGTTGAGGCGTGCATAAAAGAATGGCTGGGTTATGGACATCAGATCCAGCCAATGAAAGTGAACGGTACCCATTTCGGACTCAGGCAAACGACCAACATAGCTGTCGATATCACCAGGAATTCTCAGGTAGCAACCTTGTATAAAAAAATCAACGAGACAGATTTTAAAAAGGAAAAAACACTTTTGATTACTGGTGCCACCGGTTTTCTTGGTCGAAATTTAATAGACCGAATCATAGAAGATAAACAGTGGCACATAAATATTTGTGCGCTTACTCATGACAAGCAAAGAGCACAAGAGTTGCTTCCTACAACAGTCACGATATTTGATCATGAAGATTTAAAGATGGGCACCTTAGCTTTAGGTGGCATTTCCATATTATTGCATTTAGGGTTTGCAAGACCACATAAACCCTTGGACGATCTTGCCGAAAGTCTCGCGTTTACTTCAAAACTTTTTAGAAGGGCCGTGGAAAACCAGGTATCTTCCATCATTAACATATCATCGCAAAGTGTATATGGGCAACTCAATTTACCACCTTGGAAAGAGGATATGCCTATAGCACCAAATTCTCCATATGCTTTGGCAAAATATAGTAGTGAATTATTGTTGAGAGAACTGTCTCACCAACACAAACATATCCATACCACTTCAATAAGACTAGCGGGTATTGCCGGAGGAGCCAAAGGATTTGTAGATGTAGATTTAGTGTCCAAGTTAATTAAACAGGTAAAGGAAGGAAAAGATTTGCAAATTACGGGAGGTAATCAACAGTTTGAACGAATGGATGTGAGAGATGCCGTTTTGGGTTTGTTGGCGCTTTTGAAAACACCATCAAATGTTTGGAAGCCCGTCTACAATCTGGGAGCAGATGCCACCTTCACACTCATCGAGTTTGCGGAGAGTGTTTTGAAAATAGGACATGAAAGCTATCCAAATAACACGTCTCGGATAATCAGGACAGCCTCTGATCAAAATTCTAAGTTTGGAATGGATGTTTCTTTGTTTAAAGAAGATATGAAGTGGGTGCCAAAATATACTATTGAAGATACCATCCAATCACTGTTTGTATATGATTATTGATTGTATTTTGGTGAGACTGCTTTTTATAATTATTTTATGATTTATGTCGTCAGGAGTTCCTTTTTAAACCCGTATTTTAGTCTTATAACTTAAAAATAATACTCATGACAATTAACATTCAATTTGTAAACTTAGATTATAGTGATTCACTTGCTGAACATACCACTGAAAGATTACATAAAATGGCCGAAAAATATGATTGGTTGATCAACGCCGACGTTTTTTTTAAAGAAGAAGGCAATGAGCCTGAAAAAGGTAAAATTTGTAACATCAAATTGAGCTTGCCAGGACCCCAAATATTTGCAACCTCTGACGAGAAAAATTTTGAAATGTCCGTAAATGAAACAATTAGTGACTTAGTAATTCAGCTCAAAAAGAGAAAAGAGACATATAAGACGTATTAGGAACTAGGGACAGATGATCGATGACTGTTGGCGGAAGTTCAGAATTCAAATGAAACCAGAAACCTAAAATCTAAACTTGAAACCCAAAACTACCGATGGTGGTAAGGTTCATTCCTTAAAATAGTAAAAGCACGATACAATTGTTCAATCATGAACAAACGGATCATTTGATGGGAAAATGTCATTTTAGATAATGCTATTTTCCCATTTGCTTTATCGTAGACGTCTTGCGAAAATCCGTAAGGTCCTCCAATAACAAAAACCAATTGTTTGATACCTGAGTTCATATGTTTTTGTAGGTATTCAGAAAATCCTACAGAATCATAGTGTTGCCCGTTTTCATCTAAGAGAATAAGGACGTCTGTATTATTGAGCTTCGCCAAGATCAGTTCTCCTTCCTTTTGTTTCTGTCGCTCTTCACTTAAATTTTTGACTTTTTTCAAGTCTGGGATGATCTCAAAATCAAATTTGATGTAAAATCCCAAACGTTTCTGATAATCGTCAATTAGCATTTGCAATTGCTGATGGTCTGTTTTGCCAATGGCAAGAAGTTTTATTTGCATGACGTAAAATTACAAATTTGTAGTGATATGGAATTTGCGATTTGGAATTTGAGTATTTCCATTATCAATTAGTATTTTTACCTAAAATATCCCAAATAATGATTTCGCAGCAACAATTTGATAATGAAATAGAAGGTATCATTACCAATGCCATCAGGGAAGATGTGGGTGATGGCGATCATAGCTCTTTGGCGTGCATCCCTAGTTCCGCTCAGGGTAAGGCCAAGCTATTGGTGAAAGATAAAGGCATCATCGCGGGGGTAGCTTTTGCAAAACGGGTATTTCAGCACATTGACGAAGATTTAAAAGTAGAAACCTTGATTGAAGATGGCGCAGAGGTGAAGTATGGGGATATTGTATTTTATGTGGAAGGTCCATCCCAATCTATTTTGAAGGCTGAACGTTTGGTTCTAAACGCCATGCAACGGATGAGCGCTATTGCCACTAAAACGAAAACCTTTGTGGATTTGCTGGAAGGTACCGGCACAAAAATTTTGGATACGAGAAAAACTACTCCTGGGATACGAGCTCTAGAAAAATGGGCCGTAAAAATTGGAGGTGGAGAGAACCATAGGTTCGCGTTGTATGATATGATCATGCTCAAAGATAATCATATCGATTTTGCTGGCGGGATTACTAAGGCCATTACAAAAACCAAAGACTATCTGAAGGCAAAGAACTTAGATTTAAAAATTATCGTGGAGGCTAGAAATCTAGAGGAGATCAAGGAAATCCTTAAAACCGATGGTGTTTACAGGATCCTTATTGACAATTTTAATTATGAAGATACTAAAAAAGCAGTAGCCTTGATAGGCCATCAGTGTCTTACGGAGTCATCTGGTGGTATCAACGAAGAGACAGCGCGTGCGTACGCCTTATGTGGTGTGGATTATATCTCATCTGGTGCGCTTACACATTCTGTATACAATATGGACTTAAGTTTAAAAGCAGTTTAAATGACTGATAAGCCAGATGCAAATATTGAAGATGAAATTGAGGATAAACTCGATAAAATTCCCGTTGTAAGAAATCTCATCAAACTTCTTAAAAAAATAGAGTTGCCTGCTTTGGAGGGGTTGACCCTTTATTATTTTTTGAGACTCTATGGCAAAGGTGTTATTAAGGGTGCTGTAACCAGCAGGGCCAGTGCTATTGCCTTTAGTTTCTTTACGGCAATCTTTCCATTTTTATTGTTTATTATTATCTTGATTCCTCATATACCGGTAGCGGGATTTGAGTATGAGTTTAAAGGATTCTTGAACTCTGTATTGCCACCGCAAACATCCGATTTCTTTTTTGAAAACATCTTTCAGGATATTTACAAAGGCAATAATGGCGGCTTGATTTCAACCGTATTTCTATTGTCTATTTTTTTAATGGCCAATGGCATTAGTGCACTTTTTTCTGGTTTTGAAAGTTCGTACCATCAGCAACTGACACGTAGCGTTGTTAAACAGTATCTCTACTCGATGTTTGTGGCGCTTATTTTGGTTTTTTTATTGATCATAACCATTGCCGTTATGGGTTATTTTCAGATTTATGTCATTCAGCGGGTGCTGTATTATATGGATAAACAAGGCTATGAAACCTATGAGGAAGGCCTGTTTATGGTAGCCATAGCAAAATATGTGTTTTTTGTACTGATGGTTTATATGGCCACAGCAACCTTATATTATTTCGGAACAAAGGAAGGTAAGCATTCCAGGTTCTTTTCGGCAGGGGCCTTATTGACCACCATTTTGATCATTGTTTTTTCATATCTTTTTGGTATTTATGTCACTTATTTTTCGACCTATAATGAGCTCTACGGTTCAATTGGAGCCCTATTGATTCTATTATTTTACTTATGGTTGAACTCCAATATTTTATTGTTGGGTTTTGAGCTGAATGCCACCATAAGACTATTAAAGCGTTACAACAGTCAAAAACAAGAGGATCAAAACCAATCTTAATGTATCAGATGCAACACTTTATTGACGTCATACTTCCAATTCCGCTTGAAAAATTATTCACTTATAGCATCACCGCTGCTGAATCAGAATTTTTAAAGGCAGGCATGCGTGTGGCTGTTCCGTTTGGGAAAAGCAAGATCTATACCGCCCTAGTTTTTAATATCCATCAGCAAAAACCGATGGCCTATGAGGCCAAGGAGATCCATCAAATATTAGATGATGCTCCCATCACAACACCAAATCAGTTGAAGCATTGGCAATGGATTGCCGAGTATTACATGTGTACTTTAGGCGATGTGCTCCGGGCTGCACTACCTAATTCTTTTCTGCTTGAAAGTGAAACGATCATCTCAAAAAACACGGATAAAATCATCAATGATGAAGATTTGAAGGATGAGGAGTTTTTGGTATATGAAGCCTTGCACCACCAATCGTCATTGAAAATTCAGGATTTGATAAATATTCTGGATAAAAAAAATGTATTTCCTGTCATCAATTCCCTTTTGGATAAGGAGGCGATTGTGCTTCAGGAAGAGGTTTATGAAAAGTACAAGCCGAAAGTGGTGCGGCATGTCAAGCTAAATTCACAATACTCTGATCAGCAAAAGTTGAAGGATTTGTTAGAAGAATTGAGCCGAGCACCCAAGCAAAGGGATGTGGTCATGACTTTGTTTTCAATTTCTGCACAAACTAAAAAACCTGTAAAAGTTTCAGACCTTTCAGATGCCAGTGAAGCGTCTGCATCAATTATTAAGACACTAATCGATAAGAAAATTTTAGAGGAATATCATTTTCAGGAAGACCGCGTCGGGTATTCTGGAGATGCCAATGAAGCGTCCAAAACCTTAAATACGTATCAAGAGAAAGCGCTTGAAGAAATCAAACTGACCTTTGAAAAGCACAATATCACCTTACTTCATGGTGTGACTTCTTCAGGAAAAACAGAGGTGTATGTCAAGCTTATTGAAGAAGTCATTGCTACGGGTAAGCAAGTGTTGTATTTGCTACCAGAAATAGCCTTGACCACTCAACTGGTCAGTAGATTGGAAACCTATTTTGGCGGAAAGGTATCTGTTTACCATTCTAAATATTCGGCACACGAGCGTTTTGAACTTTGGCATAATGTGTTACAAAATCAACCTAAGGCGCAGATCGTATTGGGCGCTCGCTCTTCCATTTTTTTGCCATACCACGACTTAGGATTGGTAATTGTTGATGAAGAGCATGAAACGTCTTTTAAGCAGTTTGATCCCGCACCGCGCTACCATGCTCGGGATGCTTCTATTGTTTTGGCATCGTTATTTAATAGCAAAACCCTTTTAGGCTCAGCTACACCAAGTTTGGAAAGTTACCATAATGTGCAACTGGGAAAATATGGCTTGGTGGAAATCACGCACAGATTCAATGATGTGTTGATGCCAGAGATAGAATTGGTTGATATTCAGGATAAACACAAGCGCAAACGTATGAACGGTCATTTTAGCGACCGATTGATTGAAGAAATGACCGAAGCGCTCAAGGAAGGACATCAAATTATTCTTTTTCAAAACAGACGTGGCTTTTCGCCAATTGTAGAATGTACCACTTGTGGTCATGCGCCGCAGTGCCCAAATTGCGATGTGAGTTTAACCTACCACCAATATAAAAATGAATTGCGCTGTCATTATTGCGGCTACCATACCGTCATGCTCAAAAACTGCATGGCCTGTGGCAGTGTGGAACTCGACAATAAAGGCTTTGGCACGGAACAGGTGCAGGAAGAGGCACAGGCGCTTTTTCCTGAGCATAAAGTGGCGCGTATGGATTTAGACACCACACGTGGCAAATTTGGATATGATAAAATTATCACCTCTTTTGAACAAAAGGAAATTGATATTTTGGTAGGTACCCAGATGCTCACCAAAGGACTCGATTTTAGAAATGTAAAATTAGTGGGCATTATGAATGCTGATAACATGCTCAACTTCCCCGATTTTAGAGCGCATGAACGCAGTTTTCAACTCATGCTGCAAGTATCAGGCAGGGCAGGACGGACAGATGAACGTGGGAAGGTGCTGATTCAAACCTACAACCCGCACCATCGCATTTTGCAGCAGGTCTCCACCAATAATTATACTGATATGTATAAAGAGCAAATGGATGAGCGCCATAATTTTAACTATCCACCAATTTACAGGCTGATAAAAATCACATTGAAACACAAAGATTTTAATAAGGTGAATATCGGAGCAGAGTGGTATGCCACGGCATTGAAACAAGTGTTTAAAAGCAATATTTTGGGACCTGAATTCCCGCCAGTGTCACGAATAAGAAATCAATTTCACAAAAATATTCTGGTCAAAATTCCGCAGCAGCAATCCTTGCTAAAAACTAAAAAAGCCATCGTTAAAGTTAACAATAGCTTCTTAAGTATTACAGAATTTAGGTCGGTCAGGGTTATACTTAATGTCGATAATTATTAGTGAGATAGAAATTTGTTTTCAAATTTCGTAATCGAACTAATCCCGCTTTCGGGCGGGATCTCTTCTGTATTTTCTAGGTTTGCGTATAGAAATTTGTTTTTAAATTTCGTAATCGAACTAATCCCGCTTTTGGGCGGGGTCTCTTCTGTATTTTCTGGGTTTGCGTATAGAAATTTGTTTTCAAATTTCGTAATCGAACTAATCCCGCTTTCGGGCGGGATCTCTTCTGTATTTTCGAGGTGACCGTGTAGAAAATTGTTTGAAAATCTCGTTGTCGAACCAATCCCGCTTTTGGAGAGGGGTCTCCTTTGTGTTTCAAAAAGTCAAAATTGAACTTCGGTTACAAACGTCGTGATTGACTCATTAAATATTGTTCAAGGCATCCACAAGTTCAGATTTTTTATTTCTACTCAGTGGAATTTCATAAGCACCAACTTCAACATTTTTGCTGTTGAAACGGTCTACCTTGTCTAAATTGACAATATAAGATTTGTGAATTCTCAAAAATTTGCCTTCAGGAAGTTCCTGTTCAAAAGCTTTCATGGTTGATAGTACCACCAGGCTGTTCTCTTCAGTGACCAATTTCACATAATCACCAAGGGCTTCAATCCATTTGATGTCCTTAATATAAACTTTACGTTTTTTAAGGTTGCTTTTGACAAAAATATGCTCGCCATCAGTTTCGTTGAAATCTAGTTTCAATTTGTGCTGTTCCACGGCTTTTTCAACAGCAACGTTAAAACGCTCTCTGGTGATTGGTTTTTGCAAATAATCTGTGGCATCATAATTAAAGGCTTTAAACGCATATTCCGTTTTACCAGTAACAAAAATAATTTGGGGTTTGTTGTTGAGGACGTCAAGTAGCTCAAAACCATTGAGTACAGGCATTTCAATATCTAAAAAGATAAGATCCACCTTATGGGTGTTTAAGCCGTTTTTGGTCTCTAATGCACTACTATATTCTGCAATAAGGTTAAGCGATGAATGATTTTCAATTAACTTTACAATCGACAACCTTTGTATCGCAGAGTCATCAACAACTACACAGTTTAAAGTCATAACATTTGGTTTATTTAGGTTAAGATATCGACAATAGTACAAAAAATTCGGATAAAAACCAAAAAACATCGGTAAACCGTTTAATTTAACATTATTTTTGTTCAGTAGAAGTATTGAATAAAATTACTAATAAATTAGTTGTCAATACAACAAATAATGGTTATTTTTGCAGCCATTTTTAATTATTAAATACAATTATATGAATCATTATGAAACTGTTTTCATCTTAAATCCCGTTTTATCTGAAACCCAGATAAAGGAAACAGTAGAGAAATACGAAGATTTTCTTGTTTCTAGAGGAGCGAAGATGGTATCCAAAGAAGATTGGGGCTTAAAAAAATTAGCCTATCCAATTCAAAACAAAAAAAGTGGCTTTTACCACTTATTTGAGTACACTGTTGATGGTCAGGTTATCAATCCATTAGAAGTAGAGTTTAGACGTGACGAGCGTTTTATGCGTTATTTAACCGTGAAATTGGACAAACATGCCATTTCTTGGGCTGAAAGAAGAAGAACTAAAATCAAACAAAAAGCGTAATTATGTCATCAATAGAACAACAAGCTAAAGGAAAAAAAGATGGTGAGATCAGATATTTGACACCATTGAATATTGACACAAGCAAAACTAAAAAGTATTGTCGTTTCAAGAAATCTGGCATCAAGTATGTTGATTACAAAGACGCTGATTGGTTATTAGGTTTTGTAAACGAACAAGGTAAATTGCTACCAAGACGTTTAACAGGAACATCATTAAAATACCAAAGAAAGGTATCTGTTGCAGTAAAAAGAGCGCGTCACCTTGCGTTGATGCCTTATGTAGCAGATTTATTAAAATAATAAAAACATAACTATGGAACTTATATTAAAACAAGACGTTGAAAATTTAGGATTTAAAGACGATGTTGTAACGGTTAAGAACGGTTATGGTAGAAATTTTTTAATTCCTCAAAAACAAGCGGTCATGGCGACAGTTTCAGCTAAAAAAGTATTGGCTGAAAACTTGAAGCAACGTGCGTTTAAAGAAAAACAAGTAATTGCAGAAGCTCAAAAACAAGCGGATGCAATCAAAGCATTGGAAATTAAATTAACTTCTAAAGCTGGTGCCGGTGCAACTGCAGGAGACAAGATCTTTGGTTCTATTACCAATATTGATTTGGCTAACGCGTTGGACAAAGAAGGTGTTTCAGTTGATAAAAGGTACATCGCCATTACAGGTGGTAATATCAAACGTTTAGGTCAATATGACGCTATTATCAGACTTCATAGAGACGTTACCGTGAATATGACTTTTGAAGTTATTGCTGAAGCATAATCAGATTTTTTAAGTTAAATAATTAACATTTTTAAGTTAATAAATAAAAAGGGCTACTCGTTTGAGTAGCCTTTTTTATTTTAATTTTACCAAGGACTGACCAAACCAACACAAACTATGAAAAAATTACTATCGACTTTAATTTTAATGTTTTGCACCATTGTGGCTTTTGCACAAGTAACAACCTCAAACATTAAAGGTTTAATTCTTGATGAGACCCAACAACCTTTGCCTGGAGTAAATGTTGTTGCCATCCATACACCCACAGGAACTGTTTATGGATCTGCAACTAATTTTGATGGAAGGTTTAATTTACTTAACCTAAGAGTAGGCGGCCCCTACAAAATAACATTGAGCTATGTTGGCTATAAAGAGCAAATATTCAATGAAATTTATCTGACATTGGGAAAAACTGAGGAGATAGATTTTGCAATGGTGCCAGATAGTCAGCAATTAGATGCTGTAGTCTTAACAGGAACAAGTTCTACTGGTACATTTGGTGCAGATAGAACTGGTGCAGAAACAAATGTTGGCAGAAGAGAGCTTACAAGATTGCCAACCATTTCACGATCTGCTTCAGACTTTACAAGACTTGAACCAACAGCAAGTAATGGTTCTTTTGGCGGTAGGAATGACCAATATAATAATTTTTCACTTGATGGTGCAATCTTTACAAATCCATTTGGACTAGATGCAGCAACCCCAGGTGGACAAACAGACTCACAACCAATTTCACTCGATGCCATAGAGCAAATAACAGTGTCCACCGCACCTTACGATGTTACTCAGTCTGGATTTACCGGAGCTGCCGTTAATGCGGTCACGAAAAGTGGAACCAATGAATTTCACGGCACAGTTTACGGATTTTTCAGAAACGAAGATCTAACGGGAGGTAAAGTGAGTGGAGAAGATGTTGTGAAACCAAAATTGGAACAGAACCAATATGGTTTCAGTATCGGCGGTCCTATCATAAAGAACAAACTGTTCTTCTTTGCAAATTTCGAAAAAGACGAACGCACTGATTTGGGAACTAACGGTTTTATACCAAACACAGGAAGTGGCGCTGTGAATGAATCTCGAGTACTTGAACAAGATTTGATTACGGTTCAAAACGCACTTTTGGACATTGGTTATAATCCAGGAGCCTATGAAGGTTTTACTTATGGTGCAAAATCAAACAAGGGTATTTTTAAACTAGACTGGAATATCAACGAAACTAATCGATTGGCAGTTATATATAACTACCTGAATGCTTCCAAGGAAAAACCAGCACATCCATCAGCGCTTGGTTTTAGAGGGCCAAGCGTCAATACGCTTCAATTTCAAAATTCAGGATATGAAATCAATAATAACATCCGGTCTGTACAATTGGAATTGAATTCGACCTTATCAGACGAGGCCAGTAATAAATTCCAAATTGGTTACACTCATTTTGATGATTTTAGAAATCCATTATCAACACCGGCACCAACAATTACCATTACAAAAGATGGGTCCAATTATATTATTGCTGGTCATGAGCCATTTTCTATCAATAATAAATTAGATCAAAAAGTGTTGCAATTTTCTGATAATCTCAATTTTTTTAAAGGGGATCATACATTTACCATCGGATTATCTTTTGAAAAATTTCAATTTGACAACTCATTCAATTTAGGCGCATACGGAGCTCGAGGAGTCTTTTTTCCAACGACAACCATGTCTGATTTTCAAAATTTGGTCGACTCCGGTCAGTTACAGGATTTGTTTGATGCCGCTAATGCAGCGCACAACTCTTTAACTGCCAATGGAGAAGGAGTTGCTGGCGGATTTACCTTGTCGGAAACCAATGTTGGCCAAATGTCTTTCTATGCACAAGATGAATGGAACGTGAATGAAAAATTCAAATTAACCTATGGCGTTCGTTTTGATAAACCACTATATTTTGATTCCGCTGAAAAGGCGCAAGAAGTAATAGATCGAGGATTTGTAGTTCCAGATATCGAATATTATAACCCAAATACGGGAGAAAGAGTATTGATCGATAATACCCAATTGCCATCAAACCAATGGCTCATATCGCCAAGATTAGGATTTAATTACGATGTTAAAGGCGATAAAACATTCCAGGTGCGCGGTGGTTCTGGTTTGTTTACGGGACGTTTTCCTTTTGTTTGGCTAGGGAATCAAATAGCGAATCCAGATGTATTTTTCTTGCAAGCCGTTGACCCTGACTATAAATTTCCACAGGTATGGAGAACAAACATTGGAACAGATTATAAATTAGAAAATGGCATTATTTTGACAGGTGATGTGTCTTATACTAGAGACACCAATGGTGCACATGTTCAGAATTGGGGTTACTGCCACCATCGGCAAGCTTAAATGGCGTGGATGACAGACCAATTTATGCTCCGAGTGATATTATCAATAATGCTTATGTATTTACCAATACGGATAAGGGGAGAATTTGGAATGTTTCTGCCAAAGCACAGAAATCATTCGACAACGGATTATATACCATGTTGGCCTATAGTTTTCTAAATGCAAAAGATGTCAACTCAATCGAAGCTGAAATTACAAGTGATGCCTTCGCCGGCAATCCTGCTTTGGGAAATGTCAATGATGATGTTTTAGGTTTTTCAAAATATGGAGATAAACATAGATTCATAGGAGTTGCGAGTAAAAAATGGACTTATGGAAAGGGAAAATACGGAACAACCATTTCTACATTTTTTGAATATGCGCAAGGTGGACGTTATAATTATACCTATGGAGGAGACATTAATGGAGATGGATCAAATCTTAATGATTTAATTTACGTTCCAACATCGGCCGAAATCGGTCAACAACAGTTTTCAGGTGGACAAGCCGAGCGAGAGGCTTTTGACGCTTATATTGCTCAAGATGACTATTTGAACGGGCGACGAGGTCAGTATGCTGAGCGCTATGCTGCAATTGCACCTTGGAGAAGTCGTTGGGATTTGAAAGTGCTCCAAGATTTCAATTTTAACATCGCAGGTAAAACGAATACGCTTCAGTTAAGTGTCGATGTATTAAATGTGGGTAACTTATTAAATTCCGATTGGGGATTGATTCAACTGCCAAATAGTGTACAGCCTATTGGTGTTAGTGTTGACCCAAATACCAATATCCCAACCTATACCTTTAATCCCAACTTAACGAAAACATACAGTTATGATTCTAGTTTGGCATCGAGATGGCAAGCACAATTTGGATTGCGCTATATATTCTAGTTTTTGAATTTAAATTTATAAATTTGCGCTCTTGTAAAAAGGAGCGCATTTTTTATTTATCAAAGCTAATATGAAATACACACGACTTACCAAAGAACAATTTGAGGAATTACATCAGGAATTTATTAACTTTTTAGCTACTCAATCCATTACTGCAGAGGAGTGGACGGATATTAAGACCAATAAACCCGAAGTGGCAGAAGAAGAATTGGATGTCTTCAGCGATTTGGTTTGGGAGGGTGTTTTAAGCAAGGTGATTTATTTAGAGCATATTTCTCCACAACAGATGCACCTCTTCCATCTAAAAGAGAAGGACATGCAATTGATTGCTGTAAAATTAAATAGAGATACCGCTGACCTAACCACTAGCGAAGGTTTTGAATGGTTGAGAGATAATCTCCTATCTGATGATGTCGAATTTTTGACCGCCAACAAAGTATATTCGGAAGATAAAGCGTTGGATAAATTTAAACTCATCCAGCAAGGCGGCGTGATCACCAAAGGCGATTTATACATGTATTTTGAAAAGTTGGTGGTGAAGTAGTTTTTTTAGTTAGAAGCTGGAAGCTGGAAGCTGGAAGCTGGAAGCTGGAAGTTGGAAGTTAGACGCTAGAAGTTAGAGGCTAGAAACAAGAAACAAGAAACAAGAAACAAGAAACATAACGATCTAACATCTACTCATACCTCAAAGACTCTATAGGATCCAATTTAGCGGCTTTTATTGCCGGAAGCAACCCAGCAACAACAGCTACAATAAAAGCGATGGTAAACGCGCTGAACATAGCGAGCCAAGGTGTTGAGAATTGAAAGTCGGCCGCAGCTGAAACGGCGTACCCAATAAGAACCCCTAACATAATTCCTAAAATGCCACCCAATTGGCCAATAATTATGGCTTCCATAAAAAATTGTGTGGCTATAGTTTTCTTTTTTGCACCCAAAGCTTTCCGCACACCAATCTCTCGTGTACGTTCAGTAACGGAAACAAACAAGATGTTCATAAGCGCAATTGAAGAACCTAAAATGGTGATCATACTAATTACCCAAGCAGCAACATAAAGATAACCTGTGATGGAGCCAATACGGTTAATTAAATCGTCACTGCGTTCTAGCCCAAAATCATTATCTTCAACGGGATTCAATGCTCTCACATTTCTGAAGGTTAAAATAGCATCATCCTGTGCACCTTCCAACATGTCTTTTTTATCGGTTTTAACGCTCAAACTATAGTTGATATTCGGACTCGTAAATAGCGTTCTCGCTTTTTGAATGGGGATCATCACACGCAAATCCTGATTGTTTCCAAAGGTGGAACCCTTCGATTTCAAAACACCAATCACCTTAAATTTTGCACCTCTCACACTTATGGTTTGCCCAATAGGATTGACATCGCTCAAGATAGACTTTGCCAAATCGCTCCCAATCACACATAATGTGGAGCTATTGTCAATATCAAAAACGTTGAACTCACGGCCTTCACTAATTTCAAGTCCGGAGTTTTGGATAAAATTTTCATTGACTCCCAAAACAGTCACTTCAGGATCTGTTTTTGTATTTTCATACTTAACTTCAGCGGTTTGTGTGCCTACAAAAGACACTGACACTTTGGTGAATGGGAATTTATAGGTATCCTCAAAATCTTTGACATCTCTATAACTAATAATCGGATTGATTTTTTGAACTTCCTTCCCACTTTGACGTTGGGTTGTAAATTCATATCGCTGAATATTGAAGGTGTTGGCCCCCATTGAAGAAAAATCGCTTGAAATTGTATTCTCCAAAGCCGAAACTGCACTTAAAATTCCCACTAAAGCCGTGATACCAATGGCAATAATTAAAACGGTCAAAATGGTACGTAACAGTTGGGTGCGGATGGAATTGAAGGCAATTCTAATATTCTCTCTGAATAATGAAAACATAAAGGCTAGTTGTTCTTGTTAAGGTCGATAGCTATAAGACTACAAACGGTCAATAAAGTTACTATAAATTTGAAATAACTATCCAATTATTTTAAAACACGTCTTGAAACTCTGTAACTCTCCTTTTTCTCTGGGTAACTCTGCGAAATAGCTTTAACCTTGCAAAATGAAATTGAACCTAGCAAGAAGACACCAACTTTTAGGCTGAAATTTCTAGAATTATAATATTTTTGCAAGAGTAAAACTAATTTTAAAAAGATTCCCGCTTTCGCGGGAAGTAAACATGGCACAAAAACCAAGCATCCCAAAAGGCACGAGAGATTTCAATCCGGAAGAAGTTGCAAAACGCAATTATATTTTTAATACCATACGTCAGAATTTTGAGCGTTTTGGGTTCCAACCTATAGAAACCCCTAGTTTTGAAAATTCAGAAACCTTAATGGGCAAATATGGCGATGAAGGAGACCGTTTGATCTTTAAGATTTTGAATTCTGGAGATTTTTTAAATAAAGCCGATCAACAGGCTTATGACGCAAAAGACTCTCATAAAATAACAGGCTCCATTTCAGAAAAAGCCCTCCGCTACGACCTCACCGTTCCCTTCGCCAGATATGTCGTGCAACACCAAAATGAGATAGAATTCCCTTTTAAACGGTACCAAATCCAACCCGTGTGGAGGGCCGACCGTCCTCAGAAAGGACGCTTTAGAGAATTTTTCCAATGTGATGCTGATGTGGTGGGCTCTCAATCGTTATGGCAAGAAGTGGAATTTGTCCAATTATACGATGCCGTATTTACAGCCTTAAAATTGGAAGGTGTCACTATAAAAATTAATAATCGTAAAATTTTGTCAGGGATTGCTGAAGTGATTGGCGCTCAAGATAAGTTGATCGACTTTACCGTAGCACTCGATAAATTGGATAAAATAGGAGAGGAGAAGGTCAAGGAAGAAATGTTGGAGAAAGGTATTTCCCAGTCTGGAATTGATAAGTTGCAGCCGTTGTTTACTCTGTCAGGAACTTTTGAGTCGCAGATTGCACAATTAAAAACAATTCTTTCCACTTCTGAAGAGGGCAAAAAAGGCATTCAAGAATTGGAGTTTATTGACAAGGCCATTTCAGAATTGAAATTACACACTGCAAACCTGCAATTGGATGTCACCTTGGCACGCGGACTCAACTATTACACAGGTGCTATTTTTGAAGTGTCTGCGCCTGAAGGTGTCTCTATGGGATCAATTGGTGGTGGCGGCCGTTATGATGATTTGACCGGAATTTTTGGATTGAAAGACGTGAGTGGTGTGGGCATTAGTTTTGGACTCGATCGTATTTATTTGGTCTTGGAAGCCTTGAGCTTATTTCCTGAAACCATCACCAATACTGTAAAAGCGCTATTCATTAATTTTGGAGAAGCAGAAGCAATGGCGAGTATGAAAGCTATTAAGGAACTTAGAAATCACGGTATTAATGCTGAGCTGTTTCCTGATCACAAGAAAACAATCAAGCAGTTCAATTATGCCAATAAACGCAATATTCCGAACGTTGTTTTAGTGGGCGAATCTGAACTGGCATCAGAAACATTTACGCTTAAAAATATGGCTTCAGGAGCGCAGCAATCTGTTGATCTGAACACCTTGGTATCTTTGTTGGGAAACTAATTTAGTGTGAGTATAAAGAAACCAATTACATAAATAATTTTCTCAATTCTCCCAAGATCACCTAAAACACAACAGTTATGCTGATAAGTGAGGATTCAAAACCGGCAATAAAACAAATCGCCTACTCTAATAAAAGAGTAGACGATTGCACTTGGTTGGTTAGAACAAGCGGTTAAAAGTTGCTATTTGCTTATTTATAATTCAATGTGTCTGTTTTATGTTTTTCAGTTTAGGGCATGTTACCAAAAACATGCTTTAAGAGTACACCATTATTTCAGGATCATAAACTCACAACGTCTGTTGATGGCATGTTCTTCGTCACTACAATCTCCATCACACTTTACAAGAGGCACGCGTTCACCGTAGCCTTTAGAACGCAGTCTACTTCTTTCAATGCCGTTTTCTACCAAATACTCTAGGGTAGCGGCGGCTCTTTGATGTGACAGATGCAGGTTGTGCAAGTCAGAGGCTCTATTATCAGTATGTGCAGCCAATTGGATTTCCATACGTGGATATTTGTTCAGTAAGTAAACCAGCACGTCCAACGTTCTTGCGGCCTCTGGCTTAATTTCCCATTTACTGAATTCAAAATAGATATTTTCCAATTCGATATACGTATAGCCATCATCTTTAGTAACTACAATGTCTTCGGCATCATCATAAGATTCAATGGACAATTCAATATTAAAGGTAATATTGCCATCATCATTAGTGGTCAAGGTTTCTGAGGATGAGATATAAAAATCCCGATCAGCTTCAATAATATATGTTTTGTTGGGCTCAGTATTAAAAACATATTGCGCATCTTCGCCTACCACCATTTGGCCTATAAGTGTCTCATTTTCATCAAACAACGTCACAGTTGTTCCGGCAAGTAAGTTTTTGGAGTTTTTATCAATAACATTGCCTTCTACAGTAAACTGGCGTTCGTTATCCTTGCGTGTATAGGCATACAAATTGTCGTAGCCCGTACGGTTGGATGCAAAATAGCCGGTGTCGTCTCTTTGGCTGAGGATAAAACCAAAATCATCCCCTTCTGAATTAATTGTTCCGCCCAAATTAAGAGGTTTGGAATAGACACCATTATAAACCTTGCTCATAAAAATATCCAATCCGCCCATACTTTGATGTCCATCTGAAGCAAAATAAAGCGTGTTTTCCCTATCCAAAAATGGAAATTGCTCTCTGTGGATGGTGTTTATGGTTTTATCAAGATGAACAGGATCACTATAGCTTTGCTCTACATAACCTTCATAACTAGTGGTGAGATCCACATAAAAAATATCAAAAGAACCAAAACTCCCGGGCATATCACTCGAAAAATACAGTTTTGAATTGTCTCTGTTCAGCACTGGGTGTTGTGTGGAGTAGAAGTCGCTGCTAAAAGGCAATTCTTCAATATTAGTCCACAACGTGTCTACCAGTTGAGCCTTAAAGAGCTTAACCGTTGCCACCAATTCTTCTCCAATCAGCACGCGTTTGTCATTTGTACGAGAGAAATACATGGTTTTGCCATCTGTTGTAAATGTGGCGTTACTCTCATGGGTTTTGGTATTGATTGCGTCTGAAAAGGGTTTGATATTGATCAGTTTCTTGTCTTGAGAAACCTCAGCTTCATAAAGGTCTAAATACGGTTGATTGTTCCAGCTATAGGTTGGGTTTTTGGAATTTCTGAACGATGCGAACACCACTTTATTACCAAAATAGGAGATACCAAAATCGCCAGTACGAGAACTTTCGTTCATCTGTTGGATGGTATAGTGGTATGGCACGATCATATCAAGATTGGTCAAAAATTTCTCGGTGTTTACAACATATCCCAAATATTCGCCCATAATTTTATCGGCGTTTTCATAATCCTTCACGCCTTTCAAGGTTTGGGCATAGCGATAATAGACCTCGGGTTGCAAACTGTCTTTATAGCTAGTAAATAATCCGGCATAAGGTGTTCTGGCCAATTTCATTTCGGAATTGTAATAGTATGAATCGGCTAGTTTTTGTAGTACTTCCTGACTTTGACCAAGCTCTCGGTAGATTTCTGCCGCCTCTACATAAGATTTTTGTGCAAAGAGTTTGTTGGCCTTTTTCAAGCTCGGTCTTTGCGCATGGACTGACCATTGCGCAACAAGTAAAAATAGAAGTAGGCAAACGTTTTTCATGGTTGTTATTTTAGAAAAATCTTGGCGATTTATCATATCCTTTTGGTTTTCCTAGTGTGTCTATATCAAATAAAATCATGATTTCATGAGATCCTGAATTGAATTGGCCCAGATTGGATAACGTATAATCATAAGCATAGCCAATGCGCATGGAGGGGCTGACCCTAAAATTGGCAAGACCCGTAATGGCATCATCAAACCGATAACCAGCACCAACCTCAAGCACGTTGTTGATCAGGACATTCGCGGTTAAATCAATTGATAATGGCGCTCCAGCCACCGATTTGGTCATAAATGCAGGTTTCAACTTCAACTGCTCATTGATGTCAAATACATACCCTGCCGTAAGAAAAAAGTGAAGGTCTTCAACACCATTGGCAACAATACCGCTATCATTCTCAAGGTGTTTTGAATTTAATAAATTGGGTGCAGAGAAGCCTACATAATAATTTGTTCCAAAAAGATAAGCACCAGCGCCAATATTTGGAAATGTTTTACTCAGGTTATTGGCGAATGCCGGATCTGGCAAATCATCAGAATAAACAAATCCGTTAAAGTTGGTATTGAAAAAGGTAGCTCCGGCTTTGACACCCAAAGAGAGTTTTGTGTTGGTTCCTACCGGTAGAATATAGGCAAAATCTGCATATACATTGGTTTCATTGACCACATTGCCAATTTGATCGTTAATAACAGAGAGTCCCACCTGTATTTTTTCTTGTAAAGGCACATGTACAAAAAGAGACCCAGTATTTGGTGCACCCACAGTACCCACCCATTGTGAGCGGTACAAAGCTCCCACATTGATTAGATCTCCTTCAGTGGCATAGGCAGGATTGATCACACTCATATTATACATATACTGCGTGTATTGCGGATCTTGTTGTGCCACGCTTGATAGTCCTATCAGGAGGAGAAAACTGTGAAGCGTATATTTTAAAATTCTAATTCCCATAGATACATTTATTCAGATTACCTATTAAGATAGACGCTACCTTGTATCGTTTTAGTGTCCCCGTCATGAAATTCCAATATATAATAATAAACCCCTACCGGCAAAATGCCATTTCCAATTTTGCGTCCTTGATTTGAGGTGCCATCCCAATCATTCCTGGTGTTGTCACCTTTGTAAAGTACATTACCATACCTATTATAAATTTGCAATTTAAAATTAGGGTAGAGTTCTCTAAGGTTTTTGATAAAAAAAGTATCATTGATATTATCCCCATTAGGACTAAAGCCATCAGGAATAACAATTTTTAAAGGCTCGCAAAGTTCAATGTTGACAGTTACTGCCAAACGGATGGCGATACCACAATTATTTGTGGTCGTGTTTGAAGCGTAATAGGTGGTGCCGTCTACTAAAAGAGTGTCTCCACCATAGGCGGTCCCATTTTCTAGTGCGTCATACCAGGTGATAATAAATCCTCCTATAAGGTTGCTTGTCAAGTTGGCAAGGGTAGGATCATCATTTTCACAAAATGAAGCGCCACCAGTCACCAATTGTGGCGTTTGGGCGTCTTCTACGCTAAATTGCACCATAGGCAGTATACCAGATGCTGTGCCACAATTTGTTACTGGGTTTAAAAGATTTAGAATGGTAAACGTTGTTGTTCCACTAGTGGTCAATTGTGAAGCAGGCAAGATGATAGTTGTGCTTCCATCAGTAATAGTTACGGCTACCGTTTGCTCTAAGGTATTGGCACCTGAAAGTGAATAGTTAAGACTGTAATTCCCGTTGGCAAGTTGCGTTGCACCAGATAAATTGATGTCTACTGCTTCGTCGAGACAAATGGAATTGGCGCTAAGGGTTAGCCCAGTAATATTAGGTTGTGGAATAATGGACACGATCACATTGGCAGAGTCTGTCCCACAATCTGTGGTTACGCTGTAGGTATAGCTACCAGCAGCATCCTTGGTTGGGTCAAAAAAACCAGTGCCACTTACCAATTGAGGGGACCAAGTGCCACCTCCGTCAGCTACACCAAGGCTTACAAATAGATTTTGTGGTGCTTCATTGCTGCAAATTGCCAAACGTCCATCTGATCCTGCATTTGGTACAGGAGCTATAACCACGGTTACCTCAGCAGAGGCATCTCCACAAGGTGCTATTCCTTTAACCGTATAAATGTACTTGCCAGCAAGGTCTTTTGATGGGTCAAAAATATTAGCGCCACCATTTAGCGCAGGTGTCCAAGAGCCCCCAGAATCAGGATTGCCACCCAAGTTGTCGAATAAATTTATAGGTGCACTATTTTCACAAAGCGTCAGAGTACTATTGGTACCTGGTTGCGCTTCAGGATTAACAATTACAGTTATCTTAGCCGTAGCGTCCCCACAAGGAGGCACGCCTTGAACGGTGTAAGTATACTCGCCAGCTAAATCTAGGTCAGGATTAAAAACACCAGTGCCACTTGCCAGAGCAGGAGACCAGATACCACCGGGTTCAGGGTCACCTTTCAGACTGTCAAAAAGATCTTGTTCAGTACTATTGCTGCATAAGGCTAGTGTACCATCCATACCAGGGTTTGAACCCTTAATAACAAAAACAGTTACAGTTGAGGTACTGGGTGCGCAGGCCTTAGAACTAACCCTGTAAGTAAACACATATGGACTATTAGCTTCGGTCAAAGAAGTCATATTTACCGTGCCCGTGTTGCCGTTAGAAATTGGTACTGGTCCAGACCATGTACCTGTAGTAACTGGCGTACCGAGTAGGGCTTCAAATAAATTAATGCTTCCGGAGCCCGTCACACCTAGTTGGCAGATTTCTATTTCACCATTGCTGCCAGCATTATTTGGTTCTTCGAATACTACTGTTACTTCCAAACGTGCGGCACTTTTACAAGGCGGATCAAGAGTTGTAGCGAAATAACTTTGTCCATCAACCAAAGGTGTTGACGGGTCTAAAGCATTGGGAGATGTGTTGGTGAGATACCATTCGTTATCGCCACTAGCTACCAGATCTGCTACGGTATATTGAGTGTCTGAACAAAAAACTTGCAGAGGACTTCCGGTTGGCATAAGAGCTACTCCCACCAGAACTTCAACAGATATTCTTGAAGTTCTACACCCTGTAAATGGATTGGATTGGTCTGCATAATAATAAGTATTGTCTGATAAAATAGTCGTTCCTGCCAAAGCAGTGCCGCCAGTAGATGTAGTGTACCATCTGACATCATTTCCGTTGGCAAACAAATCTGAAATAGTGGCTTCAGAGACATCATCAACACAAACGCCCTGATAGCCTAAGACAATAGGAGGACCATAAATAGTAACATCCACACGTTGCCTTGATCCACAAGTACCTGAAGCGTCATCAGCATAATAATCTTCACCATTAACAAGTCCAATACTATTAGAAAGTGGGGTTGTTGATGTTGCATCGGCATACCAAATCACGCCACCGCCATTATTTGTGGCGCTAAGGTTTGCTATTGTTGGTGTTTCAACATCACAAAAGGTTTGGATAGGGGCAACCACAATAGGACATTGTCCTGCTGAAGTAAAAATCACACCCATTACAGAAAAGAGTGTAATTATGTATTTAGTAAGCAGTTTGTTAAGTAGTGTTTTTTTCATAAATTCAATGGAGCATGCCGTCGATTAGATACTGGTTTAGCATTCCATAACTCAGTTAATTTCTTTAATAGCGTAACCTGAGTCGTAGTGCAATATATAAATTCCATGATTGCCATATCCTCCCTTGGCATTCTTTTCATAATCAAATTTTAAATAGGTGTATGCGGTTACTTGGTTTTCTGCGGAATTTTGAAAACTTCCTTCTTGAGCCATTCTTAATAAGGTGTCCATAGTAATATCAAATCCTAATAGGACATTCTCTGTGGGTATCCTGTCATATTTTTTAAGATAGGCTGCTGTAAAGTTATTCGTGTCTGAGGGCGTTTGAGCAGGCACAAAGGACGGAAAGAGCAACCTCAAGATCTGATATCTCTTTACGGAAACATCACTTTTATCAGGAATCAGGTTAGATTCCATAATAGCAATTTGAATGTCATAATTTGATAACTCGCTCAAAAGAATGTTGGTTGAACTAATGAACACACTGTTTCTTTCACTGTCGAGAATGACAAAGTTAACTTGATTTTTTTTCAGCTTTCCTATCAGTTCGTCCTTACTGAAGGTGCCATTTGTGTCAAGGTCAATAATAGTGGCGTTTGGTGCATGTTCAGCTATAGCGGCTCTACTTTGGTCTCGATCGACATCGCTAATGATAATTATATTGCCTTTTTTGGAACGTAAATAATCCAATATTTTTTTGCGTTGTAGATTGGCAGCTGGCAACGCACTGTATAAATTACTGCTAGGGTTTTGGTTTGCTAAAAGTGAAGCCGTTATAACAGGAATATTATCAGGTTCAATTAGTGCGGCAAGCTCTTCATCAACAGCGTCGTAATAAGGTAGAATAACTGCATCATAAGTAGAGATTTGCTGTAGTTTTGCCAAGCTCTCAATTTCCGGTTTTTTGATTTTATTTTTTGCTTCCAAGATATCAACTTCTATATTGAGCTTGAGCTTCTTGATAGAATCAATGGCGAGGTTGGCGCCTCTGTAAAATTCCAAATGGGATTTTTTGAATTTGTCAGAAACCCTATCAAAGTTGTCGTCTATCTTATAAGATTGGTATTCACTTTGTGAAAAAGGAAGAAAAAATAAAAGTTTTTTTTGCTTTGAAGTGTTAAGTGACGCTGCCAAATTAGTGTATGTCACTGAGGTGTTCACATTGCTGTTGGCAGCAGGTGGTAGGGTTTCAATGGCTTTTTCAACGGGTGCAACGTATTTTTCTGTTGGTTCTTTTTTGGCAATAACAGTGTTTTTAACAACAGCTGTCTTTACAGTCTCATTTGCGTTGTTACTTGCGCTTGTAGTGCTATTAAAGTTATCGGATGGTATTTGAATGGTCTGTCCCACAAGGAGCATCTTAACGATATACGGATTGACACGTTCCAGTTCAGCAATCGTAGTGTTGAATTTTTTGGCAATTCCAAATTTAGTATCCGCTTTAGTCACCACGTAGCTTTCTAACTTTACAGGTAATTTCTTAATATGGTTTTCATTAGCATAATTCAAAATTTGACCTTCTAGAAGTGTTGGGACAATTTGTGGATTTAATGATTCAAGCGCTTTGATAGTCAACCCAAAAGATCTGGCCAAACTAAATTTTGTGTCACCTCTTTTAACGGTATAGGTTGTTTTACCGTCAGATTTAGCACCATTTTGAGGTATGATTAATACGTCATTTACCTTAATACCACTGAGGAGGCCCACATTGGCTTTCTGAAGCTCATCGGTCGAAACCTTGTATGTTTTTGCTATTGAAGCTATCGTTTCACCATCGCTTACAGTATGTCTTTGAAGACTTTCTTGCGAAACACCAGTGTAAAAACTAAAGCAAAAAAACAGTAGTATACAAAACTTAAATAGGCCGTTCATTTTAATCACTAAGGGTTGAAAATTAGTATTGGGGTTACAAATAATCTGATAAAAGTACCAAAAAATCCGACAAGTGAACTATTTCGGTGACTATTTATTTTTTTTAGTCTATTTTTTTCTTAAGTTTAGAGACTTCAGATTCTAAATAAAATAAAAATGGGGAACTGCTGAGACGTCTCTTACAATGTTTCAGCGTTTGATTTTTGTAATAGTCGGTCATCCAATTGCTATAGCAAACAGATGATGTCGTCGAAATTGGAAGTCAGAAAGCAATAATCAGTAAACGCTTATAAGTCGTTCAGCTTTTATTATTGCACCATTCAAAGATGTTGTCCACAGGATGTGCCTTCATTGTAGTGTAAAGGTGTGAGCTAAGATATAATTGCAAGTTCAAAGATGCTAAAAGGACCGTCTTTATAATGCTCAGGTAACTCTTTGTTCCAGTCAATGCTACGAATCCCTTTATAGGTGAATCCACAGTTTTTATAATAGGTATTTATTTTTTCATTTCCGCTATGCGTGTCCAATCTCACATAAGACTTTTTGTTGTCATTTGCCAAATCGATGGCCCATGTAACAATTTTTTTAGTGTAGGCACGGCCTCTAAAACTTGATTTTATAGCAATACGATGAAGATAAATGGCATTGTCAGCACCCATATCTTCCCAAATTACGGGATTGTTATAGGCGATAAGGAAGGTACCTCCAATTTCATCCTCCTCCATGATTTTATAATGGCGATTTTCATTGATTTCTTTTTCCACAAGTGTTCTTTCAAATCCGCGCCAATGTTTGTCAGTGACGGTTTTTTGATAGGCAGTGGCGTCGTCATAAATTTTAAAAATGGCATCGATATCATCCATTTTGCTCAGTAGGATTTTCATCATCAGAAATAGTAATTGTTGTTTTGTAGGGATCTGCTATGAGGCGAAAGTAATTTATATTTTTAGGATTATCACGGTGAATGGTGTATCCTTTTTTGAATCAGGATCATGAATGTTTAACCGAAGGCAAGATCTACTGTTATTGGAAAATTTGTGAGGATAGAACAGATACGCCTATGGCGATAACTTTCATTCAAGTTTGATTTTGGAGAATTCTAAGGAATCAATTATGATGAAAATTTGAAGTGAAGAATGGAGTGCTCCGTAAATACACGTAAAATCGAATAAATTCACAAAGCAATTAGAGGTCAAATACCAAACATAAAAACAGCTCATGAAGATGCGCATTTATGACATGATATTTGAACTCGGATTTATTTATTTCAATCGCTCTATTTTTTTTGTAAGATTTTTTGTCCTTGTCTTGCATTAATTTATAGACCAAAAAACCAAATTGGAGCCCGACTAATATAATTTGCGCTTTCTATTTTTTAATAGTACCGACGCTGTACCTAGTAAAAATGAGGGTTTCATATCTTTTAAATTTTTGAAATTTATATGGTTTGGAAGTTTTGTTGTTTTACATAAGTTAGTTATCACAATTGACCATCCAATTGATTCCGAATCTGTCCGTACATCTGCCAAAATAACCCCATTCTCTTTCTCTAAAATTATGGTGTACCTGACCTTTTTGTGATAATTTCTCAAAGAGATTTTTTGCTTCTTCCACATTATTTATATCAACACTCATGTGGATTTGATTTCCATGGTTTATTGGTGTGTCTGGAGAAGCGTCATAGGCCATGAAATCTACTCCTTTGCCTTTCAGCTCAGCATGTTGCAATTTTTGTCGGTAAGACGATGGCACATCTATTTTTTTATCTTCGTAAGTTTGACGGTTCTTTATTTGGGCATTGAAAAGATCTGCATAAAAACTGAGTGCTTCTTGACAGTTGCCATTAAAGGCGAGGTAAGCTTGTACGTTCATGATTTCTAATTTTCACTAAATTAGGAAGTTCATGATGGAATGGTTGACCCAAATACACTAAGTTTTAGTTCAAATAGAAGGTTTTGAATTTTGACGACTCAAAAAAATTGACGCTTCCGTAAAATTTATATTAAATTTTTGAATGACTAGGAGATACAAAGAGTAGGTCACGATGATGGAATTGCACTTATTTTAGATAGACCAAAGAATTAGATGCAGTTCTGCAGTAAAAAAAAATGAATCATTCTTCACTATTGATGCTGATTGTTCTTAGACCCATTCAACGTCTAATTTTTTTAATTCCATATTCAATTCTGACAACGAAGCGGGGTCAATGAGTGCTATGTTAATTTCTAGTTGACTGTTGTCAGTCTTTAAGATATAGTCTCCCGCAAAGTGTTTGATTTGCCTAATTTCAGTCAGATTTATTTTCTTCGCAAAGGGGCTACCCTTTTTTATAAATCCGTTTTCTAAAGTAAGATATTGATTATAATGTTGGTAAGCATACATGCCGAAGTAAGCCAACGAAAGTACCATCCACAAATAATTGATCCAATCACCCTCATCAGAGCTTAATAGGAATATTTGAATGATACCGAAAATGAACCACAGTGTTCCAAAGATCAATGTAATTCTTAACTGCTTTTTTTGATACCGTATTTTCATATTAATTTTTGTCGTTTTACTGATTGGTCAGTTTAGCTATTTTATAGTCTTCTTTCTTTTTATAGTATTCCTTTTCGCTAATCAACTTATTGTTGAGAAACCAATTTAATTGATGCATAAACGTTTCTTCAGGCAGGTCGGGATCAATTCTCGAATAGGTGTCTCTGCTTTTATTTTTGTCTTACAATTCCAGAAAATTGAAGTCAAAACCAAAATTGTAAATATTGTAGTTAGCAGTTTTCTCATATGTGTGGGCAACGTTTTTCTTGTATGAGCATTTGCGTGCCTCACACGCGAGCAAATAAAAGTACAAAACTCCGCTTGATAATTCCCAAGCCCCGACGCTTCGGGGGTTCTAAATTGGCACTGTCCAATGGCTTATAGGTGTTATGGTTAGTTTATTATCCCAATTTACCTAGCATTATCCCAAGTCCTATACCGTAATATGTTCTGTCTTTATTTAATTGAATCATCGGTGAACCAGATAATCCGAAATATTTTGTTATTGGAAATTCTATCTTTGGATTTATTATTAAACTTAATGTATTGTATTCACGATAGGTATAAGTATAATTTTCTGCAAGATTAATCCCAGCTTCACTATCAACAAATTGCCAATTTCCTGGTTCTTTTATTATGGTGTAACCAACTCCAAATGAAATATTTGCTCTTATAGTAACTCTTTTATTTAGCTTGTAGATTCTACCGAAATCGATTTTATAATTTAAAAAATGGTCATATGGGTTTTTGATTGTAATACTAAATATTTCATTTAGTCCTCCGCTATAATTGTCAGGTTGTGATTTGGGTTCTCTAACATTCCCTGTAAAGCCAACTATTAGAGAATATTTATTTTTATAAACATAATTTAAAGCGTAGTCAACTCCGAAATAGTTTCCCATGTTTAAATCTATTGTCAAATAATATGTGTTTACCTCGTTGTTTTGTGCAGATATAAAATGACTATTAACAGCAATTAAAATTATTATTAAAATCTTTTTTTTCTATTTTTTAATACTAGATTTTTGTCTCAAATTAACCGCAACTTCTATATCCCAGCACCATTAGTACCCGTCACAAAACATAATAGTGGCACAAGAGTACAAGTTACTTTTTTTTAATTAGCAATGTAAGAAAATAAAACATTCAACCATACAGTTTGTTATATTTATCAAAACCATATAAAGGGTTAATGCTTAACGTCAACCCATGAAGAGATAGCAAAGGTTTTCACAATGATAAGATTCTTAATTGGCCTGTTATGTAAGTGATAGACTCATCAAACCCCACTCAAATCTAAAACATGCTCAGGAGAGATACTTTTATCCAACCCACTCACAATCCTCGAGGTATCATAATTAGTGCTCTGTACAATTAAATGACCTAAAATATCATTTACATTAGAAATGGTGACGTCTTTATCAATAAATCCGTAGCCTTCATAAATGCCATTGACGAGGTAGATAAAGGCATCTTCAGTTTTGTTTCTGCCTTTGAGCTTGTAGATTTTACGCGCTTTCCTATTTCCAAAATTATAAAAGGCAAGCTCAAAACGTTTGTTGTAATGGGCAATAGATTCGTCGCCGGCACAGACACAAGGGTTATTTTTAACGGTGTAATTACTGCAAGGGCCTTTGACGTTTTCCAGGCCGCAGTGTTTTCTGCACAAATCATAGTCAGAACAGAAGTTATCAAGCGATTGTTTTACCGATAATCTGTTGAAATATCGTTCAGGCATATTATCCTTAATATCCTTGCGGGTGATCTGTAATTTAGAAATACCCTTGGCCGTTTTGCTTTTATTAATAATATAAGGCGCAGGATCTGCCACCTGTTGGGTATTATAAATGGGTTTCAGCACTTTTATATTAGCCGATTCTATAAGCTGGGCTAGAATATCATTCCCTGAATATTCCACATTGATACTCTTGACTTTTGGGTAATCAATGGTGCTGGCTTTGGTTTGTTTGGAGAAATGACTTTGTAAACGCTTCCTAATGTTTTTAGCTTTTCCCACGTAAATCACCTCTTTAGATTCATTAAGAAAATAGTAAACTCCGGGTGCCATTTTGTATGTTGACAGCTCAAAATTGGCGGATAAAGAAGAGGTTGGCGCAGCAACTTGCTGGAGCTCAAAACTTTCATTGTGGTAAATGCGCATCAGCTCCACATAGGCTTCAGCGTATACCAAACCGTGCATGACATCATTGCCATGACGTTGTATATAAGCGTCGATAGCATTCGGTTTATCTTTAGCGACACCGTAAAACAAATATTTTGGATTGAGATTAAAATTATAGCCAATAGTCCTGAATTGAGATTTGAGAAGTTGAAATTGTTTGGCATCTGAAAACACCAAGGGGTTATTCTGAAAAATTTCAATCAATTCATCGGCACTATCGCAAAATGGGGGAGCAGCCAACAGTTCCAATCTGTCAAGATGGTGTTGCTCATAAGTCTTTTTGGGAATGACGCTTTCAGGTCTGAAAGTAAACGTGGCGGTTTCTAAACTGTCATCGTTTTTCAAGGTCAGTCTATACGGAATAACGCCTTTTTTGCCCGTAGGTATCGTTTGCAAATAAATAAAAATCATATGAGCAAAAATAAGAAGTTTTAGGGCGCGAACTGAAAAAACTGTTGGAATGGCTGCGGCTAGTATTGAATAATCAATAGCTAAGCGCTGCAATTAAGGCTTCGGTTTTTACCCAAAAGTGATGTGTGGTTATTTCTTTTTTAAACGATTACGAAGCATACACAACACGCCAATTTCTTCTTTAGAAAGACTTTCGGCTTTTTTGAGCAACTTGTTTATTTCTTTTTCGAAGTATTGCAGCGTTCGTCCTTGGGTATAATCGTCAATAATACGCGGATCGATATAAGAACTTCTTGCCACCGATGGCGTGTTGCCCAATCGTTCTGAAACCCGATTAACAGCTTCCTTTATATTTTTATCCAACAAATTTTGATCCTTTTCCACGACAATGCCCAACTCGTCCAAAGCAATTGCGGCTATCATAGTTCCTGCCCAGGTTCTAAAATCTTTTGCTGAAAACTCTTCGCCCATCACTTCGCGGATATACGTATTGAGATCATCGCTTTTTACGTCAATGATGTTATTGTCTTCATCAAGATATTTAAAAATTTCATAGCCTGGCATATCATCAATTTCCTGAACAATTTTGGCTAATTTTTTATCTACGACATGCTTTTCTTGTTCCTGACCTGACTTGCCATTATAGCTAAAAATCATTTCGTCTCCTTCAATAGTAAGATGTTTGTGCCGTAACGTGGTGAGGCCATAGGTGGCATTTTCTTTGGAATAGGTTTCACTCCCCGGTCTGAAAAAGGCCGATTCCAGCAATCGGAGCATGGTGGCCATCACTTTCTCCCGATTCAAGGTTCGCTTCCGTAAATGTTGACCCGTAACACGACGCATATGTTCCAATTGATCGGCAAAACTGATAATCCGATCAAATTTTTTGGAATTTTGTTTTTCCGTATAATTGGAATGGTAGATGTATTGTTTTCGGTCTTTATCGTCACGACCAGTCACCAACAAGTCGGCTTTTCTATTTTCATCAATTTCCACATCTGTCCAAGCTGGGGGAATAACAAGGGATTGGATCCATTTACGGATGTCTTTGTCTGTAATAGTCCTACCATTCTTATCTTGGTAAGTAAACCCTTTCCCGTGTTTTTTTCTATGGTACATTGCCGTTTTTATTTTAAAAGTAGAACAAAAAATGTAGTGTTTCTTTAAAATTGTGTTCTTCTTAAGAATTTTGATCTGTTACGAAATATCGGAAGAAGAAAAATGTCCGAACCTATCTACTGCTGCACTTTAAATTTTTGATGGTACCCAAGGATTTTCTAGCTCATCGCAATAATTGTGACACATACAAGCCTCACAAAATGTTGGATACTCCTAATCTTTTATTTTAAACTTTCCACTGCAAAAAACACATTTAATTCTTAAGTTTAGGCTTTAATAAAATAAAGGGTGTTAATAACAACTCTCGTTTTTTTTTCATGACATTCAGCATATTATAACTCCACGGATTCTTTAGATATGAAAATACTCCACACTTCAGACTGGCACATTGGCAAACAGTTGCATAAAATTGATTTATCGCCAGATTTAGAATTGTTCTTTGATTGGCTCTTGGCAAAAATTAAAGAAGAACACATTGATGTATTGTTGGTTTCAGGAGATGTTTTTGATCAAGCAAATCCGTCACAAGCCTCGTTAAAGCAGTATTACAATTTTTTAAAACGGATGATTGGGACAGATTGTAAAATCATCATTACTGGCGGGAACCATGATTCGGCCTCTGTTTTAAATGCCCCTAAAGAAATTCTCGGCTTTTTGAATATTGATGTGGTTGGTGGTGCACCAGAAAACATCAGCGATTTATTTTATAATTATCGTAAAGGAGAGGAGCAGGTGGTTATTGCCGGCGTGCCTTTTTTAAGGGATAAGGATATTAGAAAGTCAGTGGCCGGAGAATCATATAACGATAAAATAGAGCAAATAAGGGAAGGCATTAAAGCTTATTTTTCGGCCATTAATACCCATTATACTCAGCATTGCCAAGGCCTTTGTTTTATAGTGATGGGTCATTTATATGTTCAGGGAGCCCATGTATCTGAGAGTATGAGAGATATTCAGATTGGTAATCAGGCCAGTGTTAAAGGTACTATTTTTGGAGAAGAACCTGATTATGTGGCGTTAGGTCATATCCATAAACCGTATGCCGTTTCAACTTTAAAGAACGTCCATTATTCCGGCTCTCCCGTTTGTTTGAGTTTTAGTGAAAAAGAAGAGGTCAAACAAGTCAACATTATTTCAGTTACTGGTAAACATGTCGATGTTGACATCGTTCCCATTCCTAAGTTTCGAAATTTAGTAGCGTTTCAAGGCACTCTTGAAGAGGTCAAAACACAATTACAAAAGTATTCTCTGAGCAGCCAGCTCATTTCATTAGCAGAAATTATAGTGAATGAGCCAGACGAAAATGTCCAAATTCGTCAGGATTTGGAAGAACTATTAGACACTCATGACAACCCTGAACTCAAAATCATAAAATCGAAATTAAATTTTATAAATAAAGTACGAGGCGCTTCTGAAGCGTTTCAACCAGGAATAAGCGTGGCTGATGTGACGCCTATGCAAATGTTCGAAAAACGACTGGAGCTTGATGGACACCAAGAACATACCGATGAGTTAAAAAATGCCTTTCGTCAAATTTTAGAAGAACTCAATCTTTAAGTTATGAAAATCAGTAAAATCAGTTTTAAAAATATCCACTCGCTTCGCGGAGAGCATCATATTGATTTTTTATCAGGACCTTTGGCTGAAAGCGGACTTTTTGCTATTACCGGACCCACGGGATCTGGAAAATCGACCTTGCTGGATGTTATTACTTTGGCCTTATACAACAAAGTGCCCAGAATAGGAGCCATCAGCAAATCTGTTATTGATGGCGAAGGTGGCATTATGACACGGAATGCAAGGGATTGTTACGCGGAAGTGGAGTATATCGTCAACGGAAAATCATACCGATCGCATTGGTCTATAGAACGGAATCGCAACAACAACCTCAATGATCGGAAGCAGGAGATTATTGATGTTGCTACAGGCGACATTATTGAAAGTGGCAAATCTTCAGTGCCCACTAAAAATGAAGAACTGATAGGGCTTAGCTATGATCAGTTTGTAAAAGCGATGGTCCTGTCGCAAGGAGAATTTAGTAAATTGTTAAAATCGCCACGGGATAAACGCAATCAATTATTGGAGGATATTACGGGCGCGAAAGACTATAGAGCCATTGGGATAGCGGTATTTAAGAAGTTTAAAAATGCAACAGAAATTACCAAAGCGCAGGAGATAAGGCTGGGCGAAATTGAACTCCTCCCAGAGGAAGCAAAGAAGGATTTCATTGCTCAGGAAGCCACATTAACCAAAGCCAAAATTACCCAAAAGAAAGAACTTGATTCTTTAAAAGTAGAGATTGAACATCAGAAGGGGATTAGGAAACATCATAATATTTTAAATACGAACGAAAGCTCGCAAAAGGAATTATCGATAGCTATTGAAAACTTCAAAGAGGAGGTAGGCGTTTTAGAAAAGCATTCAAAATATGTGGGTCATGCAAAACTGATTTCTGATTTTGAACAAAAGGATAAGGAACTCAAAGAAACCACAGAAGAATTTACCCGTCAGAAAACAAATGAAACCCGAGTTTTAAAAGATAAAGATATCTTACTAGGAGAAGCTGCCGGGCTTTTAGGAAGGAAAGCAGAACCTGAAAGTTATACTGACAGTTTAGAAAACCTACGCAAAGCCGTAAGTAATTTGAAGGAGCAGGAAACGCTGGCAATTACCGCAGCAAAACTTCATGAAGAGCACATCAAAAAGATGCTTCTGGATATAAACAGGGATTCAGAAAGAATTCGGTTTGACCAGGAGCCTGAGGTTTTTATAAAGACGATTCAACCCGTTGAGGACAGAATCGAGAAATTCCTGAAAACAACCACAATTGAGAATGACGAGGAATTGGTTGAAAAGGAAGCACATGCAAAGACAAAATCATCTCTGATAAGTGATTTAAAAATTGTGTTTACCCAGTACAATTCAGAAATGAAAACCAAAGGCTTAAAAGATGCCGAGTTGATAGTCAGTAAACAGCTGGTTGAAAAGTATGCTGCACTTCTAAAGACATTGGAAGAAGAACTCAAAGCATTGGAAATAGACCTTACTAAACTCACCAAAGAAGAGGAGGATCGCAAAAAACATCAAAGTTTGGAGGCGCATCGAAGTGTCTTGGTTGATGGCAAAGCATGTCCGCTTTGTGGCGCGCTAGACCATCCTTTTGCTGCAAACAATCCATTTTTTGACTTAAAGGAAGACGCTTTGAAGTCTAAAAAAGAATTGCTGACCGCCAAACGCGATTTGAAAGTTTCAACGCAAACCAACCTGGATAACGAACAGAAAAAAAGTACTGTTTTAAGTCGGGATATCAATGCGATTAGTGAGACTATCAAACCACAGCTTAAAGAAATTGAAAAACTTTGTAATTCCCTTCAAGTTAAAACGGTGCAAGATACTGATGCTATTACTGCTTTAGAAAAAATGGTATCCAGTGAATTGCAAGGTATTGAACAGATAAAAAAAGCGTTTGAATTAAGAAAATTACTAGTGAACTTAAATCAAACAACCGAACAGTGGATTATAAGCTCCGATTTGAAAATGAAAAAAGAAGCGGAAAGGAAACAACTGTATGATGGCGATGATATCGATAGAAAAGTTCAAACCTTGAACTCCAAATGGTCTGCAAATATTCAAAATATAGGCCATGCCAGTAAATTGGTTTCAACTTTAATAGTACGACTTGAGGACATTTCGAAAGAACGAAATGCGATTGAAAAACAATTGCTTGAGATTCTCAAAAGCGAGAATATTGAAACCGTATCACATTTAAAAGCATTTATACTCCCGGAAGTAAAAGCAGAAGCCATCCGTCAAAAAAGGAATGCGCTACAATTAAAACAAGAGCGATTAAAAATCGAAAAAGAGAACGCCCTTAAGGAGATTGAACACTTCAAAAAACTGGTGACCACCGCTGAACCTATCGCTGCACTGGAATCTAAATACCAAAAACTGGATGAGGAATTTGGTAGTTTGAGTGAAAAAATCGGAACTATTAAAGCCAAACTGGATGCCGATAAAAAGGCTAAAGAAAAGCAAGAAGCGCTGCTGACTACATTAAAAGCCTTAAAAAAAGAAGAATCGTTGTGGAAAACCATGAATGGATTGATAGGTGATGCCAACGGGAAACGATTTTCAAACTTTGTTCAGGATCTTACTCTTGAACAGTTGATTGGCTACACCAATTTAAGATTAAAAGAATTGAGTGATCGGTACATTCTTGATATTCCTACGGCAGATGAAGCTGATAAAAACGACAGTTTAAAAGTGTTTGATTGCCATCAGGGAGATGCCAGAAGATCGATAAACACCCTGTCTGGCGGCGAAACGTTTATGGTGAGTTTGGCGATGGCTTTTGCCTTATCTGACTTGGCCGCTAAAAACGTCAAAATCGAATCCATTTTTATCGATGAAGGCTTTGGCACTTTAGATCCTGAAACCTTAAATCAGGCCATCACTATATTGGAGAAAATGCAAAATGAAGGTGATAAATCTATTGGGGTCATTTCACATGTGGAGGCTTTGAAAGATCGGATTTCTACGCAAATACGATTGGAAAAAATGGGTTCTGGCTATAGCACGATTGAAATTATATAAATTAAGAATGCCATCAAAAAAAGAATGTATTGGCCTTGATATGGGCTCTACGTTTTAGGACACCATAAATTCTGATAAATAATTCAAAATAACTTTGGAAATAAAGGCGTAATTCAAGTTCTTACACGATTAAAATTTAGCATCCAATGGATAACTTACTTACCTTTTCAATTACCGTATTTACGGGCTTTTTTGCGATAACCAATCCCATATCAAACATGACTGTTTTTTTATCCCTAACCCAAGGTGCGGACGAAAGAACAAAAAGAGACATTAATAAAAGAGCAAATATTATTGCGTTTATCATTGTAACCGTGTTTGTCTTACTGGGCAAATATATTTTTGAATTGTTCAATATCAGTATCCCTGCATTTAAAATTACAGGAGGCATCCTAATCTTATACATTGGTTTTGACATGTTGCAATCAAAAAAATCCAATATAAAAAACATTAAAGATGTACATATTGATGAAAATATTGCGGTCTCGCCATTAGCCATTCCTATTTTGGCTGGTCCAGGCACGATTGTGACGGCGATGAATTTTGTATCCAATGCGCAAACTTTACAAATATTTTTGGTGATCGCTATTTTTGGGTCTATGAGTTTATTGACTTATATCACGTTTAGATTGAGCAAGTACATTGTTAAACTAGTGGGTTACAATGTGATTTCTGTAATTGGGAAAATTATGGGATTAATTATTGCGATAATAGGAACAGGGATGATCATAGAAGGAATTAAAATCTCCTTTAATTTAATGCAATAATAAATGTTGCAGGATAAAGTTGAGAACCTTAAAGTATTTTTATGGGATAAATTGGATTCAACTTTTTCGAGCGGCAGATTTCTATTTAAGACATTGAATGGGTGCCACCTGACTGCGGATTTTTAAAGACTTTTGATATGATCAAATCTGTCATCTTCATAGAGTAAGCAAAATTTTCAACTTTATTAACTGGGTTTTTATCTACAGTAAAATGACCCTATTACAATCCAAACCATCAAAACCAATAGGGATACTTTCAAATCAAGTCTAAAAATTTTCCCATTGAAAAGCATCCTTAAAAAAACTAAAATATTCCAACTAATAAAACAAAAAAAAGACGCTCATTGAGCGTCTTTAAATACTATTCACTAACGAACAACTTCTAAAATAGTGAGAAGTCAAACGTGTCGTAATGTCCTAGTCATTCACAATAAAGGCATGAATTACCCCAGGAATCCATCCAATTAAGGTAAGGATCACACTGATTAGGAAGGTGCCGCCCAAGCCGTGCTTTGTAAAAACGGCCAATGGTGGTAAAAGAATATTTAGTATAATTGTTATTAGTGACATAATTTATATGTTTTAAATATTAGTAAAATAATGATATTTGATTAAGTGCTTTGCAACCTTTGTAATGCATTTATAAGTTACAGTCCTTAATACTTGAAAATTCTAAAGGTATCTTGAGTTAAAAAGATTTTAGTGAACGTCATGTTCTCTTTCCTCTTCGCCAATGGTGCGCACTGGAGAACCTGTTGCCCCTCCAAAACATGCAGCTAAGGCACCCAAAAGGAACATTACAAATGCAATAATACTTGCCGTAGCTGCAGCATCAGCAGCCTTGTCGCTATACTTTATTGCTTTCTGTTTTGCCTGGGCATAGTACATTTCAGCTTTATCAGCAGCGGTCTCAATTTTTTTGTCCCACTTGTTGATCATTCCATCAATTTCAGATTCAGTAAGCCCAGTGTTTTCAGTCAGGTAGTTTTTGATGTCTTCTTTATTAAGAAAATCTTTATCGCCATCAACGCTGATATCCAAATCGCCATTATCGTCTAGATCAAAGGAAAGATCATTAAAAAATGCATCGATGTTCTGGTCTAAGTTTAAATCATTAAAGGCCGTTGTGGCATCTTGTTTAGCTTCATTCATCACTTCCGTTGTATTCTCAGAAGCATCGTCAGGAAGCACATTATATTTTTCGCCTTTTTTGACCAACTGAATAATGTTTCTTTTGATAGCGTCATAAGACAGTGAGGTTTGGTCTTCCCCTTTTTGGTTCGCTTTGTCAAGTATTACCTTAACGGTTTCGTTTTGAGAACCTCCAAACACACCTGATATTGTGCTGGATACGCCGTTGACCATAGAACCAACAGCAGAGGTTATCATTAGAAATGAAATTACAGCGTATAGGGCCCAGGCTAAAAACCCGTGGAGGCCTCCATCCTTTTGTGAAGGAAAGCCTGACATGCGTCCTGCAACCATCCCGCCTACAAATAAAGCAGCAAGATTGGAGAGCGCCAACCAAATTAACGTTCCGGTGCCAAGTCCTTTAAAAGTATCGTTTGCTGACATAGGGTCAATAGTAGACAAGCCAATGCCAAGACCCAACAAGTTGAGCATGGTAACAACGGCCAAAGCAGTCAAAGCGCCCGCAATGATCGCGCCCCATGATATTCTGGAGATTTTGTCGGTTACCGTGTCATAAGGTGTGTAAGGTGTTTTCATAATTTTATGGTTTTTAAATTTTTTTCAAGATACACCACTTGATTTTCAATTAGTTGCTCTATTCCATCAAATATTGAAGCAATACCTATTTGATGTCTCTTTTAGCTGTACGTGTATCTTTGTGCAATGAGAGAAGATGTTTAGAAAAGCCGACGTATAACATAAGGAAAGACCAGAAGGCAAAGGTGCTAAAGAGAAGCTGCCTCTGGCTAAAATCATAAGGAGATAGGCATGCCAACTGGATTGGGATAATAGGACGTGAAAAAATCAGTTAGCTTTTTATGCGAAAAGTAGTATGTAACTAAAAGGGAGTAGCACGTGTTTGTGAATTCTGTTCTTTATTGGTCTCAAATGGAATCAAAACTATGTACTTTAGTGCATTTAGCTTTAGCTTCTAAAAATGTTTTCCCACCAATTTCACAAATTTTCACGAAACCGTCGTTATCTAATAACGCACGCAATGAGATACTATTTATTTCACTAATTCAACAGACCTTCAGTCTATTTAAAAAAACCTATGGACTTGAAGTCCATAGTGGTTTAGTTGGTTTAGAAATCTTGAACCATTTTTATTTCAGCACATTTGTGACTTCAGGTAAAATCGAATGGTCACTAATGCATACAGAATCAGAATTGATGAGAGCTATGTTATGGACAGGTATAACTGTTTGATTACCTACAGTAATTTCGTTTAACTTATTCTCTGCTTCATTCTTGCAGTAATTCAAAATCTAGAACTAAATTGGCAAGCCAACAATCAAAAAAAAATTATTAGGAATGATCAGTCTTCTTCCTTAGCAATCACCCTTAAAATGCAATTGTGCCGTTCCTGATCTGAATTCAATATGTTCTTTCTTCTTATCTATTTTTTGCAAGTTCCAACTGTCGTTCATTTCTGGTAATCCAGTGATATTAAGTACTAAGGTAATGTTAGCTCCCGATCCTGAGGTTACCCAAGTTCCATTATATGTATTTGTTTCATGAACTACCTTTAAGGTGCCATCATTAAAGAATTCAATCTCATAGTCATCCTCTTTTTCTATAAGATAGTTATTATTTCGCTTTAACCTTTCTATCTCCCATTCATCGCAGCTAACCAAAAGAGTCTGGAGCTCATTTGTAGAGCAAGAATCACAATCATCATTAAAGTCAATATCATCATCTTCATCACAAGTGTTATCTGCCTGTGCAATTGTAGCTTCCAATTCATCAACATTTGCAGTGGTTTGCGTGTTGCCATCTGCAAAAAGTATGGTCACTGGAAAATTGATCGTGGCTGCGGCGTACGTATTTAAATCTTCAATAAAATTATACATTTCCTTATCATTGTTGATAGGGATGGAATTGATCGCTTCTGTTTTTTCATTAAAAAAGGAGATTGTAACGGGATATATGAAATCTAAACATTCAATGTCATCATCTTCCTCATTTTCTCCAGCACAATTGAGGGAAAGTGTTGTCAATTCAGAATCAGAGTTGACCACCATAGTGGTGAAATCAGTAAATATTACTGTGATAGGGTAAGAAATAACAATAGTATCTACGTCACTATTTGACAAATCAATGATGTTTTTAATATCTCCATAATCGTCTTTGTCGTTTATGTCACGAACTAGTCCATTAACTGTTACGGTTACGGGCAATTGCACTTTTAAACAACTGGCCTTATCTATAATATTATCTTCAGAACCGTCAAGCGTTGCAACCCGCGCCATTAAATTGGCCACCGTTGAGTTTGCTTTTAAAGTTATAGCTGTATCTGGATCTATACTTAAATCGTCTTCTGTTCTACATGAAAATACCAAGACTAAAAATGTAAGGCCTAAAAGGATGTTTCTTTTATTGATTTGGGGTTTCATAAGCGTTGCTTTCAATACAGGTGGTTAGTTTGGTTTTGAGTTCTTTATTCGTAACAGGCTAACTAGTTTTAAACCTTATGTTCTACGCCAGTTTTTAGAGACTCAAAAATGCTCATTTTATTTCAATCAACACAAAAAGCTGTGTCAATTTATATTTTATTTATCTCACAACACCCTCATATTTTTCAAAAAGAGGCGCTGAAATAATTCAGAGGATCAATCAAGCGGTATAAAGGTATTCCAAACGCTCTAATGACGATTTCAATTCCCCTTGACGAAACCTGTTATTCGGGTTTTTTAATACAGCCTGAGAAAGAGATATCACTTTTGTGCGATGATAGTCAATTTCTTTCAATTTCACTTGGTTCACAATCTCATTTATATTTGGTTGAAAGTTATCTGATTTTAATTTCAACGCGCATAATACTTGGTTTAAATTTGAGTTCATGACATTGAGGTTTTAAGGGATTATATAATTAAAACAACTCAATTAAACAATGTCCCAAGAAAAATCATCTTTTTTTTATATATCTTTCTTTTTTGAAATATTAAAGCTCCATACATGCCAAAATCATTGCATCACGACATCTGTGATAAATTCCGCTTTTCAAAATTGTATGATACATATGCTCAAAGTTTAGGGAATATCCTTCTTTATAAATACGGTGATTTATTAAACCCAACCGACAAGGTGCAAGAAGCTTTTATAAAGCTTTGGGAGAACTGCTCTAAAGTTACCCCAGAAAGTGTAAAGTCTTATTTGTACACTACCGCCAACAATATGATGCTAAATGAAGTGAAACATCAAAAAGTGGTTTTTAAATATCAGCAAGTAAAGCCACAAGATTACGACAATGAATCTCCCGAATTTATTTTGCGAAAAAAAGAATTTCTGGAACGGTTTGAGCGCGTTCTATCGCAATTGGAGGAGGAGGAAAGAGTCGCTTTTTTACTCAATAAGGTAGATGGTAAAACGCATAAAGAAGTAGCTGAAATTTTGGGTATAACAAAAAAGGTAGCTGAACATAGAATATATGGAGCATTTAAAAAGCTGAAAAATCAATTGGAAGAACTTAATTGAAAATAGTTTTGGGACAATTTGATTTTCAGTTGTTTTAATAATATAACAGCATATCATGGAAGAAGAATATTTAGTTAAAAAGTGGTTGAGTAATGAATTATCTGAAGCAGAGGAACAGTCCTTTAAAGCTTTGGAGGACGCTCACCTGTTTGAAGAAATTATTCAAGAAGCGCAACGATTTAGAGGCGATGAACAGGCTAAAGTTGCATCGTTTAGCGCTTTGGAACCGCTATTGGAAAGCAAAAATAAAGTGCGTTCCATCAACTGGATAGGTACTGCTTCAAAAATAGCCGCTATTTTTGTTATCGGTATTGCCATCTATTATTTTATGGATAAGAATAGTATGGAATCCTTTACAACCACATTGGCTCAAAAAGAAATGATCACCCTGCCAGATCATTCAAAAGTCAATCTGAATCAGTCATCTCATTTAGAATATAATGCAGCCGATTGGGATGAAAACCGAAGCCTAAAACTTACAGGTGAGGCTTATTTTGATGTTGAAAAAGGAAAGCGTTTTAATGTTGTCACTGACCAAGGTATTGTAAGTGTTTTAGGAACTGAATTTAACGTGCTTTCAAGAGATGGGATGTTTAAGGTGTCCTGTTATGAAGGATTAGTGCAGGTTTCTTATGGGAATCAGGAAGTTGAATTACCAGCGGGTACAGAATTTGTAGTAACAGCAGGCAGTTCTAAAAAAATTGCCATTGTAGTTGCTGAACCATCTTGGGTCAAGGGCTTGAGTGTTTTTGAAAATGTGCCTGTAGCTGATGTATTTAACGAGTTGGAAAAACAATATCATGTTTCAGTCAGCTATGATTCTGACATTAAACTAAACTTTACTGGTGCCTTTGAACATAATAATCTTGAAAATGCTTTGAAATCAATTACACAACCCGTTAATTTAACCTTTAAAATTATAAACACTAAAGAGGTTATCATAACTAATGTCAATAAAAAGTAAGTATTCCCTATCTATTTTAATATGTCTACTATCATACTTTTCATTTCAAGGACAAGAAAAAAGACCAGAAACTTCCAATTACGGAAGTATTGGGCACCATTTCTACCTTACATCAAGTCAGTTTTAATTATGAGAGTAATTTTCTAACTGATATTAAAGTCTATCCACCAGCAGATAATTTAGACTTATCTGCTAAAATCAGCCTTCTTGAAAAACAGACCAATTTTGTTTTTGACCAAGTAAGTGCTGCAATTATCACAATTTCCAATCCTATAAAAGTTTGCGGGTATATAATCGATGCAAGCGCACAGCAACCCCTTTTAGGAGCAACAATTACCGGTACCTCTGCATATGCGGTGAGCGATGAAAATGGCTATTTTGAGCTCGTGTTAAAATCTTCCAAAGAACTTTTGACTATAAGGTATATTGGATTTAAAACTATTGAACGTCAAGTAAAATTTTTCAATTCAGGACAGTGTGACCCAATAAATATGTTGGAACAGCAGGAGTTGATCAATGCAGTTTTAATTGAGGGCTATTTGGTAAAGGGGATTGATAAGAACAAAGATTGGAGTACTTCAATCGACTATAGCAAATTTACCCTTCTCCCTGGTTTAATTGAATCTGATGTGCTTCAAACCGTTCAAGCTTTGCCAAGCATCTTAAGTGTTGATGAAACAGTGTCCAATATAAATATCAGAGGGGGCACCAACGACCAAAACCTGATGCTTTGGGACGGTATTAAAATGTACCAAACTGGACATTTTTTTGGCCTCATTTCCAGTTTTAATCCTCATATGACACAGGTGGCCACAGTTATAAATAACGGCACTGATGTGGCGCTAACAGACGGGGTTTCAGGCACCATTAACATGCAAACTGAACAAAAGATAGATTCAAAATTTGGAGGAATTTTTGGTCTGAATTTTTTAAATGCTGAATTGTTTTCAAACATTCCCATCGGCAAAAAGTCGTCGTTGCAAGTGGCCTCAAGAAAGTCTTTGGATGAACTTGTAAGAACGCCCACTTATGACGTGTATTTTGATAGAGTGACACAGGATACTGAAGCTCAGGAAAACGTTGCGGAAGTAACCAGTTCAAATCAAGAATTCAACTTCTATGATACCTCCTTAAGATGGTTATACAATCCTACAGACAAAGATTTTTTGAGGCTTAACTTTATACTTATAAGCAACGAGTTGAGTTTTAATGAAACCGTTGCTGAGGATAGTATTTTGAGGATCAGACAAAGTAATGTAGCGCAAAATAGTATGGCTGTCGGGTTTGATTATAAAAGACAATGGAACGACAGACTTTCTTCCACGCTTAACATTTACAACAGTGATTATAAATTACAGGCACAGAATGCAGATGTTTTGGCAATGCAACTTTTTCTTCAAAAAAACAGTGTTTCAGAAACGAATATCAAATTTGAAAATGTATATAGTCAAGACCTATGGCAATTTAAACTCGGTTATAGTTTTATTGAAACAGAAGTCATCAACCTTAATGATATTGATTTGCCAAGATATGTGAGACGTGATGAGGAAATTGTTAGGGAACACGGCGCTTTCACTCAAGCCTGGTATACAAATGCCAATAGAGATTTTTCAGTGCGGGCAGGCGTGCGTGCCAATTATATTACTAAGTTTGAGAAACTGATACTTGAACCTCGATTAAGTGTTCGGAAAGCTATAGGAGATCATCTTGAACTTGAAGTGCTTGGAGAATTTAAACACCAAAACACCTCTCAGATTGTTAATTTTCAAAATGATTTTTTGGGAATTGAAAAAAGACGATGGCAGCTAACGGATAATGATAGTATCCCTATTATAGAAAGCAAACAGGCATCTATGGGGTTGATATACAAAAATGATGGATGGCTATTGGATGTTCATGCATACTACAAAACTGTGGATGGTATAACAACCCAAAGCCAAAGTTTTACTACAAAGTATGAATTTGAGAAAGAAAAGGGCAATTATGATGCCTATGGTTTTGAGTTGTTATTCAGGAAGAAGCTGAACAAGATCAGTAGTTGGTTAAGTTATTCTTACCTCAATAACGCTTATACTTTTGCAACGCTTAAGGAAATAGAATTTCCTAATAATTTTGATATTACCCATTCCATCACTTTGGGCAGTACTTACAGCAATAAAGATTGGGACATATCGGCAGGAGTCAATTATAGGACGGGTAAGCCTACTTCAATTCCCGTATCTGAAAATGAAGTGATGAACGACGTTATAAATTTTGATAGAGCAAACAATAACAGAATACAGGATTACTTGAGACTAGATGCTTCTGCCATTTATAAGTTTAGAATAAGTGACTCTTTTAATTCAGAAATTGGAGCTTCCGTTTGGAATATTTCCAACAGGGAAAATACCATTAATAACTATTTTAAAATCAATGAGGATGATAGGGTAGATCAATTTTCAAGGTTTTCATTAGGGCTGACTACTAATGCCGTAGTGCGTATTTACTTTTAATCACTTATTGTTAGCTGTTTTATAAACACCTAGGAAGTAGCTCCAACTCATTCATAAAAACACTCAGTGGAACTCTCAATCATGGCTTGTTTTATAATCTCCAAAACATTGGCAAACACTGAATTCTCTCATGTTCTGTAGAATTAATCTTAGGTAGCGGTTTGTAACTTTTTAGTAAGATTTAGTGTTGATTTAGTGAGTATCATTAAATGCATATTTTATAAAACGGTTTTTTGATCCCATAAATTCTGTAACCACACTTTATGGCATCAAATCTTCTCGGTTTGTGCGTAATTTTTAAACGCTATGCGCCATTATGCTTATTGAGTTCATTTAATTAGGTATTGAAGTAACACTAGCTTGTTGAACGTCTTAATTTTACGGTCTAAATACATTCTCATACCTTCTAATTTCTTTTCCATTTTAGATAGGATCTAAGTTGGATGTATTAATAAACTTACTCGCTATGGATTTTACAATATTTTGGGATTCGGTTTCAGAAAAACTTTTTGACTTAAGCTGGAAGGATTTCTTTCTCATTATGCTTACCTCTGTTGGAATTTATATGGCAGTTATTTTCTATACTCGAATTTTCGGAAAGCGAAGTTTTTCAAAAATGTCAAGTTTTGATTTTGCGATGACCATAGCAGTGGGATCCATCATGGCAACTACAGTCCTCTCAGAAACCGTAAGCTTATTGGAGGGTGCTGCCGGACTCTTGTTTATTTATGCACTACAGTTATTTGCAGCCTATTTTCGGCGCTATAAGTGGTTCAGGAAACTGATTGATAATACCCCAACCTTAGTGATGGACGGGCCTGTAATGCTTAGAGAAAACATGAAGGCCGTTAGGATTACGGAAGGCGACGTCCGGGCTAAATTGCGAGAAGCTAATGTTATAAAATTATCAGAAGTAAAGGCGGTCATTTTTGAAACTACTGGTACTTTGGTGGTTATACACAAAGACAATGATGAGGCTATTGAGGACTGGATTTTAAAAGATGTACGACGATAAACTAAAATATTCATAGATACTGTTATGAAATCAATAGATGCTAATACGATAGAAACAGATTACAGGAACTTTATAATCAAGCAGAAACATCCATGCATCATGGCCAATACTGTTTTTGCTTTAGAGAAGTACCATCTCAAAATTTATGATTCCATCACATCCAAAGAGAATATCCCTTCCATCCTTAATGATATAGAAGCCTATTTAGACCAGTATGATTTTGACTCCAATGATTTTGAGTCGCTGTTATTTTGCTTTAAAAATGATCACTTTAAAACAGAAAAGGCCTTTGGGCAGCACCTATGGCAATTTTTACAGAGCTTACACAATAATGATACAGAAACCTGGGATCCTCGTGTAAGTGCTGATCCCAACAGCTCAAATTTTAGTTTTAGTTTAAAGGGCCGAGCCTTTTATATTGTGGGCTTACACCCAAAAAGTTCTCGAATGGCAAGAAGCGCACCCTATTGCACCGTTGTGTTCAATTTACATTGGCAGTTTGAAAAATTAAGGGAAATGGGGACTTACCAAACCGTAAAAAAAAGAATTAGACGACGCGATAAAAAATTGCAGGGCTCTATAAATCCAGTACTTCGCGACTTTGGTAAAGATACCGAAGCAAAACAATACAGTGGAAGGGCAGTAGACAGTGATTGGAAGTGCCCGTTTCATCCTAAAAAAGAGAAGATATGAATGCGATACATATTATAGCGCCCCAATCTGGAGCCGCTTTTGAATTAAAGAAAGGTGATGTGCTTACCGTAATTGATCCTATGGGCCAACAAGTAAGTGATATGGTGCTGTTCAATAAAGAAGATTTAAAAGAACGCATATCGTCTGGTAAAACTATGGACTTTGAAGAAAGCATCTTGCTCACTAAAGGCAATTTCTTGTGGAGCAATCGGTCCAATAAAATGATGGAGATACGAGATGACACCAATGGACGCAATGATTTTCTTTTGGCGCCTTGCAGCCCAGAAACTTTTCAAATTATGTATGACAATCCGACCTATCACCCGAGTTGTCTTGAAAATTTACATCGTAATTTAATGTCATATGGCATTGAGTTGGATGATATTCCTACGGCCTTCAACATTTTTATGAATGTAAAATTTGATGAAAAAGGAAAGCTAAGCGTCTTACCACCTACAAGCAAACCAGGGGACCTGGTCAGATTTAAGGCAGAAATGGACTTGATAGTTGGTCTGACAGCCTGCTCTGCCGAAGATTCTAATGGCGGAACTTTTAAGCCCATTCATTATATTATTACTGACGGAAATGGATTTTTAACTGAACAATCTTAATTATCTAGATAAATCCATCCATAAGCCTTCAATGATAAGATCAAAATTTTCAGTGGACGTTCTATAATAAGAAACTTATTCAGGTGATCTGATAACGTCATCCCAAGTCCACCCATCATTTCTTACATACCCTCGAATTTTTTTTCTACGTTCTTCAACATTCTTCAATTCAAATTGAGGTTTGGACAATACTTTGTGGGCAAATTCTTTGGGCAGTTTATCTTTGTAATCAAACGGAGGAACTTCATCAGCTTCAATAACGAAGTTTGAATCAAGACGTTCGTAAAAATTATTCAATGTAGCTCCTAAAATTTCCCAATGAAAATTTTTTGATGAATCGTCAATATTATATAATTTTTGAATCAGCACAACTTCATCTAATGTAGCTAATTTGAGCGGGAGTGCGTACCTTCTATCATTTGAATGGAAATAATGTAAGATGGGATAGGCCAAATGTCTTTCACCGTGCTTTACTAAGATACTCTCTAAATTTGTAAAGCGCTGATAAAGCGGACTGAAATCTTTGCCATCATAGCCGTTTTCGATTATAGCTTGTGGCGTAGAGCCTAACATAGTAATCTGCACGGCCAAAGTTCTTTTGTCAATTACCGATTGCAGTACGGGTAATAGATACGAAATGCCCAAACTTATAAATATCATAGAATTTAATCCCATGATGTTAGACACAATTTGCCAAACTTCACTTCCTGCCCTATAATCACCATTGCCCAGAGATGTCAGTGTATACCCTACAAAATAAATTTTACCGATAACCGTAGCTTGGGTATCAGTTTCAGTGTTCATGACTGAAGCGCTATCTGACATATAAATGAGACTATAACCCAGCCAAATCAGAGAAATCCACATAAATAGAAAGAACAGCAAAATCATGGGGCCGCACAGATCCAGCAATTTGCTTCTGCCATTGCCTTTTGAAAGCTTATAAAATAAGCTCCAAATAGTTTTTGAGACAAAGTTGGTCAAAAAACCAGCGCCATTGATATAGATAATGGTTTTAAAAATATCAACCAAAACCAAGACTTGAATCCCTATCCCTAATACCAATAATGCTATATTCACAGTCTAACCTATATGTATTGAAAATTATTGTATGTTCAAATTTACCTCACCAATAATTTTATTATGAAGCTAATGTAATGTTGAAAATTCACGGGGTTATTCCAGAGCGCTCTAGATGAATTTTTTAATTGCTGCTAGTTCTCAAATTAATGCTAGGTCTCAATTTGAGGATTTTGCTTTTTCTTCTTTTTACCCTTTAGCAATTGATAGGTCAAAAATCCAAATTGCAAACCAACAAATATAATTTTGGCTTTTCTATTTCGCACAAGTGCAGAGGCCGCTTTTAAAAGTAGTGTCGTTTTCATGTGTGTGTTGTGGATTTACAACCCTGATTAATAATCTTTTAATTTGCCCTTGCGCTTTCTCAATTGACGTTCCAAATCGTTGATAGATTCTGAAATGGCATCCCTAAAATTGTCATGACTTGCCTCAGCAAACAATCTTGGTCCTGGGAGGCTCAATCTGATATTACATATTTTTCCGGTCTCGTCTGAAGTGGTGTTTTCCAACTTAAAAAATACATCCGCTCTTATGACCATGTCATATTTTTCAACCAGTTGCTCCAACTTTTCTTTGGCAAATTCTTCTAATGGTTGGCTGCCTTCTACATCGTCATATTCAAATATTACTTGCATAGTTTTATGATTTTTATGGTGTTACATTATATAATTACTGGGAATTGAAAGTTGATGGTTACACTTCACCATCCAATTGATACCAAATTTGTCCGTACATCTTCCAAAATAGCCCCATTCCCATTCCATGAAGGTATGGTGTACTTGCCCGCCACTTGAAAGTTCACTGAAAACATGTGCTGCCTCTTCCATATCATTAAGTTCAGCGCTCATATGAATTTGGTTCCCGGGTTTTAGGGGAGTGTTTGCAGATATATCATAGGCCATTAACAGTAAGTGCCGTCCTTTCAATTCTGCATGTTGCAGTTTATGGCCAAAGGATGACGGGACATTGGTATCATTATCATAGTAAGTTTGACGGTTTATGATGTCGGCGTTCAAGATCTCACTATAATATTCAAGTGCTTGCTGGCAATTACCTCTAAATGCCAAATATGCTTGTACCTTCATAATTTAAGGTTTTGTCCCAAATTAAGACTTATGCAAATTAAAATCAGACCCGATGCCAAAATTTTTTGATGCTAATAAGAAATGTGTCCAAAATAAACGTGTTTTAGATAAGTCTATTAAATTTTACTTTGTTTTTTTTCATAGCATTTGACGTTTAGTTGTTAGTCTAATACGTTTTGGTATTGGACAACTTCTCACCTGTATTATATAGTTGATTACTAAGGGTATGTCCACCAAGCTTCATACACATCCTTTTATTTTTACGGCAAAAATTCTTTTTTTTGGATCATCAGCTCAGCGTTTTTGATGATACCTTGCAGTAATATTAACTTTAAAATTAGCATTATGAAAAAATTATCTATTCATGTAATGGCTGTATTATCACTTGTATTGGTTTACAGTTGCGGTCCAAAAATTACATCATCAACAAGCACTCAAAAAGATTTGAGTAACTATAAAACCTATGCCTACCTGCCTAACAGCAATGCTGAAGCGCCTGAAACTGTACAACAATCAGAAGATGTGGGTAAAAATATCGTGCAGGCCATAAATCGCAATATGCAAAATGCGGGCTATACCTTAGACAGAGATAATCCTGATTTATTGGTCATTGTCAACACCAATTATGATAAGGAGACCAACGTTGTAGTAGATAGGGAATATAACAACGCCTACTACCCGTATACGTCTTCTGCATTACCAGTAAATAGATATTATGACTCTTACTATTATAGCGGGTATAATTCTTACAATAACATTGTAGATTATGATGTCAACTTACGCACCCATACCAATGCCGGAATGGTCATAAATGTTGTGGATCGTGAAACGAAAAATATTTTATGGACCGGAACTGCGAAAAATTTCGACATATACCAGCAAAACGCCTCCCAGGAAGTTTCAGAGTCTGTTGACAATGTATTTAAAAAATATCCTACTGTTTCGCAATAATGAACACGTTGCTAAAGTATTAGCGTCAATATAAATGACATTTAAGCACGTGTTTTGCATCTTCATTCTATAACTTTAAAGAGTTATGATTTCAAACCGTGTTGGTTTGTTACAACGTGAACTGTTAAAGAAACAGTGTTTCGATGGGCATGACATATAAACTTTAAAATTTAAAACTATGAGTACGATTAAAAAAATGATGATACCAGTATTGGCTTTTAGCCTTTTGATGAGTTGTGACTTTAATAAAACGGATAAGGGAGAACTACCAGAAGTGGACGTTGATGTTGATGCTGAGGCTGGCGAGTTGCCGGAATACGATGTGGATTGGGCAGAAGTCAATGTGGGTACCAGGACAGATACTGTTGAGGTTCCAAAAGTGGTCGTGGTCATGGAAGAAGAAGAAGTTGAAGTCCCTTATTTGGATATTGATATGCCAAATGAAGGAGAAAAAGAAGAACGCACGCTGATGGTGGAAGCCGAAGTTACGGGTGAAGAATCAACAATAGAAATCAAGGAGATTTGGGCGACTGGAAAAAAATTGATTGTCATTTCTGAACTTAGATCGACTGGAAAAAGTATTGGCGATAAAAATATGCGTGTTTCTGATCAAGTGACAATAAATGCACCTGAACTTGACGTGAGATATTATGTGGTGGGAGAAAGACCTGATAGGCTATTTAACAGACAACATAGATATATTGGAAATGCTTCTGATATAAAAGATGAGATAGGAGACTATAAAGTTATCTATTCAAAATAAATTTTTTGGTTGGTTGAAAAATGGTTCTGGATATATTTTTTTTCGGAACCATTTTTTTCCAAACACAAACTTAAACACAAACAATTAACTTAAAACAATAAATTATGGCAGAGATAGAAATTAAAAAAAAGACACCAATATGGCCTTGGATTGTAGGAATTTTGGCAGTTTTGGCAATCTTGTATTTCATATTCCTTTATGGAGATGATGATGTAGATGCAGATGACGTAACAAACGATGTAGAAATGGTAACTGATGACGTTAGTAATTCAGATTACGAAACTTCAAATCCATTCTCTGAAACGGCAGTGTCTGCAATTTCAGGATACCAAATGTTTATCGCTAAGGAACCTGAAATGGGCCTTGAGCATCAATATACGCATACTGCGCTAAACAAACTGATTGACGCTACAGAAGCTGTGGCAAACACGTTAAGTGTTGACATAACAGCCGAATTGGAAACGGCGCGTGAAAATTCAGATTTTGTTACAAAGGACACCTATGATGTGGATCATGCAGATAAAATCAATAATGCAGGAAATATTATTGTACAAGCCTTGGACAAAATACAGAATGAAAAATTTCCCGATTTGGAGGAAAGCAGTACCGAACTTCAAAACTCAGTAACCAATATTCAACCAGCAACACAAACGCTCGAGCAAAAGGCAGCGGTGAAGAATTTCTTTGAAAAGGCAGGAGATCTATTAACAAACATGAAAAACAATTAAATTATGGACACAGATAAAGAAAAAAATATATTCTATCTCGAAGAACTCTCAGACTACGAGGTTGCCGACAGCGACAAAGATGTGCGTGGTTGGGAAGTAAAAGATAAAGACGGAAGAGTTGTAGGGGAAGTCGACAATATGCTCGTCAACAAAAATACTGAGCGCGTGGTGTATTTAGATATTGAAGTTGATCCATCCATTATTGAGGCCAATCATAAACCTTACAATATTAGAGAAAAAGGTGGCGTTCATGGTTTTCTGAATGAAGATGGTGAAAACCACTTGATCCTCCCAATTGGGTTGGCTCACCTCAATCTGGACAACAAAATTGTATCTACAGACAACATCAATCATGACACCTTTGCTGAAACGAAACGGATAAAAAAGGGCGCTCCAATTGATCGAGACTATGAAGTCATCATTTTAGACTCCTATGTGCGAAGTGATGAAGCTAAGAACTATCCAAAATACGATCAGTTTTATGATAATGCTGCATTTGAGCAACATTAATTTTACAACTAAACATAATGTTACAAACCCGAATTTTCTAATTCGGGTTTTTTAGTGGAACTAATCTAAAAAAAAGTTGCATGACTATGGTTTGAAGTAATCATTCGCTAGAGAGACTTTCCTTCACTATTTGGATGGATTCGATTCGTGTTGATGTGTCATCATTTGATAGGCCATAGCGCAAAACCATATCAATACAATCAAAACGACGCCGCGTTCATAAGCGCCTTCATAAGCTTCAGAAATGATCAAAAAACCAGAACAGGCCATCAGAAATGAAATGCCAATACCAATGCTTCCATAGTACCAATTGGTATTGATTTTCTTGAACGCTATGCCAATGAGAATTGTACTACTCAAATAGAGAAGTCCTATAACGACTGACAGAACTATATGAATTGTTGTTCCTGGTGTTCCGGCAAATTGATTAAATTCAGCAAGCACCACTATACATATGCCCATAATACCCAAAAGAAAAGCTCCCAATTTCAGCATGGTAGAATTGGACCTCCACACATAAAGCGCCATACCACCAAGTAATATTCCTATTCCAAAAACAGTAAGACCAATATCTTGTATATAGGCATATTTGCCATGTGCCAGTTGGCTAATGGTCTGCCGTACAGGATTGTGGTCTTCAACCACCATGATGCCTACAACATCTGCCACTATGGTACTTAAACTACCGATGACTAAAGCGATCCCGCCATATTTTAATACCTCGTGTTTGTATTTCATTTTGAAAAGAATACTAGTATCAAACCAATTTTAATCCTGAAAGATAAAGTTTTTATATAAAACAAAAACAACTTGCCGTCGTGTATCAAGAATTTGGATGAAACTTCTATTTTTCGTTAAGAATAGGTCAACATATGCTCTTGATAACAAATAATGAGTGTTAAAATGACGTCAATTGGTAACGGTATAAATTCTTCGTTAAACATATCTTATTTTTCGACTCATGACAACATCCGAAATTCTTCTAATAGTAGAAATTTTTTTTAATGGGGTAAAAATTAAATTATTAGCAACCAAAAATGATCTATATATATAATAAATTACATTATATGATTACTGGCAGATTAAGCTCCAATAATTTTCCGATAAAGCAATACAATGGAAGAAAAAAGCAATACGAACAAAAAAGACGAGAAAGCAATCATTTCCATTCATGAAGAAAAAATGGACCTCTCGAAAGAAGTTGTGGAAAAAAGAAAAATCACCATTCATAAAACGGTGAATACGGAAATAGTCAGGCACGATGTACCGCTTTTACATGATCATGTTAAAATTGAACATATACCGGTCAATAAAGAGGTTACTGAAATCCCCAAGATTAGAGAGACGGGTAATGTAACCATTATTCCAATTATAGAAGAGGTTGCCGTAATTACAAAAAAAATAATGCTTGTTAAGGAAATACATATTACCAAAGAGCAAATTGAAACACTAGAACACATTGAAACGGCATTGCGCAGTGAAAGTGTCACCATTGACAAAAAAGATGTGCAACCAAAGAAAAATAATTACCGAAATTCCAAATAGTTTGGAATAGATATCAATAAATAAATACAATATATTATGAATTACACAATAGTAGGATTTTTTAATAAGAAAGATGAAGCACAAGAGGCTTTAAGAAAACTAAACAATGATGGTTTTGACAAGAATCAAGTTGACTTATCTCCTTATAAGACCCAGGGAGATTATAAAGATACGGACTATGATTACGATGAAGAGGAAAACACTTCCGGATTTTGGGACTGGCTCTTTGGCGATGATGATGACGACCGTGAACGTCATAGCAGAGTAGGTGCGCGTACCAACGTAGTTACGGTTTATGCCGCAGATGAAAAGCATGCAAAAGCAGCTGCTTCAATCTTGGACTCCTGTGGTGCCTTAGATGTTGACGATTATGACCGAAAGATGAAGGACACAACACGGCAGAATTCTAGGAGAAACGAAACGGGTTCACACAATGACGATACCATTGATGTGGTGAAGGAGGAACTCAATGTTGGCAAACGCACAGTTGACACGGGAGGCGTTCGTATTAAAAGCCGCATCGTTGAAAAGCCTGTAAAGGAAGATATCCGTTTGCGAGATGAAAGAGTTTATGTGACCAGAAAACCTGTCAATAAAGATGTATCTGACAAAGATGCTTTTCAAGAGAAAACCATTGCAATGACGGAACACGCTGAAAAGGCTGTCGTTGAAAAAAATGCACGAGTTGTTGAAGAAATTGAAGTTAATAAAGACGTTAAGCAACACGAAAAAACTATTTCTGATACCGTGCGTGAGACCAAGGTTGATGTTGACAAGGATTTCAAAAAATAAAAATAAGGCGTAACAAGAATTCTTTTCAAATTCAACAGGAAGACCACATTTTTATATGTGGTCTTCCTTATTTGGACAGGTGTAACTCCGGCCAAGTCTACTAACCTTGGCACGTAAGCTTGTAGGTTCTTTAATCATGTAGTCCTATTATGATGAATTATATTGTGCTGTGCCTTAAGGCTCCACACGGCAGTTGCATTTCATAAAAGGATACGAAAATAATGACGGTCCAATAGTTTATAAGTTCATGCACTGTCTTATCTGAATAACCTTTGATTCACCCCACAATCCCAAAATTCAAAAATGTTGATTGGAAACAATCCAGCATCAATCAGTTGCTTTTTTAAGCACCCATTTTTTAGGTTGTGGTTTTGATTCCATTAAAATGGTTTGAAACTGAGTGGCCGATGTAAATTGGGTTTTCCGTAATATCCGCTCCTCTACAGATACTTCAAATTCAGTGTTACTGAAAATCCAAGGGGTAATGATCAATTCTCCATTTTTGGCTTTTTTGATAAAAAATGTTTCTCCATTAATAGACGTATTTATTTCAAGTAATCGTTCGGCAGCGGGCGCTTCATCCTTGCATAAAACGAGCGACAACCGGTCGCAAAAGCGCATCACTTCATAGTAGGATCTGGCTTTCTTATCTGATATTTTGAACTCTTTTAAAATGAGTTGTCGCGCGCGGTCTTCATCAGCAAAAAATGAGGCTATACGCTTACTTTCTGCTTTTAGATCGCTGTAGATAAACTCCAAATGATAAGAGATGAGCAGCTTGACCCATAGAGATTTGTTTGCTGCAGATTTTAAAATGCGTTGCATTCTGGTAATTACATCTTTTACAGAAGACCGTTCCTCAGTAAAATCCAAAGGAACGCCTATGTCAGATAGATAATCCTTCTCGTCAAAATTTAACTGTCGGTCATCGTGTTCGCAAACCGCAACAAGTGTTTCAAACCAATGGATGGGGCGGTATTCTGCTGCAATTTCATTGGCTATTTTACCTGCCAACAGGCCATGCGCTTCGTGAAAGATGATGTGTAGGCCTATTACAGATTTGTTGACAATCATATCAAATGGGTTTAGAATTTAAATGCGATATACCAAGTTAAAAAGTTATGAAGAATTAATTTTCACAACCTTTCAAATTTTCTTAAGCTCATGTTGAAAAAGATCAAAAGTAGCGGCAAATTGAGTTTGACGCACTCAAATATAAAGTCAAATATTTTTTTTATACTCATCCTCTAGGTTATGTTTGACTTAGCATCTTGAATGTTATAAGATGCTATTATTTGCGCTGTTTCAAGAAACTTGTTGTTTTACCTAGGCCAAAGGCTTCCTTAAAATTGATGGGATGTCAACATGGTTTTGTGGGGAATGTATTAATATCTGCTGTTCAGATTTTACTGAGCCTTTTGCATTTTAAAATGTGACTAAATTTAATGTCTTCAATTTTATTTACTTAACCTAATCACGAAAAAAAATACTCCAAAAAATGGAAGTGGGTTAACTACCTTTTGTCAATATTTACCAAGTTTTCAGATAGTATCAATTCTGAGTTGAGGTTTAAAAAAAGAGAACCAACGAGTAAAGTAAAAATCGGATATGTTTTTTATTGGGTCCATTATTTTATGATCTGAACATTTTTCAGACCTGTCGGGTTATTAAATTTAGAATATTGAGGATCAAATGAAACGATGCTCGAAGGGGGACAGTTGTTGCAGTAATTAGAAGCTGTACATGTTGCTAACACTAAGAAACATTAGGGCAGGGTGGCAGCCTCCAAATATTAAACGTTATTAAAAGATGTTGAGAAACAAATAAATGGGAACAACTAGTTGCATTAAAAGACATTAATTCAAATTTTTAAAAAGGCCAATCTGTCAATTCCGCCTCAAATGCAACTTTTGTTTTAAAAAGTTGTTTGCGTTTATTATCACATATAAACAGCCTTTGCAGGTTTATTAATGACCCTATGATCACAAACAAACTAGTATTTAAAAAGTTGAATGCCATTAAGGTTCAGAATGTTTTCATAACTTTAAATTTCATACACTAAGTTCAGTCAGTAAACCATGGAAGATTTTTTTGGTTCTATTTTAATTTTTTTCACAATTCTGCTCATACGTTATTTTGCGATAGCGGGAGTGTTTTATGCGTATTACTTAAGATTCAATACTAGTACAAAAGATAAAAAGATTTTGAGCCGAAGACCGGCAAAAACAGGACAGATAAGAAAGGAAATATATTGGAGCATCATCTCTTCAGGCATATTTGCGTTGTTTGGCGCAGTAACCTATTGGCTTTGGGCGAACAACCTAACGGGCATTTACTTGGACCCTTTAAAATTTGGTTATTGGTATTTACCAATAAGTTTGGTATTAGTGTTGTTAGTACACGAAACCTATTATTATTGGCTGCATCGAGCCATGCATATACCCAAAATTTATAAAGTGGTGCATAAGGTCCACCATCAAAGTTTAAGTCCCACCCCATGGACTGCATTTTCATTCCATCCGTGGGAAAGTGTTTTGGAGGCCTTCATCCTGCCAATCATCTTAGTGGTAATACCCGTCAACATCTATGTGCTTCTTATTTATCTATTTTTTATGTCCCTAAGCAGTGTAATCAATCATTTGGATATTGAAATCTATCCTGTTTATTTCAGAAACAGTGCCTTCGGAAAACTATGGATAGACGCCACCCACCACCATTTCCATCATAAAGAATTCAATACCAACTATGGGTTATATTTTACGTTTTGGGATAAAATAATGGGCACCGAAAGCCGTAAAATGGAATAGAAATCCACTGCGTAGAACATTACTATGTTTACTTTATTTGAGGGTGGTAATAAAAGTAAGGTCATAACGAGGATCCAAAAATGATATTTTTGAACATCAGTGAAGGTTAGTGCACTTTATGCCATGGGGTTATTGAAAAATTTTCGCACTGGGTTGCACGCTCGCTGATTACAAAATGGGTAATCTGCTATTCAGTTTATTCTTGAAGTACCAATGTCACGAACATTGGGAAGTGATCAGAGCCTATTTTTGATAAGCGCTCTAAAGCTTTTAAGCGGAATTCTTTGGTCACGAAAACGTGGTCCAGAGGCCATCGCATAAAAATATTATTTGCATTAAAACTGTTATAGAATCCTCTTCCAACCCTAACATCATAAAGTAGGTTCTCAGTTAATGTCAATGCATCAACATGGGACCAAACCACGTCATTCATATCGCCAGCAACTATAGTAGGGTATGTTCTACCTGAAACCTTGTCACCTAATATTTTCATGGCACTTTCCTGCTGACCTTCATTATCGGGTAAATCTTCAAAATGTGTCGGTGGAACAGGGTGCAAGGCATGGAAGCTGATTTTCTGACCATTGGGAAGACTAACGGTACTTTCAAAAGAAGGAACTTTTCTATTGTTCAAATAACTAACATCCGACGATTCCAACGGAAACTTACTGTAAAGTACCATTCCATAGGTGACATCATTGATGGCCTTTATTGAATAAGGATACTCATCTTTAAAAGATTCGAACTGTTTAGACCACCACTCATTGACTTCCATGCCCAAGATCAAATCAGGTTTTTTGAGTTCAATGAGGTTGATTAACGGTTGTGCCTGATTGTTTGACATTTTTACATTGATCAATAAGAGTCGCAACTGACTACCAGAAGCAAAAGTGTCTTTTGCTGCAGATACTTCTACAGAAACTAGCGGGGTATAATTAATTAAATACGAACCGTTTACGATCAATCCAATCAACAGTCCACTCAAGACCAAATAGCCGTACCAAAACCATTTTTTAGTCACTATTATGAGCAAAACTAAGCTAAGGACAGAAGTTATGAAAAATTGAATTCTCATAAAATCGAGCATTTTCAAATAGCGACTTTCGGTATCTCTAAAAATTGAAAGTATTGAACCTATTGCCAAAATTCCTGCAATAAAACAAAGTATGATGTAAAGTATCTTTCTGGTTTTTTCCATAACTTAAATTTTACAATGACCGATTGTTTGGTTTTTTGAATCTGTTGCTCATTTCATAAGTTTAAAATAATAAAACTATTATATAGTTTGAACTCAAATGGAGGGAATGAGTGCCCATTAAATAATACAAATTACATTTATATGGAACCAGACTATAAAACCTACAGATGTCTATCATTTCACTGATTGTCCTTTTGATTCTTTATTTTAAATTTTTGCCAAGGAAATTTTCCTTCTAGCTCAACTTGAAGAGAGAGACTTAAAAATGTTCTTATTAAAACAATTAAACCTAAAATTGACACTGATAACAAGGTGGGTTCTGTAACCACAGTAGCAATTATATCTGCTGCGATCAATATTTCCAAGCCAAGAAGAATGGATTTGCCAACCGCTTGGCGTAGTTCTTTATAAGTAATAGGGTTTTTACTTTTCATTTGAAAGATAAATCTACCCATGACGAATATGGAACCAATAAAAATTGTCAAGACGCCAATCGCCTCCATTATGGTGGCGATATAGTCAATATATATTTTAATTATGTCCATTGAATTTTAGGTTTTGTTAATTGGTAGCTTATTTTATTTATCCCCAATATACGTTATTATCAATTAATGTATTGGTAGAGGTGCCTAAGGAATGGATTGGTCTCTCACGAATTCAAAACAGGGCACTTTGATGCATCTCGCTTAATCATACCTCCAAAAAATTTTAAAACTCCTGAAGCGTCGGGATTGTCAAGTATGGACTGGTACCTTTTAAAAATGGGCACAAATTGTGACCTTAAGTGCACGAATTCCAAAAACCTTCAGGCTGTTAAAAAAAACCCGCTAGTTAAGGTTCATAGGCTTTTATTTAGACCATGCCACTGTTATGGTATGAAATTTGTTTGTGGCACTTGCTTTTCCTTAATCTCACGATTATGCGTTGAAAGGCATTTGAAACTTTATTTATGATAGGAGGGGATTGCCATAAACATTATTGGGAGTACAGCACTTTCTGTGATAGGCCATTATTGATTTTAGTTCCTATAAAATGTTGAGAAATATGTAAAACGAGAATTTTTTTACGACAAAATCTAAGTTTTAAAAAACTTACTACTTTCACATTTATTTAAACGACGACTATTGTTATAAAAAACTCGGGAAGGTTGTTTTGTTAGATGGCCCCAAAAAAAATGAAATTGTGATAGATGACATAAAAGACTTAGTATTTCGAGTGATCGTTCTAATAGGAAAGTTAAACGTGTGTAAGTTATAATTTGTCAAATTACAGTAATGCCTCAAAAAATATTAATTATACGCTATGAAAAACCCAATTAAAACGACCAAACAAACCGCTTATTTTTCCTATTGGCTTTGCGCATTATGCCTTATTAGTATGTATTCAAGTTGTAGTTCAACAAAAGATGTAGATCAAGGAAGCGTAGTTTACACAGATGAAGTGGCTAACACGGTAACGGTAACTCAAAGTGAAATTCCTGTTCGTGCTACAAAAACCATTGCTATACCGATGACGGCACAACCTGTACAGAAGCTTACCACACCCCATATACATACCGAAGAAGATCTCAAGCCTGCATTTCCTGTAGCACAGCAAATAGTAAAAAATTATATGTACAGCAGTAATAAAGAGCCTGGGGGACACTGCCTTACCGTCAGTAAAACACGAATTTTAAACGCCTATCAGCAAATGCACGGCCATTCAATTTATCGGGATCTTCCTGAAAGCATGGCAACAAAATATTACACTCCAAAAGAAGTTTTTGACAATTTGTATGCTTCTACCTCTGGCACCCATAGGGGCTGGCGTACGCTACCCAGAAAGTTTAGGGGAAGAGGCAATGCCGGTGCAATTGCCAGTGCAGGAATGGGCGACCTATTAAACGGAAAAAAAATATGGAGCGGTCAATTGAGGCCCGGAGCTCCTATGCAAGTATGGCGCGATAAAAACGATTACCGAGCGGTCGTCAGAGGAATCTCTGATCCAAAGATTGATCCCTTTGGACATTCTTTTATTTTCTTAAGCTATGTAAGGGATGCCGATGATAAAATTATTGGTCTTAAAATGGCCGACCAAGGCTACCAGAGTAATAGACCATTGTTGCCATCTGATTATGCGGTGTGGTGGGGCGTAAATCTAAAAATTTGAAATGTAATGGGTTAGCCGCCCAAATGTTGATATTTTTTTAAAACTTAACTAAGTTTAATTTCAATTACTCATTTGTATTGGGCATATTTGTGATACCAAATTTATCAAAATGTTAAGAGCCGTTAATTTTTTCAGCTTATTAGTGGGTATTTGTTATCCGTTAGAACCTATTTCTTCCTCGGCAACGATTACAACTGCTGTGTTTTCGGAATTCGAAAATTTGAATTCTGTAGAAGATACTACTACCGTTGACGGAAATGTACTTTACAACTATGAAAACTCTGGATCACTCTTGTCTTATGATACGGAAAAAGTTGCCAGTAAAACACTCCGTACAGAACTGAATTTAGCGCTAAGTTTGAACCAGGCTACTTTGGAGGATGTAAAAGCTGCCTTTTCCAACCATCTTGTAAATCGTTTGATACCACATTGGTACGGTACAGAATGGAGTTTTAGCGGCCACACTGCTGTTCCAAAGATTGGAAAAATAGCTTGTGGGTATTTCGTTTCCACCACATTAAGAGATATGGGGCTAAGGCTAAATAGATATAAATTAGCTCAAAAATCTCCTATAGACGAAGCAAAAATGATCAGTTGTGGCGCGGTAGTAAATACCATTACCGCTAACGACGCTACAACAATTCTTGAAGAAATCAACAAGATTACCCAAGAAGGAATTTCATTTATTGGCTTTGATGAGGGTCACGTTGGTTTTCTTCTAAAAAAAGAAGGTGAACTTTTTTTAATTCATTCCAACTATCTTTATCCAAATGCAGAAGTCTGTATAGAACCTATTGAGAAATCTAACGTTTTTAAGAAATTCAATACCTTCCATATTGTTGATATTTCCAATAATGACCTGTTAATTAAGCGTTGGTTGACTAATGGTGAAATCCTCTAAACCTTTTCTCCTATAATTGGCTTTAACAAAGTGAAGCCTTTTTTTTTTCTGTTCAGCACCAAAAGTTTATCGTGATGATTTGAAATAGTTGTTTCATATTTTGAATAACGTGATTAATTTTTCAGCGTTTATGTGGGTATGATGGGTTATCTTTTACTTTATGATAAAATAGGTGTGCAGTAAAGACAAGCGAACCTGAACTCAGGATTGTTTTAAACAATTTGACAATTCACATACTACAAATAAGGATGACTTCTAAATAGCTTTAGAGTTAAATTTTCTACTTATTACATCTATACCTCATGGTTAAATACTATAATTTTAATTCGAAATCTCCTTTTTTGCTGACCTGTTTATTAGTGGCATTTTTGTTTTAAGTTATAAACGCTCCACAACCCCTATCTAGTCTTATTATCCGAATGCATCTTTGACATATTTAGTAATAGCTTCAGTAGGTACAGAATACAGAAATTTTAAATTGCACCAAACCCTAACTGCTCAAATACTAATAATTTAAAACCATAAAGTTATGATTGAAGGAAATGAATACAGCTTTGATTTTCTTAGAATATTATTTGGGGATTTCAGTCTCATGATTTACGTAGAAATTATATGTCGTGTTGTCATAATCATGAGTTATACTATGCTATTAATTAAGTGGATAGGTAAGCGAGCAGTAGGTAACTTGGGCAGCGCAGATATTTTATTGATTGTGGCAATGGGAAGTGCTGTTGGTGATGCGATGTTTTATCCTACAATTCCTCTCGCTGTCGCCCTTACGGTGATAAGTCTGGTTGCTGCATTTCAAAAATTAGTGGTCGATTTACAGATAAAATATGAAAGCGTCAGGAAATTAACTCATCTACCCACTACCAAATTGGTCGAAAACGGGAAACTGCTCAAAGAAAACTTTCCAGCTGCCGATATAGATAATGAAGATGTGCTGATGCTTTTGAGACAATCTGGTATCAGGGATCTGTCAGTAGTACAACATGCGTATTATGAGCGATCAGGAGCTTTGAGTATTTTCAAATATGAAAATGGGAATCTCATAACCTCAATACTACCAGAAGATATTGAAGACATTGATACATTTAGTAGTAAAAAATGAGTTTATAAAACCTTTACTCTTATTTAATCATACAGCTTAGCGCAACCACCAGAGGCTACTTCAGTAGTTTTATTTTAGTCTTCTAAAAAGTGACAGTTCCCTGATGACCGCACGGCTTTCAAACCCTCCGGCCAACGCACCAGTAGTGACACCCACGGTACTAATAAAGGACGCAAGGCGTATCAAATCGGTCAAATTAACGGCCTGCTTGTTTAGGGTGGGCCAAGTTTGGATCAAGTCTGAAGGAAACACATAGAGTTCCATAAACAACATAAGCAGTCCAACCATTAAGTAAAGTCCAATACACGCTAAAAATATGCTGAGATAAATAGTTGTATTTGCTACGGCAAGATGCTCAGTCAATATTCTTTTTTCTTTCCGTGGTAAAAAAAGAGACTGGATGGTAACAAGATAAAAACTGGCCCCCATAATGCTCATGATGGCAAACAGGATGGCCACAGAATTGGGCATATTGATCCCAACATCCCAGATCTCTGCAGTAAATAATAAGATAAATGAAGGACTGACGGCTGCGGTGACCAGCTTTGGAAGCGATAGAGGCAGTAAAATCGCCTTATTTCTTAACAAAGGCCTGAGAAGTTGTTTGGGATGGCGAAAAGCCATTAATAGGTGAAACATGAAACTCTCCAACCCACTGCCGCCCCGCAACTCCCGTTCAGGCAATTGCTGTTTTTCTTTTTGCAACTGGTCTTTTTCTGCCTGTGTAAAAATAGGCACCGCTTTACGATCTGATAAAAATTCATATGGGGACATGACTTTAGAATGGCCTTTATTTGTGTGGCTAAGTCCCACAATATCTCCAACCAGGTGCAACAATAGCGCAGCGGCATTAAACCTTACTGATGCATCATTCAATGAAAGCATCGGCTGTTTTCTCCCTGTGGTCACCAGCTTTCGTGTGGAGATCATTGCAATACGGGCCACGCTGGATAGGAAGCCGGCATCCACTCGGTTTTTTACAGTTGCCAAGGCTACATCTGTAATAACCAACATCATGTCATACGGGCCTTCGGCCATTCGCAAGCTGGTGTCATCCAGAAAGTCAGAAGGCCTTCTAGCTTTGTCAGTGGCCAACTGTGACGGGTCAGTGATGTCGAAACTCCACGGGATGCCTGTAGCGTCCTGTAAGGGAGTTTGCACATCTGATATCAACTGTTCAGCAAACAGTCTCAAGTCTTCTTTTATTTCCTTTCTACTATATTCAATCAAGATCCCGATATTCATTTCAGGCTCTGGTTGCGGACCTTTCGCTTTTTTTAAGGCTGTTAAAAATCTTCTTCCAGAGGTTAAGGAGCGGACAACGTTTGTGGATGAAATGAAACTGGCCGATCTCAAAATGCGGATGGCGTTCAATAACCGAAACACTCTGAAGGCGGGGATTATTAATGCGACTAGCGTAATCCAGTTTTGTTTGATATAGGACCATTTGCTTGCTGCCAGATAAAGTTTCAAAAGATATTCCAATATAAAAACGCCCCAGATAATGTAAAAAATGGTCCTCTCGATAGCGCCCAACCCTCGTACCAAATCTATAATAAGCAGGTATAGCCAACCGAGTGAAAGCAGGAACATTGGAATTTCAAGTCCGGACTCGAGCTTATACAAAGCCCTATACTTTTTGCGCTTATAGTAACTAGTGGACGTTTTTGACATATTAATAGGGTTATTTTGGTACGATCATATCTTAAAACTTAGGGTGGATTGCACCTGATATGATCATTATAGGGCTTAATAGTGATCAAACTCAAACTTCACATCGGCTATAAGGTGATGGTCTTGGCGTTGTCTGATATATTGCGCTCCCTATGGTTGAATGCCACTTTTATGGTGTTATCTAAGGAAAATTTATTCGGTTACTGTTCCCCAGTTTTCGCCAGTTTTTATCCGATAAAGCTGCATCTCAGAAATCCCAAATTGTTTCGCAATCATTTTAAGTCGTGTTCTTCTATTAGGGTCATTTATTTTTCGTTTGAGCAGCCTGACTTTGCTTTCTGTAAGTTTTGCGTTCGTCCTTTTGAGGGGTCTATTAACATATGTTGGATTACGGAATTGGTGTATTTCCTTTTCCCTTTTAGTGGACCATTTCAGATTTTCGACACGGTTGTCTGTTTTTTTGTAATTAAGGTGGATCACAAAAACTCCGTCATTTTGTTCTAGGAAATGTTCAGCCACAAGTTTGTGAACGTATCTACTGGTAGATTTTCCATTCCGTTTTTGTTTTAGAGGTAAATTTTGGTAGCCATTGATAAACGATTCCGTTATCAAAAACTCTTTTTCTCCTTTGCAGTTTATAATTCGACCGTAATTTGAGATTTTGAACTTTTCGTTTTCAGCAATTTTATCATCAAATTCAATCGGCTTCCATTCTTCCTTCCAATAATTTCTTATGATCATACCTGTGGTTTTTAATGCGACTTAACATTTTTTTTGTGCCGTTCGTTCTTCTAATTAGGGAGAGTTCGTTCAGCACTTTTCTAGTGTATTGCCAACGTGAATGCATGGGTCGGTGCGTGTTTAAGCCCGAGGCAATAAAAGTACAAAACTATACTGGAAAATTTGCAGCGATTTTTCAGTATAGGCCCAGAGCAGGTCATCGGCATTTATGCGACCAGAGCATCTTAATTGGTTAATGTTAGTGCAATTGCTAAAAGTCCGCACTTATAAAGGTAGTGTTCAGGATAATTGCTTTGTTTGGCAAATGCTTTTAATTTTCCCAATGTCCATTTAATTGCAACATAGCTATTTTAACTCTTGTTGGCATATTTCTGCACTTGGGTGCCTTAAGTGGCAACTAGGTTCACCGAATATAAATTATAAATCCCAAACATCAAACGTAAGGTTATATAGTTTAAATCTGACCATAAAGATTTTCGATCTTTAATGATTGTAAAGATCACATATATCCGCAACCTCTAAACTACGACCCCCTTGGCAACTTTTCGATACTTAGACTTACATTTATAAACCCAAGAGGATTTCTATATTGAGTGCTTTTGTAATTGGCAACCTCATTAGTGCTGAGCCAAAAGCTATGGACTATCCTATACTCACAGTTTAGGCGCGTTAGCCATAACACCAAAAATGATATTGGCTAATATCTTTAGAGTCCATATTCTTACGTTATGAATTAATAGTCTCACCTCGATCCACCTATTTTTGTCGTTAATAAACGGCATCATAGGCATAAAGTATTCTTTTGCTTTTTTTTAAGTTACGGTGCTTTACTCCAATGCCTAACTGACCTGGGTCATTTTTAATATTAAATGTAAGTCTTAATTTGGATTGGATTTTAAATGATTGCATTAACATACTAACTCCTTTTATTAGATATGGATTATTAGATATGGAATTAAAAATCGTAGGGGAGTCGAAATTAACATAATAAAAAAACAGAATGACATGAAGAAAATAATTACTTTTTGTGCTTTGGCTTTTTTAGGAGCTAACGCAAACGCGCAACTAAAAGACGTAACGGTAACTTTACAGCCCACTGTAAGTTACAACTGGTTTGATAATAACACCGCTATAGAAGACGGTGTAATGTATGGAGGCCGAGTTGGTTTCGGATTTGGTGAAGCCATTGAACTTAGAGGGGTTTATGAAAAATCAGCCGACCTAAAAAATACGGTCGATGGTTTTGATTTTTTCTCAGATGACTTTGTAAGTAATTTCGACTCCAGAAATGTGGACATAGAACGCATTGGCGGTGAATTTAAGGCTAACATTCCAACACGTGGTACCTTTGTTCCCTATATCACATTGGGAGCTGGGGTGCAAAAGCTTACTGTTGATATTGCTGCAATAGATGCCCCCACCAACGAGCAGAAATCAGAACAGATTTACGCTAACGTTGGTCTAGGCACGCAAATTAAACTGGGCAATAGGCTATTTCTTAATTTGGAAGCAAAAAATACAATCTTTAATATGGATCCTGCGTCTGTGTTATTCCAAGAAGGACAAGATCAAAGCGATATTGAGGATTGGTTGAATAACAATGACAACAGTCGCATGTACAATTGGTCGGTATTGGCCGGATTGCAACTTTACTTGGGAGGCCGTAGTCCTGAAGAGTTTAGTGATTTGGACAGAGCCTACTACAATAAGTTTTCGGGCGGTTTAGGTGGCTTCAAGCTAATTGTTGAACCTGCTGGTTCTTACGTCAATTTTGATAATGATACCAACTTGGCAGATTCTTATTTTCTTGGTGGAAGGGTCGGTTTTGATTTGAATCAATATGTTGGTGTAAGAGGTTTTTATTACCAAGCGACTAGAAATGAAGAGATCTCTACTGACTGGGACGATATGGCCATGTACGGCGGTGAATTTATTGCCAAATTAAATGTTTCCCGTGGGCTTGTACCTTACATTAACTTGGGCGGAGGCTATTTAAATGTGTATGAAGGTAGTTATATTGGAAAGGATGGCATCAATGGTGCTTCTTCAGGTTATTTTGCAAAAGGTGGTTTAGGTTTAAATATACCACTTGGCAGAAATGTTGAAGTATTTGGCGATGCCAATATGCTATTCACTTCAGACCGTGCAAACGATGATTTGGAAAATACAATTGCGCCCTCTGAGCTAAAAGAACATACAATGTACACCGTTGGGGTTCGTTTTCAGTTAGGAAAAAGAGCCGATAATACCGATGAAATTTTACAAGATAGAATAGATGAGAGGGTAGAGGATAGAACACAGGAATATCAGGACCGTATTGATGAGTTGGAATCTGAATTATCTGATGCCTATAAAAATAATGATACCAAAAAAGCAGTTGCAATTATTGAGGAGAAAAAAGATTTAGAGCGTAAAAAGGACGGATCTCAAGAAATGCAAACGACATCTAAATCTAAAGAAAAAGTAAAAGAATCTAAAGTTGTAATGACACCAAAAGAACTGGAAGACCTGATTGAAAAAGTCATTCAAGGTGTTGATGAAGAATCACGCAAACCACAAACGGTTGAAGATCGTATGGATCGTTTAGAGCGCTTATTGCTGGAGATCAATACAGGATCATACCAACAAAATCTTACACCTCTGCGTCAACAAGATGCATCCCAAAAAATTCTGGACAAATTAAACGAGCTCGATAAAAAAATCGAACGAAATACAGACAGAATAAATAACTTGGGTGATAATCTCCAAAATCAAAATCAAAACCAAGATAAGACTGTGGTTATTGCACCGGGCCAACAAGCCACAACTGCACCGCCGATGAATCAGCCATCAGAAACTACAGTAATAACCGATCAAAATGGAAATACTGTTTTCCAATCTGATAATGCAAATGAAGGTGTTGCCACTGGTTGGGTAGTCAACGAAGGAATGTCAATTTTTACGGGTGCTGTTTTTGCAGATGAGGTTTCTATGATCATTGGTATAAGAGGTAACTATGCCTTTACCAATTCGCCATTTAAATTTATGCCAGACATCTACTTGGCTCCAGGTAAAAATACTGGATTCGGAATAAATGCAAACGTGGTGATTCCTTTTGATGTGAACGCGGGTATTATTTTACAACCTTATGTTGGACTGGGACTTGGCTATAATGATGCTGTAGGAGAAAGTTCTTTTAGTCCCAATTTAGTTTTAGGTACATCTTTTAATCTATTAGGAGGTAAGTTATTTGCAGATTATACTGCTCACAACTTTATAGATATCCATAGAATATCTGTGGGTTATAAATTAAATTTTCAATAAGATGTTACAGGTAAACACAACAAATCAATTAAAAACAATTGTAGTTACTATAGGTATGTTATTTTCAGTTAGTCTTTTCGCGCAAAGCGAAAAGACTGCTGAAAAAAGTACTATTGTAATGACAAAATCTGAACTCAAATCTTTTTTAAGCACCATTGCAGATGCAAGACGTGAGCAACTTAAAGAAAGAGAAAATAGACAACAGAAACAAGATATGGCTGAGCTAAGGTTGAAATACCAAGAGCGGTCAGAGATGAGAACTGGGGGAAATGAAAATATATCAAATCAGCAAATTCTTTCAGAGTTGAGGTACTTGAACCAAAGGATTGACAACCTTAGTAACGGCAATAATGCATCACCGTCTTCGGGGAGGGATAACTCAACCATAATTATCCCTAGCACTGCTAACCCTAATCCATTTTATCCTTCAAATGATAGAAGCACGGCAACTATCATTCCTTCTAACAATGCTAAAATAAAAGAGTTACAAGGTCAAATTGATTCTTTAAAGAATGTTGACGCTAATGAAATGAATTATAAAGACGATAATTCGTTTGCGGATAGTTTGAATACTATGAATGGAAGGCTAAATGATGTGAGACGGCAGCTCGATAGTATAGAATCAAAAATGTCAACTTCGGATAAAATGGCGCAAACGAATGAGTCATCAAAAGACAAGACTTATTTTAAACAGCAAGTCTATTTCGACAATAATTCAGAAACCTTGCGAGCCGAATATATGCCATACATTCGTGATTTAACCCAGATCTTGATCAAATATCCTGAAGCAAAAGTTTTGTTGGAAGGATGGGCAAGTCCGGTGGGAAAATCCAGTTATAATAAGCAGCTTTCTATGAGAAGAGCTTTAGCTGTGGAACAAGCTTTTATCAATAATCAAATTGATAAAAGTAGACTCATTACCGCTTTTAGGGGCGAAGACGAAACATCTTCAGAACAACATGCAAGGCGAGTGGAAATGTCTATAATTGTGAGGTAAACTTTTTGATTATCCGCAATCACTTATACATAAGAAATTATCAATTGAATACTTTGCTAAGCGGGAAGACATTGGTGATTAAGGATTGAAATAAGGTTCAAAATTAAGATCATTTAGAATTAAAGCCATCGTAGAAGAAAGCGGTTTAGAACTGCTCAATCTCCCTCGATGGCTTTTTATTTTGGCACTAAACGCTACCCTTCTTATATCTTTCGCAGATTAAATGTTAACTGGTTGGGATAGCTATTATTGGTATCTGCCAATAGATACAACATCTATTTCACTTCCATAATACTTATGGCATAACCGCCGCCTTCAACACTTTTTAACTTTAGTTTAGAGGTGGAAGAAACAGTCATTTTTTTAACGTTATACGATTGCGGATTCGTTTTGTAATTAGCATCCTTTCCATCTGAGTAAATGGTAGCAATATATTTTTTGCCCTTATCCAAAAAGTCTAAACTAATTTCTGAAACGCGATCTTTTTTACCGTTTACATTCCCAACAAACCAATCATTGGTTCCTTTTTCTTTACGGGCAATGGTGATATAACTGCCTGGTTCAGCTTCTAAATACACACTCTTTTCCCAGTCAAGGCCAACATCTTTAATAAATTGAAAGGCATCAAGAAAGCGATTGTAATTTTCTGGCAAATCTGCCGCCATTTGCAATGGACTATACATTGTTACATAAAGCGCCAATTGATTGGCAATGGTACTGTTGACATGGGAATTGTTATCAGGATTTAATTTACTCAAATCCATCTCAAAAATCCCTGGGGTATAGTCCATTGGGCCTCCAATCAGTCTCGTGAAAGGCAAAACCGTGACATGATTTGCTTTTGAGCCTCCAAAAGCCTGATATTCTGTACCACGTGCGGATTCATTAGCAATGAGATTGGGATAAGTTCTCGCTATTCCCGTTGGTCTAACTGCCTCGTGGGCATTGACCATAATTTTATAATCTGCTGCTTTTTCAACTGCATATTGGTAATGGTTTACCATCCATTGGCTGTAATGATTTTCTCCTCTTGGAAGGATATCGCCAACGTACCCGCTTTTTACAGCATTGTAACCATGGTCTTTCATAAACTGATACGCTTGGTCCAAATGCCGTTCATAGTTTCTTACAGATGATGAGGTTTCATGATGCATAATCATTTCCACCCCTTTGTTTTTGGCGTAGGTCTCAATACCTTCCAAATCAAAGTCCGGATAGGGTGTTACAAAATCGAAGACATAATCTTTGGAGTGTCCAAACCAATCTTCCCATCCTTCATTCCATCCTTCCACTAAAACGCCGTCAAATCCATGTTCGGAGGCAAAATCAATCAACTCTTTTACATGTTTGGTGTTGGCGCCGTGTTTCCCATTCGGTTTGGTTTTTGTGTAATCGGTGACGCCCAATTTGACCGCTTTCAAATCGTCTGTATAGGCCCAAGAACTTTTTCCTGTAATCATTTCCCACCAAACCCCAACGTATTTCATGGGTTTAATCCAAGAGGTATCTTCAATTTTAGAGGGTTCGTTTAGGTTATAGGTCATTCTTGATGCCAAAATATCTGTAGCATCATCACTAACGATGATGGTTCGCCATGGTGTTCTTGCTGGAGCCATCATATAAGGACCACTCCCTTGAACATCTGGAGTCAACCAAGCATTGAACACGAAATTTTTATCATCCAGTTCAAGATGCATTGTTGAATAATCAATCAATGCGGCTTCATGTAAATTAATATATAAGCCATCATCTGTTTTTAATAGCAACGAGGTTTGAATCCCTGTTGGTGAAAATGAGGTTTGGGATAGATTGGAAGTAATTGAATTGGTCATCAAGTCGCGTATTTCTGATAGTCGCGATTCGATATAATCATATTCCTGGGTATCATAATCCCCAGGAATCCAAAAAGCAGTATGGTCATTGGTCATTGCGAATTGGGTCAATTCCTTTTCAATCACAAAATGTCCCAGGTTAGGTTGTTCAGGAAACTCGTATCTAAAACCCACGCCATCATTAAACACTCTGAATCTGATGTTCATAATGCGTTGCGATGGTTCTTGTATGAGACTTACCAACAATTCATTATAATGGTTTCTGATTTCGCTTTCTTCTCCCCAAACTGGTTTCCAAGTCTCATCGAAAGTTGAGTTTTCTGAATTCACAACGGTAAAGCCATTTTTTAAATCTTGGTCATCCTCTTTAATCTGAAAACCCAGACGACTGGTTTTAATGACCTCTTTGTCCTTAAAAGACATTTGATAGGTTGGAACGCCTTCCTCATTTAATGAGAAGTTCAGTTGGATGCTTTTGTCAGGCGAAACAATTTGTTGCGCAATTGCTTGAATACTAATAAAAAGAGACAGCGTGAGGATGCTTAAAATTTGTTTTGTCATTTTGTGGATCTATTTATTGAAAATTGTGATTTCGGTTTTTAATTTAGTGTCTGGCAATCTAATCATCAACAGTTGATTTTTCTCATCAAAGAAATAACTTGATTGCGCAAAGCTTGTGTTTAGATTTTCGGAGATTTTAGTTGATGACACTGGTTTTATCTGATTGTTATTTATTTCAACCCTTTTTGGAATTGAAGTGGTATGTATTTTTAAGAGATAATTTCTAATTTCCGTTTTAAACGCTTTCTGTTGTGGGGCGTTGATGTCAACTTTTAAAAAGGTTGGAGCGTTTTCAGCCTCAAATTTAGTAAGGGCAAATTCGTCATTCTTGTAGTTGTTGGTTTCGCCGTCATCCTCATAAAGCTCAAAAGAATTCATGTTGTCAGACGGGAAAATTTCTAAAATAACAGGCGCATTCTTAAGCGCACCTGTGTAAGGCACAATTGGTGATTTTGGAATGATTGAACCCGCTTTCACAAACATTGGAATCGTTTCCAAAGTGACTGGGTACTTGATTGTTGTGCCTCCATTGTATGTCGTCGCTGGGTTATTATAATCAATCCATTCGCCTTTTGGAAGGTAAACGCTTCGGGTTTTTGCTCCTTCTTCGACTACTGGCGCTATCAATAAGTGTTCTCCAAACATGAATTGGTCATCGATGTTGAAGGTGTTTTCATCTTTTGGATATTCCAAAACTAAAGCTCTCATTATTGGAATCCCGGTGTCATAAGATTCACGCGCATAGGAATACAGGTAGGGCTGTAATTGGTATTTTAATTCTATGGATGACTTCGCTATTTTTTCAGCTTGCTTACCGAAGAGCCAAGGTTCTACCGCATTATTCCCTTCATGATGGGCGCGACTCAATGGATTGAAAATTCCGAATTGCAGCCATCTCACATAGAGTTCAGCAAATTCAGGATAGTCTGTAATTTCGCCACAATACCCAGAAATATCTGTTGTCCAAAACGGAATCAATCCCAAACCTGCGGACAGACCTAAAGGGATTTGATTTGCCAGATTTGTCCAACCATCAGTCACATCTTCGCCATTTCCGCTGTCACCAGACCACCCAAAGGCATACCGTTGAACGCCAGCATAGGCAGCACGTGTCATTTGAAAAACACGCTGATTTGGGTTGTGTTTTTCAAATTGCTCGGTCACCACTTTGTCCCAAGTGAGTCCATAAACATTATGAATTTCATCATGCATCCCCAAATGATGTTTCATATTTAACCTATCTGTACTTTCTTCATTGCTCCAGGCAGGTTCCCCCATATCTGTCCAAAATCCCCTGACACCATCATTGATAGGAATTTGTTGCAAATGGCCCCACCAAGCGGCAGTTTTTGGATTTGTAAAATCGACAACGCCAGCATTTCCGCCCCATGGCCAAGGCATGTCGTAGGATTTTCCTGTTCTGATATCTGTGGCAAAAAAACCTTTTGCATCTGCTTCTTCCCACTGTTTGGTGGTAGCTTGAGACACAACGGGGTCCTGCGAAACGATGACTTTAAATCCGTTATCCGCCAGGTCTGAAAGCATCTTTTTGGGGTTTTGATATTTTTCTTTTGCCCATTCAAAATTCTGGAGGCCTTCAACCCAACCTATATCTTGATAGATAATGTCACATGGGATGTTTCGCTTTCTATATTCTTGAGCAATATCTCTTGTAAGTGTTTCATTGGTTAATAGCCCACGACTTTGTGACCATCCAAAGGCCCATTTAGGAGGCATAATTGGTTTTCCATTTAATTTGGTATAGCTTTTAATGATTTCTTTGTAATCTTTACCGTAAAAGAAATAGTAAATGAAAGGGCCGTCAGGTGATGAAAACGAAAAAGAATCCGTTGATTCTTTACCAAAATCGAACTGCGTCTTATAGGTGTTATCAAAGAAAATCCCGTAATTATAACTACTCATAAAAAAAGGAATACTCTTATACAATGGGTCTTCTTTTTCTGAATAACACGGCTTGTCACTATTCCACATGGTATATGATTTGCCTCTTCGGTCCAAGGTTCCAGTTTTTTCGCCCAAGCCAAAAAAATGCTCATCCTGCCGCAATACTTTGCTGGTTTTTATGTCTGTGCCATCCACCACATAAGGCTGCTCATCAGTATCTCCAAGTATCAGCCTTTGATATTTATTAAAGATTTGAATTTTGAATGGCGACTTATGAACCATCACACGTAAATCGGCAGTAAAAACCTCATATACTGATGAGGATTCGTTGACATTGATCGTATAATTTTTATCAAAAACGTCATTGATTACTGCAAATGATTCATTATTTCGAACAAACTCTCCGCTAGGCGAAAACCAAAATTTAATGTTTTTTGAGTCTAAAAATTCGAGTGCTATTTTCGCATTATTCTCAAATGTAAATACAACCTTATTCTTATGAGTTAGGGCGTCAATTACCTTTAATTGATCTTGGGACCAACTAAAACTGAATACAAAAAACATGAGAATAAGGCTGTATATTTTATTCATAGTGATGTCTATTTTTTAATAATTTTAAAAGTTTCAGAATAGGTTTCACTTGTAATTTGAAGAAACAATAGACCTTCAACATTCAGGTTTGACAGGTCTAAATAATTGGAGGTTACGTTGAGATCCTTTTCGTATAATTTAGAACCTTTAGTGTCAAAAATTACAACCTTGGCTTCACCAATATTTTTTAAGTCAAGATTTATAAATTTGGAAACTGGATTTGGATACATTTTAACTGAATTAAATTTATCTAGACTTAAAGTTCCCTGCTGAATTTTCAATGTAGCCTTCTGTAAATCCAATGTAAAGGTGTACTGATCAGAATTGCTAATAACCCATTTGTGGTCACTACCACTGCCAGCTGCTAAAATTTCATAGGTTTCCAACGTCAGGTCTTGACCTTGAGCTACCGGATGGATCCAATCCCATCCATTACCAAAGCTTTTTGCAGTTGAAATTTTAAACTCACCGGTAACTAAAGGGCCGGTCCAAGTAAACACGGCGGGATTGCTACTATCTACCGTCATGGCTGTAGCATTATCAATATTCCATCCATTGGGAGTCGCATCGCCGACTAAATATACATTTGGATAATATGGCAATGTTGAAATTGAAATTGTTTTAAGTCCTAAATCAACAACAATTGAGTAACTGCCAGCTGTAGACACTAACCATTGGTTATCTGGTCCGTCACAACCCGTTGTTTTGATATAGTTATTAGACGTTAAATCTTGGTCTGCAACTGCTGCATTTAACCATTCGCCAACACACCAGTCGGCCTCTACCAAATGAAATTTAAAACGACCTGGTTTGAGTACGCCCTCATAGGTGAATATGTCAGAGTTCCCTGAATCTTGCTCCATCGCTAGTCCTGTCGGGGTATACCCTATAGGTGTGGCATCACCAACGATTCCTAAATAATTTTGAGCATTGACTGCCAATAGCCCAGTAAAAAATAGCACTAAAAATGTAATAGTAGTTTTTTTCATAATAAATGATTTTAGTTGTTTTACGATTTAAATTGAAAAAATAATGTTGTTGTTAGGAGCTTTTTTACCTGATGAATAACCTGCTTATGTGTGCATACGTATTTACTTTTTATGTTCTCTTTTAATCATAAGAATTAAATATCTCGTTTGGCAACCCGATTTTTTGTTTGTCCTAGCCCTAAAGGGAGCAAAAATTCTCAATTAAATAAATAGGTTTAGAATAAGTCACCCTTTAGGGTCGGGGCAAAAGCTTATTCGGTCATTTATTTAACATGATCAATTTGTTATGATTGATTTACGGATATTCGATTACTTACTTATTGCAATTCAAAAACTATGGTTTCGGCAGATAAATTAACAGTGATTACATACGTTCCTTCATTACCTGAAGTTACTTTCCATTTATTATCTGGACCCTCACAGCCAGACGTTGTAATGAACCCATTTCCTGACAAATCATCACCATTATTTGGAGGGTTAAGCCAATCGCCATCACACCAATCCCCTTGAAAAGTTGATATTTTAAATTCACCAGGGGTCAAAGTGGCCTGGTAAGTAAATTCAAAGGCATCGGTATCACTTTGAGTGAATGCTTGCGGAGAACCAATATTCCAGCCGCTAGGGGAGGCGTCTCCTACAATGTAAAGTGCGTCATAGTTGGGTTGGGGAGCTGTAATAGTAACATCCATGGAAGTGGAATCAGTCCCTCCAGCACCCTGAACCACCAATGTCACGGTGTATGTCCCAGCTGTTGCGTAAGCATAGGTTGGGTTTTCTACTGTTGAAGTGCCTGCACCATCACCAAAATCCCACTGAAAGCTATCGGCATTCTGGCTTAAATTTTCAAAATTTAGTTGATACAATACAGTGACGTCGGTAGTATAGGAGAAATTGGCAACAGGAATTCCTGCAACCATAATCTCTTTTGACACCACCGTTTCCTTATCGCCATTAAAACCTGTTAAGGTCACCATATAAACACCTCCTGGATTGTAAAGATGACTTGGGTGTTTCTCATAGGAATTCTCGCTACCATCACCAAAATCCCACTGAAAGCTTGTCGCATTTTTACTTAAATTGGTAAAGCTCACCAATTGTGAATTCCCTTCTATAGCGTCATTTGAAAAATCTACGGTAGGTTGCGGGTATTCTATGATGTCAATGTCGTCATTACTGCATGCAAAACACATGAAAACAACAGCGATTGATAAATATTTTAAAAATGTATTCATGGCTATAATTTTAGTTTTCAAACACAAGCATGCTCCAATATTCTAAATAAGGAACCTTGACTGTAATTTGACCTTGGTTGTTTTCGAATTCTAATTCTTGGGAGGCGCCGCCTTTATAATCTGGTGAGGCAAACCATACTTTGGAAACCGGCATCGTTGAGGCAATGGTGATTTCAAAATCTTGGGACGCGTTGGGCTTGGTTTGTGTTTTTGCATTGTCCCTCCAGCTCAATGTGGAAACACCGTTGAAATTCAACATTTGAAATACCTCTCGGCCTTCAACTTTTTTAGAGACTACTGATGCATTTCCGAATACGGGTGGCCAATTGTTCACCCCTAAATCACTTGAAGACACATTGGGTAATGTAAAACTCCCACCATCTCTTAATAGATTTTCATAAGCTACCATAAAATCATAGTATTCCATCAATCTATTTTTAAGTTCAGCATCCATTGAAAGATTGTTGTAAGGAAAATATTCCCGTGAAAGCATGTGCTCTCCAAGCTCCAAATGAGCACCACCAAAAGCAAATATGACGGCGTCTGTTAATAGTACACTAGGCGTGTTAAAACTACCTTCTGATGACTCATAATTCATATAAGCTGCTAAAACCGTGTTCAATTGATTATTTGACATTTGATTGTTTTCCATAATCACTTCTACCAAATCAGCATATTGAACTCTATCCCACACTTCGCTATATGCAAAATTTACAGGTGTAGAGAGGATTTTATTTTGACCATATTGTTCAACGGCATTTAAGACATGTTTCTTATTAGGGAAAGCTTCGGTTACTGCCATCATAAAATCCTGATAGGCGTTAGGCAAGTTCACTTGATACCCGCCATATTCATAAACATTGCCCCGATTTCCCAACTGGTCTAAATGCCAACCGTCAAAATTTAGGTTTTGGTACACATTTTTTGTCTTGCTAAAAATATAATTCTGCCATTCTTGATTTGCTGGGTTAGTGACTAAAATATCTCCAAAATCCCCTAAATCATGAGCGTTTATATTATTATGAAGTTGGTCGTTGTAGAGGAGCCATTCGTCAGAGAACCCATCGCCTTCCTCTGGGTGCCAAGCTCCGAACATCAGGTTGTAGAACATGGAAGCCATATTCAGTTCATGACCTTTGTTGATATAACCGTCTACGGTTTCAAGTTTCACTTCTCTATTGAATAAGTCAACCCATGAATTTTCAGCATTCCCATTGGTATCTATCGGTAGTGGCATGTGATGTTTGTAATGCCAATCGTAAAATTGGAGTCCGTTGATATGGAAATTTTTTAAGTTCTCCAATACTGAATTTCTTTCAGCGTCAGAAATATTTCCAAAGTTTGAGAGAAAACCATATCGTGGAAATTTGGTCCAGTCTGATGAGACATCAATACCTACGGTGCCCAAAACGGTTTCATCGCCATTGGTATTTTTTACCAATTCTACCATATAACCCTTAAAGTCATCCATAGGCGGTGTCCAGCTCCAAGAAGTACTTGTTAATGGCTCTTCGAGGATGGTTTCTCCTAGATGTTTATATCTAATTATTGTATTGGGGTGTACAGCATTGACCTTGAAGTTAACGTCTTCTCCAGCATTATATTTTGCTTTATCTTTTGATAGATTAAGAACCTCATTATACGATAATGAAGGACTTTGAATTTCTGTATTGGAATCTATTGCCGCATCATCACTATCACATGACACCATCAAAAGCACCACAAAAATAATCTTGAAGGGTTGAACATATTTTAATTTAAAATTCTTCATTTTTATGTGTTTTAAACTATTTATTATTGGGGTGTAATGGTCATTTGCTCGGTTTCTAAATTAATTCGAATGACATAGTTTCCGGCTTGACCAGTTTGAAGTTTCCATTTATTATCAGGACCATCACAGGCATAAGTATACATAAAATTGGTGTTGTTTATGGATTGTCCATTTGTGGCAGGATTTATCCAATCTCCGTTGCACCAATCGCCCTTGAATTTTGATATTTTGAATTCCCCGGTTGGATTGTTAGCTCCTAATGGACCTGTATAAACATATTCGCCGTTTGTGTAGGTCATTGGGGTAGGGGTGCTAATATTCCAACCATTTGGACCGCCATCACCAATAATGTATAAAGCGATTTTATTAAATGAAACGGTATTGTTTTCAGTGTCCAAAACAACTTTATATCTTCCTTTCGTCTGCTCTGTTACCAGCCAGTTAGTATCAGAATCACATCCTGAATTTTGATTGACTGGTCCATTAACCATCAACTCGTTATTTGTAAAGGGTCTGTACCATTCGCCGCAAAAATCGCCTAGAGGACCCGCAAAAATCTTGAAATTCCCCGGATTGAATTGGCCTTCATAATTGAATAAAAACGGATTCTCCCCATCTTGATTAAATGCTGCCGGCGCATCAATGTTCCAGCCACTTTCAGTTGCGTCTCCCACAATCCAAAGCGTGCTGAATGGGGGCGTATCAACAACTGATTCGACAATTTCTATAGTGATGGTCAAGTTTAGCAAATCGGCAGTGATTCTATAATCTTCATCAGGTCCCAACTCTTGGTCAATCGTCCATTGCAAATCATCCCCACTGCCACCTTGGTTATAAACCATGCTTGTGCCATCGGCAGCGTCTTTTGTATAAAAATCTTGGCAGAAACATCCATCCTGATTAACAGCAAACTTAAAATTGCCAGGCGTTAAATCGCCTTCATAAATAAATACACCTCTCGTATTTGTAGAGGAGACCAGTTCAGTGGCATTGCTAATGTCCCATCCATTTGGTGTGGCATCGCCTACCATAAACAAACGTGAGGTTATGGGTTTGAACGTGGTTACTGCAAAATTTGTCATTGCTGTTTGTTGCGCAACAGAAGCATCGGCAATAGTAGCGGTAACTTTCATGGACAACTGATACGATTCATTTGGATTCAATCCATTATCCAAGAGCATATTGTTCAAATCGCCGTAGGTCATTTCATACCTGTAAGTAGACTGGACACCCGAGAATAAAGTGGCCATAGGCGTTGAAAAATCGCCTGAAGCCATGTCCATTTCCAAAGTATATTTTATAGCTGCTCCTGTATCTTGGTTTGTTCCTGTGGTCCAGTCGAAATTTATTGTGTTGGTAAAAAACAATTCCTCTAAAACAAGATCATCATTAGAGATGGTAAGCGCTAATGTATCCTCTTGATCAAAAGCATCATTAGTCAGCTCATCATCGCAGGAAAAAAATGCTGAAAAAATCACCGACATAAAAATCACGGCAATAAATTTACATTTTTTTATGTGTTTTCATCATCATATAATTTAGTAATTAATAACCTGTATTTTGAGTCAGATTAGGATTTCTATCGATTTCAATTTGAGGCACCGGAAACAAAAGGTGCTTTTGTGTCGCATTATTTTTACCAATGGAATGCAGAAAATCAAGACCATATTGGCCATTGTTGACACGAATTAAATCAAACCATCTTTGGCCTTCAAAAGCCAATTCCAATCGACGTTCCTTAAGCACGGCGTCTCTAAAATCAACTTGGCTCAAACCTCTTTGAACGTCACTTAGCCCAGCTCTATTTCTAACCATATTAAGATAATCTTCGGCCTCATTGGTTTGTCCAAGTTCGTTGAGTGCCTCAGCTTTCATCAAGAGAACATCGGCGTAACGTAACACTGGGAAATTCATCGGGCTGTTATCGAAACTAGGAATGACGCTTATTGGGACTAAAAACTTGCGGACGTTATATCCAGTATAAGAATAGGATGCTTCATAAGCAAGACCGTCAAAATTTGGACCGCCTTCGTACAATACAGTCACATCTTTTCTGACGTCATCTGGTTCATACTGATTAATGAATTCTTGAGTAGGCTGATTCCACCCAAAACCTCCACCAACAAAATTGGAACCTCTTGGTCCCATAAATGGACTTGTCCAAGAAGACTGATTTTCATTGTCCCAAAAACTAAAACCACCATCAGAAGCATATTGAACTTCAAAAATGGATTCTTGCGAATTTTCATTTTGAATATTAAAATTGTCAAAGTAATTGGCATTCAATGCATATCCAAGCCCTTCAACTTGGGTGATCATATTGACAGCTTCCTGATAATTGCCCAATGTGAGGTGTACTTTTGCCAACATCCCATAGGCAGCACCTTTAGAAGCCCTGCCAATATTTTGTTGGCTATAGGATGAATTTGGAGGTAATAACTGTGTGGCATTTGTTAAATCACTAATTATTAAATCATAAACTTCATTCACTGAGGTTCTTGATGGGAATAAATTATCGTCTGAACTTAATGGTGTTGTAATAAGAGGCACATCTCCAAAATAGCGAGCCAGTATAAAATAATAGTGTGCTCTTAAAAAATAAGCTTCACCCATTGAACGGTTTTTTAAATCTTCATTAATGTCAAGGGTGGGTGCAGTTTCCAACACGATGTTGGTCATCAATATGCCTGGCCAAGGACCTCTCCATAAATCTAGCACGCCGGCATTATCGGGCTGCACTATAAAATTTGACATGTTTTGGGTTTCAATACCGTCTGTTCCGCCACCAGCGCCAACAATACTATTGCCTGCCATGATATCAGAAGTCCACATTCTTAAATTGTATAATTTTGGCCATTGCAAAGGTTGGTAAGCCCCGTTAACGACAGTGATCAATTCTTCTGCTGTTTTTGGATAATTCTCTGTATTGATGGTATCCAAAGGTTGCTTATCTAAGAATTCTTCGCTACAACTGCTTAAAAAAAGCATTGCCATTGCAGCTATAAAATATATTGGGTTTTTCATAATTCTTCTTTTTAAAATCCTAAAGTTGCCCCTAAAGTGAAGGTTCTAGTTATTGGATAGATATTATTGTCAATTCCGTTTGGTCCAACCTCTGGATCAAATCCTGAATAGTCAGAGATGGTGAATAAATTTTGTCCAGACACGTAAATTTTTACAGAGTTAAAGAGGATATTCTTAAATTTTTCTGCAGAAAGCGTATAGGATAGATTCACATTTTTGAGTCGCAAGTAAGACCCGTCTTCAATATACCGTGTTGATTGTCTGTTGTTATTGTTTGGATCTCCAAAAACAGCTCTTGGCATAGAATTACTTGTTCCAGCCCCTCGCCAACGATCGATTACGGCTGTGGACTGGTTGGTCGTGACTGACATGTTTTCGGTATAAAGTCTGTTGGCGTTAAAAATATCATTGCCATAAACGCCTTGAAAGAAAATGCTCAAATCAAAATCGCCAACGGTGAAGGTGTTATTTAACGAGTAGGAGATTTTTGGATTTGGATTACCTATAAACGTACGGTCATCATCATTGATGACGCCATCACTATTTAAATCCTTAAATCTGATATCTCCAGGTGAAGTGCTGGTAGCCGGATTATTACCAGGAACTTGTACCGCATGAGTGTTGACTTCTTCTTGAGTTTGAAAAATCCCATCCTGTACAAATCCATAAAACACATTTATAGGCTGCCCTGGTTGGATTCTTCCTAAAGTATAGTTCAAACCAAGACTTCCAGTAGTTAAAGGGGTATCGCTATTGATGTCTATGACTTCGTTTTTGTTATATGCAAAAACAGCATCTGTTGACCACTTAAACTTATCTTTATTTATATTGTGTGTTGTGAGTACAAACTCAATACCTGTATTCCTGATTTTACCAGCATTAATAAAGGGCACATAAATATCAGAATATCCTGAAGTGGCAGGAACCGTTTGAGGCACCAACATGTCTTCTGTGTTTTTGACGTACCCATCCACAGTGACCTCCATGAGGTTATTGAATAGGGTAGCATCCACACCAATATTGAATTGTTTTTGGGACTCCCATTTTACATTGGAATTGGGCAGGACGGTTGGAACAGCAGCCGTCACAAAAACACCATTAAAATTATATAAGTTGGTATTGTATGCAGAAGCAAAGGAATAATTGCCGATGTTTTGATTCCCTGTTATCCCGTAACCAACTCTCAATTTCAGATCGTTAAAGGTTTTTGATTGTTGAAGGAAATCTTCTTCGGAAATTCTCCAAGCAGCGGAAGCCGAAGGGAACGTTCCATATTTATTGCCGTTTCCAAATCGGGAAGACCCATCGCGTCTGACTGTTGCCGTTAGGTAATATTTATTTTTATAATCAAACTGGCCTCTTGCAAAAAAGGAGAATATAGACCATTCTGATCCGCTGCCATTAATCGTAGGTTGCAAGAGTCCGTTGTTTAAGGTTTGAGTACTTTCACTTGGAAAGCCTTGAACAGATCCACTGATAAATTTAAATTGATTTTCTTGTGCACTGGTTCCCAATAAAGCGGTTATAGAGCTGCCGTTGTCAAACTCTTTATTGAAGGTCAACGTGTTGTCCCAAACCAACGTCAAGCTTTTATTTGCAGATTCAGATAAATAAGCATTTGGTGCCACATCTGAATCCCAGCTATAGGATGGTGCCCATGTTCTAGTGTCAAAAAAGTTTGCTTCGATACCCAATAAGGTTTTGAATTTAAAATATTTCAAAAATCCTAATTCTCCATAAACGTTGCCTTGAAGATTGTATCCCTTAATGGTGTTTTCAACAATGTTTGATTTTCCTATCGGATTTTCTATATCTCCAGAATATATTGGCTGCCCGATTGGACCTGAATAATTGCCATTTTCGCGAAAGAGCGGTTGTGTTGGTAAGGATAAAATGGCATTTTGAATGTTGTTGTCCCCATTTTTCTTGAGGTCATAATTTAATTTTAAGCTGTTCCCAAATTTGACATGGTCATTAATTTCTGTATCCGAATTAAATTGTAAAATATAGCGGGTATATTCTGAATTGATGATGATACCATCTTGATCAAACACATTTAAAGAGGTAAACAGATTAGATTTGTCACTGCCTTGAGCATAGGATAGCGTCACATTACTTTGTCTACCAGTAGTGAAGAATGGATCCAACCAGTCGGTTCCTGCGCCCAGGGTAGAGGGATTAGAGAAATTAGGATTAGGGGTAAAGCCTCCATTGACAAGCATTTCATTGCTTAAGCTAGCGAACTGTTCTGCATTTAAAACATCAATAACATTGGTGGCTTGTTGAAAGCTTGTAAAGATATCAATATCAATAGTTCCTTTTCCTTTTTTCCCTCGTTTGGTACTGATAATAATAACCCCATTGGAGCCTCTGGCACCATAAATGGCAGTTGCAGAAGCATCCTTTAAAACTTGGATGGAGGCAACGTCATTCATGTTCACCTGGTTTAAGCCCCCATTTAATGGCATGCCATCAACCACAATGAGAGGGTCGTTGTTGCCAATAGTTCCAGTACCTCTAATTCTAAAGGTCGGGTTGTTTCCTGGTTGGCCTGAGGTGATGACAGTAACGCCCGCGGCTCTTCCTTGTATAGCGTCACCAATATTAGATGAAGGCTGGTCACCAATATCATCTAATGAAACGGAAGACACTGACCCAGTCAAATCCCTTTGTTTCGAGGCGCCATAACCAATAATAACAATCTCATTTAGAGCAGCTATATCTGGCTGCATTTGAACCGTAATAGCGCTTTTTGTAGCATTAACGGTTTGTGAGATGTATCCAACATAACTAATTTCCAATTTCGATTTTAAACTGGCAACTGTTATTTCAAATTCACCGTCAAAGTTGGTGGTCGTACCATTGCTGGACCCAAGCTCTAAAACTGTTGCGCCAATTAAGGGTACGTTCAATTCATCCAACACTTTACCTGCCAATTTAATTTCTTGAGAAACCATTAGCAATGGAGTCAAGAAAAGGAAAATGAAAATGTAACAACACTTTTTAAGTTGGTTACTTATTAATTTTTTTTGTTCATATCGAGAATTAATTTAATAATAGGTACAACGAGTACCATTAAAGACATACCAATTAACTCAAAGGAACAAAAAAACCATAGCCAAAAAACCGATTTAGGATTTCATATAGATAAATAGAAGACTCCTATAGGTTATAATTTGGTTATTCATTTGATAGTCATTTAAGTAACTATATTTTTGAATAGAATTTTATATAGATATTTAATCGCGGTAAGTCAATATAATTAGGCGAAATTTAGGAATATGGAAATAGTATTAGACTTTAATTGTGGTATTGTCAATTAAATTTTGGTCGAAAAGTTCATTCTCCACTTTAGACATATTTCTAATTTTAGATTTATAAGCATAGATGGAGTTGACGGAATATCCTAAAATTTGAGCAATCTTATCATTGTGTTTGATGCCCAATCTGATCAACGCAAAAATTCGTAGCTCCTTGTTGAGGAGCTGTCCATTTTTGAGTTTTATTTGGTTTTCAGGTTTCATAAGACTGTTGAACTCATTTATAAAATTCGGAAATAAACCTATAAAAGCAGTGTCAAAATTATGAAGCAATTTCTGCTTTTCTTTCTTCAAATCATATCTAGATAATTGATAGCTTGCTTTTTGATACTCTTCCAATGAAAGATTTACTTCAATTTCAGCAGTGAGATCATTGAACTTCTCAAATATATTGTCATACTCCGTAAAGAAAAAGCCCAAATAATCTTCCTTAATTTTATTGGATTCAGAAAGCCGATTGTTTACGGTTTCAATCTCAATGTTACGCGTTTTCAATTGATTGTTTACAATAAGAAGTTGTGTATGTGTTTCTTTTAATTTGGCATGGGCTTTTGAAATGGCACCTCGCGCTTTTTGCAGCTTTTTATACTGAATAAAAATTATTGATGAAAAAAGAATCATGAGTATTGAAAAAACAACCACACTGATGTATTGCCAATAGAGGCGCTTACGCTCCATTTCAATGTTCTTGACAATCTCCTCTTCAATTAATGGTAATATTGCGCCTACTTGAAGTTTTCTTTGCTGTGCTCCATAAAATTTGGCATCCTCATAAGCCTTCTGTATTAGGGAAGAAGCCATTTCAAGTTTTTTGTCTTTGAACAGTAATTCTGAAAGCTTTATAATTGCCAATGATTCTTTAGTGGAGTTTTTTACATCTGCAATAGCGGCACTGGCATAATGATATTCCGCTAGATCTAACTGATTTTTTCTTTGGTAAATTTGCCCCAGAACAAAATTTGCCAATGCCTCTTCCCCTAAATCTAAATTTTTGTTCAAAAGGGATTTTAAGTTTTTGGTAGCTAAATCCAACTCATCATCACTGAACTGATTGTAAGCCACCATAAAACTGTTGAAAAAACTGCCTTTCTCTGTCAGCTTCAAGATCTTTTCTCTGTAAGAACGTGCGTATTCATTGTATTTCTGGCTGAGATCTGGCAGTCCACTATATTCTGCCATATCACTATAGCCTCTTCCATACAAACCATAATACATAGGTTTATCAACATCTCTAACGGTGTCTATGTGGATGCTTTGAAGGTAGTCCAAAGCTTCTTTATACATGCCCACTGAGATGGCGATATCTGCCAAATTGAGATATGCCTTACTAATTAAGGAAGAATCATTGAGTTGGGTGGCGATTTCTTTTGTTTTTAAACTATAGAAATACGCCGAATCACTCTTAAATACTTTGTACTGATCGAACAATCGGTTGTACAAATCAAATTTCTCTTGCAAACGTTGTGGGTCAACTTCTGAAAGCTCTTTTTTAAGAAGGTTTACAGTATGGCGTTTGTTTTGATCGTATATGTGAGAAGAATCAAGAGTTTTTTCCAATTCTTGGAGTATAGGTTTCTCTTGTGATAGCGCAATGGATATAAAACAAAAATTACACGCTAGGAGTAGCGCCAGTGGTTTGATTATTTTTAGTAATGTTTTCAAATCGGTGATTAACAGCAGGAAATCTAACATTTCCTTAGGAGTTTTAAAATAGGATTATGGATTTATGGGCATCTTAAAATCATAATTGAACGATATTTTGAAATTCCAAAATAGCGAAATGGAAATAGGGAGCAAATATAAATTAATTTTCCTGCTTTTGTTTGTGGATAGAGATACCTCATTTAGGTATTCCCAGATTTAATTTGAATTCTAAAAGCAGGTGAATTTTATTAGCCATACATAAGCCATGCAATGCTTATCATCACCGCATAGGAGATGTACTTTTTTTAGGTTCTAATTAATTGTTCTTCAAAACTGACTGAAGATGTATTGTTTAATTTGATTAAACCCTCTCCAAAAGTGCCTATTGCTTGATTAATTTCTGAATTTACTTGCACTTGAACCCGCTCCAAATTATTGATAGTATAGTGGAAGGTGTCTTCCAGTCTGGTGCGTTGAGCGGTATTTCATTTTAAAGTTTTTTTGTTACAACTTTTGATACTTATTTATAATTTTTTGGCGAATCTTCTGATGTTTTTTTTGTGTTCACTTTCAACCTTACAAGCCGCAAACAGAAAGAGTAAAAGGGAGCCTTTTAAAATTCACTTTCATAGCAGTTTAATTTTCATTTTAATTAAAACCTTATCTTTTCTAAATCATCCATAGCATTAAGTAATACATCGCTCTTTAATCTGCGCCCGGAAAGCGTGATGTGGTAACGATTATCTTTGATGTATTCCAATTCAGAACGCTGTATATCCTTAATAGCTTGTTCTTTAATGAGTAGTTGGTTTCCTTTATGTTCATACGTTTTGGACCAACCTTCTTCGCTTTTGTAATCTACTTTTTGATTAATTAATTTATAAACCGCATTAACATGCTGAAAACCATTAGTACCGGCTCCATCTATAACGGTTATTGATATTGAAGTACTTTCATTATTTGGGTCTTCATCTAAGCTGTATGTGCCCGCTATGGTTTGCACACTAGGGCTGCCAGTACTTCTCAAAGGCATTCCAATCAGCTCCTTGGGCAATTTGGCTATAAGTGCTTCACCGGTATGGGGGGTTGTACCCGCCAAATCTTGAAGCCAAGTACCTAGGTCTTTGTCTTTTTTCTCAAACTGTTCAACTTTTTCATCAACGGACTCGGTATTTTTTTCTGCAGCTTCCTTGCAAGAAACCATGGTTATCAAGCACACTAGAAGAATTAGAAAAGGGAATTGATTTTTCATTTGTTTTTTATTTTTAAATCTGTTTTTTTAAGGAGTAATTTACCAAAAGTAATTACTAAAGGGCTGCCGTTTATGGGTTCATAAATTTTGCTTTTTATTTATGAGGTTCTCAATCCATTAATCCACATATAGAAGGATAATTATGAACATCACACCAATGTTTTTAAACATAACGTGTTGACGTACAAAGATAAAAAAAATACAATTACCTGTTTTAAAAATAATTAGCGGGAGTAAAACATAAGATTTCTGAAAAAAAATCAAATACTTTATGGCTTTATTCCATTGGCAGAAAGAATATTATCCGAACAAAAGTATGTGAATTACAAATTTTACGATGTCATTGTTATCGTCAACTTTATGAAAGTGACAAAACAAACGGAACTCTAACTAATTTGACAAGTGATTTTGCGATACAAATTTTTCCGGAGATATTTGAAAATCCAACAAAATTTGTTTATTAAGAATACGAAGACAAGACCCTACGTATCTGGAAGAGTATTTCAATCTGTTCAAAACGTTAATGTTTAGCTATATTTTAGCAAAGGAAAAGTCAAGATTTCAAATCTTGACTTTTCCTTTGTCTACCTAGTAGCGAGAAGGGGGCACGATCCCCTGACCTCCGGGTTATGAAAATTCAATATTACAAACCAAATTTCTATAAATACCCTGATAATTAATTAGTTAAATTAAATATAATGTTAGATACTATCATCTAACATCAAGTAAAATGGCTATTTGTTGTACCTATGTTGTACCTAAAAAGTCGTAACTTAATTGTCTAAAAATCAGGTTATGGCATCAATTCAAACAGTACTTAGAAACAAACCAAATGGTCGAATGTTGTACCCAATTGCGATAAGAATTACTAAAGACAGGAAAACTTCCTACATATTTACTGGGCAATATATAGATAAAATGGAATGGAATCAACAAAAAGGTCTCGTCAGAAAATCTCATCCTGATGCCATTTCTTAATTTTCACTAAACTTAGCGAAGCCAATAAACGTCTACTCAAAGCGGAGTCTGAACGAGAATATCAATCTGTGTCCGCCATCAAAACTAACATTGTTAAAAAAGAGCGATTTGATTTTTTTAGTGCCGTTAGAATTCAATTGAGACGATTAGAGGAGCGAGGTCAATACCATCAACGTGATGTTGTTAAAAGTAGAATGGATAAGTTTAAAACATTTTCGAAATCTGAAAAACTACATTTTAATGAGATAACTGTTGATCTGTTGAAACGTCTCGAAGCTTATTTGAAGAACAATAGAGGATTGGCACACCGTACCATAGTTAATTACATGATTGACATTAGAACAATTTACAATATCGCAATTGGTGAGAATTGGGCAGAACGTAATTATTATCCATTTGGTAGGGGCGGTTATACAATAAAACTTTTGGAGTCTCAAAAAATTGGCCTAACGATTGAAGAAGTTAAGTTACTTGAAAATGCGATTAATCTAACACCTTCTCAACAGCATGCGTTAAATATATGGCTTATAAGTTTCTATTTTGCAGGTATAAGAATTGGGGATGTCATACAACTCAAATGGTCGGATTTTATTGATAATCGACTTCGTTATCGAATGGGGAAAAATCAAAAACTTGTTTCTCTGAAAATTCCGGAGAAAGCCAAGCCAATCCTAGAACACTATAGAGTTTTGGCGCAAGATGATTTTGTGTTCGAAGAATTAAGGATGGTCGATCCAAATCACGCTAAGACACTTAGAACAAGGATTAAAATAGTTACAAGAACAAGTAACAGGCATTTAAAGAACATAGCTCTCGAGTTGAGGATTACCAAAAACTTAAGCATGCACATCGCTCGTCACAGCTTTGGGAATATTTCCGGCAGTAAAATTCCGATTCATATGTTGCAGAAGCTTTACAGGCACTCCTCGGTTACCACGACGATTATTTACCAATCAAATTTCATGGAAGATGAAGTTGATGATGCTTTAGATAAGGTTGTGGATTTTTAATAATTAAGTTTGGATGAGTTTTCTGATTGGTAAAAATTATACAATGCTTCCTATAAATAACTTTCTGAATTTCCCTGCTCCCTTCTTGAATTGGTTGAGAAGAAAGAGGAACTAACCGAGACTTAAAATAGTGTTGATCATCATTTAATTATAAATTTTATTTAGTAATTAACTCACCTAATTACGCACCTCTTAGTAATTGATTAATTATTTTTAATAACCGCTAGGTGTCAACAATTAACTTATTGCAATTATCTACGAATTTTTTCAGAAATCTCAAGTTGAGATTTCTAGAATATCACTTAAGACAACATCTAGAATATCACTTAAAGACAACATTTAAATTTTAAAATCGATCCTTCAGAAATAAGTCTAGTAAGCATATAAATTTGAATTTACGACCTTTAAACTCAAATTGTAAAAATGGCAATTATTAAATTTACCGAGAACCAGATTATCACGGTTTTAAAAGATCGAGTTGGCCAAATGACATTGGATCCGAAATCTTAACTATTATCATGAAAAACATGTCTTGAGCCTAAAACAGAACCAAAAGTGAGTATTGAGCATGTATCTCAACTTTTAAGCTCTCAAAGATTTAATAATGTGTAAGATTGCTGCTACATCTGATTTTAACTTTGCAAAGTTTTTGGTAGCAAGAATTTCTTTTGAAATTAACTGAGACCCCATTCCTACACAAGTAACCCCTGCAGAAAACCAGCTTGATAAATTCTCTTCGGTTGGTAAAACTCCACCCGTGGGCATAATACTTGTCCATGGCTGTGGTCCTTTTATGCCTTTCACAAATTGAGGGCCATAGATCTCTGCAGGAAATAACTTTATAATTTCGCATCCCAATTCTTCCGCTTTAGCAATCTCTGCTAACGTACCGCAGCCAGGGGACCACAATAATTTTCGACGGTTACAAATCATAGCAATATCTTCTCGCAGAACTGGCGTAACAATAAAATTCGCACCTAGTGCTATATATAATGAAGCAGCTGCGGCATCAGTTACAGAACCAACGCCCATTATCATACCTGGTAAATCCTTTATGGCATATTTGGTTAATTCACCAAAAACTTCATGGGCAAAATCGCCTCTTGCCGTAAACTCCATTATTCTGGCACCACCATCATAGCAAGCCCTTAATATATTCTTACTCAGTTCTATATCCGTACTAAAGAACAAGGGTACCATGCCAGTGTCCTTCATGGCTTGTGCCACTTCTATTCGTGTAAATTGTGCCATGTCTATTTCTATTTATCGTACAATGCTTCCTGAGGCATCACCACCAATTAGTTTTTCCAATTCTTCTAATGTTACCAAGTTGGCATCACCTTTGATCGTATGTTTTAAACAACATGCAGCAACTGCTAAATTCAACGCCCTTTGTTGGTCATCAACATTGTGGATCAACCCATAAATTAAGCCTGCCATAAATGCATCACCGCTACCAACTCTATCCACAACTGGCGTCACATTTTTAACATCTGCAGTAAAAATACTTTTTCCATCATATAAAACACCTCCTATTTGTTGATGTGATGCACCAATGGAATACCGCAAAGTAGTGGCTGCCGTAATTAAATTAGGACACGACTGAAACAAAGCATCGTACAACACAGGCAATGATTTTTCATCCTGATAGTCTGGGTGGACTTTATTTTTTCCTAGCATAAAAAAAGCCGTGTCAAGATCGCCAAGTATAATATTGCTGTACTGGAGTAATTCAGGCATGATGTCTTTGGGTGTCTTCCCGTATTGCCAAAGTTTCGACCTATAATTAAGATCAGTCGAAATGGTGATTCGCAGCTCGTGAGCTGCCTTTATCGCTTCTAAACATTCTTGTGCCGCAGATTCTGAAATGGCAGGTGTGATACCGCTCCAATGGAACCAAGTGGCATCCTGCAAAACTTCTTTCCAATTGATGGTGCCTCTTTTTATGGTTGCCATGGAGCTGTTTGCCCTGTCATAAACTACATTGCTTCCCCGTGCACCAGATCCAACTTCGAGGTAATAAATACCTAAACGTTCACCTCCCCATACTATTTTATCTACGCCAACACCGTGTTTACGCATTTCCATCATTGCACATTCACCAATATAATTTTTTGGTAGACGGGTTACAAAATCCACAGAAACACCGTAGTTTGCTAAGGAAACTGCGACGTTAGATTCTCCTCCACCATAAACCAGATCAAAACTGCTAGCTTGTGAAAATCTTAAGTATTCTTTTGGAGCCAATCGAAGTAATAATTCTCCGAATGTGATAACTTTTTTCATCATTAAGACTAGCTTTAACCTATAAATTTCTTAATTAATTGATTTTCCATCCAAAAATGTAACCTACTAACAATTTAAATAGGTTTTGATTCTATTTAATAATTCAGTAAGTTTGGTTAATCGATTAAACAAATATAGAAAAAATTGGCTAATAAAAAACCCACACTAAAAGATATTGCGAATGTGTTAAATATTTCGACAGCTGCAGTATCTAAGGCTATGCAAGGGAATTCAAGGATTAGCGATAAAACTAAGCAAGCGGTAAAAAAAGTGGCTGAAGAATTAAACTATCAACCTAATCACTTGGCGAGTGCTTTACGTAAAGGAAAAAGTAATTTAGTTGGTGTCATTGTCCCTAGAACAAATAGTAATTTTTTTTCTTCTGTCATTGAAAATATAGAAGAGGTTTTAAATAAAAAAGGTTATCAGATTATCATCACCCAATCAAATGAATCGTACAAAAGAGAATGTGCTAATATAGATACTTTGTTATTTACTCAGGTAGATGGTATTATAGCTTCTATGGCTAACGAAACAACAGATTTATCGTATTTTGAGAAAATAAAATCAAAAGAAATTCCCCTGATTCTATTTGACAGAGGAGAGAACGACTTAAATGTAGATTATATCGGGATTAATGATTACGACTGTAGTCATTTAATAATTGCACACTTAGTTTCTCAAGGAAAAAAGCGAATTGGTCATATTGGTGGTTTCAGTCGTAGCAGAATTTTTAATAATCGTATTCGGGGTTATATTGATGCCATAAAAAAATACAATTTGCCATCTGATGGCGAATTACTTTTAGAAAGTAGTTTGACACTTGAAGACGGTCGAGAGAAGATGTTGCAATTATTAGCTCTAAACAATCCCCCTGATGCAGTTTATGTGGCAGGCGATTATGCCGCGTTAGGAGCTTTGCAAGTTCTCCAAGAAAACAATATCGCAATACCAGATAGCATGGCAATTGTAGGTTTTGGCAATGAACCTTTTACAGGTATAGTAACACCTAGTCTATCAACTATCAACCAACACAGTGATAAAATTGGAAGATTGGCAGCAGAAACATTTCTTGCTTTAGTAGAAAAAACTTATTTAAAACAAAGTTTAAACAAGCAAATATTAACAGCTGAATTGATTGTGAGAGATTCTTCGAGGATTTTAACCTAATTACAATTTATTATGCATTTAGTATTATAGAGGTCTGACAAAATAAAATCATTTGTTCTAATTTCCACTCCTATTTAGAAAAGTATGATCTTTCAAAAGGAAGGTCATAACAAACAAAACTAACTCAAACAAACTATTTTTTTATGACAAGATAGATGCCATTAAAGTTTTAATTTATAATTATAAAAGACATAGATGCTGCAATATTTTCAACTCTTGATTAATATGAAACTATACTCGTGAATTACTGTAGTGGGGATATGGTTATCTTCGAAGCCACAATCAAAAAAGATAGTCACATAAAATGATTAAGGATTAAGTTAATGTGCATTTTAGAATGTTGAATCCCTATTTTAACATTAGAAAGCCGGAGCTTAATCTTCGGTTTTTTGTCTCATTCATCAACTATTCGATGCAATCCTTTAAGAAGTTTTTTTAAATGAGAGTTATACGTAAACAGCGGATTTCCCATACAATTACTATTTTGATAACCAAACCACTGTTTAGTGAGGTTTTTGAATTGGTTTAAACTTTTGGTTTTAGTTTCTTCTTAAGCTTTTTGAGTGCTAAGCCAAGTAAATAAGCCCTTTCCAACGCTTTGTTGATGTATCAAACCGGTCTAATAAGGAACGGAAACTGTCCCTCCAAGCATTGGTTTGTTCTATGGCATATCTAGAAGCACATAATTCTTGGTCAAAATATTTTTCCTATCGGCATTTTAGTGGAGTTTGTTGAAGCAGATGCTGGCATTAACTTCCTTATATGGCACAATTTTCCATAAATTCCCTAGAGTCGAAACCGGCATCGTATTCAGGAACAGGTCATCCACAGATATGTCCGCCTTTTATAGGGTCGCCGTTACCACTTCAAACTGCATTTCAACATCGTGTAGGTCATCGTCGTTGCTAGCCAAAGTCTAGATATGGCAAGGGTTTTTCCCTATATTTCCGAAAGGTATAATGCCTTGGTAGTTTTACGTTTTTCACGCCCTTGGCACTCAGCCTTCTGACCGCTCCACATCGCTTGTGTTTGGCTACTTTCGAAATTGATACTGGACAGGTCGAATTCTCCTTTGTACCTTTATAGGAGTTTTGTCAAACAAACCAACCACGCAAAGAAAGGCGCCATTTCCTGAAATGAAAATAAACCGACTACCAACTCAATGTTAAAGAATTAATGAACGTCTTAATTGGAGTATATTTCCATTAAACGCCTGTCTTGAGTTGATATAGAATCATATTTATTATTTCTTGGAAAGGCCAAAAGTCTCTTTTTGTCTTGGGAATATATGGGAGAATTTCCATTTCTATCGTATATTTGTCGAGTATTGAATACTTATGAGGTTGCGATTTAGTTATTTATGTATCGCAACACGAATATCCAAAACCCTCTCTTAGTTTTCAAATAAAGTTTAAATCACTTCATCTATTGAATTTTAAAAAAAGTCATTGATTGAGAAAAACTTTTTTTAACTTATTGTTAATGACAAAGATTTAAAATCAATATTTACTATATTGTTTTTATGACAAAAAATAATTATAAAGATAAGGTCGCCGTGATTACAGGTGGCTCAGGAGTCATTGGTGCTGCCATATCAAAAGGACTAGCCTTGGAAGGAGTAAAGGTGGTTATTTTGGGAAGAACCCAAGATACCATTACAACTAAAGTCAAAGAAATCCAAGGGAATGGAGGCATTGCTTTGGGAATTTCTGCAGATGTGCTCAATAAAACGTCTTTAGAAAATGCAAAAGGAAAAATCATCGAAGCCTTTGGAAGAATTGACATTTTAATCAATGCGGCAGGTGGAAATGTGAAAGGGGCCACGATTCAACCTGATGAAGATTTTTTTGAAATGGAGATGGACGCCTTTGACACCGTCACCGATCTCAATTTGAAAGGGACAGTACTACCATGCTTAATTTTTGGAAAAGAAATCTCAAAACAAGAACAAGGCTGTATTATAAACATCTCATCTCTTGCTGCACAACAAGTACTTACACGAGTGGTAGGTTATTCTGCTTCGAAGGCTGCGGTTGAGAATTTCACCAAATGGCTCGCGGTTGAAATGGCACAAAAGTTATCGACTAATTTGAGAGTTAATGCCATAGCCCCTGGGTTTTTTATAGGGAAACAAAACAGAGATTTATTATTGAACTCAGACGGAACGTTGACGGCAAGAGGGCAAACCATCATCTCTAATACCCCGATGAAACGCTTTGGTGAAGCTGAAGAATTGTTGAGTACTGTCTTGTGGATGTGCTCGGACACATCAAAGTTTATTACAGGAATTGTGGTACATGTAGATGGTGGATTTAGCGCTTATTCAGGAGTTTAGAAGTTATGAAATTAGAAGAAACATTTAGATGGTACGGTCCAAAAGATTCAGTGTCGTTATCAGATATCAAAATGACTGGAGCAACAGGTATCGTGACCGCCTTACATCACATCCCAAATGGAGAGGTTTGGCCGATTTCTGAAATAGAAAAAAGAAAAACAGATATTGAAGATGCCGGTTTAAGATGGTCAGTAGTAGAAAGCGTTCCTGTTCATGAAGCCATTAAAACAAGAACTGGGAACTATAAAAATCACATTAAAAATTACCAGCAGACGCTTATTAATCTGAGTGAATGTGGAATTCATGTGGTCTGTTATAATTTCATGCCCATATTAGATTGGACGCGTACCAATTTGGATTTCGAATTGGAAGACGGTTCAACGGCATTGCGATTTGACGCTATCGATTTCGCTGTATTTGAATTGTTTTTATTGAAAAGACCTCATACTGAAAAACGCTACTCTGAAGAAATCATCGCACTTTCCAGAACTCGATTTTCCGAAATGAGCATTGAAGCACAAGAACAACTCATCAACAATATTATAGCAGGTTTGCCAGGTGCCGAAGAAGGCTATTCTATTATCCAATTCAATTTGGCCCTAAATACTTATGACAATATTGGCGCGGATCAATTAAGAGGAAATTTGGTTCATTTCTTAGAACACATCATTCCAACTGCTGAACAAGCTAATGTGTTTATGTGCATCCATCCTGATGATCCTCCTTATCCCATTTTAGGTTTGCCGCGAGTGGTTAGTACCAAGGCAGATGTACTGTATATATTTGACGCCGTAAAAAGTATTCATAATGGATTAACGTTTTGTACAGGGTCGTTTGGTGTCAGGTCAGACAATGATTTACCAGCAATGATTGAAGAACTTGGAGAACGTATCCATTTTTTACACTTACGAAATGTTCAAAGCGATGCAAATGGGAATTTCCATGAAGCAAACCATCTTGATGGCAATACGGACATGTTTGCGGTTTTAAAGGCGATCATTATCGAACAAAAAAGAAGAAAGTCAGAAGGACAAACCAACTTTAATATTCCAATGCGTCCAGACCATGGCCATAAAATGCTAGATGATTTAACTAAGGAGACAAATCCTGGTTACTCGTGTATTGGCAGATTACGCGGGCTTGCCGAATTGAGAGGGCTTGAAATGGGAATTCGTAAAAGTTTATATTAACACAGCTTTAATTTTGTTTTAAAAAAATTGTCATGATGAAAAAAATAACATTTATTATCCTTTTAACTGTATCTTTTGTAAGATCACAATCCCCGACCGTTGGTTTACTTTTTTCAGATAATCAGGTTACTGAGGGCTACACCCTTTTTACTCCTGAAGTAAACCAAAGTGTATATTTAATTAATAACTGTGGTGAAAAAGTTAATGAATGGACGTTTACAGAGTTACCGGGAGCCACCTGCTATCTTTTAGAAAATGGAACATTACTTCGCGCAGGTAAAAAGGCTTTAGAAATTAGAGACTGGGATAATAATGTGTTATGGAGCTATGAGATGCGTTCAAATGGATTAAACCAACATCATGATATTGAACCGCTTCCTAATGGAAATATTTTATGTATAGTTAGAGACAGTTATTCTAATTCAGAAATCATTGCCAATGGCAAAGATCCTCTTAAAGTTGGGGGCACTATTGACCTTGATAAAATAGTTGAGTTAAAACCAATTGGAACAAATGATGCGGAAATTGTTTGGGAATGGAAATTTATAGATCACCTAATCCAAGATTATGATGATACAAAATCAAATTTTGGTAGTGTTGAAAATCACCCTGAACTTATTGATATCAATTATGTAGATCCATATTTTGAGAATTTCGATAGAGGTTATACTCATGTAAATGGCATTGATTATAATTCAAGTCTTGACCAGATTATTATTTCTGCAAGACATTTAAATGAAATTTATATTATTGACCATAGCACTACACTTGCTGAAGCTTCTGGTCACACTGGGGGTAATTCAAATCGTGGAGGAGATATTTTATGGCGATGGGGTAATCCTATGGTTTACAGACAAGGAGGAGTTAAAGACCAAAAGCTGTTTTTACAACATGATGCAAAATGGGTAGAATCAGGATATCTGGATGAAGGGAAAATATCCGTTTTTAACAATGGAGGTGACGGGATTAGATCTTATAGCTCAGTTCACTTACTAGATCCAGAGATTTCGAGCAATACGTATACCAAAGTGAATAATAAGTTTAAACCATTAGATTTTGATTGGTCTTGGACTGGTTCCATATTAGGAAGAACAATTTACGAAACAAAAAAATCTGGAACTCACAGTCTTCCAAATGGTAACTTTATAATTTGTGAGACTTCTCTAGGACAAGTTTCAGAAATAACAAAAACGGGCGAGCATTTATGGACTTATAAAAATCCGTCAGGAAAAAATACATTTAATCAATTTGATGCCGTTTCACCAAATTCCAATTCCATCTTTAGAGCTGAAAAATATCCTAGTTATTATATTGGTTTTTCTGGAAAAGACCTAACACCTAAAGGTATTATTGAAAATGAAAATTCCCTTTCAGACACCTGTGCAACTTTGAGTATAGCTACATCTGAAATTGATAATCTCAAAATATTAAATCCAGTTCATAATAATATTCTAAAATTTAACAAAGAGATCAAACTAGATGCTATAAAAATAATTGATGTTAATGGCAGAGTTGTGTTCACAACTAAAAACTTTTTAAATGACCATATATTCATTAATATTAATTCAGGTTTTTATTTTATTGAACTTCTAAAAGGAGGAGTAATTAAACGAATAAAAATTATAATCAACTGATTTCTTTACAAGTATAGGGTCATAGCCCGTTGTTCATTATGATTTAAAAATAAAATAGGCCTCTTGTTTTAATAAATTTGAAAACTTTTTTTTGTGAACAGTATGCCTTTATAGGTTTGTAAATTATCATGGAGTTCTCATTCAAAAGTGTGTAAAGAAGACAGGCTGCACGAAAAACCAATTTCAATATCCCAATTAGTCCTGATCATGGTCATAAAATGTTGGATGACCATACTAAGGAGACAAATCCTGGACATTCTTATATTGGAAGATTCTGTGGCATCGCTAAATTAAGGGATCTGGAACTCGGGGGTTGTAAAAGTTTGGAGTAATTACACACATTCCTTTTCAACTTCATTTTGTAGAACGTAACTCATGTTTAAATATATCGTAAGCAATCTTTAATCCAATCAGGAGCACAAACTCTAATCTTATATTTAATCCGTAGATCTCAAAAAAAACTTTAGCATTTATTTATTTTAAGTTGTATATAATATAAGTGTCCGCTCAATAATATTTGTGGTCTTTCTTTATACGCAGTTTAATTTGATTAAAGTTATGGTGTAGGAATATCCAATGGATTTTGATTAATTTCAAAGCCAAGAAGACTAAGAGACGATAATACAACTTCACTAGCTGCGGTTTTATTTTAAAACAGACTTTCAACTGTGTAAAAGAAAGAGTGATCTTTCGTAAAAGTTATCTAAATAATATCCATTCCATAGTTCGCAAAATAATCTCTATTTTTTTTAATTGGATATACGTCGTCTCCATATTTTATATTTATCGATAATTTTCATTTTATAAAGTGGTCCTGTAGCGCCATCGTTGAAAAATTTTAATTCTCAACAATTACACTTCTTGCAAAATAAAACGATTTTGAGAAACTAAAATCGTAAAAATAGTGGTCAACAACAGGGATTTGTATATATAATGACTTTAACAATTTGATAACATTTTTTATGCAAACGTTTGCATTAAAAATATATTTTACTATATTTGAGTATACAAACACTCTAATCACTCGATTTTATGGAAAAAATTATTCACTCATATCCTCTGTCGCGATGCAAACGAGAATTAAAAAAACGTGCAGTCTTAGGCGTTTTATTCCTCGTGTGTTGCGCTTTTTCCAATGGGTATGCTCAAGATCTAACGGTTTCGGGAAAAATAACAGATGAATCTACTGGAAAACCCTTATTTGGGGTTAACGTCATTGTTAAAGGAACTGTCAATGGCGTATCTTCTGATCTTAATGGTGATTATACCATTAAGAATGTGACTCCGGAAAATATTTTAATGTTTTCATATATGGGGTTTACAGACCAAGAAATTAGAATAGGCAACACTACTGAAATTAATGTGGTCCTAACACCTTCCGTTGATCAGCTCGATGAATTGGTCATTGTTGGTTATGGTACGAAAAAGAAAAGAAACTTAACAGGTGCAATAGTTTCAGTGGGCAGTGAGGATATTGATAAATCAAATTTACAGGATCCTATATCCATTTTGCAAGGACGTGCTGCAGGTGTCCAGGTGACCTCTAACTCTGGTGCGCCAGGTGGAGGCATGAGCATCAAAGTAAGAGGGAATTCGTCTTTAAATTCGGGAAACTCGCCATTGTATGTCGTTGATGGTGTTGCAATAGAATCAACCTCCTTGTCCTCCTTAAACGGAAGTGAGAATTTTGGACTTAATCCTTTGGCCGATATTAATCCAGGAGATATCCAATCCATTGAAATCTTGAAAGATGCTGCATCAACAGCTATATACGGTTCGCGTGCAGCTAATGGCGTTGTTCTTATTACAACAAAAAGAGGTATTTCAGGGAAGGCTCAGGTTGATTTAAATTTATCATCAGGTGTCAGTGAGATTCCTAGAAGACTTAGCGTTTTGAACGCCAGTCAATATAGACAGGTTATCCTCGACTCCTATAGAAATATGGACAATCCTGTGACGCCAAATGGAATTATCTTAGATTCCTTAAATCCTAAAAACAATGGTGATGTTGATTGGCAAAAGGAATTATTGAGAATAGCACCACAATACAAAATAGATCTTTCGGTACGTGGTGGAACTGAAGATTTGAAATATGCTTGGAGTTCTTCGTTTTTGAATCAGGACGGGGTTATCTTAAATTCAAATTACAAAAGGGTCACAACAAGATTAAACGTCGATTTTAAGGTTTCGGATAAAATTACTTTCGGACAAAGTATTTCTTATACCAACGGTGTTAATAATAGAATTAACGCAGCTGGTACAGGTAATTTAAGTGTGATTCGTGAGTTGTTGGTGCGTCCACCAATTTTTGCAGCGTATTTACCTGATGGTTCCTATAATGGTTACCAATTTGGAAGAAGAAATCCTATAGGTCTTGCGGAATTGGCAACACACTTGAACAAGAGCAATCGAGTAATTGGCAATCAATATGTTGAATATAAAATCTTAGAAAGTCTTAAATTAAGGAGTAATTTGAATTTGGATTACATTTCTATTAAGGAAGACGAATTTATTCCTTCTACATTAGACTATCGTGAAGGTTATAATTCAGGTTCCGTACGGGCACTAAACAACTTAACATGGGGGAATGAAACCTTTTTAACTTTTAATAAACAACTTGGAGGATCTCACAATTTATCTGCGCTTGCAGGTTTTAGTTTTCAGGATTGGAAATACGAAAGAGTTGGTTTAGACGGGATGTTCTTTTCGAGTGATAATATTACCACTTTAAATGGGGCGGGAACCATTTCCAATCAAGAGGTGAATATTACCACTGAGCATTCATTGCTTTCTTATTTTGGCAGGGTTTCTTATGATTACAAAGGAAAATATTTATTTGAAGCCAATTTACGAGCGGATGGATCTTCCAGATTCGGTAAAGACAAACGCTTTGGATATTTTCCATCTGCAGCGATTGCATGGCGATTTTCAGATGAATCGTTTTTTGAAAACTTAAATGTTGTAAATGACGCAAAGTTACGATTAAGCGCAGGTCAAACGGGTAATGAGGCTATAGGCAATTACACATCACAAGGAGAATTTGCTGTAGGTGCAAATTATTTGGATTTTTCAGGTGCGGCTCCCTCAGTGATGCCAAACTCCGGCTTAACTTGGGAAACGACGACTCAGTATAATGCTGGTTTAGATATTTCTTTATGGAAAAACAGAGTCACCCTTACCGCAGATGCTTATTTAAAAGTAACAGAAGATCTTTTATATAACGTCCCTATACCAAGAACAACAGGGTTTTCTTTTGTTACCCAAAATATCGGTAGTATCGAGAATAAAGGTATTGAACTTGCTATTACATCACAAAATCTAGTGGGCGACTTAAAATGGGAGACGAATTTCAACATCAGTTCTAATAGTAATATGATTAAAGACCTTCCAGAAAACTTATTGACCAATGGCTTTATTCAAAATGGAAACTTTCACATTTTAAAAGAAGGCCTGCCAATAGGAACATTTTATGGCTACAAATTTAACGGTGTCTACTCTCGTGATGAAGACAATGTTAACCAAGTGACCAATGGGGCATTAGGACAACAATTTAAAGGTGGTGATCCTATTTGGGACGATGTGAATGGTGATAATATTATCGATGAAAATGATAGGCAGATTATTGGAGATGCCACTCCTGACTTTTTCGGAGGTTTAAACAATACCTTTTCTTACAAAGGTCTTAGTTTAGGTGTTTTCCTTCAATTCTCTTACGGTAATGATATTTACAGCGAAATTAATCACCAGAGAAATTCGGTGGTCAGATATAACAATCTTTCTACAGACGCCTTAGACAGATGGAGAGAACAAGGTGATGTTACAAACTTTCCTAAACCAGTTAGTGATGACCCATTACGTTCAGATAGTAGAGTCCAAAGTCGTTGGGTAGAAGATGGTTCTTACATCAAATTGAAAAATATAAATATTAGATATCGTTTTCCTGATGCCATGGTTGATAATTTGGGCATGAGAAAATTAGAAGTCTATGCATCAGCTCTCAATGTGTTGACATGGACACATTATACGGGGTTTGATCCCGATGTTAATTCATATAGCGGATTAAGAGAGGGAATAGATGAAGGTTCTTACCCACAGAGCCGCACTGTAATGCTTGGATTGAATATTGGATTTTAAATAGAAACAACATGAGACACTTAACAAATTATAAAATAATCATTACAGGAGTACTAGCCTTTATTGCGTTTTCCTGTTCAGATAGTATATTGGATAAAGATCCCGTGAGCAGTTTTTCTGGTCAAGGATTTTATAAAACCTCAAGTGATGCCCAAGCAGGGGTCTATGGTATCTATGACGCGCTACAATCGACGTTTCGTGTCAATTTTGCCTATTGGGGGGAGGGGAGAGCGGATGCTGTTGCTACTAATCATGCTGGTGATCCTTTGGCCTTAATACAAAATAACCTCACGCAATCTATAAGTTCAGCACGTTGGAACAATATTTACGAAACTGTGAGCCGGGCGAACTATGCTATTAAGTACATTCCCAGCGTTTATGAAAATGAAAACGAATTCAGTCTTCAACTCATAGCACAAGCTAGAGCCCTTAGAGCACTATCCTATTTTTATGCGGTAAGGGTTTGGGGAGACGTGCCTTTAATTACTGAGCCTTATGAAAGTGTAGACCAGGAATTTTTTATTGCGAAAACGGATAAAGAGAACGTGTTGGATCAAATAGTGGAAGATTTAATTTTTGCTTCCGAAAATTGTAAGGACAACTTCTCAGGCGATAAAACGAGAATATTATTCACCAAAGGTGGGGCCAATGCTTTGCTGACACATGTATATATGTGGAGAAAACAATATAATGAAGCTATTGAATCAGCCGAAAAAGTTCTGGATAATAGTCAATATTCGTTAGTATCCATGAATGATTGGTCTAAAATATTTACTTCTGGTTATTCTAATGAAAGTATTTTTGAAGTGGGTTATAATGAAACGCAAACCAATGCATTGAGAGTCCTTTATGCTTTAGGTTCCGACAGTGATTATTTCCCAAGTGAGTCATTTAAAGGAGCTTTCGAAGACGGAGATTTAAGAAAGAATTTGATTTATGATACAACAAACGCTACGCCAAAAAAGATTTGGAAATTTTTCGGTGAAGGTTTTAGTGATGAAAGTCCAGATCCCTCGGCCAATAATATTGTTCTTTTGCGTTTAGCAGACATCATTCTTTTAAAAGCAGAAGCGCATAATAAATTGGACAACAATAGCGAGGCGCTTAAATTATTAAATTTAATTAGAAAAAGAGCTGAAATTCCTGAATTGGACGAAACACAAGCCACTGCCTTATATGGCAGCGTAGAATCAGCTATTTTACATGAACGACTTATTGAGTTGTCTTTTGAAGGACATCGTTGGTTTGATTTGGTAAGAACCGGAAGAGCTATTTCTGTTATGGGTCCCATTAATGGTTTGAGTGATGAAGACAATTTTGTTTGGCCTATACATGAAGATGCTTTAAATAGAAATCCTAGCTTACAGCAAAATGACTTTTACAAATAAAATGTGTTTTAAGAAAATAAATCCAAAAAAAATGAAAAATTATAAATTAACCTCATACACGAAAATTGGAATTTTTTTTACAATCGCTATGAGTTTCTTCTTCGGTTGTGAAATCCAAGATGGATTTTCATATAAAGAATCCAATTCAAATAAACCTTTGGGTGTTACTGCATGGCAGTATATTCAAACACATGACTCATTAAATCTAATGCAGGAAGCTATAAAACTGACAAATACTCAGGATTTATATGATGTTAGTACAGGTAAAACATTTATAGCTCCTACCAATGAGGCTTTTAAGGAATACCTTCAAAATAACGCTTATCAAAGTTTGTCAGAAGTGCCAGTACCAATTTTGCGTAATGCCCTTAAATATCATGTTGTGAACGCTTACGTTTCTTTTGATGACCCCGACTTGATGGAAAGTAATAACCCCATAGCCTACACCAGTCAAAACGGGCAGACTTTATTTTTGTCGCATAGAAGTAATTTTACTGGTTTGGTCAATGAAGGTACAAGTAAACAATGGGAAATCGTTACCTCAAATCTCAAAGCTTTGAATGGTGTAATCCATGTGGTTTCGTCCATCGTTTATTTTTCTGCACTTTCTTCAGGTTCAGATGGACCCGATCCAACGGTTGTAAGAGATACTATTTTTCCAATAGCTGATACTTACGTTAATGGTGGTAGTAGATCTGCACAAAATTTTGGCGCAGATCCACTTCTGAAACTGAAAAATGTAACTGGTAATGGAGGATATGACAGGAAATCTTTTTTAATGTACGACTTGAATGATTTTACCAAAGAAGGTGTTATAGTAGATCTAAAACTTGAAATTGCGGTAAAATTTACTGCAGCAAAAGGAATTGACTTAGATGTTTATAATGTAAAGGATACCTTATGGACGGAGCTAGGCTTAACTTTTGATAATGCTACCCTTCCAACAACTCCACCAGTATCTAGCATCATTTCAAGAAAGATAAGCACTTTTGAATTTGATATGACGGATTATTATAAGAGCTTAGATTACAATGGACGTATTTCTCTTATGATAGATCAAGAAGCTGGTAGAGACGAAACCGATGAATTTCATTCAAAGGAAAACACTGGAGGATTCAATCCACCGATGCTGATTGCAAGATTTGCCTCAGGAGATACTGTGTTGAACATTGACAAAAACACGGGATTTTCTTTATCAAGTGGAGAGGCTTATGTGTTTAGTAATGATATTCTTCTGGTGTCGGGTTCACCAGCCGGTGATGTAAAATTTATAATAAAAGAAGCGCCACAATTTGGATGGTTGGTCAGCGGTGCCAGTATTTTAAAAGTTGGTGACTCCTTTACGCAAGAAGACGTTGATGTGATGAACTTGCTTTATATTAACAATGGTTCAGGATCCTCGGATAAAATTGTGGTTTCTGCTGAAGACAAAGCAGGTGCTAATTTAGACAACTTTGATATAGTAGTAACCATACAATAATTTGAGATAAATGTCATTTATAATAAAACCTATCATTAAAATTATATTTTGGATATCTATTGCCATATTGACGTCTTGTTCGACATCAGAAGGTGATAATAATGATCCTCCAACATTCACCACCAGAATTATCAAATTCTCTGGCTACGAATGGATTGTGAGAACTTCAGAGGATAAGAAACAAGGACCTGGTCCGAATTTGTTCTCAGATTCTGCTGATAATGTCTGGGTAGATGATAAAGGTAGGTTGCATTTAAAAATCGTTCAGCGCAACGGATATTGGTATTGTGCAGGAGTGACTCTGAAACATTCTCAAGGTCATAAAAAATATGTGTTTTATCTTGCAAGTAGGATTGATGAATTGGATGAAAATGTTGTTGGCGGTCTTTTTACTTATAAAAATGATAATGAAGAAATTGATATTGAATTTTCACGATGGTCCAACACTACCAATCAGAACTCTCAATTTGCAATACAACCAGCAGCTAAATTAGGGAACAAGTACCGTTATGATATGGATTTAAATTCCACTCTTTCCACTCATTTTTTTGATTGGAAAGTCAACGAAATTGAATTTGGAAGCTATGAAGGTCATACTTTAAATCCAGAGAATGATGCCATAATCAATTCTTGGACTTATACAGGGAGTGATATTCCGCCACTAAACGATGAACGTCTAAAAATAAATTTATGGTTATTTAGAGGTCAAAGTCCCACGAATTCACAGCCTGCAGAAATGATTATCGAGCGGGTTGAAATACTGTAAAGCATAAAGATAATTTAGAACTTGAAATTTGTGAAATAGTAAAATTTTATTATTTCCCAAATTTCCTATTGAAACAAATAAAGAAGCTTAAAAATATAAAAACTATAAATAATGCCAAATCTTAACCGAAATATCAATGTTTTTCCTGATAGAATAACAACTGGAACTGCCGCAGGAAAAGCTGTGGAAACTTGTATTGAAAATTTGCAAAAGACTCAAGATACTGTAAGGATAATCTTTGCTGCAGCGCCTTCACAAGATTCAATGCTCGATTATTTAACGAAGTCAACTCTTATAGATTGGAATAGAATAATAGCATTTAATATGGATGAATATATAGGTTTAAAACCTAATGCTCCAGAGTTGTTTTCATCATATCTTGAGAATGCATTGTTTTCGAAAGTGTCTATTAAACACAAAAACACAATCCGGGTTGATAATGGTCTTTCAACTGAAATTGAAAGGTATGCAAAGCTGTTAACGGATGAGCCCATAGATATTGTATGTTTAGGAATTGGGGAAAATGGTCATATCGCTTTTAATGATCCACCAGTAGCAGATTTCAATGATCCAAAAATCATTAAAGTGGTCGAGTTGGACGAGGAGTGTCGCTTGCAACAGGTAAATGATGGATGTTTCGATTCTATAAAGGAAGTGCCTGAGAAAGCAATCACATTGACTATCCCAACACTTTTAAAAGGAAAAAACTTGTTTTGTGTCGTGATTGGCATAAAAAAAAGCAATGCTGTTAAGAACGCACTATTGGAGCCTATAAGCACAGCTTGTCCAGCCTCTATACTGACCAAACACCCCAACTGTAACTTTTTTTTCGATAAAGATGCTTATAAAGAAGCTATGAGATTTGAAAACGTATAAGGTCCGTTGGCATCATCAATTTAATAATTATTAAAAAGTTTAATTGGCATCTTTAATGGCCATGTTTTGAACGAAACAATAAGATGGATTATAAATATATTTTTAAGTTTTTAATTTTTGCAAGTCTCGTTCTCATTGACACTGATGATGTTTCGGCGCAAAATCGAGTAAATACAGAGAACCATGATTTTAAAGTGAAAGGATTCCATTTGGATTTACGGATCCAAGTGATGACTCCTAATGCTCTTAAAGCATTTGCTACTGAGCTTGCAGGTTTTGGAATGAACACTCTTGTAATGGAATGGGAAGGAACCTATCCTTTTGAAAAGCACGCTACGATTTCCAATAAATACTCCTATTCTCGCGAAGAAGTGAAAGATTTTATTGATCACTGCGAAAAATTAGATATCAAAGTCATTCCGCTTCAACAAACCTTGGGTCATGTAGAATACATTTTGCGGAATCCCAGGTATAGTAATTTAAAAGAGGACAGGAAAGATATATCACAATTGTGTCCTATGGAGGTTTTGGAAAACAAGGCACTTTTTACTGATTTGTTTACGGATTTGGCGGCAATGCACAATTCCAATTATATCCATATTGGAGGTGACGAAACCTATTTATTAGGACATGATGAGAAATGTAAAGCGAAAGTTGAGAAAGAAGGAAAATCAAAATTATTTGTTGATCACATGAAAATGATTGCTGAGATCGTCATTGGTTTAGGAAAGAAACCTGTCATGTGGGCCGACATCATTCTAAAATATCCAGAAGCAGCAGCAGAATTGCCTGAAGAAACCATTTTTGTAGATTGGAACTACGGTTGGAAAGTTAATCATTTTGGAGATGTTTCTAAGCTTCAAGAATTGGGGTTTTCTTTTTGGGGAGCACCGTCAATAAGAAGTCACCCAGACAACTGGTATGTTACGGACTGGTCTACGCATTTCAAAAATCAAAAGGAATTTATTCCTTATGCCCGCGAAGCCAATTATGAAGGTATGGTCATGACCTCATGGTCTACCACTGGTTTGTACGGTTTTATGTGGGATGTAGGCTATGATGTCATTGATATGGTACAAATTAGAAATACTTATCCACTATCTGGCTTTCGTATTTTAGTTGCAAGTTACGCTGAGGCCTTGGCTTCCAAAGATCCTATAAATCCTAAAGCTTTTATTTTAGACTATGGTAAAAGACGGTTTGGATTAAAAAGCGATGAGGCTCATACCTTGTATGAATTTCTATATGCCCCACCCGAACTCATCTCAAATGGTGTACCTACTAAAAGTCCCAGTATACAATCTATGCTAAATGACTACGGCAAGATTAGAAGTCAATTAGTTTTGGTAAATCCAACAAAAAACAAAAAGGAATTTGACCATTTTAAATTGATGGCCGACTTAAGAAGGCATTACTTAGAATTTAAGGAGGTGGAATCAAAATATAATTCGGTTGATTTTACAACGTCACGAACACCTGAGTTACTTAGCAAATTAACTACAATATTGGAAGATGCTAAGGTATTGGGAGAAAGGTTCTCTGAACTTAACAAGGGTTTCCTTTACGATTCTGAATTGAACCAACAAAATGAATTGAGAGTACAGCAAATACGTGTTTTACACGATCGATTAGCAAAATTAAAATAAACTAATAAAAACAGTTTACCTGTTAATCCCTTCTTGTTGATTCTCGAACTATGAGCTCAGTTCTTATAGTGATGGTTTCTGAATTTACAAAATCATCCTTATCTTCAATTTGACGGATGAGCAGTTTGGCGGATGACTCTCCCATTTGGAAAGCACAGTCATTAATGGTCGTTAAATGAGGCTCAATAATCTTGGATATCGGATAATTACTAAATCCCGCAATCGCTACCTGCTGTGGGATTTTTATATCGGCCTTTCTAAAAACCTGGATAAGACTCACTGCGGTATAGTCATTAGCACAAAAAACACCATCAGGTAATTCTGGAAGTTCCAAAAACCTATTTGCGCAATTAACACCCTCGTCATAACCAAGGTTTTTTGTGTGTAAAATGAAATCCTCCTGTATAGGTAGATCGTGTTTCACGAGTGCTGCTTTAAAACCTTCCAAACGCAATTTGAATATATTTGTTTCTTGGCTACCTGCCACATGTCCTATCTTTTTACAGCCTGAAGCGATAAGGTGTTCGGTTGCTGTAAAGGCAGATTCAAAATCATTGATAATTATTTTATTGGCATCAAAATCAGTTGGCACACGATCATAAAAAACTAAGGGAACTCCCAATTTTTCAAATTTCTTAAAATGATCACACTTTTTGGTTTCAATACTCAAACAGGCAATGATACCGTCTACCATTCTGTTTTGGAGTATTTTGACTATCTCTTTTTCTCTTTTTAGGGAGTCTTTTGATTGAAAAATAGTCACATTATACCCGTTTTTATATGCAAAATCTTCAATACCACTAATAACGAGGGAATGAAAGTGAATATCAATCCTAGGAACAATAATGCCTAGGGATTTTGTTCTTTTTAGTTCTAAAACTGGAAGCGATGGAATTGGGAATAAATCCTAACTCTTCTGCCTTTTTCTGAACTATTTTTTTTAGTAGATACACTAATGGCAGGATGGTTATCTAATGCCCTTGAAATTGTAGAAGCAGATAGATTTAAGTCTTGTGCTAAATCCTTTAATGTAATTCTCCGATTTTTCATATGAAATAATACAAACGTTGGCACATAAACCTATGCTGTTTTTAATAAATGCATTCTTATAGTTTTGTCGTCAGTAGCTGTTAAAGTATACTTTTTTGAAGGGGAAAAAAAATAACATGGCGAAATTATAAAAAATATAGCAATATATGCCTATTCTTGTGAAATGTTGGATGCAAACGTTTGCATAGAAAATAAAAATAAATTAGATTTGTTAAGAGCATTATGAAATCCAGCAGGCGTATTGCTTATTATTTAATATCACATGATTTTCTAATTCCATTTTTTTTAATTATGAGTATGATGTATGTAAAAGAAATATGAATTCATTTTCTGTACTCTATTAGTCAGAAATCATCTGAAACTTTTAGAGAATCCATAATTTTAAAACCTATATTTCAATGCAATTGTTCGATTGGATAGTTTTATCACTTTATTTCATAATGCTTTTATCCATTGGTTTATGGGCATATTCACGTGTTAAAAACTCAGCAGACTTTTACACCGCTGGAGGTAAGTTGCCATGGTGGCTCTCAGGAATTTCCCATCATGTTTCTGGATATAGTGGTGCCGTTTTTGTTGCCTATGCCGGGATTGCTTACACTCATGGATTTACATTATATGTTTGGTGGGCGTTCACGGTATCTATTGCCACGTTATTGGCTGCATTTTACATTGCGCCAAGATGGGCACGGTTAAGAAAATTTGCAAACATTCAATCACCTACTGAATATCTACTTGTGAGATACAACCTACAAACGCAACAACTTATTGCATGGTCTGGATCTATCATCAAGGTATTTGATACGGGAGGAAAGCTTGCTGCAATAGCGGTTTTATTAAATGTGTTCAGTGGCACCTCTATTACTTTTGGAATTCTATTGGCTGGTATCGTGTCATTGGTATACATTACCATTGGAGGTTTGTGGGCTGATGTTTGGAATGATTTTGCGCAGTTTATTGTTCAACTGCTCGCTGGGATAACGATGTTCGTCATCATTATTATGAATATGGATGATGGGGTTGAAGGCATATTTACAATGTGGGACAAACTCCCTGAGGGCAATTCTAGTTTTTTTAACGATCCCTATACCATCGCTTTTGCGTTCACTATGTTAGTTATCAATTTCTTTAGCTATAGTGGTGGCACATGGAATTTAGCCACACGGTTTATTTCGTCGTCTTCTCCAAAAGTAGCTAAAAAAGCAGGTATTTTATCATCAATCCTATATCTAATTTGGCCTTTGATACTACTTTTTCCTATGTTCGCTGCGCCTCTTTTTTTTGATAGTCTCTCCGATCCCACACTTTCTTATGGTATGATGGCTAGAAAATTTTTACCCGCCGGTCTGCTTGGTCTCGTTCTGGCGTCCATGTTTGCGAATACCCTTTCCATGACCGCATCGGATTCTAATACCATTTCGTCAGTTATTTGTCGAGATATTTTGCCTAAACTATTCCCCAAGTTCCGTAATTTAACACAAAAGGAGGGACTTAAACTTGCGAGAATAACAACATTTTGCTTTACACTTGTCACTATTATTGTCGGCTTAAATGCCAGCAAGTTTGGAGGAATCTTTGGTTTAATTGTGACTTGGTTTGCTGCTTTGCTTGGGCCTATTTCAATTCCTATGATTCTTGGACTTCTTCCTATATTCAAAAAGAGCGGAAGCATAGCGGCGATAGGCTCTATTATTGGAGGTCTAGTGGTTTTTATGATCTTAAAAATGGTTGAACAAAAATCACTCGCTTTTGAAATGGGTGCTCCAATTATGGCGTCCTTGATTCTTTTTATCGTCATTGGATTGTTCAACAAGAAACCGGTGCCTGAAAAAGTAACCGAATTACATTTAAACTTATCGAAAAAATTTAATGATTAAACCATGGTACTTGAAGCTTTAGATTACAGAACAGATCAACCTATTCGTCTTGAAATTGCTGAAGGTAGCATAATTCAAATATCAGAATGTCCAAAGCTACTACCCACAAACTCCTATATTGCACCTGGCTTAGTCGATCTGCAAATTAATGGTTTTAAAGGCATTGATTTTAATACCAAAGGATTGAGCGTTTCTGATGTGGAGGCATTAACCCATATCCTTTTTGAAAAGGGAATTACCAGTTATTTTCCAACTATTATTACAAATAGTGACACCGCTACTGAATCTTTGATAAAATTGATAGCGTCAGCATGCGAAAGCAATACGGAAATAAATACCGCCATCGGTGGCATACATCTTGAGGGCCCTTTTTTATCTCCCGAGGACGGCCCTAGAGGCGCCCATCCTAGAGAATTTATAAAAGCACCAGATTGGGACTTATTCTCAAAATGGCAAAGAGTAGCAGGTGGCAGGTTACGAATTATCACGTTATCACCAGAATGGCCAGAATCCATTGATTTTATAAAACGTTGTACAGATTCTGGGGTTATTGTTTCTATTGGTCATACAGCGGCAAATCCTGAACAAATAAATCAAGCTATTGCTGCCGGCGCTAGTATGTCCACGCATTTAGGGAATGCCTCGCATGCCATGCTCCCGCGCCATTCAAACTATGTATGGGAACAATTAGCCTCCGATAATCTTTGGTCAACGCTTATTGCCGATGGTTTTCATTTGCCAGATGCGTTATTAAAGATCTTCTTGAGAACCAAACCAAACAAAAGTCTCTTGGTTAGTGATGCCACATCGTATGCAGAGCTGCCTACTGGGTCTTATTCAGGGCACATTGGTGGCAATGTTGAATTGGATGCCACAGGCAGATTGTTTATGAAAGAACGCCCTAGTATGCTTGCTGGGTCAGCTCAGTCGTTACTTTGGTGCGTTAACCAATTGATTAGAAAGAATATTTTACCATTACCTGAAGCTTGGAATATGGCTTCCATAAAACCAACGGAAGCAATTTTCGGTAAAGTGACCAATGATCTGAAAGTTGGCCAGCCAGCAGATCTTGTGGTTTTTGAAAGAGAAAACGATAATTTGAAAATCATTAAAACTATAAAGAATGGCAAAATAGTTTTTTCCATTCCAGATGAAAAATAAAAGTTAAAAAAATATAATAAATTTAAAAATATGAATAGTATTTAAAAACTAAAATTTACGATTGTATTACTGATTTTTTTTGTTACTGCATTACATGCACAAATTAGAATTATACCTCAACCCATGGAGGTAACTTTGGGAAACGAATCCTTTACGTTAACCCCTAAAACTGCCATAATATCTCATAAGAGCACTGCAAATTCTGCACAATTTCTGTCGTCTATTCTTGAAAAGGGGTTTCATACAAAACCCAAACTCAAACAAAAAGGGCAAGGAATCGAATTAATATTAAATCCAGATTTGGAGACAGAATTGGGTAAAGAAGGTTATCGATTAAAATCAGTCGCTACAAACATCCTGATTGAAGCCGCTACAGATACGGGTTTGTTTTATGGGATTCAATCATTCAGACAATTGTTGCCGAGTGATTTTGAAACCAAAGCATATTCAAATAAAACCGTAGAGATTCGCGGTGTAGAACTAAAAGACAAACCTCGTTTTCCTTGGAGAGCTTTTATGCTTGACGAATCACGCCATTTTAAAGGTGTTGATGCCGTTAAAGATCTATTGGATCAAATGGCGCTAATCAAAATGAATGTCTTTCATTGGCACCTCACTGATGATCAAGGTTGGCGAATAGAAATAAAAAAATATCCCAAACTCACTGAAGTTGGAAGTCATAGATCTGATACCCAATCCAGTAGAAATAGCCCAGAGCGTATTGGTGCGCCACACGAAGGCTTTTATACACAAGCGCAAATTAAGGAGATTATCCAATATGCTCAAGAAAGACATATTCAAATTATACCTGAAATTGAAATGCCAGGTCATGCAACAGCTGCAATTGCATCATATCCATGGCTTGGAGTTTTAGGGACAACAAAAGAGGTTTCTGTGACATTTGGTAAACTGGACGACTCTTTCAATATTGCAGATGATAAAGTATATGAATTCCTCAAAGATGTACTCACCGAAGTATTTGAACTCTTTCCAAGTAAAATTGTTCATATAGGCGGAGATGAAGTAAGGTTTGAAACTTGGGAGAACTCTAAAGAAATACAAAACAAAATCAAAAAGGAGGGACTGAAATCTCCCGCCGACCTCCAAATATTCTTTACCAATCAAATATCCAATTTTATGGAATCTCATGGACATCGTATGATGGGCTGGAATGAAATACTTGGTGATCAAGTTCATGAATGGGACGAAGGTTCCAATATGAACGTTACTGAGAAATTATCTGAAACAGCTATTATTCATTTTTGGAAAGGAAGTCTCGATCTCATCAATAAAGCCGTTACAAATGGACATGATGTCGTAAATTCTTTACACTCTATGACCTATTTGGATTATGATTACAAGTCTATCCCCTTATCTAAATCGTACTCTTTTGATCCTATACCAGAAGGTTTGGAGGACGAATATCATGATAAAATATTAGGACTTGGCTGTCAAATGTGGAGTGAATGGATTCCAGAGGTAAAACAAATGGAAAATCAAGTTTATCCTAGAATAGCAGCTTATGCTGAGGTAGGCTGGACAATGAAAGCCAATAAGAATTACGAAAATTTTATTCAAGCTCTTATAAAACTCGAAAAGAGATGGGAGCTTTCTGGAATAAGTTATCATGAGGGATTTGATTAGTTTTACCCGCAATTATCAATGAAAATAAATGGATAAGCCGTGGGGTGCAATTATTTGAATTAAAAAAGCAAAATGACTTAGTTATTGGACAAGATTCTGATATTTTGGGATGTGGTTTAGAAGCTTTTGAATCTTCACCAATAAACTTGGTAGCAAAGAATGTCTTGAAACCGCAAAGCCTCATATAGAATTTGTAGAAAATGCAAGAGATGAGGTGAATATTTTACAAAATCTGAAGAAATCTGGAGATATTAAGGTGCGCGTCACCCATAACGACACTAAAATATCCAATGTATTGTTCCACAAGCACGATATAGGGCTTTGTTTAATAGATACAGATACCGTTATGTCAGGAATTGTGCATTATGATTTTGGAGATGCCATTCGTACGATTTGCAATACAGCGGCTGAGGACGATACCAATTTAGATCTTGTAGAGTTCAATGTTGACTATTTCAATGCCTTTACCAAAGGTTTTTTAAAGAAAATGGAAACGTCATTGAGCCCGGTAGAACTTAAGTATTTGCCTTTGGGAGCTAAAACGATGATTTTTATCATCGGTTTACGATTTTTAACTGATTTTCTAAACGGGGATGTCTAATACAAAACAAAATATCCCGAACATAATTTAGATAGGGCCAAGAACCAATTTAAACTGTTGCAGAGTATGAGTGAAAAATTGGGAGTTTAGTCTCGGATATTTCAAATCTCTAATTACAGTCATTAAGAATTAAAAGATGCGCTTACATAACCAATAGCCGATAATCAATATTACTAACCGAAAACCTATCCTTATGAGTAATACATCCAAAAACAATCTTGTCCCAATTGCCATAATTGGAGGACTCTTTGCTATTTTCGGTTTTGTCACATGGATCAATGGAGCATTGATTCCCTTCATGAAAACCATAAATGAACTGACGCAAGCCCAATCTTATTTTGTAGCTACAGCTTCATACATATCTTTTGTCGTTATGGCATTGCCTGCGTCATACATCATAAATAAAATAGGATATAAAAACGGAATATCACTAGGTTTGGGTATTATGGCTGTTGGTGCGTTGGTATTTATTCCTGCAGCTGATGCCCGTACTTACTGGCTATTTCTAGTGGCCATTTTTATTCAAGGAATTGGAATGACCATTTGTCAAACCGCGGCCAACCCTTACATTACCATATTAGGGCCCATCGAAAGTGGTGCCAAACGAATGGCGATGATGGGCATTGCAAACAAGGTAGCTGGAGCCTTGGGCTCTATAATTTTTGGTGCCATTTTATTATCAGGGATCGATGAAGTCAATGAAAAATTAGGAAGCGTTTCTATTGAAGAGAAAACGGTGCTTTTAGATACGATGGCTGACAGCGTGCATGCCCCTTATATTGTCATGGCTATAACCTTATTTATATTTGCTTTTTTTATTAGAAAAGCACCTTTGCCTCATGTTGAAGCAACACATGATGAGCAAATAGCAGGAGGGGTAATGACCAAGAAAACCATATTTCAATTTCCACATTTATGGTTGGGGGTCCTAGCATTGTTTGTCTATGTTGGCGCCGAGGTTATTGCTGGAGATACAATTATTGCTTATGGCATATCCTTAGGGATTCCTGCTACTGAAGCTAAATTCTTTACAACCTATACGCTAATGGCTATGGTAGGAACCTACGCTTTGGGCGTGTTTTTAATTCCCAAATACATCAAGCAAAAAACAGCACTTGTTGTTAGTGCGATATTAGGGATTATTTTCACTGGTCTAATTTTATCAACCTCAGGGTTTACATCGGTATTATTTGTTGCAGCATTAGGTATTGCAAACGCATTGGTTTGGCCAGCTATTTGGCCATTAACCTTAGATGGTTTAGGGAAGCATACTAAAACGGCCTCTGCATTATTGATTATGGCCATCTCTGGTGGTGCCATCATTCCGCCACTATATGGACGTATCGTAGATGCCAACAAACATGAACTTATAACCAGTGGCATTAACGATGCTGATGCTTTGGCTACGGCCTCAACGAGTAGTTATTGGATCTTGATTCCGTGTTATCTTCTCATTTTGTTTTTTGCGCTCTGGGGACATAAAATCAAAAGTTGGAAGAAATAACCACAAAATAAATACAATTAGGAACTAAACTCTTAGAAGTTTTTTAAATGAAGATGAATAAAACATATCAATGGGGAATGATTGGTTGTGGCAGTGTGACTGAAATAAAAAGTGCGCCTGCTTATCAAAAGACAGAAGGGTTTGAGCTTTTTGCTGTGATGGGAAGAGATATCAATAAAGCAGAAGCCTACGCCAAGAGACACAAGGTACCTCATTTTTATGATGATGCCGACGCTCTTATCAATCATCCAGAAATTGATGCCATATATATTGCCACCCCGCCAGATTCACGCGAATATTACGCGCTAAAAGTCGAGGCAGCTGGTAAAATATGTTGTATTGAAAAGCCTATGGCACCATGTTATGAGGCATGTTTAAGAATCATTGCGGCGTTTAAAGATAGAGATTTGCCATTGTTTGTGGCGTATTATAGAAGATCGCTGCCTAGGTTTTTACAGATCAAAAAATGGATCGATCATCATAAAATAGGAACGATCAGACACATCCATTGGAATTTCAAGAAACCCGCCAACGCTTTTGACCTATCAAAAACATACAATTGGCGTACAGATGCCATTATTGCTCCAGGTGGCTATTTTGATGATTTAGCCTCCCATGGATTGGATTTATTTGTGTTCCTATTAGGACGCATAAAAAGTGCAGAAGGTATAGCAGAAAATAAATTGGGTCTTTACACCGCTAAAGATACAGTAACGGGACATTGGAACCATGATTCGGGAATTACAGGATATGGCACTTGGGATTTTGGTGCTGACAAACGTCAGGACGTTGTCAAGATATACGGCAATTATACGGCAATGAAGGAAATATCACGTTTTCGGTATTTGGAGAGGATCCCGTTGTCTTAGAGCGTGACGATGAAACTGAGTGTCTTACCATCGCACATCCTGAACACGTTCAATGGTTTCATGTCCAGGATATTAAAGCAGACTTAGTTGAAGCGTCATCCCACCCTTCAACAGGAGAAACTGCGGCCCACACTGCATGGGTTATGGAGTGTATTTTAAAAAACAAAACTAAAGTCATAAATAATTAAATACATAGGCATGTTGAAAAGCACAATCGATAAAGCCACTGGGTTTGAAAAAAGGTTTGAAAACATCAACACTCTGATGTTTGAAGATTCTCAAGCAGCTTCGAGAGCTACCGCAAAAGAAATAGCAAAACTTATAAAGGTGAAACAGTCCCAAAGACAGCCCTGTGTGTTAGGTTTGGCAACAGGATCTTCGCCAAAAGGGCTGTATGCTGAGTTGGTGCGTTTGCACAAAGAGGAAGGGTTGAGCTTTAAAAATGTTGTGACCTTTAACTTGGATGAATATTATCCAATGGAGCCAGATTCTGTTAATAGCTACGTCCGTTTTATGAAAAAGTTGCTATTTGATAAAGTAGACATTCTTCCGGAAAACTGCCATATTCCAGATGGTGCATTGTCTAAAGAGGATATTGCTGATTACTGTAACCGTTACGAATCTAAAATTGAAACTGTTGGAGGCATTGATTTGCAAATTCTGGGTATTGGTGCCAATGGTCATATTGGTTTTAACGAATCAGGATCCCTACAAAACTCTAAAACCCGTTTGGTAGCTTTAGATCATATTACAAGAGTGGCGGCCAGTAAGGATTTTGCGGGGTTATCCAATACCCCAAGAACGGCTATTACCTTGGGTGTAAAAAAGATAATGGAAGCCAAACGTGTTATCCTTATGGCTTGGGGTGAGGGTAAATCTAATATCATTCATTTGTCAGTAGAAGGGCAGGTTACCAATCAGGTGCCGGCATCATTCTTACAAGAACATAATAACGCCACCTTTGTACTGGATAGAGAAGCGGCGTCTAAGCTGTCTCGGATTAACACGCCATGGTTGGTTGAAAAGGTAACATGGACAGATAAGCTCATCAGAAAAGCGGTCACAGGTTTGGCCCTGCATCTCAAAAAACCAATTTTGATGCTTACCGATGCAGATTATATTGAGAATGGAATGAGTGATTTATTGGCCGATTTTGGACATGCTTACGATATCAATATTAAAATTTTTAACGATTTACAGCATACCATTACCGGATGGCCAGGAGGAAAGCCAAATGCTGAAGATACCAAAAGGCCAGAACGTGCTGAGCCTGCCAAAAAACGTGTCTTGATCTTTAGTCCGCATCCAGATGATGATATAATCAGTATGGGTGGCACTTTTAGAAGACTTCACGAGCAGGGCCATGAAGTACATGTGGCTTACCAAACCTCAGGAAACATTGCCGTAGCAGATGAAGAAGCCTTACGATTTGCAAGCTTTGTTTGTGACTACAATGATAAATTTGGCATACAGAATGAGGCTACCGAAAAGATCCACAAGAAAGTAGTGAAGTCTCTCAGTGATAAAAAACCAAGTGAGACTGATATTCCTGAAGCGCGTTATATTAAAGGACTGATAAGGAAAGGGGAAGCAAGGGCGACCAGTCATTTCGTGGGCTTGCCAGATAAACAGATCCACTTTATGGAACTCCCGTTTTATGAAACCGGAACTATTGATAAAAATCCATTAGGGGAAGAAGATATCCAATTAACATTAGATTTAATTGAAAGCATCAAGCCTCATCAAATTTATGCTGCAGGAGATTTGGCTGATCCTCACGGCACACACAAAGTATGTTTGGATGCTGTTTTTGAAGGCGTCAGAAGATTAAAATTAAAACCATTTATGCAAGACTGCTGGATTTGGCTTTACAGAGGCGCTTGGCAAGAGTGGGGTGTTGACGAAATAGAAATGGCAGTGCCAATGAGCCCAGATCAGGTATTGGAAAAACGTCATGGTATATTTAAGCACCAATCCCAAAAAGACGGCGTGGTCTTTCAAGGCTCAGACTCGAGAGAGTTTTGGCAACGTGCAGAGGACAGGAATAAAGAAACTGCAGAACTCTATGACCAATTGGGCCTATCACATTATGCCGCAATGGAGGCTTTTGTGAGATGGCATTTTTAATTTAAAGAAAGGAATTATGATGGAAGTAACGATGAAAACCTTGTCGCAAATGAGCGGCTATTCCGTGTCTACTGTATCTAAGGCATTGCGTGACAAAAAAGATATTAGTATCAAAACGAGACAGATTATAAAGGAATTGGCAGAGAGTTACGACTTTGTTCCTAACAATTCGGCCATTGCCCTACGATCTCAAAAAAGCAATACCATTGCAGTCATTGTACCACAAATTGATTCGATGATCTACGGAAGCATGCTGAACAGGATCCAAATGGAAGCTTTTGAGCATGGATACCGTGTTGTGGTGCAGCAGTATTTGAATTTTGAAAATGGCGAATATGAATGCTTGAAAAGTTTAAGGAATGGGGGTATTAAAGGAGTCATTATCATTGGAACCTCAATTGCATTGGAGGCTCTCAAGCAGAGCACCAAGGATCATTTCTTTCCCACCATTGTAAAAACGGTTGAAGACTTAACATTGCGAGCCCAAGATTATAAACATTTCGGAAAAAAAATAATCAATTCATTGTTTTCGAAAATTAATAGGAGTGATAGTTTGCGCATCAATATTGTTTGAAAGTTCCGCCTGGCAATGTTGTAGTCTCTATGATTGCGGGCAATAGTGATAGGTTTTATCAGTAAAAGAAGAGATTGAATATGAGTAATGAAATAGATATAAATGAGAGAGAACATCACCATTGGTTGTTGGAGATAAGCTTTTCCTGTTCAAAAAGTTACTATCAATTCATAAACTGGTTACGGACAGAATTTTACTTTTTTCAACAAGATAACGGAATCTTCCTGACGATCCATTTTCCTAATGGACGTCTAAAAATCGAGAGACAAGTTCATTGCGAAAATAAATTTGTTTCAAAAATAACCGTTGAAAGTAAATGCAAGAACATCGGTTTGACAATCAGAAAAAATCTTTCAGAATTCCTTCATCATGTAAAAAAATATAATACAATCAAACAAAGATAGAGTTCATTTGTAAATCCCGAAAACACTATAAAAATGATGTTTACGGTAGTTTTTTGGTAGTTTTTATTATTCTAAGGACATGTAATAAACCATCAGCTTCCAAATTATAAAGTATTAAACTAAAAACCATATCTTAATCCATTATTGGGTCTATGCTTCAATGGAAAATTCTTGGGAATTTTCCAGCGGAGTTTTGTACTTTTAATGGTTCGTGTGTGAGACACGCAACGGCTCATACACATCAACGTTAGCAAACATATGACCAGTGAATTTGGCGGAGAAATATTTGAAAACTCAAAAATAAAAATCTACCAAGAAATAGAACTGATTTAAAACTGTTGCCAACAATTTATATAAGCAATAGCGGTTTGAGTGCTACAGGATCGACTATTTCACGAATTTAAGGTATATCGTAAATCTAAATTTACGCGTGTAAAATTTTCTACTGCTTGTACAAGTAGCTATATTTGAGGATAAAACGGCTTTAATCTTATACATTTTTCCAAAAAAAGTACAACAAATACATTTTAAATAGTTGCCAACTTTGCATTGTAAATCAATACATAAATTATGGCAACAACTACGACGCTTTTCGCGAAGGAGGATATTAAAGTAAGAGTAAACGCATACAAGGAGTTTGAAGTAGGAGGAAAAAAAACAGATTTTATTCACGTTTTTGGTTATATCCTAGAAGGAAGGACAGCAGAACAAAAAGCAAAATTATCCAAGAATGTGGTAGAAGTATTGACCGCCATGTTTCCAGCCGTAAAATTTATAGCGATGAGTGTTGATGAGTTTGCGCTAGCCGGATATTGTAACAGGCAATAAACAAATTTGAATAACTCATTTATCTAAACTAATAATATAAAAGTGATGAAGGCAATTGTGTGCATGCAATACGGACCACCCGAAGTGCTCCAACTTCAGGAAGTAGAAAAGCCAGTCCCTAAAGACAATGAGGTTCTAATAAAAGTTTTTGCTACCGCAGTAAATTCAGGTGATTGCCGTTTGCGCAGAGCGGATCCATGGGCAGTAAGATTATTCTTTGGTTTTACAAAACCAAGATACGCTATTTTAGGTGGCGTTTTTTCTGGTGAAATTGAAGCGATAGGAAAGAATGTATCCAGTTATAAAGTAGCAGACCAGGTATTTGGTTCAACGGGGATGAGTTTTGGCGCTTATGCAGCATACAAGTGCCTTCCGGAGGATGGGGCCTTATCACTTAAGCCAAAAAATATAAGTCACGAACAAGCGGCAACAATTCCATTCGGAGGAACTACTGCGTTGCATTTTCTTAAAAAAGCAAATATAAAGCCCGAACAAAAGGTGCTTATTTACGGAGCGTCAGGTGCAGTTGGTTCAGCAGCCGTTCAACTAGCAAAACATTTTGGAGCAGATGTAACAGCAGTTTGCAGCACTTCTAATATAGAGCTTATAAAATCTCTTGGAGCAGACAAAGTGATTGATTATAAAAAGGAAGATTTCACCTCGAATGGAGAAACTTATGATGTAATTTTCGAAACAGTAAACAAGTTATCATTTGCAAATAGCATCAAATCTCTAAAAAGAGAAGGAATACTGATTTTAGGAGCTACTGGACTATTTGGAATGTTGAAAGGGTTATGGTCTAAAATAGCAAGCAACAGAAAAGTAATATCGGGTTTGATTAGTGAAAAGGCAGAGGATATAGTTTTCCTCAAAGAACTCATTGAAAAAGGATATTATAAAGCTGTCGTTGATAGAAGCTATCCTTTTGAACAAATGGTTGAAGCGCACAGATATGTTGAAAAAGGACATAAGAAAGGTAATGTAGCAATATCGTTGATTTAGTGAATAAATACAAAACAGAAGACTAAAATGGAAATCATTGAACAGACATTTGGTGAATTTCTTATTTCAACAGACATAACAAAATTAGACATTGTTGCAATTCACGTTTTTTTATCTAAATATTCAGGCTGGAGCGACAATATTCCATTTGACAAAGTGAGAACCTCTATTAAAAACTCACTAAATTTTGGACTATTCATAACAATAATCAAATCGCTATTGCTTATATAAATTGTTGGCAACAGTTTTAAATCAGTTCTATTTCTTGGTAGTATTTTTATTTTTGAGTTTTCAAATATTTCTCCGCCAAATTCTTCATTATCCAAAGAAATTGTTGAAATATCCTCAATTCCCATTATTCCGAATACGAATTTCAAGTAAGTTGTTTGGAAATTCATATGCTCATTTTTTTCATTTTCTCCATATCCTGTATCTCCTCGACTTGAGAGGATAAACATTTTTTTTTCTTTAAGAAGTCCGACATAATCCCCGTCAGGTACACCAGAGCGAAACTTCCAAGTTTCGTTAATTCTCATAAGCTGGTCGATATATGATTTTAATCCACTAGGAATAGACCAATTGTACATTGGTGTTCCAATAACGTAAATGTTATGCTCCTTAAATTCTTTGATTAATTTGTCGCTGAATTTAACTCCAGACTGGTTTTTTAAAGTTCTTTCCTTTGGTTTAATAAATGCACTTGCAATCCATTTTTCATTTATGGGCGGGATTTCCTCCAATCCAACTTCTCTATGAGTAAAAATGTAGTTCGGATTTTTATTTTTCCAGTTTTCTTCAAAAAGCTGCGTTAGTTTTCGGCTGTGGGATTTCTCATTTCTTATACTTGCGTTTATGATTAATACTTTGCTCATTTTTTTGTATTTTAAATTATGAAGCAAAGTTCTGTAAAGAAAAAATAAAAAAAATTGATGTAGTTTAAGATGCCTCTATTTTTTTGCGGATTCTGCTCAAAAATTCGGCAGTAATCCCTAAATAAGAAGCAATTAGATAGTTTGGTACTTTGTCGGCAATTTGAGGATAGTGTTTCAAAAAATCCAAATAGCGCTGTTCGGCGTCAAGAACATTATTTAAGATTATTCTCCTTTGAAGACTTCCCAGATAATTTTCCAGGATGATTCTAAAAAAGCGTTCGAGTTTGGGTACTTGTCCTAACATCTCTTGAAAAGAGTTGTAGTGGATTTGTAGTAATGTAGTCCTTTCAATGGCTTGAATGTTGTAAATCGAAGGCTTTTGTTTTTGAAAACTCTCAATATCAGTTGCCCACCAATTTTCAATTGCAAAATATACGATTTCTTCTTTTCCTGTTTCAGAATTTATGTAAAAAGCCTTTAATGTTCAGTTGACCACAAAATTGTCGGTTCGGCAAATTTCTCCGTTTCTCAACAAGTAATCTCCTTTTTCAAGCGTTTTCTCAATCCAAAATGTTTTGATTAAATTTTCTTCTTCCCAATTTAATTTAATGTACTCTGAAATTGATTTGGTTATACCTTCGGTGCATTCAAATTGTTGCTAACGTTAAGTATATAGCATTTAGGGCAGTAGAAAGTGATAAACTTTCTAGTTTGCACTGAGTCATATTGTTGTATTTTGTTTTTAATTTATTCATACTTAAAAGCCAAATCAACAATTTGGCGGTGTTTGTAAATAGCACTGAACTTTCGTTAACCACCGAACGCCCTATTTGATATACAGTGTTGGCAGTAGTTTTCTTGCATTCTACTTCCTATACTTAAACACTATATACTCTCCTTCATTTGATACTCCCTCGGAAACTGGTTCCCATTCCTGTTTTAAATAAAATCTTACTCCTAATACATTTTTTTTCAAACATTTTAACGTAAGGTCAGAGTTTACCAATTCAATCGCGCTATTCAGTAAAATTCTTCCAATTCCTTTACGCTGAAAATCATTTGATATATACAAATTATGAAGGAAGTTGTCATTGAGCCAAACTGAAACAAAACCTACAATTTCATTTTTCACTTTTGCTACCAAAATGAATTCTCCATCTGTGTCTTTGTCGAAAGATGATAAATTAAAGGATTCTTTTGATAGCCAAGTAAAATTAGTTTGTCGAACTTCTAAATACATTAGTTTAAGCTGTTCTCTATCATTTTCTTCAAAATGTGTTATCTCGATTTTCAAATCTGCTTTCAATTGTAATTACTGCCAACAAATATATAGAATTAAAGCATAAAAAACCGCTCATAATTAACGGTTTCCATACATAAAATACCAAGCCTTAATTAGCTATTCCAGAGCCTAAATAAGACTGTTTGATAACTGACTAGAAGGGCTATAAATGCCATAAATAGCTCCACAGCATTCACCTGCATAGATGGATGATATTGGCCCGGTTTAAGTTCCAACCGTTCTCGCAGCTCCTACAGTACTAGATATAGGGATATATTGTTACTGACAATTTAACTATTTTCCCTGCAATTTGATTGGGGAATTAGTAAATTTGAACTTACGTTATTTTGAAAAAAAAAGAAAATATCTTAAGGAATAACATACAGTCCAATGACAGAGCAAGATAGTATCAATCAAATCTTTTTCAAATTTTTATCGCAATATAATTTTGATGAAAAGGATTTGGATTATTCTATACTAGATAAGCATAAAGTTGCATTACAAGCATTATCCTCTGTTTCTAATTCAGGAATAAATGTTTTCGATATATGCCAACGACAAGTCGCTTTTTTCTCTTCAAACTTCGGAACCTTATTGGGATATATACCATCAGATTATGAAGAGTTGGGACAACAATTTTTTGCCGACAAACTCCATCCTGAAGATAAATTAAAATTAAGTTTACAAGGCATTTTGCATTGTCTTCGAGATGGCCACCAGCAGCAAGAGCGTATCGAGTGTCCAGATGGGAAAGCGCTTCGATGTCCGACAGGGAACCGCCTGGTATTTTATGCAGAAAGTGAGGACGGCGATGGAGAGCAGCCGGCAGTACCCACTGTCGGAAATTGTCCATGTGGATGAGTTCACGGTAGGTGGGAAAGAAGAGGGCAAACAGGGCCGAAGCTACGACTCCAAAAAGAAAAAGGCGGTGATAGCGGTGGAACTCAACAGAAAGCGCCAAGTGAAAAGGGTCTATGTATAATCGATAGGGGACTATTCCGCGAAGTCCCTGACACCCATATTCGAAGAGCATATAAGCACGAGCGCCAAAGTGGTGACGGATAAATGGCGAGGATACGCGTCCTTGAAAAAGATATATGATATTGAGCAGAGATAAAGCGCAAACGGCAAGAATTTCAAGGAAATGCACATTATTATAATGCAGTTGAAATCTTGGTTGAGGGCAATTCCCACCCACGTAAGCAAATGGCATGTCCAAAGATATTTCGATGAGTTCTGTTTTAGGATAAACAGGTCACAGTTCAAAGAGACCATTTTTCATTAAACCATTGAAAGAATGGTCGACAAAAAACCAATGTATCAACAACTGATTAAACAGCACGTAACTATAGAACTCAGATAATTTATATTCACTTTTTTGTTTTATAATTAGTTTTTTAAGACAATTTTTCATTAATTTTTACTTTATTAATCAACAAAAAAATAAACTATGTTAAAAAACTATTTAATGTTTTTGATACTACTTATCGGTGGGTCAAATTTTGCTGTATCGCAAGAAGTTTCCGGAACTGTGACGGATGATACCTCACAGCCATTACCTGGAGTTTCGGTAATCATTGAAGGAACTTCTACAGGAACAATTACAGATTTTGAGGGTAAATTTTCTATTAAATCTAATATCGGAGACGTTTTAGTCTTCTCTTATGTGGGTTATGAAACTCAAAAGATAACAGTTAATAGTTCTACTATTTCTGTCACTATGCAGTCAGGTGTTGGTTTAGACGAGGTTATTTTGGTCGGTAATAGATCAAAGCCACGGACGATTTTAGATTCGCCAGTACCTGTAGACAACATTGGTCTTGCTGAATTAAGAAATACTGGGCAACCAACAGTGGACAAAATGTTGACCTATAAAGTACCTTCGTTTAACTCCACAAATCAAGCAATTTCTGATGGAACTGCTCATTTTGATCCTGCGGATTTAAGAGGTTTAGGACCAAGTAGAACCTTGGTTTTAGTTAATGGAAAGCGAAAAAACCAAAGTGCTTTGGTATATATAAACGATACACCTGGAAAAGGTGAGGTAGGTGTAGATTTAAAAAGTATACCAGCAGCAGCTATTGAAAGAATAGAAGTTTTGCGTGATGGAGCTTCGGCTCAATACGGATCTGATGCTATTGCGGGTGTTATAAATATGGTACTAAAGAAGAATGTTGAATACACAACAGTTGGTGTGAGGTCAGGTATTACCACCGAAGGGGATGGATTTAATTTTGGAGCTGATTTGAATACCTCCATAAATTTGGGCCCTGATGGTAGTTATTTAAACTTCACTTTAGGATATTATGAGCAAGAAAAAACCAATAGAGCTGGAACGCCAGGTGAAGACGGTTTATTTGGTATTGCTGCAAATGATCCTACTTGGGGTACATGGTTAGCTGAAAATCCTGATTTAGGAATGACGATAGGCCAACCAGAACTTAAGATAATGGATGTTTTTTTTAATGCAGGTATTCCACTAAATAATACAGGAGCTGAATTTTATTCCTTTGGAGGGTTAACATATAGAACAGGAACAAGTTTTGCTCTCTATCGCGCACCGTATTGGGTTTCTGATCCATTTAATTTGTTACATGAATCTGGTACTACTTATCAAGGATTCCAGCCTACTTTTGAGACCGATATTAGAGACAATAATTTTACGGTCGGATTTAAATGGGATTTATTTGGGTTTAAAGCCGACTTAAGCGGAACTTATGGTAGAAATGCTGTTGATTATGAAGTAAATAATACGTTAAATAGAGATTTGGGAGCTAATAGCCCAACCTCTTTTGATGTAGGAGCGTATTCATTTAGTAATACGTTAGCTAATTTAGATTTTTCTAGAAATTTAGGGCAAATAGATGTTGCTTTTGGTGCTGAGGTTAGAGGAGAACGCTTTACGTCGACAGCAGGAGACCCCGCATCATATTTTAATCCTACAGGAGCTGGAGGAGCACAATCCTTTCCTGGATTGCAACCTTCTAACGCATTAACAGCTGATCGGGACAATTTTGGGGTTTATGCCTCATTGGATTGGGAGCCTACTAAAGATTTATTAATTGGTGGAGCAGTACGATATGAAGATTTTAGTGATTTTGGTGATAATACATCTTGGAAGGTAGCTTCACGATATTTGTTAGGAAATAAAGGTGCTATAAGAGCTTCTTACAGTACAGGATTTAGAGCACCATCGTTACATCAAATATATCTCAGTAACGTGCAAACTTTAGTATCTGGAGGTGCTATTTCAAATCAAGGAACCTTTAACAATGTTGATCCAATTATTAGAGAAGGTTTAGGCGTCCCTCAATTGACAGCTGAAACAGCTAAAAATATTTCTGCTGGTATAACTTTTAAACCAGTGTCTAATCTTTCCTTATCGGTTGATTTTTATAATGTCAAAGTAGATAATAGAGTATTATTTACAAATGAAATTGGTTTTGATGATAATACAGCTACAACTAACCCAGTGGAGCAAATATTAATAGATAACTCTATTACTAGTTTGAAATTCTTTGTGAATGCGGTAAGCACAAATACAAGTGGAGTTGACTTGGTTGCCAATTATAATAACATTCAATTGGGTAATGGAAAATTAGGTGCGACTTTAGCTGCAAACTTCAATGAAACTAAAATTGATGGAAAAATTGATACACCAGCTTTGCTAGAGGCTAATAATTACGAAATATTTAATCGAAAAGAACAATCAAGAATTATTTCTGCGCGCCCGCAATCGAAAGTGCTTTTAGGGTTTGACTACAAATTGAGCAAATGGAACTTTGCATTAAATAACACTTATTTTGGAGAAGTAACCTGGCAACATGCAACAGACACGGATAAAGACCAAACCTTCACAGGGAAAATAATTACTGACTTATTATTAGGGTATGAATTTAGCAACGCTATATCAGCTTCAGTTTCTGTAAATAATTTATTAGATGTATATCCTGATGAAATTGAAACAGGAGGTGATGTGGTAACTGACTTAGGGGGACGTTTTAGATACCCTTGGGAAGTGAACCAATTTGGTTTTAATGGCACTACAATTAGTGCTTCACTAAATTTTAAATTTTAAAAAATTAAAATTATA